>HF991371.1:33119-37419 GCA_000431515.1 Clostridium sp. CAG:632 | reverse complement strand
TGGCGGAGGCGGTCGCCATTGAATGACAAATATGTCAGTATGCTGTCATATTTTATGACTTTAATATTGCAGAAGAGGAAAATATATGCTAAACTTTCTCAGTAGTGATAATAACCAGGAGGAACAACAATGAAACACTTGATTTTAGTTACTTCACCACCGGCTTGCGGAAAGACACATGTAACGAAACAGCTGGCGAAGGCATTAACAAATTGTGTATATCTTGACAAAGATACATTGATTGTACTTTCAAAGCAGATATTTAAGGTAGCACACCAGGAGTATAATCGTTCATCAGACTTTTTCCAGAAAGAGATTCGTGATTATGAGTATTATGCTATTTTGGATATTGCGATGGAAGCTTTGGAATATAATGATACTGTATTGATCAATGCACCTTTCACAGATGAGATTCGGGATGATGATTATTTAAGTAAGCTGCGTGAGCGTCTTGCAAAGAAAGATGCAGAACTCGTAGTTGTATGGGTAAATACCCGGATTGATGTATGCCATCAGAGAATGATCAAGAGAAACTCAGATCGTGATACATGGAAGCTGGAGCACTGGGATGAATATGTAGCATCTCAGAATTATAATCCACCAACAAATATCAAAGAATTAATTGTATTCGAAAACTCATCAGAAGAAGAATTTGATGAATCCTTAAGGGAAACTGTTAAGAAACTAAGAGGTTAACCGGCAGGATCCTGCATAAATGATATAGTTTTTGAAAAGAGAGAAACGGAACAAGCAGATTTGTTCCGTTTTTTCTTCTTTTTGTATTTATGCTTGGATTTTTGCTTTGGATGAGGTAAAATAAAATCATCTGTAATTTATTGAAACGGAAGAAACATGAAAAGGAGACTTTGGGTATGGCAGACATAAAGGCATTTCAGGGATTCCGCCCAAGAGCAGATATTGTGAATCGAGTTGCTGCCCTTCCATATGATGTATATAATCGGGAAGAGGCGAAGAAAGAAGTAGAACGGGAACCATTATCGTTTCTGCGGATTGACAGAGCCGAAACACAGTTTGATGACAGTGTAGATACTTATGCACCGGAGGTATATCAGAAGGCAAAGGAAATTCTGGATTCCATGATCCGGGAAGGAATGTACATCCAGGAAGACAAGCCGGTTTATTACATATATGAGCTGACAATGGATGGAAGAGCACAGACCGGACTGGTTGCATGTGCTTCTATTGATGATTATCTGGATAATGTGATTAAAAAACATGAGAATACCAGAGAAGAGAAGGAACAGGATCGTATCCGCCATGTGGATACCTGTAATGCGCAGACCGGACCGATTTTCTTAGCATATCGTGCACAAAAGACGATTGATCAGCTGGTGGAACGCATCAAGCTGACAGAACCGGTTTATCGGTTCGTGTCACCGGACGGTATCGGACATGCGGTATGGGTCGTAGATGCGGAGCCGGATGTGACGACAATCTGTCAGGAGTTTCAGAAGATTCAGGAAATATATATTGCTGATGGACATCACAGGGCAGCGTCAGCCGTAAAGGTTGGATTAAAGCGGAGAAAAGAACATCCGGATTATACGGGAAAAGAGGAATTTAATTATTTTCTGTCTGTTCTGTTCCCGCATGATCAGCTTATGATCCTGCCGTATAACCGGGTAGTAAAGGATCTGAATGGCATGACGAAAGAAGAATTTCTGCAGAAACTGTCAGAGAGCTTTCATGTGACAGAAAGTGATGTGCCGGTTTCGCCGACAAGAAAAGCAGAAATTGGTATGTATCTGGATCACGCATGGTATCAATTGCAGATAAAATCGGAATACTTAAATACAGATCCCGTGGAAGGACTGGATGTGTCACTTCTTCAGAAATTGGTATTGGGTAAGCTGCTTGGAATTCAGGATCCGAGGACAGATAAGAGAATAGACTTTGTAGGTGGAATCCGGGGACTGAAAGAGCTGGAGAAACGGGCTGATTCTGATATGTATCTTGCATTTTCGATGTATCCGACTTCAATTATGGAATTGTTTGCAGTTGCAGATGCAGGTCTGCTGATGCCGCCGAAATCAACATGGTTTGAGCCTAAGCTTCGAAGCGGCATATTTATTCATGAATTGTAAAGGGAGAAGAGAATGAAGATAAAAAAAGATGTATTTGCGATAAACTGGATGGAAGTAGATGCATTGGTAAAAGCAAGACATGATGATCCACATCATATTCTTGGAATGCATGAATGCATTGATGATATTTATGTAAATGTGTTTCAGCCAACGGCAAAACAGATTACGGTTATCAATGAAAAGACAAAAGAAGAATATGCATTAGAGGCAAAACGGGTCAGCGGATTTTTTACCGTAAAGATTCCGAAATGCAAGCGCTTTGATTACAGTATCCGTATGACGAAAGAAGATGGAACGGAATATACATATATTGATCCGTATATGTTTGAATCGGTGATTGATTCGATTGATATCAGTCTGTTTAATGAAGGTATGCACTATGAGATATATGAAAAGCTTGGTGCACATCCTATGACAGTGGACGGTGTAGCCGGAGTGTTGTTTGCAGTGTGGGCACCGAATGCGGAACGTGTAAGTGTGGTTGCAGATTTTAATCATTGGGACGGAAGGATTCATCAGATGCGGAGACTTCCATATTCTGGTATCTTTGAATTATTTATTCCGGGTGTCGGTGAGAATGAGATTTATAAGTACGAGGTTCGTTCCAGAAACGGAGAACTGAAGATGAAGTCTGATCCGTATGGAAATGCTTCAGAGCTGCGGCCATGTAATGCATCGATCGTTACAGATCTTCGGAAGTACGAGTGGAAAGATGATGCATGGATGCAGAATCGCGATAAGGTAGAAGCATCGAAGGCACCAATGTCAATCTATGAGGTATACCTGGGAGCATGGAAACGTCCGACAGACGGAAGAGAGTATTATAATTACCGGGAACTGGCAGTAAAACTGGCGGAATATATGAAAGATATGGGCTATACGCATATTGAGCTGATGCCGGTTATGGAACATCCATATGATCCGTCGTGGGGATATCAGGTGACCGGATATTATGCTCCGACTGCCCGGTATGGAAGCCCGGAGGATTTTATGTACTTTGTGGATTATATGCACGAACAGGGAATCTCTGTTATCATTGACTGGGTTCCTGCACATTTTCCAAAGGATGAGAATGGTCTGGGACGGTTTGATGGAAGCTGTGTCTATGAGCATGAGGATCCGCGCCGCGGTGAGCATCCACACTGGGGAACCTATATTTTTGATTACAGCAAACCGGAGGTGAAGAACTTCCTGATCGCAAATGCATTATTCTGGGCAGATAAATACCATGTGGACGGAATCCGGATGGATGCAGTCGCGTCGATGTTATATCTGGATTATGGACGCGATTTTGGCAATTGGCTGCCGAATATGTATGGTGGAAATGAGAATCTGGATGCCATTGATATGTTAAAGCAGTTAAACACAGTCATGAAGGAACGGTATCCGAGCTGTATTATGATCGCAGAGGAATCTACGGCATGGCCGATGGTTTCCCATCCGGTTGCTGATGGCGGTCTTGGATTTGATTTTAAGTGGAATATGGGCTGGATGAATGATTTTCTGGAATATATGAAATTGGATCCGTTGTACAGAAAGTATCATCATAATGAACTGACATTCAGTATGGTATATGCATACAGTGAGCATTTTATTCTGGTACTTTCACATGATGAGGTGGTTCATGAGAAGGGGTCCATGATCGCAAAAATGCCGGGAGGTTATGAGGATAAATTTTCCAACCTGCGTCTAGCATATGGATTTATGATGACGCATCCGGGTAAAAAACTTCTCTTTATGGGACAGGAGTTTGCACAGTTTAAGGAATTCAATGAATCTGATGAGTTGGATTGGGGTATCTTTGAATTCGATGCGCATGTTTGTATCCGGGATTATTGCAGAGCGTTAAACCATTTGTATCAGCAGGAGCCGGCACTTTATGCACTGGATGATGACCCGGAAGGTTTTGAGTGGATCAACAGTATTGCGTCCAATGAAAGTCTGCTGGTATTTGCCAGAAAGACCGAGAAGAAGGAAGATACCTTAGTGATCGTATGTAATTTCACACCGGTGGAACATGTGAATTACAATATCGGTGTACCATATCCCGGAAAGTATAAAGAGATATTTACCAGTGAGGAAGAGCAATTTGGCGGTGAAGGCAAGAAGAATAAGACCTTAAAGCAAAGCAAGAAGGTTGTCTGCGATGAACGTGAGAATTCAATCTCCATATACATTGCTCCATTGTCTATATC
>HF991371.1:24787-33058 GCA_000431515.1 Clostridium sp. CAG:632 | reverse complement strand
CGGGTTCTGACGGAGACCGCCTGTTTTTAATCAGTATTTTTGTTGATGAGGTGATAAAACATGAGTATGGTAATGAGGCTGACAGCACAGACAGATATGACATTTCTGGAGGAACAGATGAGGCGGGCAGGTCAGTGGCTGATGAGCAAAGCAGGTATGGTTTTGCTGGCACTGATATGTCTGGTGATAGGACTCCGTTTGGTCAAATGGATCATGAAGGTAGTCCGGAAATCCTTTGGCAAATCAAAATTAGATCCGACTGTGGCTTCTTTTTTAGGCTCTATCATAAATATCCTGTTATATATTCTGGTATTTATTACAGTCATCTCGATTATGGGTATTCAGGTTACTTCCTTTGTGACACTGCTTGGAACTGCAGGTGTTGCAATCGGTTTGGCAGTACAGGGAAGCCTGTCAAATTTTGCGGGTGGAGTGCTGATCCTGATTCTGAAACCATTTGTGATCGGGGACTATATAAAAGAGGATACACATGGAAATGAAGGAACAGTTATTTCAATCGATATCTTTTACACCAGAATCCGTACATTTGATGGGAAAGTGGTAGTAATCCCCAACGGAACCTTATCCAATACAAGCCTGACGAATCTGACGAAGCAGGAGAAACGCCGGATCGATCTGGTAGTGCCGGTGGAATATGATGCGGATTTAAGAAACGTGAAAAAGGTTCTTCAGGATGTAGTGACAAGCGAGCCGATGGTGTTACAGGAAGAGCCAATTGATATTGCGCTTGATGAATTCGGTGATAGTGCATTAACAGTGCTTGTCCATGTATGGGTGCCTACAGATGCTTATTGGAAAACAAAATGGAATCTTATGGAACATATAAAGCTGGCATTTGATGCAGAAAAAATCTGCATTCCATTCAACCAGCTGGATGTTCACCTGAATCGTTCAGATAGTTGAGATAAAATGCAGACGGAATCCGATTTATGCATTGCTATTTACTTAGTTCCAAAATATTTTTGACCAGATGAGCAATATCCTGGATGCGTTCCGTAGAGCAGGATTCCAGAATTTGAACCAATACTGTGTATTTTTCTTCCGAAGAAGAACCATATAACAAGTAGTCTGCAGAAGTTTGAAGAGCAACAGCCAGGCTGGAAAGGGTATTTAATGACATACCTTTCTGACCGGATTCAATTGCACGTAAGAATTCTGGAGAAATTCCGGCGGCTTCTGCAAGACGCTCAACTGTCATGTGTTGTTTCTTGCGGCATTCCTGAATGCGAATGCCGATTTTCTTTTGATCTACCATAATTTACCTCCACTTATCATTGTATGCGAGCTTGAAAGAATGTACAGAAACCCCAAGGGTCAAAAAAATAAATACCGACAGGAATAATATGGAAAAATTCCGTGGAATATTGTATTTTTTATCCTTAGAGTTACTTGTATAAATTAAAAAAACAGATGTATGATTATCAAGAAGATGCTTTTAGAGAAAAACTGGAATGCAATGCTGACAGAAAGTAACTGTGCCAAAACCGGATAGGGGTTGAGAATTTAGTCTGTTTAGTGTAAAATAGCACCTATAATTCTAGAAAAGAGGTAAGAAGATGGCACAGTTATGGGGAGGTCGTTTCACAAAAGAAACGAATCAGTTAGTATACAATTTTAATGCATCTATTTCATTTGATCAGAAGTTTTTCCGGCAGGATGTGAGGGGAAGTATCGCACATGTAACGATGCTGGCATCAGTCGGAATCTTAACGAATGAAGAAAAGGAATGCATTATAAAAGGATTAAATTCAATCGTAGAAGATGTGGAAGCCGGAAAGCTGCAGATCACGAGCGAATATGAGGACATTCACAGTTTTGTGGAAGCAAACTTAATTGCCAGGATAGGAGAACCGGGAAAGAAACTTCATACCGGACGAAGCAGAAATGATCAGGTAGCACTGGATATGAAACTATATATCCGGGATGAACTGGGAGAAGTAAAAGAGCTTCTGATTGCACTGATGCGTGTGCTTCATCGTTTAATGAAGGAAAATGTAGATACCTACATGCCTGGTTTTACTCATTTACAGAAAGCGCAGCCAATCACATTTGCACATCATATGGGTGCTTACATGGAAATGTTCAAGAGGGATTATAGCCGATTGGAAGATATTTATGCGAGAATGAATTATTGCCCGTTGGGAGCCGGAGCTTTAGCAGGTACCACATATCCGTTGAACCGCGAGATGACGGCGGAACTGCTTGATTTCGCCGGACCAACTTTGAACAGTATGGATTCTGTTGCAGATCGGGATTACCTGATTGAAATGTTATCAGCATTTTCAACCATTATGATGCATTTGAGCCGTTTTTCCGAAGAAATTATTTTGTGGAATTCAAATGAATATCAGTTTATTGAGCTGGATGATGCATATAGTACAGGAAGCTCTATTATGCCGCAAAAGAAGAATCCGGATATTGCAGAGCTTGTACGCGGTAAAACCGGACGGGTTTATGCAGCATTGACATCCATGCTGACAACGATGAAAGGAATTCCGCTGGCATATAATAAAGATATGCAGGAAGACAAGGAATTGACATTTGATTCAATTGATACAGTGAAGGGTTGTCTGGCGCTGTTTACAGGTATGATCGATACTATGACCTTAAATAAGGAACGCATGGAGGCCAGTGCTAAACGTGGTTTTACGAATGCAACAGATGCTGCGGATTATCTGGTAAATCATGGTGTTGCATTCCGGGATGCACATGGTATTGTCGGAAGACTGGTTTTGCATTGCATCGAGCGGAATATTGCTTTGGATGATATGACACTGGAAGAGTTTAAGGCAGAAAGTCCGGTGTTTGAAGAAGATATTTATGAAGCAATCAGCTTAAGGACTTGTGTGGCAAAGCGAAATACAATCGGAGCACCGGGGCCGGATGCGATGGAGAAGGTTCTTGCGGTAAATGAAGCATATCTGAACAGAATCAGTTAAATGAGTATCCATGATTCCTGACGACCGATATTATGAGATATAGGACGGGGGGATGTAGTCATGAATGCCATACTATTAGGAAATGATCAAGATGATTTGGACTTTGAGGAATGTCTGACAGAAATGCCGGATCTGGTAATTGCCGGAAAATATGAAGAGGCGCAGGTGGCACAGAAGTGTCTGCAGACAACAACCATCGATCTGGTGGTTTTGTATGATGGGCAGCCGGAACAGGACAGACAGGAGCTGAGAGAACAGCTTGCAGAGCAATATCCGCAGTTAATAGTTTTATATATAACACAATCCGGAGAAAATCTGGAAAGGATATTGCATCAGAGACATACGCTTGTTCTGCTAAAACCATATACCAGGGGAGAAATAGAAGATAAACTGGAGATGGTCAGACTGTTATATCAGAATAGACGAAAGAGGATTTATGCCAGGACATTTGGATATTTTGACTTATTTGTGGACGGAAAGCCGGTTATGTTTAAGAGTGCAAAGGCAAAAGAATTGTTAGCCATGCTGATTGACAGACAAGGCGGCACGGTTGATTCCGATCAGATTATTGCAACCTTGTGGGGAGACAGGCCGAAAGACGGTGCTACGCAATCTCTATGCAGTAAACTATGTAAAACATTGCAGCAGGAGCTGAAGGAGTATGATATAGAAGAATTGCTGATAACCTCCCGGGGAAACCGGAGGATTAATCTGGAACTCCTGGATTGTGATCTGTATGATCTTCTTGCTGGAAAAGAAGATGCCGGGAAACGGTATTACGGAGAATACATGACAGAATATGATTGGGCGGTATATCGGAACTATTCTCTTGCTAAATATGTTTAGAATTAATATTAAAAAATACAAAAAATGACAATCAATTCCATTTGAATTCCATTATAATTCGAAAAAACTTCCGACATTCGACGTATAATAAAGAATGAAATTGTAGAAGGGAGTTGATTTCATGATTAAAATGATGATTGCTGTAAACAGCAAAGATGAGGGGAAAAGATTACTGGAATTTTTTGGACAAAAGCCGGATATTGAAGTGGTCGGTGTGGAGTACGATGGTCAGGGGGGCGTACGACAGAATTCTTTTCTTAAAACCGGATATTGTATTAATGAATATGATATTGCCGGAATTGGATGGCCTGGGTATTATGGAAAAGCTGATGGAGAATCTGGAGGTTCCAAAGCTTCCGAGAGTGATTGTTATTTCTTCGGTTGACAATCCGGTTATTATGGATTGCGCCTGCCAGTCCGGAGCCGATTATTATGTCATGAAGCCTTATCGTCTTGAGACATTATATAATCGGGTACTTCAATTACATAAGCCGCTGAGGGAGAACGGTTTGCGTGATGTTAGAAGCTATGAGACATGTCAGAGGGGCGGACAGGAACGAATGGATGCAGATGCATATTTGGAAACGGAGATTACAAATGTTATGCGCAGGATCGGAGTCCCTGCTCATATTAAGGGATATCAGTATATCCGGACCGGAATTATTATGGCGGTTCATGATATTGCAGTTTTAAATTATATTACAAAGCTGTTATATCCGACAATCGCAAAGCAGTATAATACAACGGCGACCAGTGTGGAGCGTGCAATCCGGCATGCAATTGAAGTGGCATGGAGTCGTGGTGATGCCGAAGTGTTACAGGAAATATTTGGATGCACGATCAGTTCCGAACGTGGAAAGCCGACTAATTCAGAGTTTATTGCACAGATTGCAGATAAATATCGATTGGGATATACTTATAGCATAGGATAAAAAACAGGAGACAGAACGGAAAAATTCCGATTCTGTCTCCTGTTTTGCCTGATACATGGAATCCGGTCATTTATCCTTACTATGATGAGAAACAAGAATCAGGATGATACCCAGTACCAGTGCCGCCAGATAACCGATGAATCCCAGTGTCGGAATACCCAGGGTCTGAGGCTGCATGTTGGTTGTACAGATCAGACTGGATGCAAGTAAGAGTGCGGCAGTAATAATGCCGACAACCAGCCGGTTCATGATACGGCCAAACTGATCCATTAAAGACTTGGAACTTGTAAGATCCAGATTAAATCTTGTCTGCCCGCGGAGTGTCATATTTAAGAGATCTGTTGTCAGAGCAGGAATATCCAATGCTTTTTCTGCTGAAACATACATGGATTGGGCGGTATGCTCCAGAGTCTTTTTGATATCGTGATTCTGGCGGACTTCCCGGATCACATGCTGCTTGGCTATCTGCACGGCATTGGTCTCCGGAGAAATGGTTGCCAGTACACCTTCAATGGTAAGAAGCCCTCTTGCCAGCATGGAGATTCCGGGTGGCAGGACAATATGGTTTTCAGAAATAACCTGAATCGCATCCTGCATCATACTGCCGAGATTGATGTCACCGAGATCCATGGAATAGTAGCGGTCAAGCAGCATATCAATATCAGAGTAAAGATGGGTATAATCCAACTCGCCCTTTACAGCTCCCAGTGCTATGATCGCACGGATGATCTCGTTGTTATCCTTATGAACAATTGCCTTTACGGCATCCTTTAACAGAGTACGGTCATGAGAGGTCAGTGTTCCTATCATTCCCATATCGATCCAGACAATCTTGCCGTCCCGGATCATGATATTTCCCTGATGAGGATCTGCATGGA
This sequence comes from Clostridium sp. CAG:632, assembly GCA_000431515.1. Classification (GTDB taxonomy): domain Bacteria; phylum Bacillota; class Clostridia; order Lachnospirales; family Lachnospiraceae; genus CAG-632. The sequence goes on along the minus strand of HF991371.1, from coordinate 27,442 downwards.
AAAATCCATCATCTAAAATCTGTTTTAAGTAATTTTCAACTAATTTTGTTCCGATTTCACCGGTGTCATAACCATTCTCGAGAATTTTTTCCTTGTTATCAATAGAAAAGCCATCGATAAATTCCATGGTAAGGACTCTGGAGGTGGTCAGATGGTCTTCAATCGCAGGACAAGCCACATATACAATGTCCTTGTTGTTTTCCTGGAACTGACGGCAATGCTGTGCCTCAATCTGGAAATCCAGTTCCTGCTGCGAAACATTCCATAATTCGTCTAACAGCATATGAAAATCAACAGCACCGCCAACGCTTGGCGCGAATTTCAGAGGGCGGATGATTTTCCGCATGATGGCAATATCTTCCCGCATGGTCTCTGCAACATGTGGACGCTGTACTTTGACAACAACCTTACGACCATCCATTAAAGTTGCGGCATGTACCTGCGCAATGGAAGCGGAACCCAGCGGTTTTGTATCAAAATGCTGGAAGATCTCTTCAATCGGACGGCCAAACTCAAACTCAATAACATCTGTAATAGCATCAACCGGCAGAGGATTGGAATCGGCACAAAGCTTTTCCAGTTCAGTGCAATAGGCAGCCGGCAGGATATCCGTACGTTTTGACATGATCTGACCGAGCTTTACAAAGGTTGGTCCGAGATCTTCCAGTAACAATCGAAGTACTTCCGGAGAAAGTCCGTTTTTAACCAGATTATGTTTCTTTATGATCTGCGTAATTTCCTGCAGACGCTTTTTGTTTTCGGTTCTGGCGGTATAAGTCATGACTCGGACTCCTGTGATTCTGTTTCGTTATCATCAGATGCTTCTGTTGCAGCCTGCGTATCGGCTGACTGCTTCTCGGCAGTTAATGTATCCAGCTTCTGACGGATCGCATTCAGTTCTTCCGGAGTATAGTTCTCCATCTGAGAAATAACGTGCTCAGCGGCAGGGGTCTTGTTTTCGGGCTGAACAATCTGAATCTGGACGTTATTCTTAATGGTATCCTTGACCTTGTGTTTTAATTCTTCATTCAGAACCTTGCCTTGTTCTACGGTCAATTCCCCCTTTACAACCAGTTCATCGACCAACTCCTTTGATTTCTCTGCGGTAACGGCAACAGCACCGATGCCGGCTAACATAATTTTTTTCATACTATCTCCAAATAACATAAAAATCCCTCCGTTTCAATGAAATTATTGTGTATAATAATGATAAATTTATTTTAAGCCGTGGTATTTTTGAAGTCAATATTACCATATGAAATTCCTGTGAAATTTTTGGGAAAAGAATGAAAAGTCAGGGTTTACAGATTTTGATTTCTATGATATTATAACAGCGTTGTGATTTTAGCCAATGCTCGGATTCGGGACACTCCGACCTGTATCTTAGTATCGGCTGTATAAAAAGAAAGGAGATAAAGACATGATTACAACTGAGAAGAAGGCAGAAATTATTAAGGAATACGGACGTACAGAGGGTGATACAGGTTCACCGGAAGTACAGGTAGCTTTACTGACAGCAAGAATTAACGATCTGACAGAGCATTTCAAGGCTAACCCACATGACCATCATTCCAGAAGAGGTCTTTTAAAGATGGTTGGTCAGAGAAGAAACTTACTGGCTTACTTAAAGAAGAAGGACATCAACCGTTACAGAGCTTTAATTGAGAAGTTAGGCTTAAGAAAGTAATACTACAGAAAGCAGATAGCAGTTTGACTGTTGTCTGCTTTTTTTGTTATAGCAGGATCTGATAACAGTTGATCAATAAAAAATGCAATAGAAAATATAGTGTTTGACAGGGATTTGACTTGTTTTTTGAATATTAGTATGTTAAAATAAAACAGATTGTGTAAGACGCTAACCGAGACCGCTAAAAAGGTCATTGGTGCAATGATTTTTTTAGTTGTTTCGGTGTCTTATACAAAATCGAAGAAAAGGAGATACGAATATGTATAAGCAGTTTACAATGGAACTTGCAGGAAGAACTCTGCGTGTAGATGTTGGCAGGGTCGGAGCACAGGCAAATGGCTGTGCATTTATGCATTATGGCGATACAGTTGTTCTTTCAACCGCAACTGCATCTGAGAAGCCGAGAGAGGGGATCGATTTCTTCCCATTAAGTGTTGAATATGAAGAGAAGATGTATGCAGTAGGAAAGATTCCCGGCGGATTTAACAAGAGAGAAGGAAAGGCATCTGAGAATGCAATCCTGACATCCCGTGTCATCGACCGTCCGATGCGCCCGTTATTCCCGAAGGACTACAGAAATGATGTTACTTTGAATAATATGGTTATGTCCGTAGATCCTGAGTGCCGTCCGGAGCTGGTGGCTATGCTTGGTGCATCCATTGCAACCTGTATTTCGGATATTCCGTTTGACGGTCCATGTGCAATGACGCAGATCGGTCTTATCGACGGAGAGTTCATCGTAAACCCATCCCAGAAACAGTGGAAGGAAGGCGACTTGCAGTTAACGGTTGCATCTACCAGTGAGAAGGTTATTATGATCGAGGCCGGTGCCAATATCGTTCCGGAAGCTAAGATGATCGAGGCTATCTACAAAGCACATGAGATCAATCAGACAATTATTGAATTCATTAATAAGATCGTAGCTGAGGTTGGAAAGCCGAAGCATGAGTATATCAGCTGTGCAGTTC
>HF991371.1:23385-24760 GCA_000431515.1 Clostridium sp. CAG:632 | reverse complement strand
CCTGCTGAATTATTTGAGGCAATGAAGGCAATCGTAACTCCGGAAGAGATGGAGGAGGCTGTCTTTACAGATGTTAAGCAGGTAAGAGAAGAGAACATTCGTCAGATCACTGCAAAGTTAGAAGAAGCATTTGCAGATAACGAGGAATGGCTGGCTGTTTTAGGCGAGGCTATTTATCAGTATCAGAAGAAGACGGTTCGTAAGATGATCTTAAAGGATCACAAGCGTCCGGACGGCCGTGCGATCAATCAGATCCGTCCATTGTCGGCTGAGGTTGATATTATTCCTAGAGTTCACGGTTCTGCAATGTTTACCCGTGGACAGACTCAGATTTGTAATGTATGTACACTGGCACCTCTTTCTGAGATCCAGAAGATTGATGGATTGGATCCGAACGAGACCAGCAAGCGCTATATGCATCACTATAACTTCCCATCATACTCTGTAGGCGAGACAAAGCCATCCAGAGGTCCGGGACGTCGTGAGATCGGACATGGTGCATTGGCAGAGAGAGCACTTCTTCCTGTTATTCCGAGTGAGGAAGAATTCCCATATGCAATCCGTACCGTATCAGAGACCTTTGAATCAAACGGTTCTACCTCTATGGCATCTACATGTTCTTCCTGCATGTCATTGATGGCAGCCGGTGTTCCGATAAAGGCTATGGTAGCGGGTATTTCCTGTGGTCTGGTAACCGGTGATACCGATGATGATTACATCGTACTGACAGATATTCAGGGCCTGGAAGATTTCTTCGGCGATATGGACTTCAAGGTAACCGGTACGACAGAGGGTATTACAGCAATCCAGATGGATATTAAAATCCATGGTCTGACACGCCCAATCGTAGAAGAAGCAATTGCAAGAACAAGAGAAGCCCGTCTGTTCATTATGGACACCTGTATGAAGCCGGTAATTTCCGAACCGCGTCCGACTGTTGGTGAATATGCACCGAAGATCGAGCAGATGAAGGTTGATCCGGATAAGATCGGTGAAATCATTGGTCAGAAGGGTAAGACCATTAATGCAATCATTGATGAGACCGGTGTGAAGATCGATATTGATGATGACGGTACTGTATATATCTGTGGTATTGAACGTGCAGGCATCGACCGTGCAATGCAGATCATTCATTCTATCGTAGATCCGATCGAGGTTGGCAAGACATATGAAGGTACCGTGGTAAGAATTATGCCTTATGGTGCATTCGTAGAGCTGTCACCGAACAAGGATGGTATGATCCATATTTCAAAGCTTGCAAAAGAGCGCGTTGCCAAGGTTGAGGATGTTGTAAATATCGGAGACAAGGTTCGCGTTAAGTGTATCGGTGTTGAAATGGGTAAGATCAGCTTAAGCTTAAAGGATGCTGAACCGG
>HF991371.1:21342-23356 GCA_000431515.1 Clostridium sp. CAG:632 | reverse complement strand
TTAAACTAATCAGAATCAGATGATGTGAAAAGTCCATTGTCCCTTGCGGTTAATGGACTTTTTTGCTATAATAAATCAGCGTGGGTTATTTTGTAAAATAAAAGAAATATAAAGGAGAATACAACATGAATTATGGTTACTTTGATGGTGCGAAGAAAGAATATGTGATTACGCGCCCGGATACACCGGCACCATGGGCAAACTATCTGGGTTCACCGGAATATGGTGCAATTATTTCCAACAATGCGGGAGGCTACAGCTTTGTAAAAAGCGGAGCGAACGGACGTGTGATCCGTTATATTTTCAACAGCTTTGATCAGCCGGGTCGTTACATTTATCTCCGGGATGAAGAGACAGAAGACTATTGGTCAGCATCCTGGCAGCCGGTAGGCAAAGATCTGAACAGCTACAAGAGCGAATGCCATCATGGTACTGCTTATACAAATATGCATGCAGATTATGCAGGAATTCATTCCGAGGCATTATATTATGTACCACTTGACAAGACTTATGAGGTGTGGAATCTTAAGGTGACTAACCAGTCGGATCGTCCGCGTAAGATTTCTGTTTTTGGTTACTGTGAGTTTACCAACGAAGGAAATTATGAGCAGGATCAGGTAAATCTGCAGTATACATTATTCATCACCCGTACATACTTTAGAAATAATAAGATTTTACAGATGATCAATGAGAATGTAAACAAACATTCCATTAACGGAAGCAACAGCTCCGCAAGATTTTTCGGTATGGCAGGACAGCAGGTGTCTTCTTACTGTGGTGATCGTGAGAGCTTCCTCGGAAGATATCATGGCTATGGAAATCCGGCTGCTGTGGAACAGGGCGATTGCGGCGGAGTCTTAAACTATAATTCCAATGCCTGTGGCGCCCTTCAGACAGTTCTGACTCTGGAGCCGGGAGAGACCAAAGAGCTTGCCTTTATTCTGGGCGAGAAGAAGGAAGAGGAGGCAGATGCAATTATTGCCTCTTATGCGAATGTGGCTGATACCTGTCAGTCAGAGCTTGCAGAGCTGATCGATTACTGGCATGGCAAGTTAAATAACCTGCAGGTAGAAACTCCGAGCGATTCTTTTAATAACATGATCAATACCTGGAATGCATATCAGTGCTTTATGACATTTATCTGGTCAAGGGCTGCATCCTTTACATATTGCGGTCTGAGAAACGGATATGGATACCGGGATACGGTTCAGGATATTCAGGGTGTGATTCATCTGGCACCGGAAATGGCTCTGGAAAAGATCCGGTTCATGTTATCCGCACAGGTAAATAACGGTGCAGGACTTCCGCTTGTGAAGTTTGATCATAATGCAGGTCATGAGGATACACCGGATGACGAGTCTTATGTACGTGCAACCGGACATCCGGCTTATCGTGCAGATGATGCTTTGTGGCTGTTCCCGACAGTTTATAAGTATATTTCCGAGTCCGGAAACAAGGCATTCCTGGATGAGGTGATCGTATATGCAAATGGCGGAGAGGATACCGTTTATGAGCATCTGAAGCGGGCAATCGACTTCTCCATGAATCATCTGGGCAATCACAGAATGCCGGCAGGTCTGCATGCAGACTGGAATGACTGTCTGAGACTGGGTAAGCTGGGGGAGTCAACATTTGTAGCAATGCAGCTTTATTATGCAATGTCCATGATCAGAAAGATCGCAGAAGATCGTCAGGATCAGGAATATGCAGCGTACATTGATAAAATCCAGAAGGAGCTGGAGGATACACTTCAGAACCTTTGCTGGGAGGATGACAGATATATCCGTGGCTTCAAGGAGGATGGTCAGGTCATCGGCTCCAAGAAGGATCCGGAAGCAAATATGTGGCTGAACCCACAGTCATGGGCTGTGATCAGTGGTCTGGCAGATAAGGAACAGGCAGAGCTGGCACTGGAGTCTGTACATCGGGAGTTGAATACTCCATACGGTGTTCGATTGATGGCTCCTTCCTATGTGGATCATGCATTTGACGGAGCATTGATGTTACTCTTTAA
>HF991371.1:1145-21308 GCA_000431515.1 Clostridium sp. CAG:632 | reverse complement strand
GGCCCGTGGGGATGGGCGGTTTTTCCCCCCAGCCACAGGGCTGGATCATTTTGGCAGAGGCGTTAATGGGACATGGTAATCGTGCCTTTGAGTACTTTGACGAAAGCTCACCGGCATCCATGAATGACAAGGCGGAGATCCGGAAACTGGAGCCATATTGTCACGGGCAGTTTACCGAGAGCGTAGAGAGTCCGTTCGAAGGCAGAGCTCATGTACACTGGCTGACCGGTACAGCATCTACGGTTATGGTTGGCTGCGTAGAGGGTATTCTGGGTATGCGTCCGGACTTTGATGGACTGCAGATCAATCCGTCCGTACCTTCTGACTGGAAAGAGTTTAAGATTGATAAAGTATTCCGTGGCAAGAAGCTGCATATGGTAGTGAAGAATCCGGAAGGTAAGGAGAGCGGAGTAAGATCTCTGGTAGTTAACGGTAAGCCTGTAGATGGAAATTACATTGCTGCTTCCGATCTGGCCGAAGCAAATGAGATAGAAGTTTTGATGTAGCAGCAGACAGGGAAAGGGAGACAGAGAATGAACAAATTTCAGTTGGCTTTGCATAATCCGATACTGGTAGCACCGATACTGGGATGGTTGACAGCACAGATCCTGAAAGTCATAATTCATCTGTGTATGACAAAGAAATGGAACTGGGAACGTGTTGTTGGAGGAGGCGGAATGCCAAGTTCACATTCCGCGACAGTCGGGGGACTGGCAACAGTAGCATTTTTACAGTTTGGACCGGATTCGTTTGAATTTGCAATTTCGGCTATTTTTGCATTCATTGTTATGTATGACGCAATGAATGTCCGGTTAGAGACCGGAAAGCAGGGCGCAATTTTGAATGTGTTGATTAAAAACGAGGATATTAAGGCAAAGCTTGATCAGACGAGCAGAGATAAATGGGGTGAAACTATATTGAAGGAATATGTAGGACATACCCCAAGCCAGGTAACGGTTGGTCTGATCCTGGGAATCATTATTGGTGTAGTTGTTTTTTATAATCTGTAAGCACCGTATAATTCCATGGAAATTCCATATACTATAGTAACGAAATCAACATCAACCGGAGGATTCCGGGAGATGTTGATTTAGTCTTATGGTAGCAACGTGTTTCATTACGGTGCGACAGGAGGGATCTATGGAAAAAAAGGAAACAAAGCAGGACAGGCCTTCAAAAGAGGATATATCTTATCAGGAGCAGCAGAAGGAAGAAAGTGTCGGGAAACTGATTCATGACTCCGGACAGTTTATGTTGAAGAATAATGGACAACACCACCGGATTCACTTGTTGAATATTATAGGAGAGATTGAAGGGCATGAGTGTCTGCCGTCAAGCTCAAAAACCACCAAATATGAGCATGTGTTACCGATGCTGGCGGAGATTGAAGATAACGATCAGATCAATGGCATGCTGGTGTTGTTAAATACAGTGGGTGGAGATGTGGAAGCAGGGCTTGCGATTGCAGAGATGATCAGCTCGATACAAAAGCCGGTCGTAACATTGGTTTTGGGTGGCGGTCATTCGATCGGAGTGCCACTGGCGGTATCCGGTGATTATTCCTTTATTGCACCCACAGCTACGATGGTGGTTCATCCGATCCGGATGAACGGTATGGTAATAGGCGTCAAGCAGAATTATGAGTACATTGAGCGGATGCAGGATCGTATCATTGCCTTTACGGTCGAGCATTCCATGGTAAAGGAAGAACGGCTTCGGCAGATTATGATGAATAATCAGCAACTGGTAAAGGACATTGGCTCCATGCTGGTTGGGCATGAGGCGGTCAGAGAAGGACTGATCGATTCAGTCGGCGGGATCCATGATGCAGTGACAAAGCTGCATGAAATGATCCGGACACAGAACAAGACTTGTTAGATTAGCATGGATAAAGGGAGGAATCTATTCATGACATTTTTAGAAGCGATTATTATGGGATTGATACAGGGATTAACGGAGTTTCTGCCGGTCAGCAGCTCCGGACATCTGGCAATCTTTAAAAATATATTTCATGTAAATACAGACACAGGATTATTGTATGATGTATTACTGCATGCAGCGACATTGGTGGCTATCTGCTTTGTATACTGGAAAGATATTAAGGAACTGTTCGTCAATGGCTGCTGTATGGTAGGACTATGGATCTGCAACGCAGGAATCTGGATCGCAAATCTATTCCGGAAGAAGGAAGAAAAACATGCATATCGGCCGGTAATCACCAGTACATATCGCAGATTCGTGCTTATGATCATTATCAGTACGATACCGACCGGAATTATGGGTGTACTATTGGAAAAGATTATTGGTTCGGCTTCAGATTATCTGATCCTGCCGGGTATCTGCCTGATTCTGACCGCAATCATTCTGTTTATGGCAGATCATATTAAAATTGGAGAAAAGACAGAAGAAACGGCAAGCTATAAAGATGCAGTTATTCTCGGGCTGGCACAGGGCGTTGCAACGCTGCCGGGCTTATCCCGGTCCGGTACCACGATTACAGCCTGCCTGATCCGGGGTTTTAATCGGGAGTTCGCAGTCAAGTATTCCTTTATTATGTCTATACCGGCTATTCTCGGGGCTATGGTGTTACAGCTGAAGGATTTTACGGTAGCAGAGTTTTCAGGTGGTCTGATCTGGAACTATCTGGCAGGAATGATCGTTGCCGGAGTTGTAGGCTATTTATGTATTAAGGCAATGTTGTTAATAGTGAAGAAGAATAAATTTACCGTATTTTCCATTTACTGCCTGATTGTAGGTATTGCATCCGTAGTCTGTTACTTTGTACTGTAAGAATGGATAATTACGAACAGATAATGAGGACTAAACAGTCAGAATATAAGAAATAGGAGTGAACCGAATGGCCCAGAAGAAAGGCACTGGAAAATCACAAACAAATACAGGAAGCAGCCGGAGCAGGACATCTACCGGCAGTACGAAGCAGAGAACGAAGGCAACAGGAGCAAGACCATCGATGCAGGCAAAACAGGCACCGGCAAAGAAAGAGGATGGATTTCATCTGGAAATTGTCCTGATCGTAGCCTGTGCAGTGGCAATATTTCTGGAAGTAAGTAACTTTGGACTTTGCGGAACGGTTGGAAATGCAATCAGCGGATTTCTCTTTGGTGTGTTTGGTTGTATACAATACATATTACCGATCCTCCTGTTTGTGGGAATGGCGTTTCTGTTTGCAAACGGTTTCTCCACACAGGCAATCAAGAAAACCGTCTATGCCGGAGTGGTATGTCTGGATATATCCATGCTGGCACAGTTGATCGTCGGGATCCCAGATGGAACAAAAGCAGGCGATTTATATCTTACCGCATTTGCAGAGAAGTCCGGAGGCGGATTTATCGGGGGCGGTCTCGCACTGCTTTTAAAGAATGGAATCGGAGTTGTAGGCAGTTATCTAGTATTGATCGTGGTTATTTTGATCATGGTTATTCTGATGACAGAGAAATCATTTATTCGTCTGCTACAAAATGGCGGAGCTCGTATGAAAGAAGAATTTCAGGATGCGAAGGAACGCGGTCAGGAGTATCAGGAGAAGCGTCAGGCAGATCGTATGACATTGGATGAAGCCAGAGCGGTCAAGCAGGCAGAACGGGAAGCGAAGGAGCTTGCCGCAAAAGAGAAACGAAAGAACGAGATTGAATTACGACGTGCGGAAAAAGAAAAGAAAAAGGCGAAAGCGCAGTTAGAAAAAGAAGCAGCTGCCAGAGAACCGGAATATGACCGTTTTAACCGGAAGATTGATAAAAAGCTGCTTCGGAATCTGACGGTATTACCGACAGATGGCGAACAGGGAACTCTTGAACATGAAGAGTTTAAGAGCGAGGATCCGCTAAAGAAGGAAGAGGTTCATGAGATTACCATGACCTATGAGGAGGAGACGGAAGAACCGGCAGCGACCGGAGAAATTCCGGGTGGCATCCATGAAATTACCATGCAGATGGAAGAGGATGTGCAGATACCGGAGACTCCGTTAGAACCGGAGGAAGAAAAACCTGCACCGGTAAGAAGAAGGACACCGAAGCCGAAACTGACAGAAGCAAAGCCGGTTGAATTGAAGTCAGCAGAGCGGGAGCTGACAGAACCGGAGCAAACGGAATCTGAGACGAAAACAGAAATGGCCTCGACGAAACCTGCAGGAACAGACACTGGTTCAGGCAACGCATCTGTTACAAAAAACGGATATCAGCGGCCACCGCTTGATCTTCTGACCAGAGGAAAGGGTTCAAAGAAAAATAATGATGCACATATTCAGGAAACTATTGACCGGTTACAAAGTACGCTGGATAGCTTTGGAGTCCGTGCAAGGGTAACGGATTATAGCTGTGGTCCTGCAGTAACCCGATTTGAACTGCAGCCGGAACAGGGTGTAAAGGTCAGCAAGATTGTCGGACTTGCAGATGATATAAAGTTGAATCTTGCGGCAGCGGACATTCGGATTGAGGCACCGATACCCGGAAAGGCGGCAATCGGAATTGAGATTCCGAATAAGGAGAACTCAGCCGTTATGCTGCGTGACCTTTTGGAAACAGATGCATTCCAGAAGTTCCCATCCGATATAGGATTTGCAGTCGGTAAAGATATCAGCGGACAGACGGTGGTAGCGGATATTGCGAAGATGCCGCATCTGTTGATCGCCGGAGCTACCGGTTCCGGTAAATCAGTCTGTATCAATACGATCATTATGAGTATTCTTTATAAGGCGGATCCGGAGGATGTGAAGCTGATCATGATCGATCCGAAGGTGGTAGAGCTGACCGCTTATAATGGTATTCCGCATCTGATGATTCCGGTTGTAACAGATCCGAAGAAAGCAGCCGGTGCATTAAATTGGGCAGTAATCGAGATGACTAAACGGTATCAGCTGTTTGCGGAATATAATGTACGGAATCTGAAAGGATATAACAAGAAGGTTGAAGAGGTACAGGCGCAGGTAAATAAAGAAGAAAGTGAAATAAAGAAACTGCCGCAGATTGTGGTGATCGTGGATGAGCTGGCAGATCTGATGATGGTTGCGCATGGAGACGTAGAAGACGCAATTGTAAGACTGTCACAGCTGGCCAGAGCGGCCGGTATCCATCTGGTTATCGCAACACAGCGTCCGTCGGTAGATGTCATTACCGGATTGATCAAAGCGAATGTGCCATCAAGAATTGCGTTTGCAGTATCTTCTCTGGTCGATTCCAGAACCATTCTGGATATGTCCGGAGCGGAGAAGCTGCTTGGCAAAGGTGATATGCTGTTTTACCCGACCGGATATCCGAAGCCGGTGCGTGTACAGGGAGCCTTTGTATCAGATGAAGAGGTTAGTAAAGTGGTAGACTTTTTGAAGGATCAGAGCAGTGACGTAACCTATGATCCGGAAATCGCCAGTCAGATAGAAAACAGTGCGGCAGCATCCTCGGGTGCGGCATCCGCATCCGGAAATCAGTCGGATAATTCCGGCCGGGATGAATATTTCAAGCAGGCGGCAGAGCTGATCATCGAGAGTGAAAAGGCATCGATCGGTATGCTTCAGCGGAAGTTCAAGGTCGGCTTTAACCGGGCAGCAAGAATCATGGATCAGCTGGCAGAGGCCGGTGTGGTCGGACCGGATGAGGGTACAAAGCCACGAACCATACTGATGTCGAAAGAGCAGTTTGAGGAATGGGTAGAAGAGTATTATTAGAGGATAAGGAAAGCGCGGGGTTGACAATAGCCGGGGAATTCGATAGGATGGCTAGTGGTAGTCTGGTAAACACGGGCAGAAAGGATTTAAGATGAAAACAGATATTGAAATAGCACAGGAAGCAGAATTAAACAGAATTGAAGAGATCGCAGGGAAGCTGGATATTCAGCCGGATGATCTGGAATTATATGGAAAATACAAGGCCAAATTAAGTGATGAGTTAATGAGCCGGATTGAAAAAAATCCGGATGGTAAGCTGATATTGGTAACAGCGATCAATCCGACACCTGCCGGAGAGGGTAAGACGACTGTTACCGTAGGTCTTGGACAGGCATTTGGCCGTCTGAACAAGAAGGCAGTGATTGCACTTCGGGAGCCATCTCTTGGTCCTTGTTTTGGAATTAAGGGCGGAGCTGCCGGTGGCGGATTCTCACAGGTGGTACCGATGGAGGAGCTGAATCTTCATTTTACCGGAGATTTTCATGCCATTACATCAGCGAACAATCTGCTGGCAGCTATGCTGGACAACCATCTTCAGCAGGGAAATGAGCTTGGGATCGATCCGAAGCAGATCGTATGGAAGCGTTGTCTGGATATGAATGACCGTGCATTGAGAAATATCGTTGTCGGCATGGGCGGCAAGATGGATGGCGTTGTCAGACAAGATGGCTTTGTTATTACAGTAGCATCCGAGATCATGGCAATCTTATGTCTTGCAGATGATCTGCAGGATCTGGAGCAGCGGCTGGGACGTATTATTGTAGCGTATAAGTATACCGGAGAGCCGGTAACTGCAGCAGACCTTCATGCAGTAGGAGCCATGACCGCTCTTTTAAAGGATGCGATCAAGCCGAATCTGATCCAGACCTTAGAGCATACACCTGCAATCGTTCATGGTGGTCCGTTTGCGAATATTGCACATGGATGTAACAGTGTCCGCGCGACAAAGACAGCATTGAAGTTAGCTGACTATGTTATTACAGAAGCAGGCTTTGGTGCGGACCTTGGCGCAGAGAAGTTTATGGATATTAAGTGCAGACAGGCCGGATTAAAGCCGGATGCCGTTGTTCTGGTAGCAACTGTGCGTGCGTTGAAATATAACGGTGGTGTAGCAAAGGATGAATTAAGTCAGGAAAATATCGATGCCTTAAGCAAGGGAATTGTAAATCTGGAGAAGCACATTGAGAATCTGAAGAAGTTCGGAGTTCCAATCGTGGTTACCCTGAACCGGTTTGTGACAGATACGGAAGCAGAGCTTACTTTTGTGCAGAATTTCTGTGAAGAGCGGGATTGTAATTTCGCATTGGCAGAAGTATGGGAAAAAGGCGGAGAAGGCGGTCTTGCACTTGCAGAGGCAGTGCTTCATACACTGGAGACTAAGGAGAGTCATTATGCACCGCTTTATGATACAGAATTATCAATCGAAGAGAAAATAGAGACGATTGCAAAGGAAATCTATGGTGCAGGCAGTGTTACGTATTCACCGGCAGCAAAGAAGGCAATCGCACGCCTGACGGCACTGGGATATGACAAGCTTCCGATCTGTATGGCAAAGAATCAGTATTCTCTTTCGGATGATCCGAAGAAGTTAGGAAGACCAAGCGGATTTGAAGTAACGATCCGGGAGGTATATGTCAGTGCAGGTGCCGGATTTATAGTAGCGATCACCGGGACGATCATGACGATGCCGGGACTCCCGAAGCATCCGGCCGCAGAGCGGATTTATGTAGATGAGACAGGAAAAACAGTCGGCTTATTCTAAGCAGACAAGAGAAATCAGGAGGACATAAATGGCAGCAATTATTGATGGAAAACAGATCAGTAAACAGATCAAGGATGAATTGAAGGAGCAGGTAGCAGCCTATAGGGCTCAGGGTATAGAAATCGCATTAGCGGTGATTCAGGTAGGAAATGATCCGGCATCTACAGTCTATGTAGGGAATAAGAAGAAAGCATGTGAATACATCGGAATCCAGTCGGTATCCTATGAGCTTCCGGAGGAAACCACCGAGGAAGAGTTGCTTGCAATTATTGATAAATTAAACCATGATGATTCCATTTATGGCATTCTGGTGCAGTTACCGGTTCCGAAGCATATCAATGAGAATCATATTATTCAGGCGATCGATCCGAAAAAGGACGTGGATGGATTCCATCCGCAGAGTGTAGGTGCATTGAGCATCGGACAGGCAGGGTTTGTATCCTGTACACCGGCCGGCATCATTCAGTTGTTAAAGAGATCCGGGATTGCAATCGAAGGGAAAGAGTGCGTAGTCCTCGGCAGAAGTAATATCGTAGGAAAACCGATGGCGATGCTGTTACTGCGTGAAAACGGAACCGTTACCGTATGCCATTCCAGAACCAGAGATCTGAAGGAAGTGACCGGACGGGCAGATATTCTGGTGGTTGCGATCGGCAGACCGAAGATGATTGATGCATCCTATGTAAAGGAAGGTGCCGTTGTCATTGATGTCGGCATTCACCGGGATGAGAATAACAAGCTTTGTGGAGACGTGGATTATGCATCGGTAGAACCGGTCGCAAGTGCGCTCACACCGGTACCGGGCGGTGTTGGCCCGATGACCATAGCAATGCTGATGCATAACTGTGTAGAGGCAGTGGAAATCCGGAAAGCATAGCAGAGGAACAGGGATGAATATATTATTTGTATCACTGGGCTGTGACAAGAATCTGGTAGATAGTGAGGTCATGCTCAGCCTATTGAAAACACATGGATATAATATTACAAATGAAGAAAAGGAAGCAGATGTTGCAGTTGTAAATACTTGTTGCTTTATCCATGACGCAAAAGAAGAAAGTATCACGACGATCCTGGAACTGGCAGAGCTAAAGAAGACAGCCCGGTTAAAGGCATTGATCGTAACAGGCTGTCTGGCACAGCGATATCAGGCAGAGATTCAGGCGGAGATCCCGGAAGTCGATGCAATCATGGGATCGACCAATATTGATGACATTGTTACGGTGGTACAGCAGGCAACCGCTGGAAAGCATCTGATATGCTGTAAGGATGTGGAGTATCTGCCGACTAATCTGACAGACCGTGTTGTAACGACCGGTAATGCAATGGCATATTTAAAGATTGCGGAGGGCTGCAATAAACGTTGCACGTATTGTATTATTCCATATCTGCGTGGTAATTACAGAAGTATTCCGATGGATGAGGTACTGATGACGGCGAAAAAGCTGGCAGATGCCGGGTATAAGGAGCTGGTTTTGGTAGCACAGGAGACAACGGTCTACGGACAGGACTTATATGGCGGCAAGAAGCTGCCGGAGCTGTTGAACCGGTTAAGTGAGCTGGAAGGCATTCAGTGGATCCGTTTATTATATTGCTATCCGGAAGAGATTACAGACGAGCTGATCCGGACCATGGCGGAGAATCCGAAGGTATGTCATTATATCGATATGCCGATCCAGCATTCGGAGGATGCTATCTTAAGAGCGATGGGACGCCGAACGAATCAGGCACAGATTCGGGATGTGGTTTCCAGATTGCGGAAGGCGATGCCGGATATTACGATCCGGACGACATTGATCACGGGCTTTCCGGGTGAAACAAAAGAACAGCATGATGCATTGATGCAGTTTGTAGATGAAATGGAGTTTGAACGTCTGGGAGTATTCACATATTCACCGGAAGAAGGCACCAGAGCCGCGGATATGCCGGATCAGATTGATGAGGATGTGAAGAAGCAGTGGCAGGAAGAAATCATGGCATTGCAACAGGAAGTATCTTATGATAATAATCAGAAAATGATAGGAAAAGTCCTACAGGTTCTGATTGAAGGATATCTTTATCAGGATGATGTATATATGGGCAGATCTTACCGGGAAGCCCCGAATGTAGATGGATATATTTTTGTATCGGCAGAGGAAGAAATTGTATCCGGAGAAATGGTAACAGTTCGCATTACAGATGCGAATGAGTATGATTTGATTGGAGAGGTCGTATATGAATTTACCGAATAAACTGACAATTTTCAGAACAATACTGATTCCTTTTTTTCTTGTAGCACTGATGGTCCCGGAGATTCCGGGAGGAAAATGGATTGCAGTCGGAATCTTTATCGTAGCGAGTCTGACAGACTTTTTGGATGGAAAAATTGCTCGGAAATATAATCTGGTTACGGATTTCGGAAAGTTCATGGATCCGCTTGCCGATAAGCTGTTAGTCTGTTCAGCGATGATCGCACTGATTTCTCTGGACCGGATTCCGGCATGGGTTGTTATTGTGATCATTGCAAGAGAGTTTATCATCAGCGGCTTTCGGCTGGTCGCATCCGACAACGGAATCGTGATCGCAGCCAGCTATTGGGGAAAGATTAAGACAACGGTTCAGATGCTGATGGTAATTCTTCTGATTCTGAATCTGGGTGAAACAATACCTTCAGCAGCAATTGGATTTCATGTTGCAGAGCAGATTCTGATCTATGCAGCATTGATCTTAACTGTAGTGTCATTGCTTGATTATCTGATCAAGAATCGTTCCGTGCTGGCAGAGAAGAACCAGAAGTAAGAACGATAGGAATATAAATAAAATACCATAAGAAGAGGAAAAGGATCATGGAAAATATTTATAATACACCGGCGGAGACGATTGATGGAAATATCAAAGCAGGTGTTACAAAAGCAAATCTGAACATATGGAAGATGATCATCATGGGATTAATGGCCGGTGCATTCATTGCCATCGGCGGACAGGCATCGAATGTGGCTGTTCACAATATTCAGAATGTCGGTCTGGCGAGACTGCTTGCAGGTACCGTATTCCCGGTTGGTCTGATGATGATCGTGTTGGTAGGTGGCGAGTTGTTTACCGGTAATTGTCTTCTGATCATGGATATCATGGACAAGAAGGTAACGGTGCTTCAGATGCTTAGGAATCTGGTAGTTGTGTATTTCAGTAATATGGCAGGGGCATTGATCGCCACCGCACTTACCTTTTATTCGAACCAGTTTGATTATTCATCCGGATTGCTTGGCGCTTATACGATCAAGGTGGCAGTCGGGAAATGCAGCCTGGATTTCTTCCCGGCATTTTGTTCCGGTATTTTATGTAATATTTTAGTCTGTATGGCAATTCTGATGGCAGGTACAGCGAAAGACATTATCGGAAAATTGTTTGCTATCTTTTTCCCAATCATGGCATTCGTCACCTCCGGCTTTGAACACTGTGTAGCGAATA
This sequence comes from Clostridium sp. CAG:632, assembly GCA_000431515.1. GTDB lineage: Bacteria > Bacillota > Clostridia > Lachnospirales > Lachnospiraceae > CAG-632. Next base: position 10,425 of record HF991371.1, on the reverse strand, counting down.
TGTTTTATATTCCGGCAGGTATGTTCGCAGCTACTAATCCAAACTATGTACAGGTTGCGGAGGAAGCCTATGGCATGACAGCAGATCAGATCCATTCTGCATTAAGTGCATCCGGATATCTGTCTAATCTGATTCCGGTAACACTCGGAAACATTGTAGGCGGAATGCTCTGCGTTGGAATTGTTTATTATGAGATTAATAAAAGCAAATTTATGAATCCATCAAAAGATAAAAAGTAGAAGGAGATAGAAGGATGAGTTTACATTTCATTAAAGAGGTCCCGACAGTTCAGGAATTACAGGAACTGATTCCTATGACACCGGAATTAAAAGCAATCAAGAAAAATCGGGATGAGCAGATCCGTAAGGTATTTACCGGTGAATCTGATAAGTTTATTATGATCATCGGTCCTTGTTCTGCAGATAATGAGACTGCAGTGTTGGATTATGTAACCAGACTGGCGAAGGTTCAGGAAGAGGTCAAAGATAAGATCCTGATCATTCCGCGAATCTATACAAACAAGCCCAGAACAACCGGAGCCGGTTATAAGGGTATGCTGCATCAGCCGGATCCTGAGAAGGCACCGGATTTGTTTGAAGGTGTAAAGGCCATTCGTAAGATGCATATTGATGCAATTGCGGCAACCGGAATGACAGCTGCAGATGAGATGTTATATTCTGAAAACTGGCAGTATCTGGAGGATATCTTGTCCTATGTGGCCATTGGTGCAAGAAGCGTAGAAGATCAGCAGCACCGGATCGTAACTTCCGGTATGGATATTCCGGTAGGAATGAAGAATCCAACCAGTGGAGATTTAACGGTTATGATGAATTCCTGCATGGCAGGTCAGATGAAGCATACATTCCTTTATACAGGCTGGGAGACCAAGACAGACGGAAACGATCTGGTTCATTGTATTCTGCGTGGTGCGGTAAACAAGCACGGACAGTCTATTTCCAACTACCACTATGAGGATCTGATGCTTCTGGTAGAGTTATATGAGAAGTTTAACCTGAAGAATCCGGCTTGCATCGTAGATGCTAACCACAATAATTCCGGTAAGAAGTGGGCAGAACAGCCTAGAATCGTAAAAGAGGTTCTTCATAGCATGCGTCACTCTGCAGATATTAAAAAGCTGGTAAAGGGTGTCATGGTAGAAAGCTATATCGAGAACGGAAATCAGCCGGTGGATGGCGGATGTTATGGTAAATCCATTACGGATCCGTGTCTTGGCTGGGATCTTTCAAAGGAATTGATCCTGGAAGTTGCCGATTTACTGTAATCAGGAAAACGGAAAGATAAAACCATTGTTTCCCAGCGAAAATGCCGGGGAACAATGGTTTTTTAAGAAAACACCCAAAAGGAACGTGGTATTACAATGGATAGTTTTATATATAGTTTAAATGCAACCGTACCGGTGTTCGCAGTTATGCTGGTGGGCTATTTTTTAAGACGGATCGGAATGCTGACCGAAGGCTTTGTGGCAGTCGCCAATAAGTTTGTATTTAAGGTATGTCTGCCGTGTATGTTATTTCTGGACTTATGGGCGACAGATATCCGGCATAGCTTTGACGGAGAGTACATAGGCTTCTGTGCAGTTATTACGTTGATCAGTATTCTGGGAATCTGGATTCTGGCGAAGCTGTTCTTAAAGGATAAATCACAGGTCGGAGCCTTTGTACAGTGCTCGTACCGGAGCAGTGCCGCAATTCTTGGAATTGCATTTATCCAGAATATATATGGAGATTCCGGTATGGGACCGCTTATGATCATTGGTGCCGTGCCGTTATATAATATATTTGCGGTAACGATATTAACGCTGGAGAGCAATAATGAGGAGGTGCGTTCCCAGAAAGGGCGGATCAAGACAACCCTGATCAATATTGCGAAAAACCCGATCATCATCGGAATTGCGCTGGGAATGATAGCATCATTGATTCAGTTAAAACTGCCACATATGGTAGAAAAGAGTATCAGTAATCTGGGAAGCATGGCATCACCGTTAGCACTGATCGCTATCGGAGCCGGATTTGAAGGAAAGCAGGCACTGGCGAGAATTAAACCGACCATTGTTTCAACCTTGATCAAGCTGGTCGGACTTTCCGCTATTTTTTTACCGTTAGCTATCTGGTTTGGATTCCGCGATCAAAAGCTTCTGGCATTGATCATTATGCTGGGGTCACCGACAACACCGACAGCGTATATCATGGCAAAGAATATGGATGGAGATGAGGTGCTGTCTTCCAGTATTATTGTACTGACAACATTATTATCAAGCGTTACATTGACATTCTGGATATTCCTGATGCGGTATCTGGGATATATAGCCGGATAGAATATAAGGAGGGCATGCTTATGGTTCAAAGGGTAGTATGGATTGTGTTAGATAGTGTTGGAATGGGAGAGGCACCGGATGCGGCGGCATTCGGAGATGTAGGAGCCAATACCATTGCACATACGGCAGAGGCATGTGGAGGGTTACAGCTGCCGAATCTCAGAAGTCTGGGGTATGGAAACATTGACGGTATGGTGGAAATTCCACCGACAGAGCATCCAATTGGTGCGTATGGAAGATTGCAGGAACGTTCACAGGGGAAGGATACGACAATCGGACACTGGGAAATGATCGGCATCTATACACCGACTCCGTTTCCTACCTATCCGGAAGGCTTTCCGAAGGAGATTATGGATGAGTTTCTGAAACAAACGGGCTGCAAAGGGTATCTGGGAAACTGTGTGGCATCCGGAACAGAGATTATCAAGGAGCTGGGAGAAGAACATATCCGGACCGGTTATCCGATCATTTATACATCCGCAGACAGCGTGTTTCAGATTGCAGCCTGCGAGGCAGTGATATCGCCGGAGCGTTTATATGAGATCTGCCGGATCGCCCGGAAGATTCTGACCGGAGAGCATAATGTAGCCAGAGTTATTGCAAGACCGTTCGTGCGGGAAGGCAGTGGCTTTGTAAGAACTGCCAACCGACGGGATTTCTCCAGAAAACCGGATGAGAAGAATCTGCTTTCCTATATGAAGACGGCAGGTCTGACAGTAGCAGCGGTTGGTAAGATTGAGGATATATTTGACGGCGTAGGGATTACAGAAGCCATTCATACGAAAGATAATATGGATGGAATGGATCAGACACTTGTCTATATGAAAACAGTAAGCAGGGGATTAATATTTACCAATCTGGTAGAATTTGATTCCAAATGGGGACATCGGAGAGATGCAGCAGGCTATGGAGCCGGACTGGAGGCCTTTGATCTGAGACTGAAAGAGGTTCTGGATGCCATGCAGGAAACGGATCTGCTGGTGATCACTGCAGATCATGGCTGTGATCCGACGTATAAAGGAACCGATCATACCAGAGAGTATGTACCGGTGCTCTGGTACAGTAAGGATGTGGCATTCGCACACGGAAAGAATCTTCATACAGGAGATACCTTTGCAGATATAGGACAGACACTTTGTGAGATTTTTGGACTGCAGACACTGAAGATTGGCACAGGCAGGAAGGAGGAACTGTTTCATGAACCATCCATTTAACATGTATGATCTGATATTAAAGAAACGAAATGGCGGCACCCTGTCAAAGGACGAGATCTATGAGATCGTTATGGGATATACGGAGGGAAAGATTCCGGATTACCAGATGTCTGCCTTTCTGATGGCGGTATATTTCAGAGGAATGGATCCGGAGGAAACCGTAAATCTGACAATGGCAATGGCAGACAGCGGAGAGAAGCTGGATCTGTCGGAAATACAGGGAATCAAGGTAGATAAGCACAGTACCGGAGGAGTAGGTGATAAGACCTCTCTGATTCTGGGACCAATGTTAGCGAGTCTTGGCATACCGGTAGCAAAAATGAGTGGCAGAGGACTTGGACATACCGGTGGAACGATTGATAAGCTGGAAAGCATTGAAGGATTTCGGACAGGTCTGACCAGAGAGGAGTTTATCGGGAATGTCAATCGTCTGAAGCTGGCGATTGCGGGTCAGACTGCAAATCTGGCACCGGCGGATAAAAAGATTTATGCCCTGCGGGATGTGACAGCTACAGTTGACAATCTGTCTCTGATCGCATCCAGTATTATGAGTAAGAAGCTGGCATCCGGTGCGGATGTGATCGTATTGGATGTTAAGACCGGGTCAGGTGCATTTATGCAGACCACGGAGGATGCAAGAAAACTGGCAGAAACGATGGTATCTATCGGGCATATGGCAGGAAAGAAGACCTATGCAGTGCTTACGGATATGAATGAACCATTGGGAGAAATGGTCGGAAATGCACTGGAGGTGCAGGAGGCTATTCAGGTATTGTGCGGAGATGGTGAAAAGAGGCTGACAGAGGTTACGATGACGCTGGCTTCCTATATGGTACTGGGAGCAGGTAAGGCAGAATCGGTGGAACAGGCCACAGAGATGTTACAGGAAACAATTCGCAGCGGAGCGGCACTTCGAAAGTTTGCCGAGTTTGTGGAAGCACAGGGGGGCAATGCATCCTGGATATATGAGCCGGAGACACATTTTCCGAAGGCGTCGATTGAACTGCCGGTATATCCGGCGCAGGATGGATATCTGACTGCATGTAGGACCAGTGAGGTCGGAATGGCATCCCTGATCCTGGGAGGCGGTCGTACCACCAAGGACAGTGTGATCGATCCGACCGTTGGTATAAGACTGATAAGACATCTGGGAGATGCGGTAACTACGAAAGAGCCGTTTGCATATATTTACGGCAATCAGGAGGATCAGGTAGAAGAGGCGAAAAATCGTCTGATCAATGCATACGAGATATCATCCGTGCGGATGCAGCCGGAACCGATCGTAAAAGGGATTATCCTGAAATAAAAGGTTCTGTTTTCCCGGACGGCGGAATATAGTGACAATAAGAAGTAATCGGAGTACAGTATGAACCGGAACAGGAAAAGAAGTATTTCAGGAATCGTAGTGTTCGGACTTTTACTGACCTTGGGAGCTTATATAACGCTGAATGTAACAACAGGAAATACCGTTGCTCAGGTACCGGAAACAGAGACAGACGGAACGACAGAGACCGGTGAATCAACGGAATCGGATGGCACAGCAGATCCGGGAGGACCGGAGGCAGTCACGGAAACAGTCGTGGAAACCGGAGATGTTCTGCAGTTGGAATCTCCCTCTGTCATTCTGATGGAACCGGTGACCGGACAGATTTTATATGAGAAGAATGCCGATGAGCAGAGGCATCCGGCCAGCGTAACAAAGGTGATGACGCTGTTGTTAATATTTGACCGGCTGGATACAGGAAAAATGAATCTGACGGATACGGTAACGATCAGCGAACATGCGGCATCCATGGGTGGCTCCCAGTGCTTTTTTGAGGCCGGAGAGACACAGACGGTCGAAGACATGATCAAATGTATTATCATAGCCAGCGGAAATGATGCGGCTGTGGCAATGGGTGAGCACATTGCCGGCAGTGAAACGGCATTTGTGGCGATGATGAATGAGAAGGCGGCAGAACTGGGAATGGTGAATACCCATTTTGAAAATGCCTGTGGGCTGGATGCAGACGGACATTTAACCACAGCCAGAGATATAGCGATCATGAGCCGTGAACTGACAGTGAAGCATCCGGAGGTATTTAACTACTCGACCATATGGATGGACCGGATCACACATGTGACAGCCAGAGGTTCCTCCGAGTTCGGACTGGCAAATACAAATAAATTACTAAAGCTCTATCCATATTGTAATGGATTGAAAACAGGATATACCAGTGAAGCCGGATTTTCCATCTCGGCAACTGCATCCAAGGAGGATGTACACCTGATTGCAGTAGTTATGGGAGCAGCAACCAAGGAAATACGAAACAACGAAGTATGTACGCTGTTTGATTACGGATTTGCAAATTGCAGATTGTATCAGGATGATATGGTATTGACCTCCGGTAGTCAGATTCCCGTAAAACAGGGGAAAAAAGAAATGGTGTCCTGTTATCCGGAACAGGAAATGTTCAGTTGTGTTCTGACCGGAGATATGCATCCGGAGGATATACAGAAGGAAATGAATTACTCAGAGCTGACGGCTCCGGTTGAAAAGGACAGTGTGATCGGAGAAGCAGTCTATTATTATGATGGAGAACGGATTGGCGCAATTCCGATCCGGGCAGCAGAAACGGTTGAAAAACAAACCTATGGATTTTGTTTTCAGCAGGCAGTTTATCGTCTGTTTTTTCTGAAGGAGGCAGGCTGATAGCGGAATACGAAAGGAAACCCATGCAGATTTTAATAATAATTGGAATTATACTGGCAGGTATGCTTCTGAGCATAGCGGTTGTCAGTACGATCGAGAATCGAAAATTATCTGTGAGTCATTATTGCATAAGCTCAGAGAAGCTTCCGGAAGAATTTGACGGCAGCCGGATCCTGATTCTGGCGGACCTTCATAATGCAGAGTTTGGAGAAAATAATGAGCGGTTAATAGCAAAGATCAATGAGGAAAAGCCGGATTATATTCTCCTTGCCGGAGATATGCTGGTCGGGCATCCGGGGCAGCCGACAGAGATAGCCGCTGCCCTGATCTGCTCGCTTGCAGAGAGATATCCGGTATATTATGGATTGGGCAATCATGAAGAGCGGGTGAAGCAGGATACGGAGCAGTACGGTAGTATGTGGGAAGACTATCTGCACAAGCTAAAAGGTACAATAGTTCTGTTAGAAAATGCGAGGACAGAACTCCGGAAGGGACAGGCTGTAATTCCGGTATACGGGCTGGAGCTTGGTCTGGATTATTATCAGAGATTTCACAGAAAACCACTTTCAACGGAAATCATGGATCAGATGATTGGTGAACCGGATAAAAGGCAGTTTAATATCATGATCGCACATACACCGGAATATTTCAAAGAATATGCAGCATGGGGAGCAGATCTGATCGTATCCGGTCATTTGCATGGGGGAATGGTGCGGTTTCCGGGACTGGGAGGCGCAATCTCGCCAAGAGTCCGGATTTTTCCGAAATATGACAGAGGCTGTTACGAGGAGGGGAGCAGTACCATGCTTCTGAGCGGCGGCCTTGGAAATCATACGTTGAAAATCCGCGTCAATAATATTCCGGAAATCATGGTTGTGGAGCTGAAGAGAAAAGGCTGAAGAAGCAGTTGTCATTTGCTCCGCTTTTCTTTATAATAAATCGTATTGAAAGCTGAGGAGAAATCATGTCGATAGATGTAAAGCTTCAGGTGTTTGAGGGACCGTTAGATCTGCTTTTACACCTGATCGAAAAGAATCAGGTAAATATATATGATATTCCGATCGTTACGATCACAGAGCAGTATCTGGAGTATCTGGGTGAGATGCAGCGACAGGACCTGGATGTGATGAGTGAATTTCTGGTCATGGCGGCTACACTGATCAATATTAAGGCGAAGATGCTGCTGCCAAAGGAGGAAGAGGAAGAAGAAGAGGAAGAGGATCCACGGGCAGAGCTGGTACGGCGGTTACTGGAGTATAAGATGTACAAGTATGCTGCAACAGAGCTTAAGGATATGGAGCTGGATGCCGCAGGCAGTATCTATAGATCTCCGGCAATTCCAAAGGAGGTAGCTGAATACCGGGAAGAGATTGATCCGGTAGAACTATGTGATGGACTGACCTTAAATCGCCTGAATGAGATTTTTCAGATGGTCATGAAAAAGCAGGTGGAAAAGATTGACCCAATCCGAAGTAAGTTCGGTACGATTGAACGGGAAGAAATCAGTATTGAAGAACGGATGGATACGATCCGGGATCAGGTGAAGGGATTAAAAGGTATCAGTTTCCGCACTTTGCTTGAAATACAGGCGTCAAAGATCAATGTAATCGTAACCTTTATGGCTATTCTTGAACTGATGAAGGTCGGTGCGATCACGGTGCGGCAGGACGGATTATTTGATGATATTATGATAGATTCACTGGAATAGGAGATAGAATATGGAACAGGAGATAAAGAAGTTAGAATCGGCGATCGAGGCGATACTGTTTGCTATGGGAAAAGCGGTTACAGTCAGCCAGATTGCGGCAGCAATCGAACATGATACGGATACAACCAGAAAGCTGCTTCATCATCTGATGGATGAATATGATCAGGAGGAGCGGGGAATCCGGATCATAGAGCTGGATGATTCGTTTCAGATGTGTACCAGAAATGAGTATTATGAGGTTCTGTCCAAGATTGTGAATCTGCCCCAGAAACATGCATTAACAGATGTACAGCTGGAGACATTATCGATCATTGCCTATAAGCAGCCGATTACGCGTGCAGAGATCGAGGCAATCCGCGGGGTATCCTGTGTACATGCCATCAATAAGCTGGTAGAGTATAATCTGATCGAGGAGGTCGGACGTCTGGATGCACTGGGACGACCGATCCTGTTCGGTACGACCGAGGACTTTCTCCGGGGCTTTGGTGTGAAGTCAACGGATGATCTGCCACTGATCACACCGGATAAGATTGCGGATTTTGAACAACAGGCCATTGAAGAGGCTAATATTACGTTAAATACATAATGTGCGAAAACGGTCATATTTTCCTGCCGTCTGCGATACAATATCATAAGCAGACCGGCAGGTATTTTTTATGAAAAAAGATTGGAGCCAATTAAAGGAAAAGATAGAAAACCTCAGGCAGATTGAGGATATCTGGAAAATTGCGGGGATTCTGGCAGTTACGTTGATCCTGTTTGGAACCGGACTGGTAGAGCTTGGACAGCTGTCAAAGCATACCGTAGCGGAAGTGGAAACAGAGGCTGTTACGGAAGAGTATACTACAGAAACCGGAGAGTTGCAGAGCGGTGAGGCACAGGATTCCGAAACACAGGCCGCGGAAGCGGAAAGTGCGGAAATTCCGGAGCTGCATGCCGGGGCAGCGGCACTGATGGATGCGGACAGCGGAAGAATCCTGTATGAAAAGAACGGCTATGAGAAAAAGGCAATGGCGAGCACAACCAAGATCATGACCTGTATTCTGGCATTAGAGATCGGTAACCCGGAGGATGTGGTCACATTCTCGAAAAATGCGGCGGCACAGCCGGATGTTCAGATGAACGGTGCAGAAGGAGAGCAATATTATCTGAAGGATCTGCTTTATTCGTTGATGCTGGAGTCGCACAATGATACGGCAGTCGCAATTGCAGAGCATATCGGTGGTTCGGTAGAAGCTTTTGCAGAGCTGATGAATGAGAAAGCGCAGGAGATAGGTGCGTTTGACACAAACTTTATAACACCGAACGGTCTGGATGATCCGGGGCATCAG
>HF991371.1:0-1106 GCA_000431515.1 Clostridium sp. CAG:632 | reverse complement strand
CCGCCTGTGACCTGGCCAGGATTGCCGGCTATGCGATTCAGAATCCGGAGTTTCTGGAAATTATTCGGACACCGGCACATACGTTTCAGGAGCTTCAGGGGGAACGTACGGTTTCCGTTGTGAATAAGGATGCATTTCTGACCTCTTATGACGGTGCACTGGGAATCAAGACCGGTTTTACCGGAGAGGCGGGATATTGCTTTGTCGGAGCTGCCAGACGGGGAGAGAAAACTCTGATCACGGTAGTTCTCGCATCCGGCTGGCCACCGCATAAGACCTATAAATGGGAGGACACGAGAAGCCTTATGGATTATGGAATGACAGGGTATGAAAAGCAGACGATCGTAACGCCGGAACAGACGATCAGCAGTCTCACAATACTTCATGGGCAGGGAATCTCAGTGATAGAACCGGAAATCAGAGAGACCGTTCGGCTGCTGGTGCGTGCTGGAGAAGATATACAAATAAAGGAAAATCTGATTACGGATCCGGAGGCACCGATCACAGAAGATACTGTGGTAGGAACTCTGGATATTTATATAAACGGGGCATGCTTTCAGAGCCTGCCGGTATATGCAGGAAGTGATGTCCGGAGGCTTACCTATTCGTATGTGTTTAAAGAACTGTTATATCAATATTTCCTTAGCAAAGATTTACAGAGCTCTTAAGAAAATGTTTCACTCGTTGCTAAAACAGGAAAGCTATGATACAATTCTTAAATAGAAGCTTGAAAAATAATAGGAGATAAATTGGAGGGATTATATGGAAGAATTAAAATGCAGTGTATGTGGATCTCCGGTGAATGCGGGAGATTCATTCTGTCAGAATTGCGGAAATCCAATTCAGCCACAGAAGCAGGAAGAGACGGTTATACCAAGCAGGAAAAGACGGTTATACCGGAACCATCACAACCGGTTTCGGGAGTAACAGAACCGACATCCGTAGTTATGCCGGAGGTAACAGAGCCGACAGTTGCAGTCACACCGGAGATAACAGAGCCGGCACCTGTAGTAGAGACTACGGAGACAATAGAAGCAGTACAGCCGACATATGAAGCAGTATCCGCACAACCGGAGGAAAAACCGGCAGCAAATCCATTCACCGTA
>HF991370.1:22530-30052 GCA_000431515.1 Clostridium sp. CAG:632 | reverse complement strand
TGAAGCATATGACGGTGAAAACCGGTTATGAAAAATAGTTGTGAAACAGCTATAGCCTTTCCCTATAACCGGCTCTTGATTTCCTGTATTAGACAACCCGGGATCGGCATGGTAATATATCCTTGTAATCAGGTAGGAAATAAAACTACTACAACATGAGATACATAGAAATGAGGTTGATGCTTATGAGACAGATCAAAATAAGATACGGAGTCGCTAATTACAACCGAATGTGTTGCCGCTAAGGATAATAGATTGGAATGAACGCAGAAATAAAGACATCAGAAAAAGATATAGAACGATAAAAAAATAAAACGAAAATAAAACAGGAATATACGGCAGGAACGAGCCTGCAGAAAGAGGTAAAATTATGGGAAAGAAATCATATGCAGAAAGAAATTTGAAATTTGAAACTTTACAGTTACACGTTGATTGGAAGCATTACAGTTACACGTGGGACAGGACCAGCCGGATCCGGTTACTGACTCCAGAGCCGTTCCGATCTATCAGACATCTTCTTATGTGTTCCGTAACTGCGAACATGCAGCAGCAAGATTTGGTCTGACAGATGCAGGTAATATTTACGGACGTTTGACCAATCCGACCGAGGATGTTTTCGAGCAGAGAATCGCAGCATTGGAAGGCGGTGTGGCAGCACTTGCGGTTGCATCCGGTGCAGCAGCTATCGCATATACGATTGAGAATTTGGCACAGAACGGTGATCATATTGTAGCAGCTAAGAACATTTACGGTGGTACTTACAACCTGTTGGAGCATACCCTCCCACAGTATGGCATTCATACCACATTCGTAGATCCGTTCAATTATGATGAGATCGAGCAGGCAATTCAGGATAACACAAAGGCAGTCTTCATTGAGACCCTTGGTAATCCGAATTCCGATGTCGTTGATATTGAGAAAATAGCAGGAATCGCACATGCACACAAGATTCCGTTGGTAATTGATAATACATTTGCAACTCCATACCTGGTTCGCCCGATTGAGTATGGTGCAGATATCGTAGTGCATTCGGCAACAAAGTTCATTGGTGGTCATGGAACGACCATCGGTGGCGTAATCGTAGACAGTGGTAAGTTTGACTGGGAAGCAAGCGGCAAGTTCGCATCTCTCACCGAGCCAAACCCAAGCTACCATGGTATCAGCTTTACGAAAGCAGTCGGACCGGCAGCCTTCGTAACCAAAATTCGCGCAATCCTCCTTCGTGATACCGGTGCTACCCTGTCACCATTTCATGCATTCATCTTCCTGCAGGGCCTGGAAACACTCTCCCTCCGTGTGGAACGCCATGTAGAGAATGCATTGAAGGTTGTTGAATATCTGAAGAATCATCCACAGGTTGAGGCCGTTCATCATCCGTCGATTTCTACGGATCCGGAACAGCAGAAACTCTATAAGAAATACTTCCCGAATGGTGGCGGTTCCATCTTTACATTTGAGATCAAGGGCGATGCACAGAAGGCAAAGGACTTTATCGATAATCTGGAGCTGTTCTCTCTGCTGGCTAACGTTGCGGATGTAAAGTCGCTGGTAATCCATCCGGCATCTACCACACACTCTCAGTTAAATGAGGAGGAACTGTTAGATCAGGGTATTAAGCCAAACACCATCCGTCTTTCAATCGGAACAGAAAACATTGATGATATTATCGAAGATCTGGATGAGGCATTCAAAGCTATTCAGTAAACAGTAAGAAAACGAAAAACCTATTTCCTAAGAAGTTGAAACAAGAAGCAGAAGGGGAATTCCTGAAACCCAAAGGAATTCCTCTTTTTCTATTTTCAAATGCATGGAAAGATGGTAGGATAAGCAATGAAAAAATGAAAGTAACAGGCATGTAAAATGTAAGAGGAGTCATTATGTATAAAAGAACCATAGAAGAATATATGCAGGATCGTCGGGAAAAACGCCTGATCGATATGCGAAAACCCGAGGATTTTGCTCAGGAGACCTGTCCGGGGGCGGAGAATCTGTTTTATGAACCGTTTGGGGACGAAGTACCGGAGTTTCCGAAGGATAAACCGATTTATTTATTATGTTATACCGGCAGCCGGAGTGACGAATGGGCAGAGGAACTGGAGCAGCGTGGCTGTGAGGCATATAGCATTCAGGGAGGATTTGTGGAATATCTGCGGATTCATCTGAATGAAATGATGGGCCGGTTGGAGCAGGAACAGTTAGATACTGATACGATCTGCAAGGATGTGGAGCGGAGCATTGTGAAGAAATTCCGGAAAGACATCTGGCGGAAGTTTACGCAGGGTATCAATGAATATGAGATGATACAGGATGGGGATAAGATTGCGGTCTGCATTTCCGGCGGTAAGGATTCCATGCTTATGGCGAAGCTGTTTCAGGAGCTGGAGCGCCATGGCAGAAAGAATTTCGAGGTTGTATATCTGGTTATGAATCCGGGATATAATGATGTGAATTATCAGCGGATTTTAACCAATGCGAAGCTGCTTCATGTGCCGATTACGGTGTTTAAGACAGAAATCTTTGATACGGTGGCAGACGTGGGTGATTCTCCGTGCTATCTCTGCGCCAGAATGCGGCGGGGGTATTTATACAGTAAGGCCAAAGAGCTGGGCTGTAATAAGATCGCACTCGGACACCATTATGATGATGTGATTGAAACGATTCTTATGGGAATGCTTTATGGTGGACAGGTGCAGACCATGATGCCGAAGCTGCACAGTACGAACTTTGAAGGCATGGAGCTGATCCGGCCGCTGTATCTTGTTCGCGAGGATGCCATCAAGCACTGGCGGGATTACAATCATTTGCAGTTTATACAATGTGCCTGCCGATTTACGGAGAGCTGTGCTTCCTGCGGCGGAACGGAGAAGGGCTCCAAACGTGCAGAAATCAAGGAGCTGATCCGGACGCTGGCAGAACAGAATCCGGTGATCGAGAAGAACATTTTCCGGAGCGTTGAGAATGTAAATTTAAGTACGATCATTGCTTACAAAAAGGACGGCGTGAAACATCATTTTCTAGACACATATGACGATGTTTCTTTTTAATAAAATTTATTCTGTTTCACCACTTGCGATATACCCATAGGGGGTATATAATAACAACCGTAATGAGATAACACATAGCAACAGAAAGCGAGGCGCATCATGCAGGAAGAGAATAACTGTTGTTGTTCCCACAAGACAAAGGAGCGGGACGAACAGGAATATAAGGATCTGATCCATCGGTTGAACCGGATCGAGGGCCAGATACGCGGGATTCGTGGAATGGTAGAACGGGATGCATATTGTACAGACATTCTGGTTCAGGTGTCGGCGGTCAATGCGGCATTGAACAGTTTTAATAAAGTTCTTCTGGCAAACCACATAAAAACCTGTGTAACAAGGGATATTAAAGAGGGAAAAGAAGAAACGGTTGACGAGCTGGTAACGGTTCTTCAGAAATTGATGAAATAAGAACCGGGAAACAAGAACCGGAAAACAAGAATAGAAAAATTGAAAATGAAAATAAAAATAAAACAGAAGGTTGGTGATAATCATGGAGCAGTATCATGTAACCGGAATGAGCTGTGCAGCATGCAGTTCCAGAGTGGAAAAAGCAGTTTCCAAGGTCCCGGGAGTTACATCCTGTTCTGTCAGTCTGCTGACGAATTCCATGGGAGTAGAAGGAACGGCGGCGGCAGATGACGTTATCCGGGCAGTTGAGGCAGCCGGATACGGCGCAAGCAGAAAGGGCGCAGCCGGATCGGAGGCTTCCTCCGGTCATAACGGATATGATTCCATCCGGGCAATGGAGGAGTCATTGAAGGATAAAGCGACACCTGCACTGAAAAATCGGCTGATCGCATCTGTTGGATTTCTGATCATCCTGATGTATGTATCGATGGGGCATATGATGTGGGGCTGGCCGTTGCCTGCATTTATGGCAGACAATCATGTGGCAATGGGATTGTTCCAGATGCTGCTGACCATCATCATTATGGTGATCAACCAGAAGTTCTTTATCAGTGGATTCCGGGGGCTGCTTCACCGCGCACCGAATATGGATACACTGGTAGCACTCGGTGCGACTGCAGCGTTCGGATACAGTACCTATGCATTATTTGCAATGACGGATGCACAGATGAACGGGGATATGGAACGTGTCATGTCCTATATGCATGATTTCTATTTTGAATCGGCGGCTATGATCCTGACGCTGATCACGGTCGGAAAGATGCTGGAGGCGAAGTCGAAGGGAAGGACCACGGATGCAATCAAGAGTCTGATGCGGCTGGCACCGAAGACAGCTACGATTCTGCGGGATGGGCAGGAAGTAGTTGTGGCAATAAGTCAGGTAAAGCAGGGAGATCTGTTTGTGGTACGTCCGGGTGAGAACATACCGGTAGATGGTGTTGTAATAGAAGGTAACAGTGCGGTAAATGAGTCTGCACTGACAGGAGAAAGCATACCGGTCGATAAAGAGCCGGGTAGTACCGTATCGGCGGCTACGAGTAATCAGTCCGGCTTCCTGAAATGCCGGGCAACACATGTGGGCGAGGATACGACACTGGCACAGATCATCCGGATGGTCAGTGATGCAGCGGCGACGAAGGCGCCGATCGCCAAGGTAGCAGATAAGGTGTCCGGCGTATTTGTACCGGTAGTCATCGGCATCGCATTGATTACGATTCTGGTGTGGATATTTGTAGGAGAAAGCTTTGGATTTGCTCTGGCGCGGGGCATCTCGGTACTGGTTATCAGCTGTCCATGTGCATTGGGACTGGCAACTCCGGTCGCAATCATGGTAGGTAACGGCGTCGGTGCAAAGAACGGGATCCTGTTTAAGACTGCAGTCTCGCTGGAGGAAACCGGTAAGACGGAGATCGTAGCTCTTGATAAGACCGGTACGATCACCGGGGGCGAACCGAGAGTTACGGATATTCTGCCGGGAGACGGATTGTCGGAGGAAGAACTGCTGACCTTTGCCTGCGCATTGGAGAAGCAGAGTGAGCATCCGTTGGCGAAGGCGGTACTGGCATATTGTGAAGACTATCCGGTACAGAGTCTGGAGGTGCAGGATTTCCGGGTGCTGCCGGGCAATGGATTATCCGGTACGATCGGCACAGAAACTATCTGGGGCGGAAATGCGGTGTATATCGGAACGCAGTTGAATGCGGAGATGGATATCAAGATGCGGGCAGACCGGCTGGCGAAAGAAGGTAAGACACCGCTTTATTTCGCAAGACAGAAGGCAGATGGCAACCGGGAGCTGCTGGGTGTGATAGCGGTTGCGGACGTAATAAAGGAAGACAGTCCACAGGCGATTCGGGAGCTGAAAAACATGGGTGTCCATGTGGTAATGTTGACCGGTGACAATGAGCAGACCGCACAGGCAATCGGAGCTCAGGTCGGTGTGGACGAAGTCATTGCAGGCGTATTACCGGATGGTAAGGAAGCGGTGATCCGGCAGTTGAAGAAAAAAGGCAAGGTAGCCATGGTAGGTGACGGTATCAATGATGCACCGGCACTGACCAGAGCAGATATCGGTATTGCAATCGGTGCCGGAACGGATATTGCAATTGATGCGGCGGATGTCGTACTGATGAAGAGCCGGTTAAGTGATGTACCGGCGGCTATCCGGTTAAGCAGACGGACACTCCGGAACATTCATGAGAACCTGTTCTGGGCATTTATTTATAACATCATCGGAATTCCGCTGGCAGCAGGTGTCTGGATCCCGCTGTTTGGCTGGCAGTTAAATCCGATGTTCGGTGCGGCAGCGATGAGTCTTTCCAGCTTCTGTGTGGTAACGAATGCGTTGCGGCTGAATCTGGTGAAAATCCATAACTCCGGAAGAGACCGGAACCGGAGAAAGCATATAGATGCAGCAGCCGGTGATAAGAATGCAATATTAAATGAAAATGAAGCAACAAATGAGAACGGAATAACAGAAAAAAATAAAAAAGAATCGGAGGAAAATAAAATGACAAAGACAATGAAGATTGAAGGAATGATGTGCGGACATTGTGAAGCACGGGTAAAGAAAGCATTAGAGGCACTGGATCAGGTAGAACAGGCGGAAGTAAGTCATGAGAAGGGATCTGCAGTAGTGACTTTGAAAGAAACGGTTACAGATGAAGTGCTGAAGAAGGCTGTTGAGGATCAGGATTATAAGGTGACAGATATTCAGTAACGGACAATAAGCCGAAGCCGGTCGGATCGTAAGATCCGATCGGCTTTTTCAATCATAATTCAATTATAATTCAATTAAAAAAATACAGGCTTATAAAAATCGAGAAAATATTATATAATTATACTATAGGTGAGTTGTTTTATTCAGGGATAACCTGAATGCCATAAGAGAGGGAGGAATTTATATGAGCGGAAAACGGAAAAAACGAGGAAGCCGGATAGGAGTAGCAATCAGTCTTTTATTGGTCACAGTGCCGGTTATGAGTGCCTGCGGCAGATGGGGAAAAGGGACGGAAGGACAATTTTCCGGAAAAGATGTATCTACATATGATGCCCGGAATACACAGGAAGCTACAGAAGCTGTTGACTGGGCCGTTGGGAAGGATATAAAACAGACGGCGGATGAGGAGATACAGATCGTTCCGACCAAGGCGTCACAGACAACCCTGGAGTTATACCAGTCAGATGCATTCAGTATGCAGATTCCAAGTGGCTGGACAGTGGAGACAGGAGCAGACAGTATGTTTCATTCCATTCATGTGTATGATCCGGAGGAACCGGTCAATCAGGTGTTTTTGCTGTTAAAGGCGATGCCGCTGATGCACAGCGAGACCGGTAAAGAATATTATCGTCAGTCATATGAGGCTTATGGCGGTACGTATTATATTATGGCAGATGCGCCGGTTTTAGCGGAACCATCTACAGAGAATTTCTTCCGGATTTTTCCAGAATATGCATCTTTTGCAGAAAAAGATGAACCGGAGTATAGTGGGTATACATTTCCGCGGTTTAATGAGTTTACAACATTAGAAAGCTTCGAGAGTACTACATCCCTGAAGGATGCAGCCTTAAATCCGGCAATTGTTCATGCTACATTTACAGATGCATACGGAAATCGAGGAGAAGGGATGTTTACAGCAGATGTTGTGGATTTTTCCGGAAATCTGAATTCGGCATTTGGAATTGATGCCGGATATTACATGGCATATAATATTATGGCGATCACAGCAGCGGAAAATGAACTGATCGAGTGGCAGGATCTTCTGTATCAGTGTATCGGTTCCATCCAATATACGGATGCGTTTATTAGTAATGCAAATGCACAGAGCGATGCCGTAGTTGCAAATGCTATGGAGATACGGAATACGCTGAGTGAAATTTCGGATGGAATTATGGCATCCTGGGAGGCCAGAAATACCAGTGATGAGATCATGCGCCAGAAACAGAGTGATGCGATCCTGGACTATGACCGGGTCTATGATACTGAGACCAATGAGATTTATCGGGCACCGCTCGGATGGCTGGACGGATATGATGGAACACGGTTTAAGACAGTGACAGATGACAATATG
>HF991370.1:21100-22377 GCA_000431515.1 Clostridium sp. CAG:632 | reverse complement strand
CGTAGATTTTCTGGAATAAAACGATGATCATGGAGACAACCAGATATCCGGTTGCCAGCACGCCTACAGAACCACCAATAATCATTAAAATAAGATAACCAATATTCATAATTAACACTCCTGTTCTAATATTATATTTTACGTACTCAAATAAGACCTGTAACATTACAGGAAACGGAATAATCATGGCATGAAAAGCCATACTGTAGATTAGAACATGAGTGACGGTTTCTGACCATCCTGGCATTGAATGTAACGAATGGTTACAGTCAGGCTGTAGATTTCTTCACAAAGTGTGCCATAGCCGTATATAGAGACAAAGGCCATAGGAAGAAAAACAGAGGAACCCAAGCCGATAATGGGCAAAAAGCGCAGACGTGTCCGTTCGTCTAAACGTCGGTTTCTGCGGGTACGGATCAGAGATTCGTGCCGGCTCATAGAACCATCATTGCTCAAAACAGCGGAATCCGGTTGTGTCTTTAAGATTGTCAGTGTTGTACTGACCGGCTGTGAGGTCTGATATGCAAAATGAGAATCCTCAGTGATCTGTGTCATGCAGATGCCGGACAAAAACATGGCTGCCAGAAGCAGTGTACTTATGAAATTATATATCATAGAATATCTTTGCCACATATCAATCGCCTCCAAGCGTATTTTAACAAACGCAGTAGAAAATCACAAGGCGGGAACCGGCCGGAATCAGTTAAGAAATGGTAAAGATAGCAGGAAAAAGTCTTGACCGGAAAGTTTGAGCTGTGTTAGAATTCAGTCAAGTTGATATTAGGGAGTAGTTCGCATCGAAAGGATGTTGTACAGTTCGTCATCACGTCAGAGTAGGTCTGACCGGGCTGTGCATTGCAACAGGAACGAGACTTTTATTGCACATGTTATTTGTGTGCGATAAAAGTCTTTTTTTATACATTATTATAAAACATTAATATGGAGGTAATGAGTATGGAGTATTGGAATCAGCCGGCAGAAGATGTCAGAGAAGAATTCGGGACCGGGCCGGATGGATTACAGGATGCCCAGATTAGAAAAATTCGGGAAACTTCCGGTGAAAATGTATTGGCAGAAGGGAAGAAAAAAAGCATATTGATGGTGTTTTTGAGCCAATTCTGTGATCTGTTGATCGTGATCTTGTTGATTGCTGCCGGGATTTCCATGTTTTCCGGCAATATGGAAAGTACGATCGTAATTGTAGCGGTTCTGCTGATGAATGCCGTGCTCGGAACGGTTCAGCGTGTACAAGCGCAGAAATCGCTGGACAGCCTCAA
>HF991370.1:3411-21092 GCA_000431515.1 Clostridium sp. CAG:632 | reverse complement strand
AGAAATCGCTGGACAGCCTAAAGCAGTTATCTTCACCGGTTGCAAAAGTTATCCGAAATGGAAGAATGGAGGAGATTCCATCCAGAGAAGTAGTTCCGGGAGATCTTATTATGCTGGAAGCCGGAGACATGATAGTTGCTGACGGAAGGGTCTTACACAACTACTCTTTACAGGTAAATGAGAGTGCATTAACCGGTGAATCAACCAATGTGGATAAAGATGATATCGTATTGCCCGAGAATGTGGCACTGGCTGATCGGATAAACATGGTTTATTCCGGCGGACTGGTTACGTACGGAAGAGCGGAAATTCTGGTGACTGCGACCGGGATGGAAACAGAAATCGGTAAGATCGCGGGAATGATGAATGATATTCAGGAGCGGAAGACACCGTTACAGGTCAGTCTGGATCAATTCAGTAAACATCTGGCAACTCTGATCATGATTATTTCAGCGGTTGTATTCGGACTTTGTATTTTACGGAAAATGCCGATTATAGATTCTTTAATGTTTGCAGTGGCGCTTGCCGTTGCTGCAATTCCGGAGGCATTAAGTTCCATAGTAACGATCGTCCAGGCAATGGGTACGCAGAAAATGGCAAAGGAGCAGGCTATTATAAAGGATTTAAAAGCGGTAGAGAGCCTAGGCTGCGTATCTGTAATCTGTTCCGATAAGACCGGAACACTGACACAGAATAAGATGACGGTACAGAAGCTTTATATAGACGACAGAGAGTGGAAGCCGGAGGAGATAGATCTTCATGACCAGCTTCATCGGTATTTGCTCTATGATGCGGTATTGACCAATGATTCCAGTCTGATAGATGGGAAGGGAATCGGCGACCCGACGGAATATGCATTACTTGAAATGGTTCGGAAGGTTCCGGTAGCAGCAGATGACACAGTTTTAGCAGATGGATTTCATGAGAATCTGCTTCGGCAGACAATGGTACGGATGGAAGAACTTCCTTTTGATTCCGACCGAAAGCTGATGTCTACCAAATACTGTCTGCATGGTGTGCCTACGCTTCTGACCAAAGGAGCGGTAGATGTGTTGCTGGATCGCTGTGTCAGTATCCGGACATCAGAAGGAATTCTGCCTATGGATGAAAGCCGGCGGAAGAAAATCCGGGAGGAAAACCGTCATTTCTCGGAGCAGGGGCTCCGGGTTCTGGCTTTTGCCTACCGGGAACTGGATCAGCCATTGACCATGGAGGAGGAGAAAGGTTATATCTTCCTTGGACTGATTTCCATGATGGATCCTCCTCGGCCGGAAGCAATCACGGCTGTAGCAGATGCCAAGCATGCCGGAATCCGTCCGGTTATGATAACTGGAGATCATAAGATTACAGCAACGGCAATTGCTAAAGAAATAGGAATATTTGAAGAGGGAGATCTGGCAGTGACCGGAATGGAGCTGGATGCCATGTCGGAAGAAGAGCTGGATCAAAAAATCGAACGGATATCGGTATATGCCAGAGTGTCGCCGGAGAATAAGATCCGCATTGTTAAAAGCTGGCAGAAAAAGGGAAGGATCGTATCTATGACCGGAGATGGTGTCAACGATGCACCGGCATTGAAACAGGCTGATATCGGAGTAGCAATGGGCATCACGGGAACAGCAGTATCCAAGGATGCAGCAGCTATGATTCTGGCTGACGATAATTTCGCTACGATCATGAAAGCAGTATTGAACGGGAGAAATGTATATCGGAATATAAGAAATGCGATTCTGTTCCTGCTATCCGGTAACATGGCTGCAATTCTGACAGTTCTCTATACATCTATATTGGGACTCCCGGTTCCGTTTGCACCGGTGCACTTACTGTTTATTAATCTGTTGACGGATTCTCTGCCGGCAATTGCAATCGGTATGGAACCGGCGGATCCGACTTTACTGGATGAAAAACCGAGAGATCCATCGGAAAGTATTCTGAACCGGACCTTTTTTGGGCGTATTTTCCTGCAGGGCATCCTGATCGCACTGGTAGTCATGGCGGCTTATTATATGGGTAGCCCGATGCAGACACCGGGAGTTGCAATGACTTATGCATTTGCAACACTGACATTAGCACGGTTATTCCACGGCTTTAATTGCAGAACCCGACAGTCTATTCTACGAGTTGGATTTGCTTCAAATCCATATAGTATTGGTGCATTTGCAGCGGGAGTGCTGTTGCTTGGACTTGTATTGACAATTCCGCCGCTGCAGGGATTGTTCAGCATATCCGGTATTACAGGATGGGTGCTTTTGAAGATTACCGGACTGGCAATCCTGCCAACCGTTTGCATTCAGATGATAAAAATGGTGCGGGAGTGGAAAGACAGCAGAGAAAATAGGAAGTAGGGAAAGATAAAAACTTGGAGGATACAGGAATACTATGAAATATGAGATATCATTCGGATATTTTTTGCAGCAAATGGGGGAACATCCAATCTTATTGATATCGGTACTGCTGACGCTGGGAGTCATATTTGTAAATGGCTGGACCGATGCCCCCAATGCAATCGCTACCTGCGTAGCTACACGGTGTATCGGTGTCAGACGAGCCATTATTATGGCGGCTGTTTGTAATTTCTTCGGAGTATTGGTAATGACCATGTTTAATTCCAAGGTTGCGATGACGATTAAGAACATGGTGAATTTTAACGGAAATAATCAGGATGCGATGATTGCTCTATGTGCTGCGATGGCCGCAATTGTAATCTGGGCGGTCGGAGCCTGGTACTTCGGAATACCGACGAGCGAGAGCCATGCGTTGATTGCGGGGCTGACCGGTGCGGCTATTGCGCTTCAGGGCGGAATGGACGGAGTTAACGGTGTAGAATGGCTGAAGGTTATTTATGGCCTGGTCTTATCTACGATTGGTGGATTTGTGCTTGGATTTGTGATCTGTAAGGCAATGACAGTACTCTTTTATAATTGTGACCGGGAGAAAATGAACCGTTTTCTGCAAGCCGGACAGGTGGCAGGTGGTGCGGCAATGGCATTTGTGCATGGGGCACAGGATGGACAGAAGTTTATGGGAGTCCTGCTTCTTGGATTGTTTCTGACGAATGGCATGGAGGATACGCAGGGGGCGGTAATTCCAATCTGGATGATGATACTTTGTTCCGCAGTTATGGGTGTCGGAACTTCCATCGGTGGTAAGAAGATTATTAAGTCCGTAGGAATGGATATGGTAAAGCTTGAGAAATATCAGGGCTTTTCTGCGGATGTTGCGGCCTCTGTCAGTATTCTGGTCTCAACATTGTTCGGCTTACCCGTCAGTACAACACATGTAAAGACAACTGCAATCATGGGAGTTGGAGCCGTAAAGAGAAAATCGTCCATTAATTTCAGTGTGGTTAAGGATATGCTCCTGGCATGGGTACTGACCTTCCCGGGATGCGGCGTGATCGGCTTTGGAATGGCGAAGCTGATGTTATTGTTGAAATAAGAAGTTTAATATAGCAGCAGAGGAGAATGAAAATGAAAAAGAAAAAAGATGAGTTCTATTATAAGAATCTGAATCAGTGTGCAGGATATGCATGCCGGGCAGCAGAAGTTCTACAGGAAACATTAAAGGAATTTGATCAGACGGCCCTGCAGGAAAAGATGGAACAGGTACATGAGCTGGAACAACAGGGTGATACCAAACGGCATAAGATGATGGCGGTTCTGAACCAGGCATTTATCACACCGATTGAGAGGGAGGATCTGATCGCATTAAGCAATGCACTGGATGATACGACAGATTCTATAGAAGAAATTCTGCTGCAGATCTATATGTGCCGGGTAGAAGCTGTCCGGGAGGATCTGTTCCCGGTGTTGGAGATACTGCTTGAAAGTGTACGGACACTGGAGAATCTGGTAGGAGAACTGGAGAATTTTAAACATTCCAAAAAGCTGGAGAACTATATTATCCGGGTCAATGATCTTGAGGAGCAGGGAGACCGGCTGTATATGGAGAATATGTACCGGCTTCATGGAGAAGCAGATGGAAAGATGATTCTTACATGGAGGACGATTTATGAATGCGTAGAGACATGTCTGGATACCTGTGAGCATGCAGCAGATATTGTCGAAACAGTCAGAATGAAGAATCTATAAAATTTTAAAATGTCGACAAGATTTTGACAAAAAATATCGGAAATATGATATACTGACAATGGTCGCATGAAATTAGACATTTCAGCGATACATTATCCGTACTTTGCAGAACAGAGACGAGAGGAACGTTTGGAGATACGGAGGTTATATATTATGGAGGAAAAGAAATGAAGTTAACGAAGTTTGGTGTATCAGTAGCATTGATCAGTGCGGTTGCATATTTTGCAGGTTATGTGGGAATTGTACCGATTGTATTATTGTTTATTTTCGCATTGTATACAGATATTGAGTCTGTAGCAAAGAAGAATGTCACACAGGCAATGATCATATCAGTATTCTTCAGTATTCTGACAATGGTATTCGGTGCATGCAGCAGCGGCTATATGGACTTTATCGGATTGTTCAGTGGCGCTTACGGTGTATACAATGTATTAAGCAAGCTTGATTTCTGTAGCTGGTTAAAGACAATCTGCGGTATTGCCGAGTTCGTGATCATGATTTATGCGGTTATTGCAGCATTCAAGGGTGAGGTTGTAAAGCTTCCGATCGTGACTAAGATGGTTGAAAAGCATTTCGGCGAGGAGCCGGGAACAGCTGCAAAGGCAGAGGCTAAGAGCATTACGGAAGATACAGGCGCAGAGCAGTAGAAAGGAAGAGTAAGATGAAGAATCCGGCAGCGTTATTTAAGATAAAAGGAATGTGGGATACATTTGTTCAGAATCATCCAAAGTTTCCTATGTTTTTAAATGCGGTAAAAAATTCCGGTATATCAGAGGGCAGTATTCTGGAGGTTCAGATCACACAGCCGGATGGGGAAGTCATGAAGACGAACATCAAGGTTACCCAGTCGGATCTGGAATTGTTTGAACAGTTGAAGACCCTGATGTGATCATGAAGGAAAGTCACATAATAGAAATAGTATAAGATACACACTAAACAACGTCCGGTGATAGGAATGAACCTGCGGAAACAGGCATCCATATTGCCGGACGTTGTTTAGTATTGTTTATTGTGTGTATGCATGTTGATTGCTGAATTAGACTTTACAGATATTTCTTCAGTAAGATACTGGAATTCTGACCGCCGAAGCCGAACGCATTGGACATGGCAATCTGTACTTCCTGTTTCCTTGCCTGATTCGGTACATAATCGAGATCACATTCCGGATCCGGATTCGTCAGGTTTAATGTCGGAGGTACGATACCTTCCTGAATGGCCTTTACACAGGCAATCGTCTCGGTAATACCGCCGGCACCCATCATGTGACCGGTAGAACCCTTGGTAGAAGAGATCGCCATCTTCTTTGCATAATCACCGAACAGAGTCTTGATCGCAGTGGTTTCAATAATATCACCCTTTGGAGTAGATGTTCCGTGGGTATTGATATAATCGACCTCCTCCGGCTGAATGCCTGCCTTTTCCAGGCAACGCTTCATACAGAAGACTGCACCGATTCCTTCCGGATGAGGAGAGGTAACATGATAGCCATCGGTACTGTTGGCCCAGCCGATCACGGATGCGTGGATGTGTGCATTTCTTGCTTTGGCATGATCTTCGGTCTCAATGACGATACAACCGCCTCCTTCACCCATAACGAAGCCGTCACGATTTACATCAAACGGGCAGCTGGCTGATTCCGGTGAATTATTCTGTGTTGATAACGCATGGGCAGATGCCAGTCCCATAATCGTAAGAGGAGAGGTGGCTGCCTCTGCACCAACACAGAGAACAACATCTGCTTCACCACTGTTGATCAGCATAATTCCGGTCGATAATGCATCTGCACCGGAAGAGCAGGCTGTAGTGACAGTCAGGCTCGGGCCGCGGAGTCCCTTTGCAATCGCAATCTGAGCGGCTGCAATATTACCGATAACCTTTGGGACAAATCGCGGGCTTACCTTAGATTGTGCACCGGTGCTGATACTGTTCTGAGTCTCTGCAATAGTGGCAATTCCGGCAAAGGCAGTACCGACTACGATTCCGATCCGTTCCGCCGGAACTGTCCGGGCTTCCGGAGCATCCGGGTGAAGGTCTGCATCCTGCATAGCCTCTTCGGCTGCGACATATCCATATTGCATGAATAAATCCATCTCACGGGCCAGCTTGCGCGGCATATGTTCGGTTGCATCAAAGCCCTTTACCTCGGCAGCAATCTGTACCGGAAGAGCGGAAGCGTCAAACCGGGTGATTTTCCCGATTCCGTGCACGCCGGAAACCAATCCATTCCAATATTCAGCTACACCAATCCCGATGGGAGTTACAGCACCCATACCGGTAATAACAATCTTATTCATCCTTTGATTCTTCTCCTGTACTTGCATATTTATGAGGATCATCCTCCTGTGCCCAGTCTTTTTCCTTAATCTCGACACGACGGATTTTACCGCTTACGGTCTTCGGTAATTCCTTTACGAACTCGATTACCTTCGGCCGCTTGTAAGAAGCCAGGTTCGCACGGAAGAAACGGACCATTTCTTTTTTCAAAGCATCTGTCGCTGCAGTGCCTTCCGTTAATACAACACTTGCCTTGATAGCCTGACCGCGCATCGGGTCAGGAACGGAAGTGACCGCACATTCTACGACGTAAGGAAGCTTCATGATCTCGTTTTCAATCTCAAAAGGACCTACCCGGTATCCGGTGGATTTGATCACATCATCTACACGACCAACATACCATAAAAATCCGTCCTCGTCCATATATGCAGTATCACCGGTATGATAATATCCGTTATAGCAGACCGATTCGGTCCGCTTTTCGTCCAGATAATAACCGAGGAAAAGTCCCTCCGGCAGACCGTCCTTTACGCTGATAACGATTTCTCCGGTCTCTCCGGTATCACAAATGCTGCCATCTGCACGCATGACCTCTACCGTATACTGTGGGCTTGGTTTACCCATAGAACCCGGCTTAGGCTCCATACCTTGCAGATTTCCAATCGTCAGGGTGGTTTCCGTCTGACCAAAGCCTTCCATGATCTTCATGCCGGTTGCCTTGTAAAACTTCTCGTAAATCTCCGGATTCAGAGCCTCTCCGGCAGTCGCTACCGTCTTTAAAGAAGATAAATCGAATTTTGCAAGATTCATATGTACCAGAACGCGATAAACGGTTGGCGGTGCACAGAATGTGGTAATCTTATATTTCTCGATCATCTGCATGATCTGGCTGGCATAGAATTCATCGAAGTCATAGGTGAATACGGCTGCCTCGCAGAGCCATTGACCATAGAGCTTGCCCCATAAGGCCTTTCCCCAGCCGGTATCACTGATGGTGAAATGAATACCATCCGGATCTACCTGCTGCCAGTATTTTGCAGTGATATAATGCCCCAGAGCATATTTATAGCTGTGAGCGGCAATCTTTGGATAAGAAGTAGTACCGGAAGTGAAAAACATCAGCATCGGGTCATCTCCGCCCGGAACATCAGCCGGTTTCTTGAATTCCGGAGAAAAGAACCGGATGTCACGATTGAAATTACTCCAGCCTTTTAATGTGCTTGGGCCAACCATGATCTTGGCCTTTAATCCATCATAAGTCTTAGAAGCCCGTTCTACCTCAGAAGCTACCTTTCCGTCGGAGGTACATAATACTGCATCAATCTGCCCGGCTTTAAAACGATACTCAAAATCCTTCTTTACCAGAAGATTGGTCGCCGGGATTGCGATGGCACCAATCTTATGAAGGGCCAGGATCGCAAACCAGAACTGATAATGACGCTTCAGAACCAGCATGACACGGTCGCCGCGTTTGATTCCCAGATAGCGGAAATAGTTGGCTGCTTTATTGGAATATACCATCATATCCTTAAAGGTGATCCGGCGCTCCTTGCCGTCATTGGCAATGTGAAGCATTGCAAGCTTATCCGGCTTGCTCTTTCCCAGAACATCTACAACGTCATAAGCGAAGTTGAAACGATCATCATTGTGAAATTCAATGGCGTTTAATACACCATTCTCATCCTTGGATGTGGAAATAAACATACCGGCGATTCCGGCCTCAGGTTGTAAATTCGTGCTGCTCATAATTTGTTCCTTTCTTATTATAGAATGTTTTATTTATAATCTGATATGATATTAATTGCCAGTAAAAATAGTTTGATAGATTTTTTCATGTAGTTTTCAAAACCACATAGACAATAATATGATATAGTGTGATTGGGCATGTGTCAAGAGATATATTTTGAAAAAGTGTGTAGAGTTTTTGAACAAATTATGAACTTTCTACGATAGGAAAAATATAAAAATAAAAACTATCTAAACATGTATAAATGAGTTGACAAACAGGGAATAATTGTTACAATATATGTGGTTAGAAAATTAAAATTTTTTAACTAAATAAGAAAGCATGAAAAGGAGAAACTACTATGTTCGAGACAATTAAGAAGGCGATTGCAGATGTTTTAGGCTGTGATGAAGATAAGATCACATTAGAGGCATCTTTAACAGATGATCTTGGAGCTGATTCCCTGGATGCAGTAGAGCTCGGTATGGCTATTGAGACCGAGACAGGTGTTGCAATTGCAGATGAAGATCTTCCTAAGATGAAGACAGTTAAGGATTTAGTAGACTACGTAAACGCTCATCAGGAGTAATCGTAGTAGTATAGCGGAGGAAGGCAGGAATATATAAATCACTTACATAAGTCTCTGATTTGTATATTCCTGTTTCTATTTCTGCTATTTGAGAATTGGAGTGATGAAAGAAATGAGTCTGTTAGGTAAGACAAAAGCAGGACTCGCGCGATATGCGACAGTCCTAAGAGGTTCTGATAAAGAAAAAGAAGCTGCAATGAGTGATGATTTTGAACCGGTTGCAGTACGTGAGAAGGCTGAGAAGCAGGAGGATAATGTACCGGGAACCGTGATCTGTTCATCCTGTAAGGCAGAGATTCAGGCAGATCTTATGAAGAAGAATCTGTTCGTCTGCCCGGAATGTGGTGCACACAATAAAATCTCAGCAGCACGGAGAATGAGAAGTATGGTGGATCCGGGAACCTTCCGGAAATTAAAACATAAGGTTCCGTTTGTAAATCCACTGGATTATCCGGATTATGAAGAGAAGATTACAAAGCTGCAGGAAAAGACCGGCTTGGATGAAGGTGTCCTGATCGGTGTCGGTGAGGTGCAGGGTCAGAAGGCAATGATCGCTGTTATGGGAAGTGAGTTCCTGATGGGCAGTATGGGAATTGCAGTCGGCGAGAAGATCACTTATGCGTTTGAAGTGGCAGATAAGAATAAATTGCCGGTGGTTATGTTTACGGCCAGCGGCGGTGCCAGAATGCAGGAGGGCATCCTGTCCCTGATGCAGATGGCTAAGACAAGTGCGGCCGTACAACGGTTCAACGAGCATGGCGGACTTTATGTCGTTTGTCTGACGCATCCGACTACCGGTGGTGTCAGTGCCAGCTTTGCAACATTGGGTGATATTACTCTGGCAGAGCCGGGAGCTCTGATCGGCTTTGCGGGTCCGCGTGTTATTGAGCAGACTATCGGACAGAAGCTGCCGGCGGGATTCCAACGGGCAGAGTATCTGGAGAGCCATGGATTTGTGGATCAGATCGTTCCGCGAGGTGAGATGCGGGAGGTTGTTGGACAGATTCTGCGTCTGCATGAGAGAAAGAGGAGGCCGTCATTATGATTCGAGAGATAGATGAGCGCATCCGTGCAATCGATACCGAGATAGAAGAATTGTCTGCAAAGACAGATGATTATGCAGCGGATGTACGTGTGAAAGAATTAAAGAATGAGAAGCGCAAGCTCCTTCATCAGTGTGATAATCTGACACCGGCAGATAAGGTATATCTGGCAAGAAGCATCAAGCGTCCGAAGGTAGATGATTATATCAATGCCCTGTTTGATGATTTCTTTGTACAGCGGGGAGATTTTCTTAGCAAAGAGGACAAGAGTATTCTGGGCGGAATCGCCATGTTCCACGGTATGCCGGTTACAGTTCTTGGACACCGGAAGGGTAGAAATATTAATGAGAATATGGAGTTTAACTTCGGAATGCCGGAGCCGGAAGGATATCGGAAGGCGCTGCGTCTGATGAAACAGGCAGAGAAATTCGGACGTCCGGTAATTACATTTATCGATACACCGGGTGCATATCCGGGTCTGGAGGCAGAGGAGCACGGACAGGCGAATGCCATTGCGAAGAATCTGGCTGAGATGAGTTCCCTGAAGGTGCCGATCATTGCAATCGTAACCGGTGAGGGAAGCAGTGGCGGTGCACTGGCAATCGGTGTTGCAAACAGTGTTTATATGCTGGAAAATGCGGTATATTCCGTACTGTCACCGGAAGGCTTTGCTTCTATATTATGGAAGGATTCCAGCAGAAGTGCGGAAGCCTGTGATCTGATGAAGCTGACGGCGCAGGATCTGAAGCATTATAATGTGATTGACGGAATCATCAAGGAGCCACTGGGTGGTATTCAGCAGAATCCAAACAAGGTATATCGGGAGATAGATGCGGTATTGAATCTGGAACTGGCCAGATATAAGAAGATGTCTCCAAACGAGCTGGCAAAGAACCGGTATGACAAGTTCCGGTATATGGATGCTGCGATTATTGACGCGGCAAAGAAGGAGAATGCATAATGTTATTAAATGAAATGTTAGGAATCAAGTACCCGATCATTCAGGGTGGTATGGCCAATATCGCAACCGGTAAATTCGCAGCACAGGTATCCAATGCAGGTGCATTGGGCCTGATCGCTTCCGGTGGTATGAATGCAGAAGCTCTGGAGAAAGAGATCGCAGAGTGCCGGAAGTTGACGGATAAGCCATTTGGTGTAAACCTGATGCTGATGAATCCGGACGTGGATAATATCGCACAGCTTCTGGCAGATGAAAAGATCGGGATCATTACAACGGGTGCCGGTATGCCGGGTAAATATATGGGCATGTGGAAAGCAAATGGCAGTAAGGTGATCCCGGTTGTGGCAAGTACCGCTCTGGCTCGTAAGGTAGAACAGCAGGGTGCAGATGCCGTGATCGCAGAAGGCGGAGAAAGCGGCGGACATGTTGGTGATATGACTACTATGACACTGGTACCGCAGGTAATAGAGAAGGTATCCATTCCGGTTATCGCAGCAGGCGGTATCGCAACCGGAAAGCAATTCGTGGCAGCCATGGCATTAGGTGCAGTCGGTGTCCAGATCGGAACCTGTCTGTTAGTCAGTGAGGAGTGCCCAATTCATGAGAATTACAAGCTGGCACTGATCAAGGCAAGAGATAACAGTACCACGGTAACCGGACGGTCTCTGGATGCTCCGGTCCGTATTCTGAAGAATGATATGGCAAGAGAGTACATAAAGGTAGAACGAAGCGGTGGTACCAGAGAAGAATTGGAACAGTTTACATTAGGCGGTCTGCGCCGTGCCGTATTAGACGGTGATGTGAAGAACGGTTCTGTTATGGCAGGACAGGTTTGCGGACAGTTAAAGGAGATTCAGCCTTTGTCAGTGATTCTTGAGAATCTGTATGAGGACGCAAAGAAGGAATTAAAAGAGCTGCAGAGCTTACAGCTTTAATAAGAAAGATATCAGATTGGAGGATATGGAATGAAGTTAGCATTTATGTATGCCGGACAGGGCAGCCAGTACGTAGGAATGGGTAAGGATTTCTACGAGGCATATCCGGAATTTCGGGAAGTAATGGATCATACGGATGTTGGATTTGATGTGAAGGACTGCTGTTTTAACGGACCGGCAGAGATGCTGAATACAACAAAATATACACAGCCATGTATGGTGGCATTTGCGGTTGGAGTAACTAAGATCCTGAAGAACAAGGGAATTGTTCCGGAAATGGCAGCAGGCTTAAGCCTTGGTGAATATTCTGCATTATATGCGGCAGGTGTGTTTGATGAGCAGCAGGTAATCTCTTTGGTTGCATTCCGTGGACAGTCTATGGCTGAGGCAGTCGTTGACCGTGCATGTAAGATGGCAGCAGTCATTAATCTGGACCGTGAGAAGGTGGAAGCATGCTGTGCACAGGCACATGAAGAGTTTAAGGATGAAGCATGCAATGTTGTAGAACCTACGAACTATAACTGCCCGGGACAGATCGTTATTTCCGGTGATGTTGCACCGGTAGACCGTGCGATCGAGCTGCTGACAGAAGCAGGTGCAAGAAGATGTATTCCTTTGGTAGTCAGCGGACCATTCCATACTTCATTGATGAAGCCGGCCGGTGATAAGTTAAGAGAACGCTTCAAGGAGGAGTCTTTCGGAGATATGAAGATTCCGGTTGTCTTTAATTCCCTGGGACGTTTCAAGACAGAGGAAGAAAGCATTCCGGCATTGCTTGAGAAGCAGGTACAGCACAGTATTTATATTGAAGATTCTATCCGTTATATGGCAGAGCAGGGCGTTGATACGATCGTTGAGATCGGGCCGGGTACTGCATTGTCCAAGTTCGTAAAGAAGACCTGTCCGGAAATCACCTGCTATAGTGTAGAGAAGGTCGCAGATGTGGATGCTTTACTGGAAAAGCTGGCATAGATCCAAAGAGGAGGAAACATATGTTGTTAGAAAATAAGACAGCGATCGTGACCGGCGGAAGCCGCGGTATCGGTCGGGCAATCTGTGTTGCATTAGCAAAGGAAGGTGCCAATGTGGTGACCTGCTATGCGAGGGGTGCAGCAGCGGCAGAGGAAACCGTCGCACTTTGTAAGGAGCTTGGTGTGCAGGCTGTTGCTGTTCAGGCAGATGTGTCAAAGAAGGAAGAGGTAGACCGGTTATTCGAAGAGGCATTGAAGGTTACAGGTACAGTTGAGATCTTGGTCAATAATGCCGGTATTACAAGAGATGGTCTGTTGATTCGGATGTCCGATGAAGATTTTGATCAGGTCATTGATGCGAACTTAAAAGGTACCTTTTACTGTATGCGTGCAGCAGCCAAGCTGATGATGCGGAAGCGTTATGGACGGATCGTCAACATCAGCAGTGTGGTTGGCGTATCCGGAAATGCGGGTCAGGTGAATTATGCAGCCAGCAAGGCAGGAATCATCGGTATGACCAAGTCTCTGGCAAAGGAACTGGGTTCCAGAAATGTGACGGCGAATGCAGTTGCACCCGGATTTATTACCACGGATATGACAGAGGGATTGCCGGATGCGGTAAAGGAACAGATGGCTAAGGAAATCCCGTTAGCAAGAATGGGTCAGCCGGAGGATGTTGCGAATGCGGTTGCATTCCTGGCATCAGATCAGGCTTCCTATATAACCGGACAGGTACTGCATGTAGACGGCGGTATGGTGATGTAACAGAACATAGCATGGAAAGGGAATATACATGAAAAAAAGAGTTGTAATTACAGGAATGGGAACCATTAATCCATTGGGACATAATACGCAGGACACATGGGAGAATGTGAAAAAAGGTGTCTGTGGAATTAACCGGATCACCCAGATCGATACATCAGAGTTTAAGGTAAAGATTGCCGGTGAGGTAAAGGACTATAATCCGGATGAGTACCTGGATAAAAAAGAAGCAAAGCGTATGGATCGTTATACACAGTTTGCAATGATCGCTGCAAAGGAAGCATTTACAGACAGCGGACTGGATATGACCAAGGAGAATCCATTACGTTGCGGTACCATCGTTTCTTCCGGAATCGGTGGTTTAAAGACGATTGAAAGCGAGCATGACAGAGGCTTAAGCCGTGGCTTTGAGAAGATTTCACCGTTCTTTATTCCAATGTCAATCGCAAATATGGCAGCCGGTCAGATTGCAATCGAGACAGGCTTTAAAGGTGTATGTACCTGCGTGGTAACAGCCTGTGCATCCGGTAACA
Organism: Clostridium sp. CAG:632; assembly: GCA_000431515.1. Classification (GTDB taxonomy): domain Bacteria; phylum Bacillota; class Clostridia; order Lachnospirales; family Lachnospiraceae; genus CAG-632. The sequence goes on along the minus strand of HF991370.1, from coordinate 7,207 downwards.
ATGCAATCGGTGAGGCTTTCCATTATGTACGCGATGGTTATTCGGATGTAATGCTCTGCGGTGGTGCAGAGGCATGTATCTGTAATATGGGTGTTGGCGGATTCACTTCTATGAAGGCACTGAATACAACAGAGGATACTGATCGTGCATCCATCCCATTCGATAAAGAACGTGCGGGCTTCGTTATGGGCGAGGGTGCAGCAATCCTGATTCTGGAAGAGCTGGAGCATGCAAAGGCCCGTGGAGCAAAGATTTATGGTGAGATCATCGGTTACGGTGCAAGCTGTGACGCATATCATATTACCGCACCGGATCCAACCGGAGCAGGCGGAACTGCATGTATGCAGCTGGCAATGGAAGATGCAGGTGTAAAGCCGGAAGAGGTTGGTTATATCAATGCCCATGGTACTTCCACACATCTGAATGATGCAGGAGAGACCAAGGCGATCAAGGCAGCCTTTGGCGAGCATGCATATAAGTTAATGGTAAGCTCTACAAAGTCCATGACCGGGCATCTGTTAGGTGCCAGCGGTGCTGTAGAAGCAATCTTCACAACACTGGCATTGAAGGATGGCTTTATCCCGGCTACCATTCATTATCAGGTACCGGATGAGGAGTGTGATCTGGATATCGTGCCGAACGAGGGACGAAATGTTCAGGTTGAAATGGCATTGTCTAATTCTTTAGGTTTTGGCGGACATAATGCAAGTGTTCTATTTAAGAGATATCAGGAGGCATAATATGGAATTAAATTCAAATCAGATTCAGGAAATCATTCCGCATCGTTATCCGTTCCAGCTGGTTGATAAGATCGTAGAGTGTGAACCGGGAAAGAGCGCAAAGGGAATCAAATGCGTATCCGTAAATGAATTGTTCTTCTGCGGACATTTTCCACAGCAGCATGTTATGCCGGGAGTTCTGATCATAGAAGCATTGGCGCAGGTTGGCGCAGTTGCAATTCTCTGTGAAGAAGAAAACAAAGGAAAAATCGCATTTTTCGGCGGTATTAAGAATGCCAGATTCCGGAAGCAGGTCGTACCGGGAGATGTGTTAAGCCTGGAATGCGAGATTACGGAGCGTCGCGGTCCAATCGGATTCGGAAAAGCTGTTGCGAAAGTAGATGGAAAAGTAGCAGCACAGGCAGAACTTTCCTTTGTAATTGGAGCAGAAGAAAAATAAAGTACCTGTAGAGGGAGATATGATAGAACAATCGTTTTCGGAAGTATATAAAAAATTTAAGATCCGATATTACCAGAATGTGTTTGCACAGGCACCCAACCGGGAATTAAGCCTGACAACGGTGGAAGCATTCTGTGCGGAGATCATAGGAGCATTAAATAATCCTACGATTAATGAGTTCGCCAGTTTTGTGAATATATCTTCTCCGAATGCGACCTATAAGGTAAACAGTCTGATTCAGAAAGGCTATGTGGAAAAGGTCCAGTCGGAAACGGATAAGCGGGAATATCATCTGAAGGTGACGGATAAATATTATAAATACTATAATATGAGCCAGTCTTATGTAGATGAAGTACTGAAACGGGTAAAGGAACGATGCAGCAAGGAAGATGTAGAGGTCTTTGACCGGGTACTGACTATTATGAAGGATGAGTTAATGCCGGAGGTTGAACTGGAGCTGCGCGGGCAGCAGGATGAGAAAAAGTAATAACAATGTAATAGCTAAAAGCAGCAGGAGCAAGGATCCTGCTGCTTTTGTAGGTTTACAGGAAGTAGTTTTTTATACTATCTGCTATAGTTTGAAAAAAGACAGAGAATAGAATTCAAGTCCATTATATATGGAAAACCCGGTAGGCAGGGGTCGGATCATGAAAACGGCAGTGGATAAAAAACATGGCAGAAAAACAACACAAAAGGAAAGGATACAGGATGGCAGTAAGAATTATCGGAACCGGAAGTGCAATTCCGGATCGAATCGTAAAGAATGAAGAACTGGAGACGTTTCTGGATACATCGGATGTATGGATTAAGGAGCGGACAGGAATCGCAAGCAGACATGCGGCAACAACAGAAACCACGACATCTTTGGCAGCAGAGGCATGTAGACGGGCATTGGAAAATGCCGGAAAGAAACCGGAGGATATTGATATTATTCTGGCGGCTACGGTATCACCGGACTGTACGTTTCCATGTCTGGCATGTGAGATCCAGGCGGCGATCGGTGCGGATCAGGCGGTTGCATATGATATCAATGCAGCCTGTGCAGGCTTCCTGTTTGCGCTGAATTCGGCGACCGCATATATCGAATGTGGTATGTATAAGAATGCACTGATCGTAGGAGCGGAAGTCCTGACAAAAATTGTGGACTGGAATGATCGTTCCTCCTGTATATTGTTTGGTGACGGTGCCGGTGCGGCGGTCGTGGAAAAGCAGGAAGGTACGGAAGGTGTAACTGCGATGGTACAGGGCGCAAACGGAAAGAAAGGTATGGCATTGTATCGGTACGAGGGTACTGTTACTAATCCGTTCCGTGAAGTGGCTGCGACGGAAGAAGAGGCACCCGGTACAGGTTATCTGGAAATGAACGGGCAGGAGGTGTTCCGGTTCGCCATCAGTCAGGTGCCGGAAAGTGTCCAGGAGGTACTTGATAAAGCCGGATGGCAGAAGGAAGAGGTTGGCCATTATGTGTTACATCAGGCGAATGCAAGAATCATTCAGTCAATTGCAAAGCGTCTCGGAGAGCCTGAAGAGAAGTTTCCGATGAATCTGCAGAATTATGGAAATATGTCATCTGCAAGTATTCCGGTATTGCTTGATGAATTGAATCGTGAGGGAAAGCTGGAGCGGGGTGAGAAACTGGTATTGTCCGGCTTCGGTGCCGGCCTGACCTATGGCGCAACTGCACTCATCTGGTAGCAGGGCTGGGTCTTGCAAAGATGTAAAAAATGGTATAAACTAGACACGTTAGAGGAAAGATAACATCAGAGCAGGAGGAGAAACATGTTAGATATTAAATTCCTTAGGGAAAACCCGGACATTGTAAAACAGAACATTAAAAATAAATTTCAGGACAGTAAGCTTCCGCTGGTAGACGAAGTAATTGAACTGGACGCAGAGAGTCGTAAGACACAGCAGGAAGCAGACAGTCTTCGTGCAGAGAAGAATCAGTTGTCCAAGCAGATTGGCGGCTTAATGGCACAGGGAAAAAAGGAAGAAGCAGAAGAGATTAAGAAGAAGGTTGCAGAATCTTCCTCCAGACTGGCGGAGTTAGAGGCTAAGGAGCCGGAGCTTCAGGAGAAGATTAAGAAGATCATGATGACGATCCCGAATATCATCGATCCATCTGTACCGATCGGTAAGGATGACAGCGAGAACGTAGAGGTAGAGCGGTTTGGTGAGCCGGTAGTTCCGGATTATGAGATTCCATATCATACAGAGATCATGGAGAAGTTTAACGGAATCGATCTGGATGCTGCACGCCGTGTGGCCGGTAACGGTTTCTATTATCTGATGGGTGATATTGCAAGACTGCATTCAGCAGTTATCGCATATGCAAGAGATTTCATGATCGACCGTGGATTTACGTATTGTGTTCCGCCGTTTATGATCCGTAGTGATGTGGTGACAGGTGTTATGAGCTTTGCAGAGATGGATGCCATGATGTATAAGATCGAGGGTGAAGATCTTTATCTGATCGGAACCAGCGAGCATTCCATGATCGGTAAGTTTATTGATACGATGATCCCGGAGGATCAGCTTCCGCAGACACTGACCAGCTATTCTCCATGTTTCCGTAAGGAGAAGGGCGCGCATGGTCTTGAAGAGCGTGGTGTATATC
>HF991370.1:0-3371 GCA_000431515.1 Clostridium sp. CAG:632 | reverse complement strand
GAAAAGCAGGAGATGATTGTAATCTGTAAGCCGGAAGAGAGCAAGATGTGGTTTGATAAATTATGGCAGAATACGGTTGACCTGTTCCGTTCTATGGATATTCCGGTGCGTACATTGGAATGCTGTTCCGGAGATCTGGCAGATCTGAAGGTGAAGTCTGTCGATGTAGAAGCATGGTCACCGAGACAGAAGAAGTATTTCGAGGTAGGCAGCTGCTCCAATCTGGGAGATGCACAGGCAAGAAGACTGCGTATTCGTGTAAAGGGTACGGATGGACAGAAATATCTGGCTCACACACTGAATAATACAGTTGTAGCTCCTCCAAGAATGCTGATCGCATTCCTGGAGAATAACCTGCAGGCAGATGGCAGTGTAAAGATTCCAAAGGCATTACAGCCATATATGGGCGGAAAAACTGAAATTCGCTAGTGTAAAAAACTGAAAAATGTGATATCATAAATGTAACGTTAAAGTTACGAGGCAGAAACAGGTATATATGTAGTACAATATACCTGTTTTTTCTTCCTGACGAGAGTATTTGTGTACGGGTATTGATAGAAAATCTATTTTGATGAGGGTGATTGAATGGATAAAAAGGGACAGGAAGAAGATAAGAGGAATATCCCGAGGATCCGAAGTGAACATTTAGATGGTATTTACTTTTATAAGAATTTGCAGACGGGATATTCCTATATTGAGGAGAATAGTTATTTGCCGGTTAAAATTATGAAACTGCAGGATTTTCTGGAGAGTATCTATCAGAATGACTGGATTGATTCTGAGGACCGGGGAAAAGTAATTAATCTGTACGAACGTATAAAACAAGGTATGACAGAACCGATACATATGCAGGAATTATCGGCAGAGATCCGGGTCAAGGAGCATTCACCCGGAAAAGAACTGGTGCGGATCCGGCTTTATCTGGACTTGGATGAACAGGGGCTGATCCGGGCTTATGTCGGAAAGGCGAAGATTCTGAGCAGAAAAGAGTTGGAAAATCGGGAGATTCTTATGAGTTTTTCAAATGATAAGAATCCGGCGATTTTCATTAACCGTATAGCACGGTTCATGGAAAAAAACCCGGAGCGGCAGTATGCATTTATCCAGTTTGATATCAGGAAATTCCGTTATATTAATGAGACCTATGGCAGTGATAAGGGAGATGAGATCTTAAAGTACATTTCCGATACATTGGAGGTTATGTGCGACGATGATCATATCTATTGCCGGTTGTCGGCAGATTTGTTTGAAATCGTCACCTACTATAATGGCAGTGATGAGGAGATTCTGGAATTTATTGATATACTGGATGCCAGACTTCATCGGTGCGGAGATATCAGATTTCAGATGTCCTACGGAATCAGTATTGCACCGGGAACCTCCAAGGCTTATCGGAAGCATGGAGATGAAGCGGGATTGGCAAGAGTATACATTAAGAATTCTGTACTGAAGAAAGCAGCATTTTTTAATGCACTTCAGAAACAGGATAATAATCAGGTTGCCCGGGTTGAGGAAATTGAGGAACAGGCGCTGGAAAATGGAGAATTTCATATATATCTGCAGCCGAAATATACCTATGATAAGAACAGAGGAAAGATCGTAGGAGCAGAGGCACTGGTGCGTTGGATTGATTCGGAGAATCACATCAAATCACCGGCAGAATTTATTCCGATATTTGAGAAGAATGGATTTATATTGAAGCTGGATCAGTTTATGTGGGAAGGTTGCTGCCGGCTGCTTCGGAAGTGGATGGATGATGGACGGACACCGGTACCGATTTCGGTAAATGTATCCAGAATCTATCTCGGTAAAACCGATGTTGTAGGTTATATCCAGAATTTGATAAAAAAATATTGTATTCCGATTGAATTGTTACAGATTGAGATTACTGAGACGGCAGAGAATCAGGAGACGATTCAATATGCGAATGACTTTAAGGCAGCAGGGTTTACACTGATGATGGACGATTTCGGATCCGGGCTTTCGTCACTCAGTATGTTAAAAGATACACCGTTTGATGTGTTGAAAATGGATCGATTATTCCTGGATGAGTGTCTGGAGAATGAGCATGGCAAGATGATCGTATCTCATGTGATATCGATGTCCGGAGATCTGGGACTTGATATTATAGCAGAAGGTGTAGAGACCAGAGAACAGGCAGATTTCCTGTATGATCACGGATGTCAGACGGCACAGGGCTTCTATTTCTCAAGGCCGGTTCCGGTAGCAGAGTTTGAGAAAATGTGGGTTTCACAGGAAAACGGAAATGAGAAGAAAGAAAAGTAAAAAAGTTGCATAATGAATACAATTATAGTATAGTAGTCAGAACACTACTTATGATAAAACATCGCAATCGCGATATTTTATAAAAAGGAAAGGCAAAGGAGAAAAAAATGGATAACAATGAAATGAACAACAGCGGTGTGGGAGAGAATTCTTCAGATGTGAACGCAACAGTAGATAGTCAGTATACTGAAACTACGCAGGATACGGGTTATACAGCAGGTGATTATAAGTCATATACCTATACCGCACCGGATGCAGGCTCATTTAACGGAGTAGAGGAACCTAAAAAAGGAATCGGCATTGCAGCATTGATCTTAGGTATTGTGAGCTTAATTGCATGGTGTCTTCCGTTTCTGGGATACCCGGTAACAATTGCAGGTCTGGTTCTTGGTATTATCGGTATTAAGAAGAGTGTAAAGGGTATGTCGGTTGCAGGTACGGTTATGTCAGGTATTGGTCTGGTTATAACGATTATTAATTCAATTTTAGGTGTTATGCTTGCAGTGAACAATATGAACTATTAATAATAGTGTCAGATCAGATTTAAGAAGACTGGAAAGGGAGAGGTTTCGTAAGAAATCCTCTCCCTTAGTTTTTGATGTTTTGAGTATTATTTTAATTGCTTAGTGGTATGTTTCAGATTCAAATGTAGCCTTCTCCACAGGAGTTATAGCCTGTGTTTACATAGAAATCCCAGGTGGAAATCTAATGAGGAGGACAGTGCTTATGCTTACAACGGAGCTTTTTATAGCCATTATCAGCTTATGCATTACTTGCTTTGCTCTTGGTTATACCGTTGGTTCTGAGAGCAATAATAAGACACAAAAATAGCCGCCCGGCCTAGTAAACTGTGGCGACTATTTTGCCAACTATATCAGGCTAACCGTCTATCGGTAGCACCCTTTGATAGTATATTATCATTTGATTATCTTTATGTCAAATATATGTTCATATTAAAAATCTTGAATCTTCAGAGCTTGATGAGCTTGCGCGCATAGAAAAGACCACAATAAGTTTTTAACTAAGCGACAGGGAAATGCGCGAGACGGGGTGCATGGCGTCCGGTGGACGCCGTCATATGCACC
>HF991369.1:271202-288625 GCA_000431515.1 Clostridium sp. CAG:632 | reverse complement strand
TTCACAGTCAGGATTATATGGCAGGGGAACGGACCTTTGAGCTTCTGACACAGGCTGCAGGCAGAGCCGGGCGTGGCGAGCGGCCGGGGCAGGTTGTGATCCAGACCTATGATCCGGAGCATGCAGTGATCCGGGCAGCAGCGGCACAGGATTATGAGCTGTTTTACCGGAATGAGATCACGTATCGGAAGATATTAAAGTATCCGCCGGTTGTATCCATGATCGCAGTTCTGATCACAGGCGAACAGGAGGAACAGGTTCAGAAATGTGCGGAGCATCTGGCAGACTATATGCGAACGACTGTGCCGGGAGAAGTTATACGGGTTATCGGTCCGTCCACGCCGGTCATCGGTAAGATCCATGATGTGTATCGCAGGATATTATATTTAAAGAGTGAGCAGGAACAGGCACTGCTGGATGCAAAGGTACAGCTTGAGTTGTATGCAGAGCAAAGCGGAGTGCAGGAGGCCTGCAGGCTTTATTTTGACTTAAATCCCATGAAGGGATATTGATAAAAAAGAAAGAAACCGTTATACTAAAACGAAGCAGCCGGATATGAGGATCCGGCATAAGAAAGGCAGGAATTAGAATGGGAATACGTAAAATCCGTTATGAAGGCGATCCGGTTTTGAGAAAGCAGTGTAAAGCCGTAGATAAGATGACACCGAGGCTGTTACAGCTGATCGATGATATGTTTGATACCATGTATGAGGCAAACGGAGTCGGACTGGCAGCTCCGCAGGTAGGAATTCTAAAACGAATCGTAGTAATTGATATTGGAAATGATGAACCATTGGTATTGATCAATCCGGAGATTCTGGAACAGTCCGGAGAGCAGACCGGAGAGGAAGGATGCTTAAGCCTTCCGGGTAAGGTCGGTACCGTGACCAGACCGAACTATGTAAAATGCAGAGCCTATGATGAGAATATGGAGCAGTTTGAGGTAGAAGGTACAGAGCTTCTGGCACGGGCAATCTGCCATGAGCTGGATCATCTGGACGGCATCCTGTACCGGGATCACGCAGAAGGCGGATTACGGGAAGTAGAATAGGCGGTGAGCATATGCGTGTAATATTTATGGGAACACCGGATTTTGCAGTACCGGTATTAGAAGCGATCATTCAGGCAGGGCATACTGTCATCGGTGTGTATACACAGCCGGATAAGCCGAAGGGCCGGGGAAAGAGTATGCAGTATACCCCGGTAAAGGAAAAAGCATTAGAGCATCAGATCCCTGTTTACCAGCCGGCACGGGTACGGGAGCCGGAGGTCATAGAGGAAATCCGGAATCTGAAGCCGGATATCATTATTGTAGTAGCATTCGGACAGATTCTTCCGGAGAAGCTGCTTGCAATCCCGCCATATGGCTGTGTGAATGTACATGCATCGTTACTGCCGAAATACCGTGGCGCGGCACCAATCCAGAGAGTGATCATGGACGGAGAGAAGGAAAGCGGTGTTACGACCATGTATATGGCGAAGGGACTGGATACCGGAGATATGATCGAACAGCTGGTGGTACCGATCGATGCAAAGGAGACCGGCGGTAGTTATCACGATAAGCTGGCGGAAGCAGGAGCCGGACTCTGCATCTCAACGATGGAGAAGATCGAGGCGGGAACGGCACCACGGATTCCGCAGGATGATTCCAAGAGCTGTTATGCCCATATGTTGCAGAAATCCATGGGAGAACTGGACTTTGAACAGCCGGCAGAGGTACTGGAGCGACTGGTTCGTGGTCTGAATCCATGGCCGAGCGCATATACACAGTTACAGGGAAAGAATCTGAAAATATACGAGGCAGATATAGTAGAGATACCGGAAAATCAGCAGAGAGAACCGGGTGTGATAACTGCGGTGGATAAGAAGTCATTTACGATTCAGTGTAATCCGGGAGGACTTCGGGTAACACAATTGCAGTTAGAAGGTAAAAAACGGATGAATACCGATGCGTTTCTTCTTGGGTTTGCGGTAGAAGAAGGAATGCGGTGCGGAAAGCAGACACAGGAGTAGCACGGGAATATAGGAAAGGAACGGGCGGATCATGGCAGGCAGCAGTATCAATGTACGGGAACTGGCGATGGAGACACTGACCGATGTGGATCGGGAGAAAAAGACAGCCAGTGAAGCAATGAATATTACGCTTCGCAATTATCAGTATATGAGCAAGCAGGAGCGGAGCTTTTATACCAGATTGTGCAATGGCACCTTGGAGAACCGGATCCAGCTGGATTATAAGCTCGACCGGATATCTAAAACACCGGTGCATAAATGTAAGCCATATATCCGCAGCATTCTCCGGATGAGTGCGTATCAGATCCTGTTTATGAACAGCATACCGGATTCGGCAGTCTGTAATGAAGCAGCGCTTCTTACTAAGAAGAAGGGCTTCCGGCAGTTGACAGGATTTGTAAACGGTGTCCTGCGGAATCTGATCCGTCAGAAGGACGCTCTCACATTGCCGGAACGGGAAGCTGATCCTGTGAAAGCAATGTCTGTACAGTATTCCATTCCGGAATGGCTGGTAGATAAAATGCGGTCATGGTATCCGGAAGAGATTACGGAACGGATCTTCCGGGCATTTTTACAGGAACCGCCGCTGACAGTCCGGATCAATCTCTTACGGACGACCAAAGAAGAAGTAAAGACAGGTCTGGAGGCAGCCGGAGTAAAGGCAACCGATGGACATTATACGGATAATACCTTACAGCTGACCGGGTATAATTATTTAAATCGGATCCGGGCATTCCGGGAAGGCCTGATAACGGTTCAAGATGAGAGCTCTGTATTGCAGGGATATCTGATTCATCCGAAGCCGGGAGACCGGATTCTGGATATCTGTGCGGCACCGGGCGGTAAAAGCATGCAGGCAGCAGAGCGTCTGGGGCTGGCAGACCCGGATCGGAAGAGGCAGCCGGGCAGTGTGCTGGCACGGGATGTCAGTGTATCCAAGGTAGAGCGGATTCAGGAGAATCTGGAACGGATGCAGTATTCGAATATAGAAACACAGGTATGGGATGCGGTGCAGCCGGATCCGTCTCGGAAAGAGCAGTTTGATTTTGTGATCGCAGATGTACCATGTTCCGGGCTGGGTGTGATCGGCAGAAAACAGGATATTAAATACCGGATCCGACCGGAACAGCTGACAGAGCTTGTGAATCTGCAAAGAGAAATTCTGCAACAGGCGGTCACTTATGTAAAACCGGGCGGGATGCTGGTCTACAGTACGTGCACGATTCATCCGGGAGAGAATGAGGAACAGGTTGAATGGCTGACGGAGAACTACCCGCTGGAGCCGGAAAATCTGCATCAATATCTGCCGGAAACACTGGTTAACGAGGTGAAAGATCAGCCGGGGACAGAACTTGAGCAGGGATATACAACATTACTGCCCGGTCTGCAGAGTTGTGACGGATTCTTTATGGCAGCATTCCGGAAGAAGAAAAACTGAGGTAAAACTATGGATATTCGTTCAATGACATACGAAGAACTGCAAGCGTATATAAAGGAACTGGGATTGCCGAAATTCCGGGCAGATCAGGTGTATCAGTGGATTCATCAGAAGCTGGTACGATCTCCGGAGGAGATGAAGAATCTTCCGGGCGAGTTACGGAAGAAACTCGCAGAGGACTGGATCGGAGTAGAGGAAGAGACCAGACTGGTATCCAAAGAAGACGGAACGAATAAATTCCTGTTTCGGTTATGGGATAACAATCTGATCGAGAGTGTCTGGATGCCGTATAAACATGGAAATTCTGTCTGCATATCCTCACAGGTCGGCTGTCGGATGGGGTGCCGGTTCTGTGCATCGACCATTGACGGCGTTGTGAGAAATCTGACCGCATCTGAGATGCTGGATCAGGTCTATGCCATGCAGTATGCAATGGGAGAACGGGTATCGAATATCGTAGTGATGGGATCCGGAGAACCGCTGGATAATTATGATTCCCTGATCCGTTTTTTACATCTGGTATCCGGTGAGCGGGGACTGCATATCAGCCAGAGAAATATCACCGTGTCCAGTTGCGGCCTGGTTCCGCAGATACGGGCACTTGCGGAGGAAGGACTTCAGATCACCTTTGCACTGTCTCTGCATGCATCTACGGATGCCGAGAGACAGGAACTGATGCCGATTGCAAGACGATATTCCCTTCATGAGACTCTGGAGGCCTGTCAGTATTATTTTGAGAAAACGGGGCGCCGGGTTACCTATGAATACAGTCTGGTACAGGGAGTCAATGACTCTCCGGAACATGCGAAACGGCTGGCAGAGCTGCTGAAACCATATCGGCCGTGTCATGTAAATCTGATTCCGATCAACCCGATCAAGGAGCGGGATTTTCAGCGCGGAACAGATAAATCGATACAAAATTTCAAATATCTACTTGAAAATAATCAGATTAATGGTACTATAAGAAGAGGTATGGGTAGAGATATAGACGCTGCCTGTGGGCAGTTAAGGAGAAATTATATGCAACAAAATCAATAGGAGGAAGCGGATTTGTTATCTTTTGGAAAAACAGATATCGGTAAGAAGCGGAGTATGAATCAAGATAATCTCTTCTTCAGTGATGAACCAGTGGGGTGTCTTCCGAATCTCTACATTGTAGCAGATGGCATGGGCGGACATAAGGCCGGCGATTATGCTTCTTCTTACGCAGTGGATCGATTTGTAGAATTTGTAAAACAGTGTGAAGGATCAAATCCCATTACGGTCATGAAGCAGGGAATCCGGACGGTAAATGAAGGAATCCTTGCAGCATCGAAGGAACGGGAAGAATTAAGCGGAATGGGAACTACGTTTGTTTGTGCAGTGGTAGATGCAAGCCGTTTATATGTGGCCAATATCGGAGACAGCCGGCTATATGTACTGGATAGAGATACTATCCGGCAGATAACATTGGATCATTCACTTGTAGAAGAGCTGATCCGGACCGGACAGCTGGATCCGTTAAAGGTCAGGAACCATCCGGAGAAGAATATTATAACCAGAGCTTTGGGAGCAAATGAGGAAGCAATTCCGGATTTCTTTGAAATCGAGCTGCATATGGATGAAAAGATTTTAATGTGCTCTGACGGATTATCCAACATGGTAGAGGATGATGAGATCCAGAATATCATTATTGAGGCAGAACAACCGGAAGCTGCGGTAATACGCCTGATCGACCGGGCAAATTATTACGGTGGTAAAGATAATATAGCAGCCCTTGTGGTGGCACAGTAAATAGAGAGGTGTAAAAATGTTAAAACCAGGAATGATGTTAGGTGATAGATACGAGATAATCGAGCTTGTAGGCTCAGGCGGTATGTCTGAAGTATATAAGGCAAAGGATCATAAGCTGAATCGCTATGTTGCGGTCAAGGTACTGAAAAGGGAATTCAGTGATGACCGGAATTTTGTATCCAAGTTCCGGGTTGAGGCACAGTCAGCAGCAGGACTGTCCCATCCGAATATTGTAAATGTATATGATGTAGGTGAGGACGAGGGCATTTACTATATTGTTATGGAGTTCGTTGAGGGAATTACCCTGAAAGAATATATCATGGACCATGGTAGATTATCAGCGGAGCAGGCGTTGGATTTTGCACTGCAGATTGCATCCGGTATCGAAGTGGCTCATCAGAATCATACGATTCACAGAGATATTAAACCACAGAATATTATTGTGTCGAAAAACGGAACGCTGAAGGTGACGGATTTCGGTATTGCGCGAGCAGCTACCTCCAATACGGTAGCATCCAATGCCATGGGAAGTGTTCATTATATTTCACCGGAACAGGCAAGAGGCGGTTATAGTGATGAAAAGAGTGATATTTATTCCCTTGGTATTACCATGTATGAGATGGTGACCGGACGGGTACCATTTGAAGGTGATAACAATGTAACAGTTGCATTGAAGCATATTCAGGAAGAAATGATCCCACCGAGAGAATATTATCCGGATATACCTGCAAGTCTGGAGAAAGTCATTTTAAAATGTACACAGAAAAAACCGGAACGCCGTTATCTGACAGCCAGTGCTTTGATTGCGGATCTGCGCAGAGTTGCAACAAATCCGAATGGGGATTTTGTAGTAATGGGAACGAATACTTCCAATAATGCGCCAACCGTTATGATGTCGCAGGCGGAATTAAGCTCCATCCGGGAATCAGCCGGTAAGAAGGCATATGATGATACAGATACTATGACCGGTTATGAGGAGCCGGGACAGTCTGTTGCAGATACAGGTAAATATCAGGAAGCACCGGCAGGAGAAGAACAGCCGGAGAAACCTAGATATCAGGAACCGGTCAGAACGCAGAAACCGGAAGGCAGAACAGAAGCGGCAGTCTCTGCCGGCAGAGCAGTGACGGAAAGCAGCCGGTATCAGGGTGTGGATGATGATTTTGATCCGGATGATGACGATTATAAATATGATTATGGCGATTCGGATGATGGTGATAATGAAACAGGTGACATTACAGATGAGGATATTGACGATATCGATCCAAAGCTTCAGAAAATCGTGATGATCGGCGGTATTGTAGCAGCTGTTATTATTGCAATGTTTATCATGCTGTTTATCGGTAAAGCAGCCGGATGGTTTAAGTTCGGCAGCAATAAGAATACCGAAGATAAGAACAACGGTGCAATTGAAATGACCGTGAATGTTGTGGGTAAGAAGCAGCAGGATGCAGAGAAAGAGCTGACAGATGCTGAGATTCCATATGAGATTGAGAAGAAGAATGATGATACGATTGATGCAGATATTGTAATTTCCCAGAGCTATGAGAAGGGCGATATGATTCCTGCAGATACCAAGGTTAAGATTGTAGTCAGTGCAGGTAAAGCAGAAGTAGCGGTACCGAATGTGGTAGGATTTGAAGTTGCACAGGCGGATGAAACAATAAAGGCAGCCGGTTTTCAGGTAACACACAGCTATGAATACAGTGCGGATGTTGAGAAGGATCATGTCATCCGTCAGGATCCGTCCGGAGATCAGAAGGCTGCAGATGGAAGTACTGTAACGGTTGTTGTCAGCAACGGACCGGAAATGAAGGAAGCAGAGGTTCCGGATTTAAGAAATAAGACACAGCAGGAAGCAGAAGCAGAGCTTACAAATCATAACTTAAAACTTGGTAATGTAACAGAAGAATATAGTGCTACCGTAGAAGCAGGTCGGGTAATCAGCCAGAGTACCAGCTACGGAACAAAGGTACTGGAAGGTTCCAGCGTAGATATTACGATCAGTAAGGGACCGGAACCGACAACGGAGGCAACAACAGCTACTAAGACCTATACAGCAACCTTTAGCGGAAGCATTTCATTTGTAGGTGCTGGTGATTCCACGAATAGTTACAATGTAACGGTTGTGTATGTGATTGGAGATACCAGTAGAACGATTGCAAGCGGCTCCATTTCCGCGCAGAATAAGACTTTGACCATTCCGGCAGGGTCTACACTGACAGGTCTGCCGAATACCGGTACACTTCAGATTTTATATAACGGTGTACCGACCAAGCCGGAGGATGTATCGGAATCTGTTAATGTCCAGGTCGCAGAAGAGTAGGGCATCTATGCAGGGAAGGATCATGAAGGGCATAGCCGGTTTCTATTATGTAGAGGTGCCGGACTATGGATTATATGAATGCAAGGCGAAGGGGAGTTTCCGTAATCAGAAATTAAAACCTTTGCCGGGAGATCTGGTAGATATTGAAGTTCTGGATCCTGAGAAAATGACAGGAAATGTCGTACAGATCTATCCACGTAAAAATGAATTAATACGGCCGGCAGTTGCAAATGTAGACCAGGTTCTGATCGAGTTTGCAGCTGCAGAGCCGAATCCCAATCTTAACCTGCTGGATCGGTTTCTGATCTTGATGAATCGACAGCAGGTTAAAACTATCGTATGCTTTAACAAGGTGGATCTGGTAGAAGAAGAGATGCGTAACCGCCTTGCGGAAGTATATGCAAAGAGTGGAAATCAGGTCTGTTTTACCAGCACATATTCCGGAGAAGGGATTGCAGAGATAAAACAGCTGATTGCAGGAAAGACTACGGTTCTGGCCGGGCCGTCCGGTGTAGGCAAGTCTTCATTGTTAAACTGCCTGCTTCCGGAAGCGAATGCAAAGACCGGTGAGATCAGTGAAAAGATCAAGCGTGGCAAGCATACAACCAGACATTCTGAGCTGATGCCGGCAGGTACGGATACGTATTTCATAGATACACCCGGATTCAGTACCTTATATTTGAGTGGAATTACGAAGGAAGAATTAAAGGATTATTTTCCGGAGTTTCATTTGTATGAGGGACAGTGCCGGTTCCTTGGGTGCTCGCACACCCATGAGCCGGAGTGCAGAGTAAAGCAGGCAGTTGCAGAAGAAGAGATCAACAGGATTCGATATGAACATTATGTAGAATTCTATGAAGAAATAAAAAATACAAGGAGTTGGTAACATGAAACTATCACCATCTATATTATCGGCAGATTTCACACAATTAGGCGCACAGGTTCAATGTGTAGATAAGGCAGGAGCAGATTATATACATCTGGATGTTATGGATGGTCAGTTTGTGCCAAATATTTCGTTTGGAATGCCTGTGATACAGGCAGTACGGAAAGTGACAGAGAAACCGCTGGATGTTCATCTGATGATTGAGGAACCAATCCGTTATTTACAGGAGTTTAAGGATGCGGGTGCTGATATTGTGACCGTACATGCAGAGAGCTGTAAGCATCTGCATCGGACCATTACCAGAATTCGTGAACTGGATATGAAGGCAGGTGTTGCACTGAATCCCGCAACCTCTGTGAATGTATTGAATTATATCTTTGATGATATTGATATGGTACTGGTTATGAGTGTGAATCCGGGCTTTGGTGGGCAGGCATTCATTCCGGGAGTTCTGGATAAGATTAAAAGGGTACGTAAAATTGCAGAAGATAAGGGACTTAAGAATCTGGAGATTGAAGTTGACGGAGGAATTACACTCAATAATATTTCCACGGTTGTAGATGCAGGAGCAGATGTTATCGTGGCAGGCTCTGCAATCTTTAACGGAAATCCGGCAGAGAATGTAAAAGAGTTCCTGAAGCGGATGTGTTAGGAGATCATCAATGGGAAAGCATTGTGTTATGATAGCCGGAGGCGAATTTGATGTCGAATTCGCCTCTTCTTATATCAAAGATAAATATGGCAATGAAGGACCGGAATTATTTATAATTGCGGATCACGGACTGGATGGAATGGCAGAGCTTGAAAAGAGGAATCCGGATATGCAGGCAGAGCTGATCGTAGTCGGAGATTATGATTCCGTAGAACCGGGGGAACTGCAGAAATACCGGGAAAGACCGGATGTCCGGATCCTCCGTTATCCACCGGAAAAGAATTATACAGATTCTCATCTGGCACTCTATACGGCCCTTGAGGAAGATATTGAAGAGATAACGATTCTCGGAGCGACCGGGACCAGAATTGATCATATGCTGGCGAATCTGGGACTTCTGCAGATCTGCATGGAAAAGGGAGTTGCGGCAGAGTTGGTAGATGCCCATAACCGGATTCATATGATCGATCATGAGCTTCGTCTGGAACGGGAGAAGCAGTTTGGAACTTATGTCTCTTTGATCCCGTATACAGAGCTGGTGACCGGTGTGACACTTACGGGGATGAAATATCCGCTGGAGGATTATACTTTTCATATCGGAATTGCATGGGAAGGTGGCAATAAGATTACCGACAATGGAGTGAGCCGCGGTATCAGCAATGAGATTGAAGATGAAGAGGCATTGATTCAAATGAAGACCGGAAGTCTGTTGGTCATTGAAAGCAGAGATTAATAGAAATAAATAAGCACTCAGCCGAACCTGAGTGCTTGTTATATGAGGGGAGAGAAAATTATTAGTTAAATGCTAAATCTTTATTTACCTGTATTATAATCATCAAATATGAACAAATTATGAATGCAAAAAGAATTTTATGTGAAAGATATAGAAAACAGAATCTATTTATAAAGTAGGAGATCGGGATTGAAAATACGAGTGTTATGTGTGGGAAAAGTAAAAGAAGAATTTTATCGAAACCGGATCCGGGAGTTTTCGGAGCAGTTGAATCGTCAGGTAAAAACAGAAATTATTGAAGTGGAAGATGAACGCACACCGGATGGAAGTAATGAGTTGAACCTGAATAAAATCAGGGAGGCAGAGGGAGAACGGCTTCTGCATTATCTGCCGAAGAATGCAGAGGAGCTTGTGATAGCTCTCTGTATTGATGGTAAAAAGTATGATCAGGACCAGATGAGAGGGTTGATTAAAAGGTATGAAACCGAACGGGGAATCTCACAGGTGACATATATTATCGGAGGTTCGGTTGGACTGGATGAGAGAGTTGTCCGGCGGGCAGATGTCAGACTGAGCTTTTCGGATATGACCTTTCCACATCAGCTGATGCGAGTAATGCTGTTAGAACAGCTAATGTCCATCCATTATTTATGATATGGCTGGTGATTCAGAATCCGGTAACTGCGATAGAGCTGTTCATATAAAACAACACCGGACAGACCGGTAGAAAGTTCCATGGAGGACAGATGGATCGGAGACATGGAGATGCATACCGGATAGCCGATAAAAAAATAAACAGAGGAAGTACCATGGATTCCAAGTTGATCCAGATTCCCGGCAAAGTCTTCGGAGGTATATGTGTCTGTGCCGGGCAATACCTGATAACAGCAGGTATGATCGGAAAAATTCTGCTTTATCAGAAACGGTTCCAGTGCTTTTATGGGTTTGCAGACCAGTCTGATAGTGCAGTAGGCACTTAATCGTTTGGAATATTCAGCAATCGCAGCGGCATCATTTGGATTCAGTTTTTTGGTATTCAGGTAAATAGAATAGTTCATTTTGTTTGATCCTGTACTCCGTATTTATAGTTCATTTCGTTGCATTTTTATAAAGGATTATGAATAAAAGAACCGCAAACCCTTGAAAATACTGGGGGCTGCGGTTCTCTTATATAATTCTTACGACAATAAAAAGTGCACCAGATAGGAATCGAACCTACGCACCTGGCTCCGGAGGCCAGTGCTCTATCCACTGAGCTACTGGTGCATCGACTAGTATTATACATCAAAATACTGGAAAGTGCAAACACTTATTGATTTTTATTTTGCGGTTTGCTAAAATAGCTATGTTGCATAAGATTCCATGGTTAAAACGGATGTACTATGCCTGATAGGAGGAAGATGAATTATGCACAGTGATTTTTGGAAAAAGTTAAATGAACAGTTTGACCGTATTCATTTGCAGGATACAGAGATAAAGACAAAATCAGGAACGATTTATATCAATCCGAATCTAAAGCTGATTCTGGGTTGGCTGATATTTATGATTCTGGTAGTTATTTTTCTTGCAGTCTGTAAGCCATTTTCGAAAAAAGATACAGACAGTCAAGCGGGAGTTCCGGAAAAGGAACAGAGCAGTTCAGAGCTGGGACAGTCAGATGCGGAATTTCTCAGAAATGAATATCCTGAGGTAAATTCATTTATAGAAAATTATATGCAGGCATTGACCAACTGTGATATTAATCTGCTTGGCACGATGGTGGTAGATTCCAGTCAGTTTAATGAAGAGATGTTACAGAAGCGGAAACAGTTTATCGTAGGATATTCAAACATTGACTGTTATACAAAGCCTGGGTTGTCAGAAGGCTCCTATGTAGTATATGCGGTTATGAATACACAGATTCAGGGCGTAAATGCGCAGCCGTTAAGCCTGCATCAGTTTTACCTGATACCTAGCGAGTATGGTGGTTTTCTACAGGATAATACATCCAGTACGGATCCCGATATTGAAGCGTATCTGGATAAGGTAAATAAAGAACCGGATGTAAAGGATCTGATGGACCGGGTAAATAAGAATAACGATGATGCTGCACAGGCAGATGAGACGCTGAAAGCGTTTTATGATATGATGAATGGCACAGCTGAGTAGCGTTTGACAAAAAGGCGGGCGGCAGAGCCTGCCTTTTTGAATATGGATAGAACCGGAGGAGACAGGATGGAGCAGGAAGCAATACGGATTAATAAATATTTAAGTCAGGCAGGCGTTTGTTCCAGGAGGACAGCAGATGTTTGGATTGCTGATGGACAGGTTCAAGTAAACGGAGTTCCTGCAGAAGCCGGAACCAGAGTGCAGACGGGAGATAAGGTGACGGTCCGT
The DNA here is from genome assembly GCA_000431515.1 of Clostridium sp. CAG:632. Classification (GTDB taxonomy): domain Bacteria; phylum Bacillota; class Clostridia; order Lachnospirales; family Lachnospiraceae; genus CAG-632. Next base: position 276,428 of record HF991369.1, on the reverse strand, counting down.
GGCAGGGAGATTCATTTGCAGGAACATAAGGTAGTGCTTGCTTTTCATAAACCGCGGGGGCTGGTGTGCTCAGCCAATGGACAGGGAGCAGAGACGGTTCAGGAATATCTGAATTATCCAATGCAGTTATATTATGTCGGACGGCTGGATAAGGATTCTGAAGGACTGCTGCTGATGACGAATGACGGAGAGCTGGTCAATGAGATCAGCCGGAGCAGGAATTATCATGAAAAGGAATACGAGGTCTGGGTAAATCAGCCGATTACCGGAGACTTTATACAGAAGATGGAGCATGGGGTGCGGATTCTTGGAACCGTTACGAGACCGTGTAAGATCATACAGACGGGCAACCGTAGCTTCCGGATTATTCTGACACAGGGACTGAACCGGCAGATCCGCCGGATGTGTGAGGCTTGCGGATATCGTGTGAAACGACTCCGGAGAATCCGGGTCATGAATATTGAGCTTGGAGATCTGCCGGTCGGACAATACCGGAAACTGGAAGAACGGGAATTAAAGCAACTATATGAGCGATTGCGGAAGAATGGGTGAGTAGTATGGAAGAATTGATCAGACGTATGAAAGAGCTGGTAGCACTGCTTAATAAAGCGGGACGGGCTTATTATCAGGAAGACCGGGAAATTATGAGTAACCGGGAATATGATGAATTATATGATGAGTTATGTGCACTGGAGCAGGAGACAGGAATCACACTGGCAGACAGTCCGACGATTCATGTCGGATATGAGGTGGTCAGTGAGCTGGTAAAAGAGGAACACAGTTCTCCGATGCTTTCTCTGAACAAAACAAAGGATGTAGAGGAACTGGCAGCCTGGCTTGGAGATCAGGACGGCTTACTGTCCTGGAAGATGGATGGACTGACCGTGGTATTGACCTATCGGAACGGAGTGCTTGAAAAGGCAGTCACCAGAGGAAATGGTGAGATCGGAGAGGTAATTACCAACAATGCCAGGACGTTTAAGAATATACCGGGCAGGATCCCATATACCGGCGAGCTGGTTGTCCGTGGAGAGGCTGTGATCAAATATTCTGACTTTGCGCGGATCAATGAGACAATCGAGGATGTAGAGGCAAAATATAAGAATCCGCGAAATCTGTGCAGTGGTACGGTACGTCAGTTGAACAGCCGGATCACAGCAGAACGAAATGTGTATTTCTTTGCATTTAATCTGGTGGAGGTAGCGGATGTGGACTTCCATAATTCTATGGAGGAACGGTTCCGGTGGCTGGGACAGATGGGATTTGAAGTAGTAGAATACCAGCGGGTAAATCAGGCATCTATCCGGGATGCGGTGCAGGCATTTGCCGGACGGATTGAGACGAATGATTTTCCTTCTGATGGACTGGTGCTGCTCTATAATGATATTGCATATGGCAGAAGTCTTGGAACAACGGCGAAGTATCCAAGAGATTCCATTGCATTTAAATGGGCAGATGAACTGGCGGTTACACACCTGCGTTATATCGAATGGAGTCCGTCCAGAACCGGACTGATCAATCCGGTGGCGGTATTCGATCCTGTGGAACTGGAGGGCACCTCTGTCAGCCGGGCCAGCATGCATAATATCAGTATTTTGGAGAGCTTTGAGCTGGGAATCGGTGATGAGATCAGTGTGTTTAAGGCCAATATGATCATTCCGCAGGTGGCGGAGAATCATACGAGAAGCGGCGGGATTGAGATCCCGAAGCACTGTCCGGCGTGCGGCGCACCGACGGAGATCCGGCAGGTCAATGATGTGCGGGCACTATATTGTACGAACGAGTTCTGCAGTGCGAAGAAATTAAAGCTGTTCAGTCATTTTGTATCCAGAAATGCAATGAATATCGATGGATTATCAGAAGCAACACTGGAGAAGTTTATAGAAGAAGGTTTTCTGGAGGAACTGTATGACATTTACCGGCTGGAGCCATATCGGATGCAGATCGTGGTTATGGATGGGTTTGGTGATAAATCCTACGAGAATCTTCAGAAGTCGATAGAAGCATCCAGAGAAACGACTGTGGACCGGCTGTTATACGGACTTGGAATCATGAATATCGGCAGTGCCACAGCAAAGCTGATCTGCAAGTATTTTCGTAATGATCTGGATGCAATCCGGCATGCGACCACCGAGGAGCTGGTGGAAATCGAGGGAATCGGTCAGATTATTGCAGAATCTTTCGTAGCATATTTTGCCAATCCGGAGAATGAGAAGAGGATTGATGAGCTGTTAAAGGAGATTCATTTCGTGCAGGCAGAGGGCGAAGAACAGCCACAGAGCTTTGCAGGCGTGAATTTCGTAGTGACCGGAAGTGTGAACCATTTTGCAAACCGGGATGAGGTAAAGGCAGTGATCGAGGCGAGAGGCGGAAAGGTGACCGGCTCTGTGACATCCAAGACCAATTACCTGATCAATAATGATGTGACCTCCAACTCATCTAAGAATAAAAAGGCAAAGGAGCTTGGAATCCCGATTATTTCAGAGGAAGAATTCCTGAAAATGCTGGAGGACTAGCAGATTCTGTCTGACAGGGACTTGAAGAAACCGGGAAGAAATAGTAAGATACAGAAGGACACAGGTAAGAAGGAAGGAAATAACTATGCCAATAAGAATAGCAAATGATTTACCGGTAAAGAAGATATTAGAGGCAGAAAATATATTCGTGATGGACGAATCCCGCGCAATGAGTCAGGAGATCCGGCCACTTTCGATTCTGATTTTGAATCTGATGCCGTTAAAGGAGGATACGGAGCTTCAGCTGATGCGCAGCTTATCTAATACTCCGTTACAGGTAAATATCACACTGATCCGGACGGATTCCTATGAGTCCAAGCATGTGGCAAAGAATCATATGGAACGGTTTTATACGACATTCGATGAGATTAAGGATAAAAAATACGATGGTCTGATCATTACCGGGGCACCGGTGGAGCAGATGAAGTTTGAAGAGGTAGAGTACTGGAAGGAGCTGACCGAGATCATGGACTGGTCGGAGCGGAATGTAACCTCTACCCTGCATATCTGCTGGGGGGCACAGGCAGGACTTTATTATCGATATGGGATTCCGAAGATCTTGCTGCCGGAGAAGATATCCGGTGTATATAAGCATTACACATTCCATAAGAAGACTCCGCTGGTACGTGGGTTTGATGATTCATTTTTTGTACCGCAGTCACGGTATACAGGCGTACGCAGAGAGGATGTTCAGGCGAATGAGCATCTGGAGATCGTGGCAGATTCGAATGAGACCGGGCCATATCTGATCATTGGAGATGGCGGAAAGAATATATTTGTGACCGGACATCCGGAGTATGATACCATGACACTGGATCTCGAATATAAGCGGGATGTGGGACGGGGACTGGAGCCGCAGATTCCGCATAATTACTATCCGGACGATAACCCGGAGAATCCGCCGGTTAAATCCTGGAGATGCCATGCCAATACATTGTATGCGAACTGGCTGAACTACTATGTATATCAGGATACCCCATATGACTGGTCAGATCGGGATGGAAATAACCAATATAAGGAGCGGTAGAAATGAAAAAGTTAGAGGATTACGTTGTAACAATTCCGGACTTTCCGGAGCCTGGAATTATGTTCCGGGATGTAACAAGTGTATTGCAGGATGCAGACGGACTGCAGCTGGCAATTAACAGTCTGCAGGATCTGTTAAAGGATGTAGAGTTTGATGTGCTGATCGGAACAGAATCCAGAGGATTTATTTTCGGTATGCCGATCGCATATAATCTTCATAAACCATTTGTACTGGTACGGAAGAAGGGAAAGCTTCCGAGAGAGACCGTATCCAAGGAATACGATCTGGAGTATGGAAAGGCTGTGATCGAGATGCACAAGGATGCGATCAAGCCGGGACAGAAGGTAGTTCTGGTCGATGATCTGATCGCAACCGGAGGTACGATGAAGGCTGCCGCAGAGCTGGTAGAAGAGCTGGGCGGTGAGGTTGTTAAGATCATTTTCCTGATGGAGCTGGCCGGCTTAAAGGGCAGAGATGCACTGAAGGGCTATGATGTGGCATCTGTGATCAAGTACGAAGGAAAATAATCAACATAAGAGAAATGCGGGAGGAATCAGGATGGCAGGATCAATATATGGAAAACTGTTTCGGGTATCTACCTGGGGAGAATCGCACGGAAAGGGTGTCGGTGTTGTAGTAGATGGATGTCCTGCCGGACTGGAGCTTTCTGAGGAAGACATTCAGGTATATCTGAATCGGAGAAAGCCGGGACAGTCGAGGTTTACAACTCCGAGAAAAGAGGATGACCGCGTGGAGATTCTTTCAGGTGTGTTTGAGGGAAAGACGACTGGAACACCGATTTCCATGGTAGTTATGAATTATACCCAGCGCTCCGGAGATTACAGTGAGATCGCCGGATATTACAGACCGGGACATGCGGATTATACCTTTGATGTGAAATACGGATTCCGGGATTATCGCGGTGGTGGCAGATCATCTGCACGAGAGACGATAGCAAGGGTTGCGGCAGGAGCGATTGCAGCCAAGCTGTTAAAGCAGTTTGGAATCGAAATCCTGACCTACACGAAGGCAATCGGGCCGGTAGAGATTGATTATCAGCGGTTTGACAGAAATGAAATTCAGAAAAATGCACTGGCAATGCCGGATGCAGAGGCTGCAGCGCAGGCAGAGGCATATCTGGAGAGTGTTATGAAAGGACATGATTCCTCCGGTGGAATGGCAGAGTGTATTGTGACCGGTGTGCCGGCAGGAATCGGAGAACCGGTATTTGATAAGTTGGATGCGAATCTTGCAAAGGCAATCGTGTCGATCGGCGCCGTAAAAGGATTTGAAATCGGAGACGGCATGGCTGTGGCAAAGGCAATCGGTTCCGAGAATAATGATGGATTTGTAATGAAGGACGGTACGGTTGCGAAGCTGAGCAATCATGCCGGTGGTACGTTAGGCGGCATCACTGATGGGGCACCGATCGTTATCCGGGCTGCTTTTAAGCCGACACCATCGATTCTTCATGAGCAGAGTACCGTCAATAAATCAGGTGAGGATATTACGGTATCGATCAAAGGACGGCATGACCCGATCGTTGTACCGCGGGCCGTGGTAGTTGTGGAAGCAATGGTCGCACTGACCCTGATCGATCTGCTGTTTGAGAACATGACCGCCCGGTTAGATAAGATCCGGGAGTTTTACGGGATCGAAGAAACAGAAAAATAGGATTTACAG
>HF991369.1:258686-271165 GCA_000431515.1 Clostridium sp. CAG:632 | reverse complement strand
AAAAGAAAATACCGACCTCCGAAGTCAGATGGGACTGACGATCAGAGGCCGGTATTTTTATGGTTTATAAACCGTTATGAAAGATTAGTTGTCTTTATTCTTATTACGTTCCGCATCTAACATCGCACGAACCTTCATAGACAGACCGAAGAGGTTGATGAAGCCGTTTGCATCCTTGTGATCATATAAATCACCGGTGGTAAAGCTTGCCAGCTCTTCGCTGTATAATGAGTAAGGAGAAGTAGTGCCGGCCTTGATGATGTTACCCTTGTAAAGCTTGAACTTCACTTCACCGGTAACACGATCCTGTGTGCTCTCAATGAATGCCTGCAGAGCTTCCCGTAATGGACAGAACCATTTTCCTTCATAAACCAGATCAGCGAACTTGCTGCCGACAGTCTTCTTAAATGCCAGAGTGTCACGGTCTAAGATCAGTTCCTCTAACTGCTTATGAGCTGCCATAAGGATTGTTCCGCCGGGAGTCTCATAAACACCACGGGACTTCATACCTACTACACGGTTCTCAACGATATCAATGATACCGATACCATGCTTACCACCCAGACGGTTCAGTTCCCGGATAACATCGGAAACCTTCATATTCTTTCCGTTTACGCTGGTCGGAACACCCTTTTCGAAGGTAAGAGTTACGAACTCACCCTCATCCGGTGCCTTTTCCGGTGTATTGCTTAATACTAATAAGTGATCATAATTTGGCATATTTGCAGGAGATTCCAGCTCCAGACCTTCATGGCTGATATGCCATAAGTTACGGTCACGGCTATAGCTGTTATCTACAGAGAACGGAAGGTGAATACCATGCTGTCTGCAGTACTCGATCTCAGCATCACGGGAATCCATAGTCCATTCCGGCTGTCTCCATGCAGCAATGATCTTGATGTCAGGAGCTAAAGCCTTGATGGTAAGCTCAAATCGCACCTGATCGTTACCCTTACCGGTAGCACCGTGGCAGATTGCAACGGCACCTTCTTTTCTGGCAATCTCTACCAGTTTCTTTGCAATGACCGGACGAGCCATGGAAGTACCTAATAAGTATTCGTATTCATATACGCCGTTTGCCATAACGGTTGGTACAACATAATCATCACAGAATTCATCAACAACATCTTCTATATATAACTTTGCTGCTCCGGATAATTTCGCACGCTCGTCAAGACCATCTAATTCGCTTTCCTGTCCGACATCGATGCAGACACAGACAACATCATAATCATAGGTCTCCTTTAACCATGGAATAATAGCGGTAGTATCCAGACCACCGGAGTAAGCCAATACAACTTTTTCTTTCATAATGTTCCTCCTTGAATTTGTCCTTCTTATTAATTTAGCCATTGACTAAATACAAATATACAACTATAATGCATATTATGCAAGCAGTTTTTCAAAGAATATTTACGTCTTCATGCAAAAATGAACGAATAATATACATAATATGTGAATAAATATTCATTCTAGCTGCGGGAAAGAGGAAAAGAAATGATTAAAGTAGGAATTATTGGCTCTACCGGATATGCAGGGCAGGAAATTGTAAGACTGATCTTAAACCATAAGGATGCAGAAGTAGTATGGTATGGTTCCAGAAGCTACATTGATAAGAAATACTATGAAGTATTCGGAAATATGTTCCGGATCGTAGATGACAAGTGTCTGGATGATAATATGGAAGAACTTGCAAAAGCAGTGGATGTGATCTTCACTGCAACACCACAGGGACTGTGTGCCTCTCTGGTAAATGAAGAGATTCTGAATAAAGTAAAGATTATCGATCTGAGTGCGGATTTCCGTATTAAAGATGTAAAGGTATATGAGAAATGGTACGGACTGGAGCATAAGAGCCCACAGTTTATTGACGAAGCAGTGTATGGTCTCTGCGAGATCAACCGGGAGAAGATAAAGGGTGCAAGACTGATTGCCAATCCGGGATGTTATACAACATGTTCCATCCTTTCCTTCTATCCGTTGTTAAAGGAAGGATTGATCGATCCGAATTCTATCATCATTGATGCAAAGTCAGGTACCTCCGGAGCCGGTCGTGGTGCAAAGGTAAACAATCTGTTCTGTGAGGTGAATGAAAATATCAAGGCATACGGTGTTCTGACCCACCGACATACCCCGGAGATCGAGGAACAGTTAGGGTATGCGGCAGGCGAACCGCTGAAGATCATATTCACACCGCACCTGGTTCCGATGAACCGTGGTATTCTGGTAACCGGTTACGCAAATCTGAAGCAGTCTTTAACCTATGAAACGGTTCGGGCAGCTTATGATAAGTATTATGCAGATGAGAAATTTATCCGGGTTCTGGATCAGAATGTGTGTCCGGAAACACGCTGGGTAGAAGGCAGTAATTATGTAGATGTGAATTTCAAGATTGATGAGCGGACCAACCGGATCGTGGTAATGGGCGCTCTGGATAATATCGTAAAGGGTGCAGCCGGACAGGCAATCCAGAACATGAATCTGATATTCGGGCTTCCGGAATCAGAGGGTCTGGAACTGGCACCGATGTTCCCATAAAAGACTGGAGGAAAAACTATGAGTCAGACAGAAGAGATCAAGAAAATAGAAAATGGATGTATCACGATGCCGAAGGGATTTCAGGCGGCCGGTCTTCGCGCCGGGATTAAGCCGGGAAAGACAAATAAGGATATGGCGCTGGTGATCAGTGCGGTTCCATGTGCAGCGGCAGGTGTATTTACCAGAAATCTGGTAAAGGCGGCTCCGGTACAATGGGATTCCGCGATGTTACAGAAGAACGGAGTTGCACAGGCAGTTGTGATCAACAGTGGAATTGCCAATGCATGTACCGGTGAAGAAGGGTATCGGAACGTGCAGACAACCGCGGAATGTGTGGCAAAGGAATTTGGCATTCAGACAGAGCAGGTTATGGTAATGTCAACCGGAGTCATCGGTCAGCCGCTCCCGATGGACATTATCTGTCAGGGAGTAGGAAAGCTGCATCAGGCACTTGGAAATGATGAACAGTCCGGACATGATGCGGCAGAGGCCATCCTGACAACCGATACGCATGCGAAGGAGATTGCGGTTTCCTTTGAATTAAACGGCACACCGGTTAAGATGGCAGGTATGTGTAAGGGATCCGGTATGATCCATCCGAATATGGGAACCATGCTCGGTATCATTACCACGGACGCCATGATCAGCCAGCCATTGTTAAATCAGGCGTTGAAGGAGCTGGTAGAGGATACCTTCAATATGGTATCGGTAGATGGTGATACCTCGACCAATGACAGTGTGATCGTTCTGGCGAACGGACAGGCAGAGAATACCGTAGTGAAAGAAGAAGGACCGGCATATGAGGTATTTAAGCAGGCATTAAAAGAAGTGATGACATTCCTGGCACAGAATATTGCCGGAGATGGAGAAGGCGCAACCAGATTGCTGGAAGCAACAGCAATTCATGCATCCTCTAAAGAGCAGGCAAAGATTCTGGCAAAGGCGATCATCACATCCAATCTGACAAAGGCAGCCGTATTCGGTATGGATGCAAACTGGGGAAGAATCCTCTGTGCAATGGGCTATTCCGGAGCCGACTTTGATCCGGAACAGGTCGATATTCAGATCAGCAGTGAAAACGGCACTGTGAAGCTGGTAGAAAATGGCAAGGCTGCAGAATATGATGAAGCATTTGCAACGAAGGTGTTGTCACCGAAAAAGGTGACTGTGCTGGCAGATGTGAAGCAGGGAGAAGCTTCGGCAACCGCATGGGGCTGTGATCTGACCTATGATTATGTAAAGATCAATGCAGATTATCGTTCATAAAACGATTACAGGATAAAGGTAATAGAACGATATAGGATAGAAGAAAGGTGAGAATTAGAAATGATTAATAATGAGAACAGTATGGATCAGGTGCTGATCAAGGCACAGACACTGATAGAAGCAATGCCATTTATTCAGAAATTCCGTGGCAAGAAGATTGTAGTAAAATATGGTGGAAGTGCCATGCTGGATGAGGAACTGAAGTATAATGTAATTAAGGATGTGGCACTGTTAAAGATGATCGGTATGCAGCCGATCATTGTACATGGCGGTGGTAAGGAGATTAGCAAGTGGGTAAAGCTGACCGGCAAGGAGCCTGAGTTTGTAAACGGACTCCGGGTTACAGATGCGGACACTATGGAAATCGCAGAAATGGTACTTTCCAAGGTGAATAAAGGACTGGTTCAGATGATGCAGAAGCTGGGGCTGAAGGCAGTCGGGATCAGCGGTAAGGACGGCGGACTTATGACCTGTAAGAAGAAGCTGGCAGGCGGTAAGGACATCGGTTATGTCGGTGAGGTATGCAAGGTAGACGGACAGATTCTGGATACCCTGCTTGAGAACGATTTTATTCCGGTTGTTGCTCCGATCGGTATTGGCGAGGATTATATGTCCTATAATATTAATGCGGATGATGCAGCCTGCGCGGTTGCACGGGCGATCAAGGCCGAAAAGCTGGTATTCCTGACCGATATTGAAGGTGTGTTTGTGGATCCGATGGATAAAAACACGCTGATCTCGGAAATGACCGTGGAAGAGGCAGAAGAATTCATTGCCAAGGGCGTTGTTGGCGGCGGTATGCTTCCGAAGCTGACGAATTGTATAGAAGCGATCAACAATGGTGTAGCCAGAGTCCATGTGCTTGATGGAAGAGTAGAACACTGTCTGTTGCTGGAGTTCTTTACGACCAAGGGTATTGGTACCGCTATCTTAAAAGAACCATTATTTTAATGAAAATCCATACATCTGAATAAATCTGAGACGGATGGATTTTGAAAAGAGGAAGTTTTATGGAAAAGAGAATAAAAAAGCATTCGGCAAATATGCTGCGAAAGCTGGCTGCCGGAGGTATGAGCCTGTTGACTGCCGGACTTTTGCTGACCGGATGCGGCAACGGAGAACCGGAGACACAGACAGAGGCAACCTATGCATCCTTTGAGGAGACTGTCACAGGTCTTCCCGTAACGGTAAAAGGTGAGGACGGAAATGAGGCTCCGCTTCAGCTGAATGTCTGGTACTTTGATGAGGCGGCCGGACCGTATTATGAGGCGGCTGCAGCTGAATTTCATGACCGATATGGGGTAGAAGTTGTCTGTACTAGGAAGGATGAAGTGAATTATCTGGAGGATATAAATAAGGCAAATCAGTCAGGATCCGGACCGGATGTGCTGATCGCATCCAATGATGAGATCCGGAAGCTTCATCTGGCAGGTCTGGTACAGGAAAATACACTGTATACAGAGGAATTCTGGAAATCACATTATCCGGAAGTGACTTGGAATGCCAATAGATCCGATGAAAAACAATATGGATATCCGATCTATATGGATACCTGTCTGATGATCTATGATTCTACGATCACCACAAAGCCGGAAAGCTTTGGAAGTATTACGGATTTTGCTGTAAACTTTGTGGATGAGACGAATACGAAGACGATTTTTAAATGGGACATTGCGGATCCGTTCTGCGATTATCTGTTTTTGGGAAAGAACGCACAGATACTCGGGACCTATGGTGAGGACACAGATACCTTTGAAATCAATAATGAGAGTGTTGTTCAGAATATGACCTATTATCAGTCACTTCATGAGTATTTCTCCATGGATGCGGACAGCAGTTCCTATGACAGCATCAAGGGAGCATTAAAGGACGGAACGCTGGTTTACGGAATCGTAAAGACAGATGTTCTGGGAGAGCTGAGTTCCTATGGAACGACCTATGCACTGTGCCCGGTTCCGGATCTGTCTGCAGAACTGGGCGTACAGAATCTGTCAGTGACTTATTCAGCGTTTGTAAATCCGTTTACAAAGACATCCGAATATGCCAATCTGTTTTCTGCATTTTTATCTTACGAATATGCAGGTAATCAGTTTGGAATGCGTTAATCAGGTAGGAAGCAGCGGGAAGGTGGCGGTCCGGTCCGATATTGATCGTTCGGATGCAAACGATGCCCTGGCTTACGAGCAATATTGTAATACGGTTTCATTGCCAAAGGCATTGGAGAATGGTGATTTCTGGATTTATTCGGAAATCTGTTTTAAGAACATTTGGAATGGAAATGATGTAGCAACCGAATTGAATGCATTGCAGGAGAAGATGGATGCGCGTCTGAAATAAAACGAAATAAAATGCCCTGCATATACTTGGAAATCCTGCGTATCCTATTACTATCACCAGAAAGGAGATTTAGAGTATATGTGGGGCATTATTATTGCATTGATTTCCGGTGCACTGATGAGTATTCAGGGAGTTTTTAACACAGGAATCACGAAGCAGACCGGAAACTGGCTGACAAACAGCTGGGTACAATTGACAGGATTTTTGGTCTGTATTGTTATCTGGCTGATCAAAGAGAGGCAGACGAATCCGGTCGCCGGTCTGTTTCAGGTGGATCATAAGTATATGCTGGCCGGAGGTGTGATCGGTGCGTTTATTACCTTAACGGTTATGGTCAGCATGGAAAAGCTCGGACCGGCACAGGCCGTGCTTCTGATCGTGATCGCTCAGGTGGTTGTGGCATATCTGATTGAATTGTTTGGCTGGTTTGCGGTAGAAAAAACCGGGTTTCAGTGGAGTAAATTGATCGGTATGATCGTAGCTGTGGCAGGACTGATAATATTTAAGTGGAAGTGAAAAAAGTAGTTGTATTCAAAAGGAAATATGATAAAATGATTCTGTGTGATGTTATAATTTGAGCAGGAGAAAGAAGGTTATATGCGCAAATTATACAAGAGGTTTCAGGTGGTTTTTATGCTTATGGGTCTGCTATGGACATTATGTGGATGTGCGGACCGGAGAGAAAGCGGACTTCAGCTCGAAACAGAAGAATGGATGAGTACGCAGGAAGCAGAAGCGCAGGCAGATTCGCAGACGGATTTACAGAGTCCGGGCAGTACAGAGACAAAGAGTGAAATCTATGTGTTTGTATGTGGTCAGGTAAGGAATCCGGGAGTTTATTGTCTGCCGACCGGCAGCCGGGTATGTGATGCAGTGGATGCGGCCGGAGGCTGTCTGGAGACAGCGGATCCTTATACAGTGAATCAAGCTGAAATCCTGACGGATGAGAGCCGGATTTATATTCCGGAACCGGGAGAAACTATAGATTCCGGCACGGATACCGGAGCCGTGGATGCAGATGGAAGAGTGTCCCTGAACCGGGCATCGAAAGAAGAACTGATGACACTTCCGGGGATCGGAGAGTCAAAAGCGGATTCTATTCTGGAATACAGAGAAGCACATGGCGGCTTTCGGACAATAGATGAATTAATGAGTATTCCCGGAATTAAAGAAGGAGTATTTCAAAAGATACAAGATTGCATAAAGGTTGAATGAGGTGAATTATGAAAAGGGTACTGGTAGTCGATGATGAAAAGTTGATCGTAAAAGGAATCAAATTCAGTCTGGAACAGGATGATATGCAGGTGGATTGTGCATATGATGGTGAAGAGGCACTGAATCTTGCAAGGCAGACGGAGTACGATATGGTGCTGTTGGACGTGATGCTGCCTAAACTGACAGGATTTGATGTGTGTCAGCAGATTCGGGAATTTTCCAATATGCCGATCATTATGCTGACGGCAAAAGGTGAGGATATGGATAAGATTCTGGGACTGGAATATGGAGCAGATGATTATATCACCAAGCCGTTTAATATTTTGGAGGTTAAAGCCCGTATCAAGGCTATCATGCGACGTAACAGTAAGAAACCGGAAGTGTCAGAACCGGTTCGTAAGAAGACATCCGGAGACCTGAGCATTGATTGTGACAGCAGACGGGTTTATATCGCAGGCAGGGAAGTGAATCTGACGGCGAAAGAGTTTGATGTTCTGGAGCTTCTGGTATTTAATCCAAATAAAGTATATTCCAGGGAGAATTTGTTAAAGACGATTTGGGGAAGTGATTATCCGGGAGATGTCAGAACCGTAGATGTGCATATCAGACGATTAAGGGAAAAGATTGAATCCAATCCTGGAGAACCGAAATATATTCATACGAAGTGGGGTGTTGGATATTATTTCCAGGGATAAACCGCTGTTCAGACATATCAGGAGTCTTAGGTTCTGTATATTTGTGGCAATATTTCTGACAACTGTTGTGGTTATACTGGTAAGTGGCAACATTTTACAGAGAACCTATCATAAGCAGGCGTTACAGAATAAAATTTCCCAGGTACAGAGCCAATGTAATATCCTGGCAAGTCAGATACAGTTGAATGAGTTTAATATTAATAGTAATACAAACAATCTGGATATTGAAATCGATCAGCTGGCCAATGTACTGGAAGGACGGTTGATCGTAGTAAATGCAGATTACAGAATAATAAAGGATACATATACCATTGAACAGAATAAGTATATGATTTCAAATGATGTTCATAATATCATGCAGGGAAAAAACTCCAGCAATTGCGAGATCAAAGAAGGAAACCAATATGCAGAGATTATGGTGCCGATCCTTGATTCATCTGCTGTGACTACGACGATAGAAAACAGTACCGTAACTACCAAAAGTGGAGATTCTTCCCAGAATGCGACGAAACAGGCGCTGGGAGTGATCATATGTATGGTATCGATCCGTGATCTGACGGAGACCGATGCATATATGGAAGTACAAGGCAGGATATTATACGCATTGTTTATTTTTGTGGCACTTCTTCTTTCGCTGCTTCTGGCATATCTTCTGCCAAGACCGCTTAAGAAGCTGAACCGGCAGCTGGTACGGGTCTCAGAAGGACATCTGGACGAACAGATTGAACTGGAGGGAGGTACAGAGATCACGGATCTGAAAGAAACCTTTAACCGGATTTTACGGAAGATCCAGTTGCTGGAAAGCTCCAGACAGGAATTTGTATCAAATGTCTCCCATGAGTTAAAAACACCGATCACTTCCATGAAAGTTTTGGCGGATTCACTGCTGATGCAGGAGGATGTCCCGGCTGAGATGTATCGGGAATTTATGACGGATATTGCGGATGAGATCGATCGGGAGAATAAGATCATTAATGATCTGCTGACACTGGTAAGACTGGATAAGCAGGCATCGGATCTGAATATAGAGACAGTGAATATCAATGAATTACTGGAACTGCTGCTAAAACGGATCCGGCCGATCGCGGAAAAACGGAATATTGAGATCGTATTTGAAAGTATGCGGGAAGTATTGGCAGAAATCGATGAAGTAAAGATTTCGCTTGCATTCACAAATCTGATTGAAAATGCCGTGAAATACAATGTGGATGATGGCTGGGTACGTGTAACCCTGGATGCGGATCATAAGTTTTTCTATGTCAAGGTGGCAGATTCCGGCGTCGGTATTCCGGAGGATTGTCAGGATCAGGTGTTTGAACGGTTTTACCGGGTGGACAAAGCACGGTCGAGAGAGACCGGAGGTACAGGACTTGGTCTTGCGATAACAAGAAATGCTATTTTAATGCATAAGGGTGCGATCAATCTGTATAGTAAACCGGGTGAAGGAACAACATTTACAGTCCGGATTCCGCTGACATATATCAGTTAACAGGAGGAAGACAGAATGAAGAAGTGGATCACTTATATAGTTATTGCAATATTATGTCTGACTCTGACAGGATGTGATTCGGATAGTAATGCATCTACTGCCACAACAGAGCTTCCGGAGGGAAGTATCCTGATCTATTATATCAATGATGATACGTATGAGTTCGGAACGGAGACCTATGCATTAAATCAGGAGGCTTCAACACTGGAACAGGTTCAGGATATTCTGGATATTATGTTTAGCAGTACGAATGGTATAAATACAACCAGTACAACGAACCAGCAGCGGGCAAATGTGATTGCATCATCCATGAAAATGATGGATGTCAGATTCCGGGATGGACAGGTAACGATTACCGTAAATATTACAAATGAGCAGCCGGATACCTATCCGGTAGTATTGAGCAAGGCGGCAATTACACAGACCTTATGTCAGCTTGACGAAGTAGAACAGGTAGCATTTACGATTTATGATTCTTCGAAGGTACTGGAAGGCGGAACTGCGATTGAATATTATAATGATATATCGTTTGTGGATAACGAAAAAGAAGGCGGTTATCTGCAGAAAGGTATTATTACATTATATTTTGCGGATGAGACCGGAAATATGTTATTGGAATACGATAAATCCGTTGAGATTACAACAGATGTGTCACTGGAACAGCTGGTGATCGAGTCTTTGATCGCGGGACCGATGCGGGATGGCTATTACAAAACGATTCCGGACGGAACAACCTTGAAAAAAATATCGATCAAGGATGGTGTATGCTATGTAGACTTGTCCGGTGAATTCAATAATACGTTGGATAATTGTATGGATGCGGTTACGATTTATTCGGTTGTAAATTCTCTTTGCGAGCTGCCGACGATCAATAAGGTGCAGTTCCTGATCAACGGGGAAAAACAGGAATTTTACAGAGAAACGATTCCGTTTGACGGAATGTTTGAAATGCAGAGTGATATCATAAAAAAAGAAACAACAGAGGAGGAGTGATTATTTGCTGAAACGTCCGCTGCTATGCGGAGTCCTGGCATTTGTGATCGGCCAAATTATTATAAGCAGGGGAAACATGACATGGGGGCTTGGCATGATTCCGATTGGGTTTGTTATCTGGTGCATCAGAAAAAGAAACCAATCCGGGATCATGCCCTT
The DNA here is from genome assembly GCA_000431515.1 of Clostridium sp. CAG:632. Taxonomy (GTDB): domain Bacteria; phylum Bacillota; class Clostridia; order Lachnospirales; family Lachnospiraceae; genus CAG-632. The sequence goes on along the minus strand of HF991369.1, from coordinate 260,473 downwards.
TTTGTTGTGGCTCTATCTTATTTGTCTGCTGCTCGGCGGATTGAACGGAATGCGGTGCCGTATGTTGTCGCCGTTGCAAAAATATATGGATGCCTGTTATGAGGAAAATGGACAGGAAGAAGTTCTATGTGAGATGGAGGGAAGAGTGGAACGTGCAGAAATACAGAAAGGAAAGTGGATATTTCTGATCAGGGCGAACCGGATTCGGAATGAGCGATTCCAATATCAAAGTCCCTGCAGAGTGAAATTATATAGCAAGGAAGGTGATATAAAGATCGGAGATCGGATTACCTGTGAACTGACATTGAAACGCTTACCGATTCCGACGAATCCGGGGGAATTTAATAGCCGGCAATATTATCTGGCAAGAGGCATCGAGTTCACAGGTTATGCAGATACGGTCCGTGTTTTGGATGAAGGAAGATATACGGGAAAACAATGGCTATGGAAGTTTCGGATGCAGACACAGAAAGTATTTCAGATGCATATGTCAGAGGAATATGCTTCAGTGATGAATGCAATGCTGCTCGGAGATTCCGGGAATCTGGATCCCGAGATAAAACAGTTATATCAACGGAACGGAATCGCACATATCCTGGCTATTTCAGGGCTGCATGTGTCTATTCTCGGCAGTATGCTTTATCGGCTGTTGCGGAAACTGGGACTGCCATATGGAGCTGCAGGGTCGCCTGTGATCGGACTGCTTCTGGCATATGGCTGGCTGACAGGACAGAGCGGGTCTGCCAGCCGGGCAATTACAATGTTGATACTGGCGATGGTTGGTGATATGATCGGACGGACTTATGACATGCTGACGGCAATTGGAATCGCAGCAGTACTGCAATTGGTGGAATATCCATATCGGCTGTTTGATGCGGGATTTTTGTTGTCATTTGGGGCAGTACTTACGCTGGGTCTGGTGATCCCGGCGTGGAAAGAGCTGATAAAGGAAAGCTGCCCGGCGGTTATCTGTCGGAGCGTGGAGAGGGAAAAGACAACAGAGAAAAAGCTAATAGGAAAACTGTGGGCGAAAGGGAAACAGAGAATAGTGGAAATCATCCGAAAGGTACCGGATACGTTAATAACCGGAATTATTATTCAGATGATCACCGGGCCGATCGTGATCTTTTTCTACTATGAATATCCGGTCTATGGAATACTGCTTAATTTTTATGTGATTCCTATGATGACACCGTTAATCCTGCTTGGTCTGGGATGTCTGTTTCTGACACCCTGGTTCTATGGGGGAGCCGGCATTCTGGCAATTGGATGTGAATGGATTCTACGGAGCTTTTCATTCCTATGTCTTCGGGTACAGGAACTACCCGGAGCTGTATGGCATGTGGGGAATATTACCGTCTGGATGGCGGCCGGTTATTATGGAATGCTGGCCGGGATATATGTTCTCTTGAAATATAAGAAAAAGCATCCGGCAGGAATGCTTGCAATGGTATTAACCGGAATGCTACTGATTGGAAAGGCGGACCGCTTTCGGATCACAATGCTGGATGTCGGGCAGGGAGATAGCACTCTGATAGAAACACCGGAACATCAGCTGCTACTGATCGATGGGGGAAGTACCAGTCGGTCTTCTGTAGGAAAATATGTGATCGAACCGGCTATGAAATATTATGGCTATGGAAAGCTTGATTATATATTTATAAGCCATATGGACAGTGATCATGTGAACGGTGTTTATGAACTGATTGGAATGATGGAGACCGGAGAAGTGGAAATCGGCTGTCTGGTATTACCGGAGGCCGGAAGAAATTGTGTGGATTCCGGCT
>HF991369.1:253839-258661 GCA_000431515.1 Clostridium sp. CAG:632 | reverse complement strand
GCGGGCGGAAACGGCAGAGGCGGCCGGGATATCCGTTATATATTTACAGGCAGGAGCAGGCATGAAAAGCGGAACCGTAACGATCCGATGCCTGTATCCGGGGCAGGAGTTTCTGTATCCGGATGCCAATAATAATTCCATGGTATTGGAGCTTTCGACAGAAGAATTCCGTATGCTTTTTACGGGAGATCTGGAGCAGGAAGGAGAGCAGAGCCTGGAATCTGAGGCACGAATGGAGCAATACGATGTACTGAAGGTTGGACATCATGGATCTTCCGGGGCATCGTCCAAAGAGTTTATACAGAAAATCTGTCCTCAATATGCCTTGATCTCCTGTGGAAGGAATAATTCCTACGGACATCCGCATGAGGAAACACTGGAGCGGTTCCGGGAAGCGGATATCGGGATATTCAGAACGGATGAGCAGGGAGCAATTATGCTGGAGCCGGATGGAAAGAGGAGAAAAATTACATATTTTAAAAAGCAGGAAGCCGGTGAATAATTAGGACTATATCTTTTAAGAAAAGTGTAGTATAATTTTTATGTTATGTGCTGAAAAGACCGGGTAGAAAGTAAGGGATTCATGACAGATGAAAGTGTTGAATGAAGATATTAAGAAGCAGCAATTTAAGAATGTATATCTTCTTTACGGAGAGGAAATGTACCTGTGCCATCAGTACCGGGATCGTCTTCAGAAGGCATTATGTCCGGAGGATGATGGGATGAATGTGACCCGGTTTTCGGGCAAAGGCATCCCTATGCCGGAGGTGGCAGAACTGGCAGAGACACTTCCGTTCTTTGCGGACCGGAGAGTAATCGTGATCGAGAACAGCGGTTGGTTTAAGAATGGTTCCGACGGATTTGAAGATCGCCTGAAGACATTTCCGGACACTACGTATCTGATTTTTGTGGAACAGGAAGTCGATAAGCGGGGTAGGTTATATAAAACCGTAAAGGATCTCGGCTATGCCGCAGAGATGAAGCTTCCTAAGGATAAGGAACTGTTATCATGGATTACGATTCAGTGCAGACAGGAGGGAAAGCAGATTACAGAAAGTGCGGCGAATCTGTTGCTGGAACAGGCGGGAAGCAGTATGAATCTGCTTCAGATGGAGCTTGAGAAGCTGTTTTCCTATGCAATCGACCGGGATGTGATCACGCAGGAGGATGTGCAGGAGGTTGGAAGTGCACAGGCGGAAAGTCAGATTTTTGATATGCTGGATGCCATCGGAAATCAGAACCGGGAGAAGGCTTTAAAGCTATATCATGATCTGTTGGAGGTGCGGGAACCGGCAATGCGGATTCTGTATTTGCTGACCAGACAGATCAATATTTTACTGCAGGTATCAGAGATGGTTCGGCTGGGCATGGATAATTCTTCCATTGCAGGTAAAGCGGGAATTCCCCCTTTTACGGTCGGAAAATATAAGAGTCAGATCGGGCATTTTTCCTATACACAGCTGTTGCAGATGCTGGAATTCTGTCAGAGTACGGATGCCGGGATCAAACGGGGACTGTATCAGGATATTGTCGGCGTTGAGCTTTTGATCGTTGCGTTTTCTACGAATTCAAGGTAAGCAGTTTACCTGAAGATAAAAGAAGTGATAAAAGAGGTTTTTAAGGAGGTTTCACTACAATGGGTGGATTTTTTGGAGTTGCAGCTAAGGATGATTGCGTGTTTGATCTGTTTTTTGGGACAGACTATCATTCGCATCTTGGAACCAGACGGGCAGGAATGGCAGTCTATGGAGAACAGGGATTTGAAAAATCCATTCATAAAATCGAGAATGCTCCTTTTCGGACGAAGTTTGAAAAAGAAGCAAATTCCATGAAAGGTCATTATGGAATCGGATGTATTTCGGATTATGAAGCACAGCCGATCCTGGTGCGTTCCCATCATGGATCCTTTGCTATTACAACTGTCGGAAAGATCAATAATTCAGAAGAGATCATACAGATGATTTTAAAGAATAATACACATTTTTTCGAAATGTCAAATGGTGAGATCAATTCCACGGAGTTGGTTGCTGCAATCATTAATCAGAAGGAAAATTTTATAGAAGGTATCCGGTATGCACAGGAGATCATAGAAGGCTCTATGTCTATGCTGATCCTGACTCCGAAGGGAGTTTATTGTGCCCGCGATAAATACGGAAGAACACCGATTGTCATTGGTAAGAAAAAGGATGCCTACTGTGCTTCCTTTGAGAGCTTTGCATATCTGAATCTGGGATATACCGCAGTGAAGGAACTGGGACCTGGAGAAGTGGTAGTTATGACTGCGGATAGTGTGAAAACACTGGTTGCACCGGGCAAAGATATGAAAATCTGTACTTTCCTTTGGATCTACTATGGTTATCCTTCTTCTTCCTATGAGGGAGTCAGTGTAGAAGAGATGCGCTACCGTTGTGGTAAGTTGCTTGCCAGACGGGATCATGTAAAGCCGGATATTGTGGCCGGTGTTCCGGACTCCGGAACGGCACATGCGATCGGTTATGCCAACGAGTCGGGAATTCCGTTTTCAAGGCCATTCATTAAATATACCCCGACCTGGCCTCGTTCTTTTATGCCGACAATGCAGAGTAAGCGTGATCTGATCGCAAAGATGAAGCTGATACCGGTAGAACAGCTGATCAAGGGTAAGAAGCTCCTGTTAATTGATGACTCGATTGTCAGGGGTACACAGCTTCGTGAGACTACAGAATTCTTATATGAAAGCGGGGCAAAGGAAGTTCACATCCGTCCGGCATGTCCGCCGTTGATCTTCGGATGTAAATATCTGAATTTCTCCCGCTCGAAATCAGAAATGGAGCTGATCACCCGGGTAGTTATTCGGGAGTTGGAAGGTGGAGAGGTGTCGGAGGATACACTTCGGGAATATGCAGATTATAATTCTGAAAAATATGAGAGAATGGTAGAAAAGATCTGTGAAAAGCTGAAATTCACATCACTCAGATTCCATCGTCTGGATGATATGATCGAGGCAGTCGGGATTGATCCGGATAAGCTCTGTACTTATTGCTGGAGCGGAAGAGAATAGAAAAACCAAAAAACCCCATCCGGATGGATGGGGTTTTCTGTGGGTTAATATAAAAATAATATAATAAATTGCTTAAGCCATCTTATTAACAGCAGCAGCCATACGGGAAACCTTTCTTGAAACAGTGTTCTTGTGGTAAACTCCCTTAGAAGCAGCCTTGTTCATTTCAGATGTTGCTGTTACTAATAATTCCTGAGCTAATGACTTATCACCGGCAGCTACGGCAGCCTCGAGCTTCTTGATGATAGTTTTAACCTTGGACTTAATCATTTTGTTTCTTAAAGTTTTGCTTTCGATAACCTTAATTCTTTTCTTAGCAGATTTGATATTAGCCAAATCCTACACCTCCATACGTATTAATTTATCTGACTACAGATTGTAATTACTGTTTGCAGCTTACATAAAAACCGGACACGGACAATTTCACGTAAACATACTATTACATGATAAACAGGGAAGGGGGTTTTGTCAATATTTTTTTGAAATTAATTTCCGGTATTTTTAAGGATATGGTGATTTCTGAATTATACAGGAAAAAGCGTTTTTTGAAAAGTACGCATATTCCGGAAAAAAAGTACAGATACTGAGTATGAGGTGATGAAATTGATATCCATGCAGAGAACAGATCTGGCTGTAGAATTAAGGGAAAATCTGGACAATACGAGAGAACTTTCCGGGGTGAAGGTGTCAACGAAGGTGAATCGGGATAATGATATAAAAGAAACTGAGATTGTTATAGAAACGAAAGAGGGAGCAGATAAGATCGGCAAACCGATCGGAACCTATATTACAATTGAGAGTGAAGAGCTGCGATGCAGCGATGAAGAGTATCATGAGCCGATGAGTGAAGCCCTTTATCAAAGCCTGAAAAAGATGCTGAAAGGAAAAACAAAAATCCTGGTAGCAGGACTTGGCAATCGGGCAGTGACGCCGGATGCATTGGGACCGATGGTCATTGATAATCTATATGTGACCAGACATCTGATCCGGGAGGATATTCTGTTCAGTGCATATGAGATCAGTGCAGTGGCACCGGGTGTTATGGCACAGACCGGAATGGAATCTCAGGAGATATTAAAGGGTGTTGTAGCCCAGGTGAAACCGGAGGTGCTTCTTGTGATCGATGCACTTGCAGCCGGGACGTCCAATCGTCTGAACAAAACCATCCAGCTTGCGGATACCGGGATCGCACCGGGATCCGGTGTAGGGAATCACAGAAAAGCGATTAATTATGAGAGTATGGGAGTACCGGTGGTTGCAATCGGAGTTCCGACCGTGATTTCTGTACCAGCGATCGTAGACGATGCCATGGATGTCATGCTGGATGCATTCGGAAAAAACGGAACGCGGGAGGTCATGGAGACATTTACGGAGCAGGAACGGTATCAGCTGGCCTGTGAAATGGTAGAACCTTATCTTGCTAATATGTTTGTGACACCTAAAAACATTGATGAGGCGATTAAAAGAATCAGTTTTACAATTTCGGAAGCAATAAATCGGCTGCAACATTCATATAATGAAATATGAGAAAATGGATACATGCAGTAAAACAGGTAAAAAATGAATATAAAAAAAGCAGGAGACTGCGGGAGGGAATGATTGGCATTTTACTCTTTGCAGGAATGTTATATCTGTTTTTATTTGCCGGAGAGCGGGTGGTTGCCGGATATTTTCCGATGTTGGAACGGGAACAGAAATCAGACAATCCATGGGAAACCGGTTCCCGTATTTTTATGCGGCAGTTGTTTCCGGTCATGGCATATGCGGAGATTTATGGGAATC
>HF991369.1:234128-253669 GCA_000431515.1 Clostridium sp. CAG:632 | reverse complement strand
CAGGAGTTTTTCCAGAGAACAGTTGTCGGATTTTCAGTTTCTGATCGACAACTGTTATATTGTAGATTCGACCACGTATGTGGAACGGGATGAAATGAATGCGGATACCTTGCTATCCATGGATATGACAATGCAGCAGGATGATACCGGATATCAGATTCTGATTTATCATACCCATAGCTCTTCGGAGATGTTTGCAGACAGCAGACCGGATGTGCTGGAGGATACCCCAATCGGTCTGGGAGATACGCTGACCGAGCTGTTGGAAGGATACGGATACCGGGTATATCATGACCGAACAGTTTATGACCGGATCGATGGAAAGGTTGATCGGAATTATGCTTATACGGCATCCGGTGAGGGCATTGACCGGATTCTGGCAGAGCATCCGGAGATTGAGGTTGTGATTGACCTGCATCGGGATGGATTGAATGAAAATACACATCTGGTAACAAATATCAATGGAAAGCCGACCGCAAAGATCATGTTTTTTAACGGTGTCAGCCGGACGGTAGCGAACGGAGAGCTTGAGTATCTGGCGAATCCGAATCGGCAGGCAAATCTGGCATTCAGTCTGCAGCTATATCTGGAGGGAACCGCAGATTACCCGGATTTCCTGCGCCGTACATATATAAAAGGATATCAGTACAATCTGGACCGGAGGCCGAAGGCAACACTGATCGAAGTAGGCGGGCAGACCAATACATTGGAGGAGGCAAGAAATGCAATGGAGCCGCTGGCATATATTTTACATCGGGTATTGTCCGGAGAAAGCAGGAATTGAGTGGCAGGCAAAGGTCAGACTGGACAATGCGGAAAAATAAGAATATAATACTAGGGATAGTTTGGAACACTATATCAATCGTACATGGTGTACAAAAGGGAGAGCTGCCGCTTGTGCAGACTGGATATAGAAGATACCTGCATGGCAGGATGAACAAATGGAGGCGTTTTAAAATGACAAAAGTAGACATTGTTTCAGGATTTCTTGGAGCTGGTAAAACAACCCTGATAAAGAAATTGATCGCAGAAGCATTTCAGGGAGAAAAGCTGGTGCTGATCGAGAATGAATTCGGAGAGATCGGTATTGACGGTGGATTTTTAAAGGATGCGGGCATTGAGATCACAGAGATGAATTCCGGCTGTATCTGCTGTTCTCTGGTCGGTGACTTCGGCGAGGCTCTGAAGAAGGTTCTGACACAGTATGCACCGGATCGTATCATTATTGAACCATCCGGAGTCGGTAAACTATCGGATGTTATCAAAGCCGTTCAGGGTGTGGCACAGGAGACAGAGCTGGAACTGGACAGTTTTGTAACAGTTGCAGATGCAACCAAGGCTAAAATGTATATGAAGAATTTCGGCGAATTTTTCAATAACCAGATTGAAAGTGCAAGTACGATTATTTTAAGCCGGACACAGAAGATGGCACAGGACAAGCTGGAAGCAATCGTAGCTCTGTTAAGAGAGCATAATGAGAAGGCTGCAATTATCACAACAGCCTGGGATGAGATTAACGGTTCTGTTATCCGTAAGGCTATGACAGAGGGCAATTCACTGGTTGCCGAGCTGATGGAAGAGGCTGAGGTATGTCCGGAGTGCGGACATCATCATGAGCATGGAGAAGAGTGTCATCATGACCACGACCATGAGCATGACCACCACGATCACGACCATGAAGAGCATGATCATGACCACGATCATGATCATTGTGACCACGATCATCACGACCATGACCATGATCATCACGATCACGACCATGGTGAATGCGGATGTCATGATCACCACCATCATCACCATCATGCGGATGAGGTATTTTCAAGCTGGGGTAAGGAGACACCACATAAATATACAGATTCTGACATGGAAGCAATCCTTAAGACCTTATCCGAGAGCGAGGAGTATGGTATTATCCTGAGAGCAAAGGGCATGGTTCCGAATGTAAATGGCGAGTGGATCTACTTTGACCTGGTACCGGGTGAATATGAGATCCGAAAGGGAAATCCGGATTATACCGGTAAGCTGTGCGTGATCGGCAGCAAATTACAGGAGGATAAGCTGGAGAAACTGTTCCAGTTATAGGAGCCGGGCGAAATCAGTTTTGAAGGACAGTAGGAGGAATTACTATGGCAAAAGAAATACCGGTATATCTGTTTACTGGCTTCCTGGAAGGCGGTAAGACGACATTTATTCAGAATACACTGATCGGGCAGAATTTCAATGAAGGTGACCGTGCATTGCTGCTGGTATGTGAGGAAGGTATGGAAGAGTATGACCCTGCCGAGCTTGCAGCACATAATATTATGCTGGAAATGATCGAGGAACCGGAAGATCTGACGACAGAACGGTTGATGAAGCTACAGGCACAGTACAAGCCGCAGCTGGTGCTGATCGAATATAACGGAACCTGGAAGCTTCAGCAGCTGTTTGATCTGAATGTTCCAAAGGGCTGGACGGTAGTACAGATCGTGGCAAATATTGATGCAAGTACCTTTGACAGCTATCTGAATAATATGCGTGCCATGATGATGGAGCAGGTATCCGCTGCCAATCTGGTTATATTTAACCGTTGTACGGAGGAGACCAAGCGGGGCGAGTACCGGAGAATCATAAAGGCCAATAACCGTATGGCAACGATCGTATTTGAAAAGGAAGACGGAAGCACGGATTTTGAAAATGCAGATGATGATCTTCCATATAAGTTAAATGCAGATGTCATTGAGATTGAAGATGACGACTTTGGTATCTTTTATATTGATGCCTCAGATAATCCGGATAAATATGTCGGTAAGACCATTCATTTTAAGGGAATGGTATATAAACCGAAGAATTATCCGAAGAATGCATTTGTACCGGGCAGACATGCCATGACCTGTTGCGTAGAGGATATTGCATTTGTCGGCTTTAAATGCGTCAGTGATATGGCGGCCATGCTGAAGGATCGTCAGTGGGTAGAGATCACAGGAACGATAAAGAAGGAATATTACCGGGAATTCCGCGGAGACGGACCTGTCATTTATGCGACGAAGGTGGTACCGGCGGAGAAACCGAAGGAAGAGGTTGTATTATTTAATTAATACCGACCGGAACAATACAAGAACAGCGGCAGAATCTGCCGCCGTTTTTGGTTATGGTTTATTATAGTTGTGGTTGCGGAATGAGGAATACGAATGAGTGAGCATATCAATAATTTGACAACATTATGTTATATTGAGAAGGACGATCAGTACCTGATGCTTCATAGAGTTAAAAAGAGGCAGGATGTAAACCGGGATAAATGGATCGGTGTCGGTGGACACTTTGAGGCCGGTGAGAGTCCGGAGGAGTGTCTGCTTCGGGAAGTGCGGGAAGAGACGGGACTAACGCTTACCGGATGGCAGTTCCGGGGCATTGTTACATTTACGTTCCGACAGCCGGATGTGGATACGGTCGGATGGATGAAGGACGGAAAGCTGGTAAAGGATGATATCGTGCAGGCAGATATGGAATATATGTGTCTCTATACAGCGGATGAATATCAGGGAACGATTAGTGACTGCGAGGAAGGGACACTGGAATGGGTGCCAAAGGATGCTATTTATCAGCTCCCGATTTGGGAAGGAGATAAGGTATTTTTTCATCTGTTGGAAACCCGAAAGGATTTCTTTTCTTTGAAGCTGGATTATGTGGGAGAAGAGCTGGTCCGGGTAGTGCTGGACGGGCAGGATATTCCCGGAGATGTGTATAAACAGGATGGAATCGGAAAGGCGGTTTACAGATGAATGAATATATGCAAAATGAAACACAGGATGTGAATGCAGCGGCGGAGGAACCGAAAGAAACAATGCCGGAAGGAACGGGGCCGGAAAAGAAGGTCCGGGGATTCGGGATTGCCGCTATGATTCTTGGAATTCTTTCAATTCTGTTAATCTGTGTTCAACCATTTGGAGTGGTACTGGCGGTCGCAGCGGTCGTGCTTGGTATCCTTGGGGTTGTGAAAACACAGGGAAAAGGAATGGCAACTTCAGGAATTGTCATGGGCGGTATCAGTCTTGTAACGGGCGTTATAATACTGATATTTTTCGGAAGTATTTTCCAGCATGCCTTTGGGGCTGCGGATGAACTGTCCGGAACGGCATGGAGAAAGGGCGCAGATGGCAGTGTACTTTATCTTTATAAGGATGGTACCTTTATTCATGTGGACCGGGAAAATGATTTTACGGATAATTTCTATTCCGGTACGTATATGGTATGTGATTACAAGGATTCCGGAGTCCGTTCACAGGAAATCGAGAACACATATGATACCGATTCGGTATATGAATTAAAATTATATGTAACAATGTATGTAGAGGATGGTAAGGAGCAGGAAAATATCTCCGGGACCATGCAGTACATGTATGCATTCCAGAAGAAATATCATAAAGGAGATGTTGTACAGGTTTGTGCACATGATCGGGAGATGTTCGGCAGCTTCTATCCGGTTGTAGAGACAGAACTGAAGAAACCGGTGATTGGTAATCAATATGTACCGGGGCTTACGGAGGACTCCTCGGAAACAGAAATTTCAACAACCGAAATTTCAACAACCGAGGCAGGAACGACTGGGACAGTAAGTACGGAGGTTCCGACCACCGGAACAACGACCGAGGCACCGGAGACAGAAGCTCCGACTACAGAGGCAGTGACGACGGAGACAGCAAGTACGGAGGTTCCGACCACCGGAGGAACAACCGAAACACCGAAGACAGAAGCTCCGACGACGGAGGGGACGACCGAGGCACCAACGACTGAAACTACAGAGACCACGGAAACACCGGCAACTGAGGATACTGCGACGGAGGGAACGACCGAGGCTACCGAAGAGGCATCTACCGAAGAATCAACAACTGAGGAAGCATCTACGGAAGAGGATGATGGTAAAGAGGCAGCGAAACAATGGCTGAAAGACCTGTTTAAGTCTATCAGACGGTGGTTCGAGGATATATGGAATCAACTGGGATTATAGGAGACCGGAGGGCTTGAATGGCAATAGAAAAACTTGACAAGTCCGGGGCTTCAGTCCATAATGAACAGTAATGTAAGAAAGAGAAAACAGGAAAATAACAATACAGAGGTGCAAACAGCATGTGTGGATTTGTAGGATTTGTAGATCATCTGCCGGAAAAGGCAGAAGTAATAGAAAAAATGAAGGATGCGATCATTCACCGGGGACCGGACAGTGACGGTACCTTTTTGGATGATGATATTGCATTGGGATTCCGCCGGTTGAGTATTATCGACCTGAACTCCGGAAGCCAGCCTATTTATAACGAGGATGAATCACTGGTGTTGATGTTTAACGGTGAGATTTATAATTATCAGGATATCCGGGAAGAACTGGTGAAGCGTGGTCATGTATTTAAGACGCAGACAGATTCTGAAGTACTGATCCATTCCTATGAGGAATACGGTTATGATATGCTGAATATGCTGCGTGGTATGTTCACATTTGTGATCTGGGATAGAAATGAAAAGAAAATGTTCCTGGCAAGAGATTTCTTTGGTATTAAGCCGATGTATTATGCACAGATGAACGGCACTCTGATGTTTGGTTCAGAGATCAAGGCGTTTTTACATCATCCGAATTTTGAAAAGAAGTTAAATCATGATGTTTTAGAGAATTATCTGACATATCAGTATAGTCCGTCGGCAGATACCTTTTTTGAAGGAGTAAAATGTCTGCCACCGGCACATTATCTGGTATATGAAGATGGTAAGGTTACGATTACAAGATACTGGGAGCCGGAGTTTAAAGAGCCGGATGAGAGTAAGGATCTGGATGAATGGGCACAGGAGATCCGAACAGTTATGGAGGACTCTGTAAAAGCACACAAGATCAGTGATGTGGAGGTAGGTTCTTTCCTGTCCAGTGGTGTGGATTCCAGCTATATTGCATGTCTGGCAAATGTAGATAAGACCTTTACGGTCGGGTTTAAGCAGAAGAAGTATAATGAGATTTCCTATGCAAAGGAATTATCCGATATTATTCAGGTACAGAATATCAGTAAGGTCATCTCACCGGAGGAATACTGGGAGAAGCTGCCGATGATTCAGTATTATATGGATCAGCCATTGGCCGATGCTTCTGCGATCGCACTGTATTTCCTTGGAAATGAGACCGCAAAATACGTTAAGGTTGCTATGTCGGGAGAAGGCTCGGATGAGTTGTTCGGCGGTTATAATATTTACCGGGAACCATTGGAAAACAAGGCTTATGATGTGATTCCGTTCCCTATCCGCCGGCTGATCGGTAAGTTTGCATCCCTGTTCCCGAAGAAGCGGGGATTTAACTTCCTGGTTCGGCATTCCAAGACGTTGCAGGAGCGCTATGTGGGAAATGCATTTATCTTTGATGAAAAAGAGAAGGATAAGCTGCTAAAGGAACGAAACGGAGTGGATCCGTTGGATGTTACAAAGCCTTACTGGGCACGGACTAAGGGAAAAGATACTGTAACACAGATGCAGTATCTGGATATTAATGTATGGATGGTACATGATATCTTGTTAAAGGCAGATAAGATGAGTATGGCGAATTCACTGGAGGTCCGGGTACCGTTCCTGGATAAAGAGGTATTCGAGGTAGCATCCAGAATTCCGAGACAGTATAAGGTAGAAGGTGAAGTGACCAAGCGTGCATTCCGGAAGACTGCACTGGAGGTTCTGCCGGAAAAGGTTGCAGATAAGAAGAAACTGGGATTCCCGGTTCCGATCCGTGTATGGATACGGGAGGATAAGTACTATAACCGGATCAAGGAAGCATTCACCAGTAAGGAAGCAGCACAGTTCTTTGATACGGAATATCTGGTGAAGCTGTTGGAACAGCATAAGGCAGAGAAGTTTGATAACAGCCGGAAGATCTGGACGGTATTCATGTTCCTGCTTTGGTATAATGAGTATTTTGTAAAAAGAGCATAATAGAGAATAAAAGGCTTACGAAAGGGATTCTTTTCGCAAGCCTTCTTTGTACAGAAAGAATTGAGGTTCAGGAAATATGTGGAAGATCGGAATCTTGTATTTACTGCTCATAAATCTTGCAGGATTTCTGAGTATGGGAATTGACAAACGGAAGGCACAGAAACAGAAATGGCGGATACCGGAGAAGGTATTGTTTTTATTTGCAATTCTGGGAGGAAGTACAGGCAGTCTTTTGGGCATGTATACTTTCCGGCATAAGACAAAGCATCGGCAGTTTGTGATAGGAATTCCGGTGATTCTGGTATTACAGCTGCTCCTTGCCGGATTTCTGATTTATCGGAATATGACAGCAGTAAATCACTATACCGGAATTGGCATGGGAACGGTTGTTACAGCAGATGTATATGGAAGAGACAGTAAACAGGCAGTGGAAGAGCTGCCTGCATTGATCACAGAGTTGAATGATCATGTTCTGAGCTGGAGAGAACCGGAATCCTCCATATCTTATCTGAATCAGCAGCTGCAGGAGGAGAAAGACTGCAGGCTGTATCCGGAAGAACAGGCATGGCTGACGGAAGCGTGGAAGTTATGTGAGGATTCCGGCGGAGCATTGGATATTACATTGCGTCCGGTGCTGGATCTATGGGGAATCGAGGGAGAGCATCCTGCGATTCCGGATGGTAAGGTATTACAGGAGACATTAGAAAAGACAGGATATACGAAGCTCCATATCTCAGAGGACGGAAACCTAACTGCCGATCAGGCAGGGATGACTCTGGATCTGGGGGCTTTGGGTAAAGGGATTGCCTGTGATAAAATTGCAGAGCGGTTGGAAACAATGAAAATCTCCGGAGCAGTGGTTTCGATTGGCGGTTCCATTCTGACATATGGGAAAAAGCCGGATGGCAGTGCCTGGAATATCGGGATACAGGATCCACGTGGCGAACAGGGAACAGCGGTCGGATATTTAAAAGTAATGGATAATACGGTAGTGTCTACATCCGGTGATTATGAGAAATATTTTATGGAAAACGGAGTCCGGTATCATCATATTATGGATCCTGTGACCGGTTATCCGGCAGATTCCGGATTGGTTTCCGTAACGGTTCTTTGCTCGAGTGGAATTGACAGTGATGGATTGTCTACCGCTTGTTTTGTGCTCGGCAGAGAAAAATCCGTGGAATTGCTGGAAAAATATGGAGCAGAAGCGGTGTTTATTACAACAGATAAGAAAATCTATCTGACGGATGGAGTTACGGATGAGTTTCAATTGGTGAATCCGGAATACAGTATTGTCAGTGAGTAAAAATAAATGGAGAATGAATTATATGAAAAAACAGGATATCATTCTGATCACTGGACTTCTGATTGCAGCTGCAGTTGTGACATTGGGGTTTCGTTTGTTTACCCGAAACGGCGAAAAAGCAGTGGTAACGCTGGATGGAACGGTGATTTTGGAACAGCCGTTGCAGGAGGACTGTAACATGCCGATCCGGAGTGAGAACGGAGAAAATGTACTCCGGATAGAAAACGGAAAGGTGCGGATCACAGAGGCGGACTGCCGGGATCAGATTTGTGTGAATCACAAAGAAATTTCAAAGGCAGGAGAAAGTATTGTATGCCTGCCACATGGACTGGTGGTGGAGATTAAAAGATAAGGAGCACATTCTATGGCAAAAAAGGTATCCATATTAGGAGTCATGACTGCATTGGGAATCGTTCTCGGCTGGCTGGAATCCTGTGTTCCGATCACATTGGGGATTCCGGGAGTAAAGCTTGGGATTGCCAATCTGACAGCACTTTTGGTGTTATACCGGTTCTCTTATAAGGAGGCAGTCGCCGTCAGTATCCTGCGTGTATTGATTTCCTGCATTCTGTTCGGTAATCTGGCTATTGGCATCTACAGTCTGGCAGGATCCATACTCAGTCTGGCTGTTATGGCTGTTTTAAAAAAGAAAAATGTTTTTTCTGTTGCAGGAGTCAGTGCAGCAGGCGGAGTGGCTCATAATTTTGGACAGATTCTGGCTGCATGGGTCTTGATGGGAACGGCGGCAATTTTTTATTACCTGCCGGTACTGATCGTATCAGGGGTGATTGCCGGAGTTTTGGTTGGTCTCGCAGGGGCATGGCTGCACCGGCATTTACCAATGGAAATCAGTTGAATAATAAGAAAAATTGTATTAAAATTAGGATAAATCTTAAGAAACGAGGTATTACGTATGAGTTTGCTTACATTTAAGGGTGGCATCCATCCTTACGAGGGCAAAGAACTGACCATGGATAAACCGATCGAAACATATCTGCCAAAGGGAGAGTTGGTTTATCCGTTGAGTCAGCATATCGGAGCACCCGCAAAACCAGTTGTGAAAAAGGGCGACCGGGTTCTGGTCGGACAGAGGATTGCTGAGGCGGGTGGATTTGTTTCAGCGCATATTCATGCATCAGTTTCCGGAACAGTTAAAAATATTGAACCGCGTCTGACAGCTGGCGGTACCAAAGCAGAGTCTATTATTATTGAAAATGATGGCGAATATGAAGTGATGGAAAGACCTGCACCCGCTAACTGGCAGGAGATGGACAGGAAAGACCTACTGGAGGTTATTCAGGATGCCGGTATTGTCGGTATGGGTGGTGCCGGATTTCCGACACATGTGAAGCTATCACCGAAGAATCCGGATTCTATCGATTATATCATTGTGAATGGTTCTGAGTGTGAGCCGTATCTGACCTCCGATTATCGGAGAATGCTGGAAGAGCCGGAGAAAGTGGTGACCGGGCTGGAGATTGTTCTGCATATGTTTCCGCAGGCATCCGGTATTATTGCGATTGAGGATAATAAGCCGGAAGCAATCCGGATTATGAAGGAACAGACGGCAGATCATCCGAAGATTCAGGTTAATGTTATGAAGACGAAGTATCCGGAAGGAGCAGAACGTCAGCTGATATATGCGAATACCGGACGGTATATTAATTCCGGTATGCTGCCGGCGGACGCAGGCTGTATTGTACATAATGTTGATACAGTCACTGCGATTTACAAGGCAGTTGTGGAAGGTGTTCCGTTGATCGACCGGATCATAACGATCAGTGGAGATGACATCGTGGATCCGAAGAACTTTAAAGTATTACTGGGCACCAGCCTTCAGGAACTGATCGAAGCTGCCGGTGGATATCTGGATGGTGAACCGGAAAAGATCATATCCGGCGGTCCGATGATGGGAAAGGCTATGTTTTCGACAGAGGTTCCGGCAGTGAAGGGATCTTCTGCGGTTTTATGTATGAAGAAGGATGAAGTAGCTGCTTGTGAGCCGTCGAACTGTATTCGCTGTGGCCGGTGCGTGGCAGTTTGTCCGGGCAGAGTGAATCCGACAAAGCTTGCAAGCCTTGCAGAGCATGGAAAGCTGGATGCATTTGTAGAGCAGGATGGAATGGAATGCTGTGAATGCGGCTGCTGTTCCTATGTATGTCCGGCCAAACGGCATCTGACCCAGACGATTGCAGCAACCAGAAAAGCAATTCTGGCCGGCAGAAAAAAGTAGGAGGTGTGCTATGGATACTAAGAAAGGAATATCATCTTCTCCGCATATTCGTCATGAGGATAGTACATCAGGGATTATGTTAGATGTGATCATTGCATTGCTTCCGACTACGATTATGGGAATTTATAATTTTAAGCTCCGCGCGGTTTTGCTGATTGTGGTATGCGTACTGACCTGCGTGCTGAGTGAGGGGCTTTTTGAATATCTGATGAAACGTAAGGTGACGATCGGAGACTTCAGTGCAGTGGTTACCGGTCTGTTACTGGCGTTGAATCTTCCATCAACCTTACCGTGGTGGATGGCGATGCTGGGCAGTGTATTTGCAATTATTGTTGTAAAGCAGCTATTTGGCGGAATCGGACAGAACTTTGTGAATCCGGCACTTGCGGCAAGATGTTTTTTACTTCTTTCCTTTGCAAAGCCGATGACGAATTTTGTATATGATGCAATGACAACGGCAACACCGTTAGCGGTTTTAAAGACCGGCGGTGAAGTGAGTCTGCTTCGGATGTTTATGGGAAGCACGGCCGGAACTATTGGTGAGACCTCGGCGGTTGCGATTTTATTAGGTGGTGCATATCTGATTTTCCGACGGGTGATCGATATCCGGATTCCGCTTACGTATATCGGCAGCTTTTCGGTCTGTATACTGATATATGCACTGGCCAGTGGCAGAGGTTTTGATCTGAGATTTCTGGCAGCCCATTTATGCGGCGGCGGTCTGATGCTTGGAGCATTCTTTATGGCAACCGATTATGTGACATCGCCGATTACTGCAAAGGGACGCTTGGTATATGGTGTACTGCTCGGAATCCTTACCTTTGTATTGAGAAGCCCGTGGAATACGACCACCGCAGCAGAGGGTGTGTCTTACTCGATTTTATGTGGTAACCTTTTAGTGCCGATCATTGAACGGTTTACGGCTGAAAAGTCCTTTGGAAAGGGGGCAGTGAAGCATGAATAAACAGATGATCAGGGATTCGTTGATTCTGTTTGCAATCACGTTGATTGCCGGACTGCTTCTGGGTGGCGTTTATGCGATCACCAAAAATCCGATTGCAAAGACTCAGGAGGATAAGAAGAATGAGGCGTATCAGGCAGTATTTACGGATGCGGCAGAGTTTACAGAGGTAACAGATGCGGCAGATGCACAGCAGATACTGGCAGATGCCGGATATACAAAGGATCGAATCGATGAAGTGAAGGCTGCTATGGATGCAGATGGAAATATTCTGGGATATGTAATGACGATTACCTCTTCGGAAGCATATGGCGGCGAACTGCAGCTAGCGATGGGTATCCGGATGGATGGCACGGTCAATGGGATTTCCTTCCTGTCATTATCGGAAACGATCGGACTTGGAATGGAGGCAAAGAAGCCGGAGTTCCAGGAACAGTTTGCAGGGAAGCAAGTAGAACAGTTTGTCTACTCCAAGACCGGAGCAGCTGCGGATAATGAGATCGATGCATTAAGCGGTGCGACGATCACGACCAATGCGGTAACGAATGCAGTCAATGCGGGAATCTGTTATGCAGGAGCGCTGGGCGCAGGCTCAGCAGAACAGGGAGGTGACACAGATGAATAAGGCGCTGGAGCGAATTAAGAATGGTATTATCACTGAGAATCCGACTTTTGTCCAGATCTTAGGTATGTGTCCGACACTGGCAGTTACGACATCGGCAATGAACGGACTTGGAATGGGTCTCAGTACAACGGTTATTCTGATCATGAGTAACCTGATGATCTCGGCATTGCGGAATATTATACCGAACCGGGTAAGAATTCCGGCATATATTGTAATTGTGGCTTCGTTTGTTACGATCATTGACTTTTTGCTGCAGGCATTTTTACCGGGACTTTCCGAAAGCCTTGGCGGTTATATAAAGCTGATCGTTGTAAACTGTATTATTCTGGGACGGGCAGAATCCTATGCTTCCAAGAATCCGGTTATTCCTTCTATCTTTGACGGTGTCGGAATGGGCCTTGGATTTACGGTAGGATTGACCGCTATTGGAATTGTAAGAGAGCTGATCGGAGCCGGTTCTGTTTTCGGAATAGCCATTCCGGGCTATCAGCCGATCGGTATCTTTGTGCTTTCACCTGGAGCATTCCTGGTGCTGGCATTCCTGATCGCGTTTTTGAATTATCGGAAGCTGAAGAAGAATAAGAGCGGACAGGCGAGTGATACCGTATGCAGAATGGAAGACTGTATGCACTGCGGAAATACCTCCTGTGGCGGCAGGTTCTTTGATTTTGACGGTGGTGATGATGTCGTAGGACATACGAAGGAAAAGGAGGAAACCAGTCATGAGTGAAGCAACGAAGATTATTCTGATCGCAGTCAGCGCGGCTTTGGTAAATAACGTTGTACTGAGTCAGTTTCTGGGATTATGTCCGTTTCTGGGCGTATCAAAGAATATGAAATCGGCTGCAGGTATGGGCGTTGCGGTTATATTTGTTATCGCGATTTCTTCGGCAGTGGCCAGTCTGATCTATCAGTTTATATTGACCCCTCTGCATATAGAATATCTGCAGACCATTGTATTTATCCTGGTAATTGCAGCTCTGGTGCAGTTTGTGGAAATGTTTTTAAAGAAAGCAATGCCGGCACTGCATAAGACCCTTGGTGTGTATCTTCCATTGATCACAACCAATTGTGCAGTATTAGGTGTTGCATTGAATAATGTAACAGATAACTATAACTTTCTGGAAAGTGTTGTAAATGGTGTCGGTACTGCAGTCGGGTTTACGATCGCCATCGTAATTCTGGCCGGTATCCGGGAAAAGATCGAAGACAATGATATTCCGGCACCGTTTCAGGGAATGCCGATCGTGCTTCTGACAGCAGGACTGATGTCAATCGCATTTATGGGCTTTTCCGGTCTGATCCGGTTATAGGGGGTGCGTAGATATGTCATCAGTAATAGTTGGAATTTTGATTGCAACCTTGGTGGTAGGACTTACCGGTATTATTATTGCGGTACTCTTAAGTATTGCAGGAGAAAAGTTTAAGGTTGAAGTTGATGAGCGGGAAGTGGCTGTCCGAGAAGCACTTCCGGGAAATAACTGCGGTGGCTGCGGATTTCCGGGTTGTGATGGTCTGGCAGCGGCAATCGTAAAAGGAGAAGCGTCTGTATCCGGCTGCCCGGTAGGCGGTGAGGCAGTTGCAAAGGCAATCGCACAGATTATGGGAACAGAGGTTGACGAAGGTGTTCGGATGCGTGCAGTCGTGCAGTGTGCCGGAACCTGTGAGAAGGCAGGAGAACATTATGAGTATATAGGACCGAATTATGAGCATATAGGACCGAAAAGCCGTCGCCTGGCGCAGAATAATCCGGGTGGCGGCGCCAAGGCCTGCACATTCGGCTGTACCGGATATGGAGACTGTAAGGCAGCCTGTCCGTTCGGGGCTATTGAGATCATTGACGGAATTGCAGTTGTAAATCCGGAAGCGTGTAAGGCATGCGGAAAATGCGTGGCGGCCTGCCCAAAGCATCTGATCACATTGATCCCATATGATTCCACGCAGGTAGTTATGTGTAGTTCCAAGGAGAAAGGTGTTCAGGTGAAAAAGGTATGCCAGGCAGGGTGTATCGGTTGTGGCTTATGTGCCAGAAATTGCCCGGAGGGTGCAATCGAAGTAACGGATAATCTTGCAAGGATCGATTATGAGAAATGTACAAGTTGTGGGACCTGTAAGAGTAAATGCCCGGTAAAGATCATATCATGAGATAGCCGGTTGTTGAAACATAAAAGCGCCTGCAGAGATTACTCTGCGGGCGCTTTTTCTTCCATATCTAAGACCATTCGGATAAAGTTAAATGCAATTTCACGCTTTTCATCATCCAGACAGGTCGGAATACATAAATATGGCTGTTCTAACCGGATGCCGGCCTCTTTGGTAAATTCCATACCGGAAATATCAATCGCATAGTAATCGGAATCTTCGACAGGGCCGTCACATTCATATAAGCGGTCTGATACCTGCTCCCAGATATCTTCCGGGAGACCGTGTTTAAGTTCGAGAACATAGCCGTCTACCGCATAATAATCAATAATGGGACTATCACAGATGACGATATGGGTAGAGCCGTGAGAAAATGCAGACATTAATTCTGTATAGTAACTGGAGTTCTGAGTAGTGATGCCCTCGCTGGGATCCAATATACAGCTGGAATCAATATAAAATCTTGCGTCATCGGGAACTTCATAATAACCTTTATACATGGATTCTACAATGTCCGAAAAATCTGTGTTTTCACTATCGTTTACCAGAACGAGATCCAAGGCAACCGGGCGGGTGGCAATATATACACGTTGGACGATAAAAATCAGAGCAACAACAGAGGCAGCGATTGCGATAAATTTCCAGGTATAATACATCAGAATGTATTGGACTTTTCTCCAAAAGGAAAGCTCAGCCAGTTTTTCCTTTTCCTGTTTCCATTTATAACGTCTGCGTTCTTTTGGAGACATATCATGCAGTTCCAGTGCATCTTCGGTTTTGACAGCAGTGGATGGGTTATCAGAGGAAAGATTCTGTTCGTTCATAAGTAACTCCTTAATAATAAAAATACAGGATACAAAACATATCCTTACTTATATTGTAACATAAAATATAGAAAAACAAGGAAGAAGAATCTGAAAAAAGTGTGTTTTTTTATAAAATACCGCTGGAAAGATAAAAAGCTTTTCAATGCCTGGGAAATCATGTATACTTATGAACACAGGAAACCTGAATGAAATCCGGCATATTATGATACAAACAGTGTTTGAAGGATACGGTGTTATGAGGTTTTCTGATTTAAAACAACGGGAAGTAATTAACTGTAAGGATTGTAAACGTCTGGGCTTTGTGTCGGACATGGTTTTCGATTCCTGCAGTGGCAGAGTAGAGGCATTGATCGTTCCGGGACCCGGTAAGTTATTTGGCTGCTTCTGCTCCTGTACGGAATATGTGATTCCGTTTTGCCATATTATAAAGATCGGCCCGGATATTGTTCTGGTTGATATTGATCTGGTTACAGCTTCTGAAAAAAAGAAGGAACATATATAAAGGATACGGAGGAAGAAGTATGAAATGTCCATTTTGTGCAGCTGATAATACAAGAGTTATTGATTCCAGACCGGCAGATGAGAATAATTCCATTCGAAGACGGCGGGAGTGTGATGCCTGTGGCAGAAGATTTACTACTTATGAAAAAGTAGAAACGATTCCTTTGATCGTAATTAAAAAGGATAAGAACCGCGAGCCATATAATCGTTCCAAAATAGCATCCGGTATTGTGAAATCCTGTCATAAGCGTCCGGTTTCTGCAGAACAGATCGAACAGTGTCTGGATAATATCGAGACAAAGATATTTAATCTGGAGGCGAAAGAAGTAGAGAGTACGGTAATTGGTGAAATCGTTATGGACGAGATTGAAAAGCTGGATCCGGTTGCCTATGTCCGGTTTGCTTCTGTATACAGAGAGTTTAAGGATGTCGGTACTTTTATGGATGAATTAAAGAAATTACTTGATAAATAAGTATAAAATAAATTTACATATCAATTGACAGAAAATGGTTCTTCGGGTTACAATCTATACGAGGCCTGTTCCGAAGTGAGGAAGGAGCAGTATGTATAGTAGTGTAACAAGTGGAACCATTTCCGGTATTCAGGGATTGATGATCCATGTCGAAGCGGATGTGTCAGACGGCCTGCCGAATTTTCAGATGGTAGGGTATCTGGCTAACGAGATCCGGGAATCCGGAGAACGGATCCGGACCGCCATCCGGAATGCCGGATTTGAATTATATCCCAAACGGGTCGTTATTAATCTGTCGCCTGCCGATGTGCGCAAGGGCGGTTCAGGATTTGATCTTCCAATTGCAATCGCAATGTTGGTTTCCTATGGATATTTATCGCAGAAAAGTATAGAAGGAGCAGTGTTTTTAGGAGAACTTGGACTGGATGGAAGCATTCTGCCTGTCAATGGTGTATTGTCAGTTGCAGATTGCGCCAGACAGTCCGGATTTCATAAGATGTTTCTTGCAGAAGAGAACCGCCAGGAGGGGGCAATGGTTCATGATCTGCAGGTGTATGGTGTGAAACACTTAAAACAGTTGGCGGAAGTACTGCAGGATGACAGATTGACAGTACCGGAGCCGGGAGAAGAAATTTGCGAGGAGCATGAGGCAGAGTCCTGGGACTTTAGAAATCTGAAAGGCCAGTTGTTAGCGAGAAGGGCATTGGAGATCGCGGCATCCGGGATGCATAATGTACTGATGAGCGGGCCACCGGGAGCCGGTAAGACCATGGCTGCCAGATGCCTGACGGGGATTCTGCCACCACTGGAGTTCGAGGAGAGTATGGAACTGACGAAGATATACAGTGTACGTGGAATGCTTGGTGATCGGAAGGAGATTATAAGACAGAGACCGTTCCGTGCACCGCATCATACGATTACAACAACAGCTCTGATCGGCGGCGGTGTGATTCCGAAACCGGGCGAAGTGAGTCTGGCGCATAACGGTGTGTTGTTCCTGGACGAATTGCCGGAGTTTGGTAAGGGAACAATTGAGGCAATGCGCCAGCCATTAGAAGAGAAATGTGTGGTGATCGGCAGGCTGAATGCGGCTTATCGCTTCCCGGCAAATATTATGCTGGTCGGGGCAATGAACCCTTGTCCGTGTGGCTGCTATCCGGACCGGAATAAATGCAACTGCACAGTGAATCAGATCCGGACATATCAGGGAAAAATCAGCCGGGCAATGCTGGACCGTATGGATATTCTGATGCAGTTACAACCGGTTTCGTTTGAAGCCATGAATGATAAGGCTGTATGTGAAGACAGCCGGACAATCCGTAATAGGGTTGAACGGGTACATCAGCGGCAGCGGGAACGGTATGCAGAGGAAGGCATTCGGTTTAATTCGCAGCTGAGTCCGGAACAGCTGCAGATATTCTGCAGACTGACGTCAGAAGAAGAAGCATTTATGAAGCAGGTCTTTGAACAGAAGCAGTTGAGTGGCAGAGGGTATCATAGATTGTTACGAGTGGCCAGAACGATTGCGGATATGGAGGACTGCGAAGAGCTTCGGCTGGAACATCTGCAGGAAGCAGTGGCATATCGGATTAGTCTGCCCGGAGAGGAGCGGATGATATGAAAGAAAGAGAGACAAAGGAAGTATTTGCGGCGTTCTGGCTGACGCATCTGACAAAGATACCGTTGCTTAAACTGAAACAATGGGTAGAGGCTTGTGGCGGAATGACGGCATTTTATGATGAAGGGTGGAAAAGGCTGAAAGGACTTCTGCCCGAAGAACAGGTCTATATTGAAAAGAAAATAAAGGATCCGGAAATCTATCGCAATTGGGAGCGATTGAAAAGGGGAGAATTCCGGTTCGCATCCCTGAAAGATGCTGATTATCCGCAGGCATTGCGAAAACTGCCGGATGCTCCGTTCGGTCTTTATTGGAAGGGAAAGCTGCCGAATCCGGGACGAAGCTGTGTGGCTATCGTCGGGGCTAGAAAGAGTACAATTTATGGGCAGGAGTTTGCATATGGACTGGCACGGGAGCTGGGTGGAAGTAAGGTTGATGTCATCAGCGGACTAGCAGCCGGGATTGATGCTGCCGGCCACCGGGGATGCATGGATGGGGGAGGAATAACATATGGAGTGCTGGGATGCGGTATAGATCGTATTTATCCCAAAGAGAATATTTCATTATATGAAAAAATGTCAGAGACGGGTGGAGTGGTTTCGGAATACTGTCCGGGAACAGCACCGCTTTCGATTTTGTTTCCGAGAAGAAATCGTATTATCAGTGCACTTTCCGATATGGTGGTTGTAGTAGAGGCGAAGGAACGGAGTGGTTCACTGATCACAGTGGATTTTGCACTGGAGCAGGGAAAGGAAATCGGAGCAGTTCCGGGACGTCCCTGTGATCCGCTCAGTCTTGGCTGCAATCGATTGATCCGGCAGGGAGCAAAATGTATTCTTGAGGCAGAGGATGTTCTGGAAGAGCTTTCCGGCATTATAACCGCATCAGAAGCGGTAATCAGACCCATAAAGGTAAAAAAGGATTTAGGTCTTGCACCCAAAGAAAAAATGGTGTATAGTTGTCTGCGTTTAGAACCTAAATTTATTGATGATATATTATGCCAGATTGACCTTCCGGTATGGGAGGGAATTCAGATACTGGCAGAATTGGAAATAAAAGGAATCATTAAGCAGAATCCGCATCAGTATTATTATCGATGTCCTGAATCATGAAAGTAGGACAATATCAGTGATTTGAAAGGGAGTTTTTTATGGCTAAGAATCTGGTTATAGTTGAATCACCTGCAAAAGCAAAGACGATCAAAAAGTTTTTGGGAAGTAATTATGAAGTGATTGCATCCAACGGTCATGTACGGGATTTGCCGAAAAGTCAGATGGGAATCGACATAGAACATGATTTTGAACCAAAGTATATTACAATCCGTGGAAAAGGCGATATTCTTGCGAAATTAAGAAAAGAAGTAAAGAAAGCGGATCATGTATATCTTGCAACGGACCCGGACCGTGAAGGAGAGGCAATTTCATGGCATTTATCCCAGGCACTGAAGCTGGATCCAAGTGAATATAAACGAATCACATTTAATGAAATTACAAAAAATGCGGTAAAAAACTCATTAAAGCAGGCACGTGATATTGATATGAATCTGGTAGATGCACAGCAGGCCAGACGTGTGCTTGATCGTATGGTTGGATACAAGATCAGTCCGATTTTATGGGCAAAAATAAAAAGAGGATTAAGTGCAGGACGTGTACAGTCGGTTGCCTTGCGACTGATTTGTGATCGTGAAAATGAAATTAATGCATTTATTCCGGAAGAATACTGGACACTGGATGTTGCACTGGAGCCGAAAGGAAGTAAGAAAGGATTTATAGCCAGATATGCCGGTGAACTGAAGAATCAGGAACAGCTGCAGGCATTGATGCAGAAGCTGGAACATGCACAGTTTAAAGTTACGGAGCGTAAAGACGGCACCCGGAACATAAAGGCACCGAATCCATTTACGACCAGTACGCTTCAGC
>HF991369.1:228674-234112 GCA_000431515.1 Clostridium sp. CAG:632 | reverse complement strand
GATTCAGCAGGATGCATCGAGAAAGCTGAATTTCTCGACGCAGAAAACGATGCGTCTGGCACAGCAGCTGTATGAAGGTATTGATATCAAAGGACGGGGAACGGTAGGTCTTATTACCTATCTAAGAACAGATTCAATCCGGATTTCAGAAGAAGCGCAGACAGCTGCCGATGCTTATATTTCAGAACATTATGGAAAAGAATATATTGGCACCGACCGACAGCCGGATAAGAAAGGAAAGCGGATACAGGATGCGCATGAGGCTATCCGGCCTACGGATGTAACCCTTTCTCCTGTGATCATAAAGGAAAGCCTTCCGAGAGATCTGTTTCGATTGTATCAGCTGATCTATCAGCGGTTTTTGGCAAGCCAGATGCACGGGGCTGTTTATGAGACTGCTTCACTTAAGCTGGAGGCACAGGGAGAGCGTTTTACAGCATCGGCATCACAGCTGAAATTTGATGGTTTTATGTCTGTTTATAAGACAGATGATGAAAAGGAAGCAGTGGCTTCCTTAAAGGGTATAAATACCGATACTGAGCTGACAGTGAAGGACTTAGACAGTAAGCAGCATTTTACCCAGCCACCGGCTCATTTTACAGAAGCATTACTGGTAAAAACATTAGAAGAATTGGGGATAGGAAGACCAAGTACCTATGCACCGACAATTACAACGATCATGAATCGCCGGTATGTTGTAAAAGAACAGAAAAATCTGTATGTCACGGAGCTCGGAGAAGCGGTGAACCAGATGATGTTAAAAGCATTTCCGGTAATTGTGGATGTTGAGTTTACTGCCAATATGGAGTCACTGCTGGATGGAGTGGAAGAAGGAACCATTTCATGGAAAACAATTATAGAAAATTTTTATCCGGATCTGGAAAGTGCGGTAAAGAAGGCAGAGGCGGAGCTGGAGCATGTTAAGATTGAGGATGAAGTTACAGATATCAGCTGTGATCTCTGTGGCAGAAAAATGGTGATCAAATATGGTCCGCATGGAAAATTTCTGGCATGTCCGGGATTTCCGGAATGCCGGAATACCAAACCATATCTGGAACGGATCGGGGTTGTCTGTCCGAAGTGTGGAAAGGATATCGTAATCCGGAAAACAAAGAAGGGACGCCGGTATTATGGATGCGAGAATAATCCGGAATGTGATTTTATGAGTTGGCAGAGGCCATCAGAGAAGGCATGTCCGAACTGTGGCGGTGTCATGGTAGAAAAAGGGAATAAGCTGGTCTGCATCAATGAGAACTGTGGATATATTATGAATAAATAAAGAAAATTAGCGGATATTGCTGATATTTTGACGTAATTTACTGATTATACTGAATTTTCGGTTGTTATTTCCGAGGGTATGTGTTACAATTTCTTTATGTGTGAGAGCGGTTTTGACATTAAAAAATCAAAAAGTTAGAAGACACTATGGGGAGTGCATATCGGAGGAGATTATGAGTGTACAATTATTAGATAAAACACGAAAAATCAATAAACTATTACACAATAATAATTCTCATAAGGTTGTATTTAATGATATCTGCGAAGTTTTGTCGGATATTATGGCGTCGGATGTTCTTGTAATCAGTAAAAAAGGAAAAGTACTCGGTATTAAGAACAGAGGCGATATCAACGGAATCCATGAACTGATCGTGGATGAGATCGGCGGTCATATTGATACTATGCTGAATGAACGATTGTTGGGAATTCTATCAACCAAGGAAAATGTGAATCTTGCAACTCTTGGATTTGAGATGGAAGGAGTAGAGCAATATCAGGCATTGATCACACCGATTTA
The DNA here is from genome assembly GCA_000431515.1 of Clostridium sp. CAG:632. Classification (GTDB taxonomy): domain Bacteria; phylum Bacillota; class Clostridia; order Lachnospirales; family Lachnospiraceae; genus CAG-632. Next base: position 232,317 of record HF991369.1, on the reverse strand, counting down.
TATTGCGGGCGAGAGACTGGGAACAGTCTTTATGTATAGACAGAATCAGCAATATGAGATAGATGATATAATTCTGGGTGAATATGGAACCACTGTTGTAGGCCTGGAAATGATGCGGTCTGTAAATGAAGAAAATGCAGAAGAGAATCGTAAGATCGCAATTGTAAGATCTGCGATCAGTACACTATCATTTTCGGAACTGGAAGCAATTACATATATATTTGATGAATTAGATGGCAATGAAGGTATCCTGGTAGCAAGTAAAATTGCTGACCGGGTAGGAATTACCCGTTCGGTAATCGTAAATGCACTTCGGAAGTTTGAAAGTGCTGGCGTAATAGAGTCACGTTCATCCGGCATGAAGGGAACCTATATCAAGGTTATGAACGATGTTGTATTTGATGAACTGAAGAAATTAAAGAATGAGTGATTCGGATGAATCGGCAGGAAATGGATTTCCATGCATACAAAAGGATTTGTGAGAACTCTCATAAATCCTTTTTGACTTATAAAATAAAGTTTTATTTACATGTTTACATAAGGAGGCGGAATTGTGATCAATTCGAATATATTCAATTATATTAATGTTCTGGATAAAGCAGCAGATGCAGCATATACCAGAAATGATATTTTGGCAAATAATATTGCAAATGATAGCACACCGAATTATAAACGGAAGGATGTACAATTTGAGTCATTGCTTCAGGCATCTCTGGCGGGGGGCGGAAAACTGGATGATAAAGTTGAACAACTCAATCAGAATCTTGGGGATCTGGAGGGGTTTGTATATACAGATCATTCATCTCTTTCGTATAGACTGGATGGAAATAATGTGGATATTGATCAGGAAGAGGCTTATCTGGCGGAAAATCAAATCCGGTATCAGGCTTTGATCGATCAGATGAATCAGGAATTTTCGAGATATGATGTCGTGTTGAAATCATAATAACGGGGGGAATAGATTATGAGTATATTTAGTGGAATGAATGTAAGTGCGACCGGTATGACGGCTCAGCGGTTCCGGATGGATGTTATCTCTGAGAATATTGCGAATGTGAATACGACCAGAGATGAAAATGGGAATGTTTACCGGCGTAAAACAGTTGCGTTCAGTGAAAAAAACGGCTTGAATTTCGGAGATACACTGTATAACAGTCTGAATGTATATAAGCCAAACGGAGTTCGCGTGTCACGGGTTGTAGAGGATCCGTCTGACTTAAAGATGGTCTATGATCCGACCCATCCTGATGCAGATGAGAACGGATATGTCAGTTATCCGAATGTGGATACCGTAACTGAAATGACGAACCTGATTGATGCAAGCCGCGCATATGAAGCGAATGCTACTGCATTTAATGCGGCGAAGGCAATTGCGGTCAAAGGTTTGGAATTGTTACAATAACACTTAAGCAAAGGAGACGGATAGAATGGATATTTCGGCAATATCATCCCTGAATGACAGCATTGGAATTTCAGGCGAGAAGAAGCGGCAGGTTACATCCAATAACACAGAGGCGTTTAGTTCCTTATTAAATTCTGCAATCAGCATGTATTCAGAGGCTGATCAATTGCAGAAGAATGCAGAGACAGCAGAGTTAAATTTTGCAATGGGATATTCCAACAATACGCATGATCTGGCTCAGGCACAGAGAAAAGCATCCATTGCATTGCAATATACAGTAAAGGTGACGAATGGATTTCTGGATGCGTATAAAGACATCATGAATATTCAATTATAGTTAGAAATTCATTCGGGGGAAAAACATGGATAAGGTACTTGACTTTTTTAAGGGACTTCCGGCAAAATTTCTGGAGTTCTGGAACAAATATACAAGCAAACAGAAGACGGTTATCATATCAGTGCTGGCAGCGGTAATTCTTACCCTGGTAGCTTTGGTTTGGTTTAGCACGAGGACAAGATATGTAACGTTGCAGACGTTTGAAAGTACAGCAGATGCGGCTGCTGCAAAAGGATATCTGGATGACAGTGATACAACATTCAATTACAAATTATCCAATGATGCACTAACATTGATGGTGGATGAAAAACAGGTATCGGAAGCACGTCTGATCCTGGGTGAGAACGGAATTGTATCCGGTGCAACAAAAGAGGATAATTCCTTGTTGTTTGACAATAGTATAACCACGACAGATACCGAGAGGCAGCAAAAAGCCAGAATTACATTACAGAATACACTTGCAACCGACTTAAAAGCGATGGATGGGATCAAGTCTGCGGCAGTAAGGATCAATCTTCCGGATAAGAGTTCCACACTCTTTGATGATGAGAAGGAAGCATCTGCAAGCATCATGCTGACAACAACCAAAGAATTGTCGACAGAGAGCATAGAAGGAATTGCCAATTATACGGCCAATTCACTTGGGAATAAAAACACAGATAATATCCGGATTGTAGACCAGACAGGACAACTGCTTTTTGAAGGCGGGAACGGAACCGGAGGAACAACCGGGACGAATAATAAGATTCGGAATGAAGTATTAAACAGCATTGAGAATAATATTCGTTCGTTATTAGTATCCGGAGTTTATGATGATGCACAGGTAATGGCCAATCTGGATATTCAGTTGGACGAAACAACCATTGAGAAGACAGAATATGACACTTTCCAGGATGGAGCGAATGGACCAAAATCCAATTATTATCTGTATAAAGCACAGAATGTAGATGGTGTCGGCGGTGTGGTCGGAACCGATGCCAATACAGAGGATATTAATAGCTATGAAATTACGGACGGTAATTATGGTAATTCCCAGATTCAGGTAATCCGGGAAGAGTATGACACAGATAAAACCGTAACAACTACAAAGAAGGCGATCGGAGCTGTTGATCCGGCGGATTCTTCTGTTTCAATCATATTGACACAGTATGTGGAATATGACGAAGCAAAGATGAAAGAGCAGGGATTGTTAAACGGAACAACATTTGCGGAGTTCCAGGCACAGAACAGTGATAAAGTGCAGATTGACGTGGATGACAGCATGTATGATATTGTATCAAATGCAACCGGAATTAAGACAAACTCTATTTCCATTATTGCTTATCAGGTACCGCTGTTTTATCCGAAGGAGAAATCACAGGTCGCAGCCTCAAATATATTGCAGATCATACTGGCTATATTAATTGTGGCATTACTGTTATTTGTGGTGATCAAGGGAATGAAGCCTGCAGAAGTAACAGAATTGGAACCGGAATTATCAGTGGAAGCGTTATTGGCAACAACAAAAGAAAATCAGAATCTGGAAGATATTGAATTTAATGAAAAGACGGCAACCAGACAGAGAATTGAGAAATTCGTGGAAGAAAATCCGGAAGCCGTGGCACAGCTTTTGCGGAATTGGTTAAATGATGATGATTGGGAGTGATAAACATGGCAGCAAGTGAAAATAATTTATCCGGTGTCCAGAAAGCGGCAATACTTCTGATTGCGTTAGGCCCGGAAATGTCGGCATCTGTATTCAAGCACTTGAAAGAGGATGAGATAGAACAGTTAACATTAGAGATTGCAAATACCAGAAGTGTTTCATCCTCCCTTAAAAATGAAATTCTGGATGAATTTTATGAAGTATGTCTGGCTCAGCAGTATATAGCAGAGGGCGGTATCGGATATGCCAAGACGTTACT
>HF991369.1:198121-228588 GCA_000431515.1 Clostridium sp. CAG:632 | reverse complement strand
TACAGGTGCGGCCGTTTGAATTTGTGCGAAAAGCAGATGCCAGTCAGCTTTTAAATTTTATTCAGGACGAACATCCACAGACAATTGCACTGATTCTTTCTTATTTGCCGGCAGCACAGGCTGCGGCTGTTATTGGAGCATTGCCTCCGGAAAAACAGTCGGATGTGGCAAAGAGAATTGCGACCATGGATCGTACATCTCCGGATGTGATCAAGGAAGTGGAAGATATTCTGGAACGGAAGCTGGCATCCTTGGTAAATCAGGACTACACCATTGTTGGCGGTGTTGATTCTATCGTAAATATCCTGAATACGGTTGACCGTGGTACAGAAAAACATATTATGGAGACATTGGAAATCGAAGAACCTGAACTGGCAGATGAAATCCGTCGTAAGATGTTTGTATTTGAAGATATTCTTACACTGGATAACCGGGCAATACAGACAGTTCTTCGTGAAGTTGATAACAATGAACTGGCAATTGCACTTAAAAATGCAAACGAAGATGTACAGAATGTTATTTTCAGCAACCTGTCATCCCGCCTGGCAGATATGATCCGGGAAGATATGGAATACATGGGTCCTGTTCGTCTGAAGGATGTAGAAGATGCACAGCAGAAGATTGTAAATATTATTCGAAAGCTGGAAGACTCAGGAGATATTGTAATTTCCCGTGGCGGAGGTGACGAAATCATTGTCTAATCTGTATAAAAATGGGTTTGTAGCATTTTCAAAACAGAATACATTGGTGATTGATGCAAACCACAACCGAATCATTCGGCAGATGGAGGAGCAAAAAGAAAAGGAAAACAAGCAGGAGGAGACGGAAGAAGGAGAAACTTCAGAAAATGAAGATTTCCGCTCCTTTGAAATTGAAAATATTGATATGACAAATGTCCGTGAACAGGCGAATGCGGTTTTTGAAAATGCAAGAGAAGCGGCAGAGAAGATTCTGGAAGAAGCTAGGGCAGAGGCACTGATGCTGAAAGAAGAAGAAAAACAGAATGGGCATGAAGAGGGATATCAGAAAGGCTTGGAAGAAGCTCAGAAGCAGCTGGAAGCACAGGAAGCAGAACAGCTGGATCATTTTGAAAGGATGAAACAATCATTAGAAGATGATTATGCAAAGCAGATACAGACGATTGAACCGATGTTGGTAGATGTTATCTGTAAGCTTCTTCATAAAATAACCGGAGTGATGGTTTCGGATTATCATGATGTCCTGGTACATATCATCGATAATGCGGTGAAGGATGTCGAAGGCAGCAACCGGCTGGCAATTAAAGTATCGGAAGATGATTATGCGGATGTTTACAGTCAGTTTGACTTTCTGAAACAACAGATGGAGTCTAATACGGAGCTGGAGCTGATTGCAGATCCCAAGCTGCAGAAACTGGAATGCCTGATTGAGACTGATACGGGGATTATTAATTGCGGACTGGATGAGCAACTGGATAATCTTGTGAAAGATTTGAAACTGTTGTCAATTACTTGATATCAGGAGATTATATGATTGATATTACAAAATATGAGGAACTGCTTTCAAAATCTTTTTCAAAAGAATTAGGAAGAGTGACAAAAGTAGTAGGACTTACAATTGAATCGGCCGGACCGTCGGCGAAGCTGAATGATCTGTGTATTATAACATCAAAAGACGGGAACCAGCGGGTCACGGCAGAGGTGGTAGGGTTTAATGATAATCGGATTCTGCTCATGCCGTTCCGGTCTGTTGTCGGAATCGGAATCGGAGCAACTGTGGAAAATACAGGAAATCCGTTTCAGGTCTATGTGGGCCCGGAGCTGCTGGGGCAGGTATTAGACGGTCTGGGACAGCCGTTGAATGGAGAGGCACTCGTGCTTCCCGAAACGTATCCGGTAGAGGCTGAGCCACCGGATCCGATGAAGAGAAAGATTATATCTGAGATCCTTCCGCTTGGGGTAAAAGCAGTAGATGGATTACTTACAATCGGAAAAGGGCAGAGAATTGGTATTTTTGCAGGAAGCGGTGTAGGAAAAAGTACATTGCTTGGAATGTTTGCCAGAAATACAAAGGCAGATATTAATGTAATTGCTTTAATTGGAGAACGAGGAAGAGAAGTAGGGGAATTTATTGAACGGGATCTTGGGGAAGAAGGCATGCAGCGATCTGTTTTGGTGGTGGCAACTTCTGATAAACCGGCATTGATCCGGAATAAAGCTGCGAAAACAGCAACTGCGATTGCTGAGTATTTCAGAGATCAGGGGAGAGATGTACTGTTAATGATGGATTCCTTAACACGATTTTCAATGGCGCAGAGGGAGATTGGACTTGCATCCGGAGAACCTCCGGTAACCAGAGGATATCCGCCGAGCGTATATTCGGAAATGCCGAAACTGCTGGAACGGGCAGGAAATACAGAAAAAGGTTCTATTACCGGCTTATATACGGTTTTGGTTGATGGAGATGATTTTAACGAGCCAATCACAGATACTGCACGTGGGATTCTGGACGGACATATTGTACTATCCAGAAAGCTGGGACATAAGAATCATTATCCTGCAATTGATGTACTGCAAAGTATTTCAAGATGTATGAGTCAGATTGCGTCCAAGGAACATAAGCAGGCGGCATCAAAACTAAAGAATGTGCTTGCGACTTATCAGGAGGCGGAAGATCTGATTAATATCGGTGCATATCGGGCCGGTTCTAATTCGGAAATTGATTATGCAATCTCCAAGATCAATCAGGTGAATGAGTTTTTGATCCAGGATGTTGACAGCCGGTATCTTTTGGAAGACGAACTGAAGCAAATGGAACAGATTTTTGAGACACCGGAGACTGTACAGTAGAAAGAAAGCGGGTTAAATGGCAAAATTTCAATATCGTATGCAGAGCATATTGGATATCAAGTATAAATTGGAGGAACAGGCGAAACAGGAATTTTCGGCAGCACAGATCCGGTATCAGGAGGAGACAGAGCGTCTGGAGACCTTGCGGAAGAGGAAAGAAGCATATCTTTCGGAAATGCGTACATATGCGGAGAATCGGTTGAATGTGCCGGAATTGGAACGATGTAATCAGGCGGTTGCAATCATGGAAGAAAAGATAAAGGAGCAGAAAGAGGTCGTGTTCCGGGCAATGGCAGAGGCAGATAAAGCCAGGCAGAAACTGAATCAGTGTATGCAGGAACGGAAAACGCATGAAAAGCTGAGAGAACATCAATTTGAAGAATTTTTGCAGGGGTTGAATGCAGAAGAACGAAAAGAAATCGACGAACTGGTAAGCTACCGTTACAGCCGGTCGGAGGAAGGAGACTAGATCATGGCAAAAGGAAAAAATGATGAGGAGAAGGCAGGGGGAAAGCTGCTGTCAGCTGTTCTCATTTTTATGATTATCATAGTGTGGCTGGCAGCTATGGTGATTCTGATTAAATTGGATGTAGGCCATTTCGGAAGCAGGATTTTGCGTCCGGTTCTGAAAGATGTGCCGGTGATCAATATGATCCTGCCGGCGGCATCGGATGATGAGGCAGCCAATGAAACATCGTTGCCGTATAAAAATCTGGCAGAGGCATTGGCACAGATAGATGCTTTGAATGCAACTGTGGCTGCAGATCAGGAAAAAATACAGAGTATGACTGAACAGATTCAGGAAAAAGATAATGAAATTGTGCGTCTGAAAGGGTTTGAAGATGATCAGGAGCGATTTGTACAATTAAAAAATGAATTTTATAACGAAGTAGTCTATGGAAATTCGGCACCGGATGCCGATACATATATTAAGTGGTATGAGTCTATAGATCCGGATGCCGCAGAAGAAATATATCGTCAGGTAGTGGCTCAGCAGCAAGCAAGTTCAGAGATTAAAGATCTGGCTACTACTTATGCGGAAATGGAGCCGGCTTCGGCTGCAAAAATCCTTGAAACAATGAAAGGGGATCTGGATACCGTAACAAAGATCATGCAGGAAATGGCATCTTCTGACAGAGCAGAAATCATGGCGGAGATGGATCCGGATTTTGCGGCGAACATAACCAAAAAGCTCATGCCATAAGAATGATTCTTATATGCTTATGCATATTAGAATAAATAGAATATAGGAAAGGAGGAACATGGATGACAACACAGAGTGCAGGTGGTTTAAACCTGATAGGAAACCTGCTTGCGGCTCAGCCTGTACGAAGCCAGATGACAGATATGTCAGAATCTTTTCAATCCTATGTGGAAGCAAGCGGAAAAACACAGAAGGGTTATAAAGACGGACAGAGAGTGTCTGCAACCACCGGACAGAAGGATATTTCTCACCGGGATGCATATGCGGCCGGATATCCGGATGGTGAACGTTGTGAAACAACCATCAGAGATAAACAGGTGGCCGGGACACAGATGCCGGAAGGTGTATCAGCAGGAGATGGTATTTCAAAGGAACAACTGAAAGAATTCATATCTGAAATGCGGGATACATTAAAGAAAAGCCTGAATCTGGATGATGAACAGCTGGATGATTTGCTGGCTCAGCTGAACCTGAATGTATTGCAGCTCCTGCAGCCGGAGAATCTTCAGAACCTTTTGCTGACGGCAGCCGGAAAAGAACCATTGGATCTGGTTACGGACAGTTCACTGGCAGACTTGTTACAGAATATGCAGCAATCGTTAGATGTGCTTGCAGGTAAACTGGAAATCAACGCACAGGATATGGATTCGGAGCAGATGACAGAACTACTGAAACAGCTTTCTGAATCGGACGGAGAAAACGGTGTATGGGCACTCAAGGCGGATGAGGCTGTAGACGGCGAAAACCATACAACACCGGAGATGAAAGAACCGGCAGCGCAGAAGAATGATTTGCCGGAGCTTAAGAATCAGACAGAAGAATATACGGTTCATGAGGAAAATACCGGAATTGATGTGACTGTGAAAACCCAGGCTGAAACAGAAGAATCGGGAACCGGACGTGGAGAAAATTTCCAACAGGAGATAGCAGGCGGAATTGTAAACCGGTTATCACAGGCGGTTCAGGATACGGAATCGATACCGGCGGCTTTTCAGGCAGATGTACAGCAGACAGAGATATTGCAGCAACTGGTAGAGCGCATTCGTGTATTTCAGGGGAATGACGTTCAGAAAATGGAAGTTCAGCTGTATCCGGAACATCTGGGTAAGGTGCAGATACAGGTGGCAATGAAAAGCGGAGTGATGACAGCACAGATCACGGCGGAAACTGAGATTGCAAAGCGTGCGATTGAAAGTCAGCTGGTACAGCTGAAAGAAAACTTTGAACAACAGAACCTGAAGGTGGACGCAGTTGAAGTCAGCGTGGCAACATCCGGTTTTCAGAGTGAACAGGAACGTCAGGATGGAATGAATAAGCAGGAAGAAAAGACGACAGTCCGGAGACGGGGATTGCGTGGAATGAACCTTGAGGAAGAAGAGCCGGAAGAGGAAGTGGAAACTGAAGTGCTGAAAGCACAGGGAGCCAGTGTGGAATTTCGGGCATAACAGAAAGGAGGAATAAAATGGCAGTAAGTGGAATCGATACAACAGCAGCGGCAGCGCTGACCAAAAAGACAACCAATACGACAAGCAATGCATTGGATAAAGATGCGTTTTTACAGCTTCTGGTGACCCAGATGCAGTATCAGGATCCGTTAGCACCAACAGATAATACGGAATATATGTCTCAGCTGGCACAATTTTCGGAAATGGAAGCAATGAATAATCTGAATACTTCCTATGAAAATTCACAGGCACTGGGACTGGTAGGTCAGTATGTTCTGCTAAATACAAAGGATGCATCCGGTAATCCGAAACAGGTTGGCGGACTTGTACAATATGTGACGATCAGTAACAATCAGGCATTGCTTCGCGTGAATGATGAATATTATACAATGGACGAGTTAGATTCGGTAGTGGATTACGACTATATCCAGTATCTGAATAAGAAGGCACAGGAAACGGCCGGCGAGACAACCGATGATACGGATAAGAAGGATGAAACAAATGCTGACAACAAGACGCAGGAAAAGGAGTGAAGCTGAATGAACCAGATTGGAAATCAGATTTATTCCATGGATCAGATTGCGGGAGAGTATCTGAAGACAAAGAAATCATCCGCAAATGCTTCGGTGCAGAAGGCGGAGACGTCCTTTCAGGATATCCTGCAGCAGAAAAAACTGGGACTGGAATCAACATTGCAGACCGGGCAATCGGTCACATTTTCCAAGCATGCGAATGAACGGCTGAATCTTCGTAACATACACCTGACGGATATGCAGATGCAGAGGCTGAATCAGGGTGTTGAGCAGGCGAGAGGACGGAATATTAACGAGTCACTGGTAATGCTGGATGATTTGGCATTTATCGTGAATGTCAGAAACAATACGGTGGTAACTGCGTTAGATCAGAGCGGAGAAGCCGGACATGTATTTACAAATATTGATGGAGCTGTAATTATTTAGCCGGACCGAAAAGGGAGCTATAGAATTCCTGACTGACAGATGGAATTCGTTACAGACAGAATAAGGAGGTCATGTAATATGATGCGATCATTGTATTCTGGAGTGGCAGGACTTAAGACACACCAGACCAGAATGGATGTTATAGGTAATAATATTGCAAACGTTAACACAGTTGGATTTAAGGGGAGCTCTGTGCAGTTTATGGATGTACTGTATCAGACAACCCAGCGCGCAACGGGATCAAATGCGGCGAATGGTGCCGGTGGTACCAATGCCAAGCAGATTGGTCTTGGAACAACAACCGCTACGATCACAAAAGACTTATCGGGAACCGGTTCTGCAGAAACTACAAATAATCCATACGACTTGATGCTGAACAGCGACGCATTCTTTATCGTAAGCCGCGGCAATATGAATTATTTTACAAAGGTAGGATCATTTAAGACAGATAATGCCGGTTATCTGGTTACCGGTAACGGTGAAATGGTTATGGGCTGGCAGGTGGATCCGGACGATCCTTCAAAAGTCCGGAAGGATACCGTGTCACCATTGCAGATTGAGTCTGCGGCAAATCAGTATTCAGAGCCACAGGCAACTACGGATGTATATATTTCCGGAAATATTGATAAGACAGATGAAGTGTTCAAGGATGGCGGCTCACGAGTGATGAATGTAACCATTTATGACGAGAAAGGTTACAGCTATAATGTCAAACTGAATCTGAAGCAGAATAATACAGCAGATAAGAATACATATACCGTCAGTGTAGAAAGCATTACAGACAGCAATAATAAGCCGATTAATGCGACTTACAGTCTGAGCGGAGATCAGCTGGTATTTGATAAGGATACCGGTGCATTTAAGAGCGTTGGCGGAGGTAATGCAATCTCGCTGACAATTAATGATAAGGCATTCTCAAAAATCAATATGGACTTCAGTACCGCAACGATGTATGCAACCAGTGCGACTTCAACCATTAAAGCAAATCGCGGTGACTTAAGCGGATTGGGCGGAGGCCGTAAGGTTGGTAAGCTGAATGAAGTGAGCATCAATACAGATGGTAAGATCTATGGGGTATATGATAACGGAGAAGAGAAGCTGCTCGGACAGATTGCAGTAGCAAAATTTACCAATCCGGCAGGGTTGGAGGCAATTGGTAACAACTTGTACCAGACAACCCAGAACTCAGGTGATTTTGATGGAATCGGTCAGGAGGTTACAGAAGGCGGCGGAACCATGTCTCAGGGCGTTCTTGAAATGTCCGATGTAGATTTGTCTAACGAATTTACGGATATGATCGTAACGCAGAGAGGTTTCCAGGCTAATTCCAGAATTATTACAACCTCTGATACTATGCTGGAAGAACTGATCAATCTGAAGCGATAATTTATAAAAGAAACGTCGAAACCGGTCGGTTAGAAATATCTGACCGGTTTTTTTAGTTTGAAATCCCCGGAAATGTAAAAAAGGGATGGCGAAAAGTTAAAGATTGTAGTAGAATATACATAATGTAATTGTCTTAGGGAAAGGAGTAAGTACAGTTGATTGAATTAACACGCTTTAATGATACACAGTTTATATTAAATGCAGACATTATAGAGACTGTAGAAGAGACTCCGGATACAGTGATTACATTGACAACCGGGAGAAAAGTCATTGTAAAAGAGAGCAGACAGGAAGTGGCACATTTAGTAAAAATATATAAAAATGAAATCTTTACCGGTAAGAATCTGGGATAAAGTGTGAGGTGGCAGTGTTGGATATAGCAAGTATTATTGGTTTGATCATGTGTGGTATTCTGATTGTGTTCGGTGTTACATATGACCATGGGACATTTATATTTTCAAAATTACAGAATTTCTTTGATATTCCATCTATTATCATAACGATCGGCGGTACATTTTCGTGTGTATTGGCATCGAATTCCATGAAGGATTTTATAAGTGGTATCAAGTCTTTTTCTTTGGCGCTGAAAGTGCCGAGATTTGATGAAGCGGCAATTATCCGACAGATTATTGACCTGTCAAATATTGCCAGAAAAGAAGGGCTTTTGGCCTTGGAGGAATCTGCTAACTCTTTGGAAGATGAATTTATGAAGAAGGGTATTCTTCTGATTGTGGATGGCACGGATCCGGAACTGGTGCGTAATATTCTGGAGACAGAGTTGGTCAATATCGATTCCAGGCATAAGCGATTGATTTCATTCTGGAAGAATATTGCAGCTATGGGACCTGCATGGGGTATGATCGGTACCCTGATCGGTTTGATCAATATGTTGAAGAATCTGTCCGATCCGGATTCAATCGGACCGAATATGTCGGTTGCATTGGTAACAACCCTGTACGGTTCTATGCTCGCGAACTGGATATCAACGCCGATAGCAACCAAGCTTTCGACGAACAATGATATAGAAATCATGATGAAAGAAGTTATGATCGAAGGATTATTATCAATTCAGGCGGGAGAAAATCCGCGTGTAATTGAAGAAAAATTAAAGTCCTTCCTTTCTCCGACAAAGAGAAATGAAATGGCAGAGGGAGTGGGTGAAAATTAATGGCAAAGTTAAGACAGGAAGAGCCGGATGAGGGGTTGCCGGCATGGATGTCTACCTTTAGTGATTTAATGAATCTTTTATTATGCTTTTTTGTTTTGCTGTTTGCCAGTTCTACCATGGATGAAGGAAGAATCCAGCAGATAGCGGCTTCATTTCAGAATGTGTCATTTTCGATATTTAATCAGACATCACAGATGCTTCAGAATGGTGAGATGGTAAGTGGTGGAGTTACACAGCTGGAAGGTGTGCGGTCACTCATGGAAGAAGTGGGAAAAGCAGTTGACAGCACGGATGGAGATGATTCAAAAGCAAATGAGGATAGTGAAGGGAAAAATCCGGAATCTACAGAGGCAGGACAACCATCGGATGCGGAAACCACAGAACAGGGCAATATGACGCTTGATCAGTTGCAGAACCAGATGGAGGAAGCCGGTCTGGAGCAATCTAAGGAGATGTATCAGGAGATTTCTACGGCACTGGAGAGTTACACCATTGATGAACGTGTGCAGATGGATTATAATTATCAATATGTGGAACTGGATATGAACGGTGCCTTGCTGTTTGATACCGGTAAAGCGGAGCTGAAAGAGGATTCCTATGCATTTATGCAGAAAATAGGCAGTGTTCTGGAAACATACAAAGACAGTATTATTGAGATAGAAGGGCACACGGATAATGTTCCGATTCATAATTCAAAATACGAGAGCAACCGATATTTGTCAACAGCGCGGGCAACGAATGTATATGAGTATCTGATGGAACATTCCAATCTGGTGGATGCAAATATGAAAGTTGCTGGATACGGAGAAAGTCATCCGGTAGCATCCAATGACACACCGGAAGGAAGAGCCCGTAACCGTCGGGTTGTAATTAAAATATATAATCAGTTGAGTTCGTCGCAGGAGTAAGGAGAGTTATTATATGAGAAAGAATTTGATCAGTGTTATTATATTAGCACTATGTATTGTGAACCTGATATTGAATGCATTGATGGTGTTTGTGTTTGTACCGTCAGCTAAGAAAACAGATAATCTGGTGACAGAGATTGCATCAATCCTGAATCTGGAACTGCAGAAGGACGGAACCGAGGATACTCAGAGAGCCGATGTAGACATTAAAAATGCGCAGAATTATACACTTTCTGAAGCAACAACGATCAATCTTAAAAACGATGGCTCCGGAACAAATCATTATGCAATGATCGGGATATCTATTTCTATGAACGGAAAAGCAAAAGATTATAAGGATGTCAGTACGAAGCTGGCAGAAACAGAGAGTTGGGTATATGATGTGACGAGGAGTGTTGTTCAGGAATATACATATGCAGAGATAAATGATGCAGAGATTCAGAAGCTTGTAAAGCAGGAAATCACCAAAGGCTTGCAGGATAAATATCAGACGGACTGCATTTATGATGTGAACTTTAGCCAGTTCAATACGCAGTAGTTATGAAACATGATATTGAGACCGCCAAGGAGGTGAGCAGGCGTGGGTGAAGTCCTCTCACAAAATGAGATAGATAATCTTCTGAAACAGTTAAGTTCGGGAGAGTTGGATGTAGATGAATATATTGATAAACCATCCCAGAAGATAAAGGATTATGATTTTGCCAGACCAGCAAAATTTTCAAAAGAGCATCTGAGAACTCTGGAAATTATATTTGAACATTTCTGCAGATTGGTATCCACGAATCTGCCGGCATATCTTCGAAAAAATGTCCAGATGGAGGTTGTAAATTCGGAAGCAGTTACCTACTCTGAATTTACAAATGCATTGTCTAACCCTGTATTATTGGGAATTGTAAATTTTGAACCATTAAAGGGCAATATAGTGATAGAGCTTGCATCGAATCTTGGATATAGCATTGTAGATCGAATGCTCGGTGGAACCGGAGAACCGCTGGAAAAAGTCCGGGATTATTCGGAGATCGAGCTGAGTATCCTGGAAAGAATATTTACAATCTGTATAAATCTTTTACGGGAACCATGGAAAAATGTAGTAGAGATTGAACCAAGGCTGGAACGGATCGAAACAAACTCACAGTTTGCACAGATCATATCACCAAGTGAAATGATCGCGATTGTTACGATAAATATGAAAATCGGTGATGTGGTGGGTCTGATGAATATCTGTCTTCCGTTTATAACATTGGAAGATGTGATGGACAAGTTAAATACAAAGTATTGGTATTCTACGATGCAGACCAGTGATGACGGAAGATATGTGGATGTGATTGAAACAGCAATTTCAAAAGCACAGATTCCGGTCCGCGCAGTATTGGGAAACAGCACAATATCCGTAAATGATTTTGTAAATCTGCAAAAAGGTGATATAATTAAAATCAACCGTCAGTATGAGGCTGAGTTAGATGTATATGTTGGTAATATGTTGAAATTTAAAGCTTTGCCCGGTTCTTCTTCAGAGAACTATGCGGTAAAGATTACGAAAGTTATAAGAGAGGAGTAAAGTATGGACGGTATGTTATCGCAAGAAGAAATAAATGCTTTGCTGGGTGGATTATCCGGAGATACAGATATACCTTCAAATACTGGAGAAACTGTAGAACTGTCTCCGGAAGAGAAGGATGTGTTAGGAGAAATTTCCAACATCTGTATGGGAACAGCAGCGACAACTTTATATTCTCTTGTTAATCAAAGAGTTTCAATCAGTACCCCGAAGGTTATGGTCTGTACGTGGGAAGAATTGTCAAAAGAATACTCCAGACCGTGTGTTTTTATCAATATAGATTACGTGGACGGAGTAAAGGGAAACAACCTGTTAATCTTAATGGAGAATGATGTTAAGATCATTACGGATCTTATGATGGGCGGTGATGGAACTAATCTCGTAGATCAGCTGACGGATCTGCATCTGAGTGCAATCTGTGAAGCAATGAATCAGATGATGGGATCAGCCGCAACTTCTATGTCATCCATGCTGAATCGGAAGATTGATATCAGTCCACCGGAAGCAGAGCTGACAACACTGGGATCTGAAGGCTCCGGGAAAGTGGAAGAACGACTGAAGGGCAAGAGCTTTGTAAAGGTCTCTTTGAAAATGGAAATTGGAGATTTGGTAGATTCCAATATCATGCAGTTATACCCGATAGATTTTGCAAAAGAATTATATCAGGTATTCACATCCAGTCTTAGCAAGAAAGAGACACCGGCATCGCAGTCGCAACCGGGACCGGCACAGCCGCAGATGCAGCCGCAGCCGCAACCGCAACCGCAGGCTATGCCACAAGCAGCTCCGGCTATGGCACAACCGCAGATGCCATATGGACAGATGCCATATGGGCAGGCTGCATATGGATATGCAACTCCGATGCAGGATGTAAATGTTCAGCCGGTTCAGTTCCAAAGCTTTGCTCCGGGTATTAATCCGGCTGCCCAGCAGGAAAACATTGACCTGATCATGGATGTTCCACTGGAGGTTACAGTCGAACTTGGAAGAACTAAAAAATCAATAAAGGAGATTCTGGAATTTGCTCCGGGAACAATTGTTGAACTGGATAAAATTGCCGGAGAACCGATTGATATATTAGTAAATGGTAAAATGGTTGCCAAAGGTGAGGTAGTAGTTATTGAGGAAAGCTTTGGTGTCCGGATTACAGATATAGTGAAGTCAAAAATGAACGAGTAGTGAAGAGGAGATAAACAATGGCGAAAAATATTTTGATTTGTGATGATGCAGCATTTATGCGGATGATGATTAAAGACATTCTTACCAAGAACGGCTATAATGTTGTAGGTGAGGCTGAAAACGGATTGAAGGCAGTTGAAAAATATCAGGAGACTAAGCCGGATCTTGTTCTGATGGATATTACCATGCCGGAGATGGATGGTATACAGGCATTAAAGAAGATTAAACAGGCCGATCCGAATGCCAGCGTTGTTATGTGCTCGGCTATGGGTCAGCAGGCTATGGTTATTGAGTCAATTCAGTCCGGAGCCAGAGATTTTATCGTAAAACCATTTCAGCCGGATCGGGTACTGGAAGCTGTAAAGAAAGCAGTTGAGTAGGATGCTAACGATATTACTTAGCAAATCAGGTCCCCTGGAGGGAATCATTCAGTTGGTTGTTGTTCTGATCATGTTTCTGTTCGTGCTTGCGCTGGCTTATTTAACGGCCAGGCTGGCAGGACGGTTTCAGAGTAATGTTCAGAGTCGCAGTAATATGCGGATTATGGAGACAATGCGGATTGGCAACAATAAGTATATACAGATTGTAAAAATTGCAGATCATTATATTGCAATTGCAGTCGGAAAAGATACCGTTACATTTTTGACGGAACTGGATGAGAATGAGTTGAATCTAGAAGCTATGGCTAATATAGATAAAGGAAGTTTTAAAGATATTTTGTCACAGTTTCAAAAGAAGAAGGATGAAAATGACACAGATGAAACAAGAGACACTTCGAATGACGATTAAAACATGTCTGGCAGTGTTTGCTGTGGTGTTCGTTATTTTACTGACTTGTAATCAGCGGACAATGGCAACAGAAGTAACAACAAGCACAACTGAGTCTATTGGAACAGAGGATGCTACACAGCCATTAAATCTGAGCCTGACTATGGATACCGGTAATGATGAAGGTGCATTATCCGGAACTTTGCAAATGTTGTTGGTTATAACCGTAATTTCATTAGCTCCATCAATTCTTGTTATGATGACCTCCTTTACGCGCATTATTGTAGTATTGCATTTTGTAAGGACGGCTTTGGGGTTGACTTCGACACCTCCTAACAATGTACTGATAGGGCTTTCCTTGTTTTTAACGCTTTTTATTATGTCACCGGTATTTACTAAGATTAATTCGGAGGCATTGCAGCCGTTATCAGAAGGAGAATTGACACAGGAAGAAGCGCTAGAGGCAGCTATGAATCCATTACGGGATTTCATGATCAATCAGACAAGGGAACAGGATGTACAGTTGTTTTTGGATATTGCAAATATAGATTCTGTGAATGATTGGGATGATGTACCGACGACAGTAATTATACCGGCATTTATTATCAGTGAATTAAGGGCGGCATTTATTATTGGATTTTTAATTTATATACCATTTATTATTATTGATATGGTCGTAGCATCAACGTTGATGTCAATGGGTATGATGATGCTGCCGCCGACTACAATATCTATGCCATTTAAAATTCTGCTTTTTATTATGGCTGATGGATGGAATCTGATCATAGGACAGCTGGTTCAGTCCTTTGTGCTCTGAGTATAGGAAAAGAGGTTATATAAAGTATGACAGCTGATATAGTAGTAGACATTGCAAGAGAGGCTCTTTGGTTTATTATAAAATGTTCGGCACCAATGCTGCTGGTATCCTTAGTAATCGGTTTGCTGGTCAGCATATTCCAGACAGTTACGTCCATTCAGGAACAGACACTGACTTTTGTGCCTAAAATGCTTGGGATATTTCTGACATTAATGATATGTGGGGGCTGGATTTTGAATAACTTAGTTGCCTTTACAAAAGAATTATTTGGTTTGTTTTCCACCTATGTAAATATGTGAGGTAAGGCATGCTTTCAACCAATTTTTCTATTTACCATTTGGAGTATTATCTGCTTATTTTTGCAAGGATTGCAGGAGTGGTCAGTCTTGCTCCGATATATGGGACGAAAGGAGTTCCACGTAAAGTCCGGATTGGATTTGGGTTATGTGTGGCACTGATCGTGGCATCAGTAACAGAATACACACCATTAAATTATACTACTTTATTCGGATTTACATTGTTATTGCTGAAAGAATTAGTAATGGGATTGTCAATTGGCCTGGCATCATCATTGTGTATGACGATTATTAATCTGAGCGGTATGTTTATAGACCGGGAAATCGGTCTGACTATGGTGACAGAGTTTGATCCGACCATGAATGCAACCAGTACGATCTCAGCTGATTTTTATAATTATTTTGTATTAGTGGTAATGTTATGTTCCAATATGCATTATTTCATAATATCGGCAGTGTGTGATTCGTTTCGGGTAGTTCCGGTAGGTGGAGCAGTTTTTCGGGGAGATGCGGCATATGAGGTTGCCTTAACATTCATACAACAGTATTTTGTGATTGCATTCCGGATTGCACTTCCAATCTTTATTACAATCATGTTATGTAATATTATTCTCGGAATATTGGCCAAAACGGCACCACAGATGAATATGTTTGCAGTTGGTATCGAGTTAAAACTGCTGCTTGGCTTAATGGTTATGGTGGCAACTGTGATGTTTATTCCGAACATCACGGAATATGTATATGATATTACAACGGATGTTGTCAGAAGCCTGATCCGGACAATGTACTGATATGAGGTTGCAGGATGGTATTAGAATATAATCTTCAGTTTTTTGCTAAAGAAGGACCGGGCGGAGAGAAAACCGAAGAGGCTACGCCAAAAAAAATTGAAGAATCCAGAAAAGAAGGTACCGTTGCCAAGAGTAAGGAATTGGTAAACGCAGTCGGTATTTTGGCACTGTTTTTGATTTTGAAGTTTGGCGTCAGGTTTTATGGTGTCCGTCTGGTTGAAATATTTGATAAATATTGGAAAATGTTGGATTGGAATCTGCTGGATCAGTTTGATGTTCCAAAGGTAATGAGTCTGCTGAATGAGATTGCCAAGGATACACTGATGATTTCGGCACCATTTCTGATCGGTGGATTTGTTGTTGCATTTCTGGTGACTAAGATGCAGTTCAAATGGAAGGTTACAGCCAAACCGATGCAGCCGAAATTCAGTAAGATCAATCCCATCAGTGGGTTTAAACGGATGTTTTCAGCCAGAGCATTGTTTGAATTGTTAAAAGCAGTTGTACAGGTCCTGCTGATTGCATATGTGGCCTATTCCGTATTAAAATCCAATATGAATGATCTGTATCTGCTGTATGACATAACGATACAGCAGGCGCTGGCCTTAATGATGGACATCATATGGACGCTGGGAATTCGGATCACAATGGTAATGCTGGTGATAGGAATCGTTGATTATATGTATCAGCGGTATAAATATAAACAGGATCTGAAGATGACCAAACAGGAAGTCAAGGACGAGTTTAAAAACACAGAAGGAGATCCGCAGATCAAAGGTCAGCAGAAACAGAAAATGCGACAGGCATCTCAGCGTAGAATGATGGCAAGTGTTCCGGAAGCTGATGTGGTAATTACCAATCCGACGCATTTTGCAGTAGCATTAAAATATGATGCGGAACAACATTCTGCTCCGGTTGTGACAGCAAAAGGTACCGATTTTCTCGCAAACAAGATTAAAGAAACTGCAAGGGACCATGGAGTAGAAATTGTAGAAAATAAGGCATTGGCACGAATGTTATATTATAATGTGGATGTAGATAAGGAAATTCCGCCGGAGTTATATAAAGCAGTTGCTGACATTCTGGCATATGTATACAGCCTGAAAAAGGCAGGATAGGAAGCAGGAGGTAAAGGATGAAAAACGTGAAATTTAGCAGTAGTATTTTCCTGGGAATATACTTACTGGCTGCTGTTATTTTCATGATCGTACCATTGACCTCCGGGTTGCTGGATGTATTGATTACATTTAACCTGTCCATTGCGATGATTATATTATTTAATTGTATATTTGCGAAGGAAACATTATCCATGTCCAGTTTCCCGACAATCCTGCTTTTTACCACAGTATTTCGAATTGCACTGAATATTTCATCGACAAGACTGATCTTGCTGACCGGTAATCCGGGTAATGTAGTTACAACCTTTGGACAGTTTGTAGGCGGCGGTAGTCTGGTAGTAGGAGCAATCATTTTTATTGTTCTGATCATTGTGCAGATGCTGGTGATCAATAAAGGTTCGGAACGTGTTTCAGAAGTGACTGCCAGATTTACGCTGGATGCAATGCCGGGTAAACAGATGGCAATTGATGCGGATTTAAGTACTGGTGCGATTTCTGATAAAGAGGCAATAGAACGGCGGCAGAAGATACAGGCAGAATCATCATTCTTTGGCTCGATGGATGGTGCAACCAAGTATGTAAAGGGAGATGCCATTGCCGGTCTGATCATTACCGGTATTAACTTTGTGGGTGGACTTCTGACCGGCATGCTGATGCAGGGAATGTCATTTCAGGAGGCAATTTCCAAATATACGATTCTGACAATCGGTGATGGTCTGGTATCCCAGATCCCTTCTCTGATGATTTCTCTGGCAACCGGAGTGATCGTAACGAAGGCATCCAGGGAAGCAGAAATCGGAGACATAGTATTCAATGAATTGTTTCAGTCAAGCAGAGTCATGTATGTGGTTGGCGGAGCCCTTATTTTTCTTGGTTTGTTTACTCCGTTAAATCCGGTTATTTATGTCGGTTTTGGTCTGGCACTGGTAGTGCTTGGCAGAGTTCTGACTACCAGAAAAGAGACAAAAGAAATCGAAGAAGAAGTTGCGGAAGAAGAGGTTGAAGCAGACCAGATACGCAGGCATGAGAATGTAAATACCTTGTTACAGGTAGATCCGATTGAACTGGAATTCGGTTATGGAATCATACCACTGGCGGATGTAAACCAGGGAGGTGACTTGCTGGATCGGGTTGTCATGATCCGGCGGCAGATTGCACTGGAGCTTGGAGCAGTTGTACCAATTATCCGGCTGCGTGATAATATACAGCTGAATCCGAATCAGTATGTGATTAAAATTAAAGGAATCCAGGTGAGCGAAGGAGAAATCTTATTTGATCATTATATGGCAATGAATCCCGGGTATGTGGAGGAAGAGATTACAGGCATTCCGACCTTTGAACCCTCTTTCCATTTGCCGGCGGTTTGGATAACGGAAGCACAACGGGAACGCGCAGAGTCCTATGGTTATACTGTTGTAGATCCTCCATCCATTATTGCGACGCATTTGACAGAGGTTATTCGGACTCATATTGACGAGCTTTTGACCAGACAGGATGTTCAGAATCTGATCAACAATATTAAAGATAAGAATACGACACTGATAGAAGAATTGATTCCAAAGTTGTTGAATGTTGGTGAGATACAGAAGGTATTGCAGAATCTGCTGCGGGAAGGAATTTCAATCCGGGATCTGGTTACGATATTTGAAATACTTGCAGATCATGCGGCTACTACCAGAGACACGGATGTGTTGACGGAATATGTACGTCAGGGATTAAAACGGGCAATTTCCGGTAAGTTTTTTGGAGGCGAGGAGACAACAACGGTTGCAACTCTGGATCCAAAGATAGAACAGGAAATTATGGCTTCTGTAAAACAGACGGAACAGGGAGCATATCTGACGCTGGATCCGGATCGGACGAAAAAAATTCTGGCAGCGACCGAGAAAGAGATTAAAAAACTTGAAGATGCGGGGCATACGCCGATTATTATTACATCACCGATCGTGCGCATGTATTTTAAAAAGCTGACGAATGATTATTTTAAGAATCTGATCGTAATATCCTATAATGAGATAGAGTCAGAAGTGGAATTACAGTCAATAGGGATGGTGACAATCGATGATAATTAAAAAATATCAGGGAGCTACGGAAAATGAAGCTGTAGTAAAGGCAAAAGAAGATCTTGGATCAGATGCTGTCATTATGAATGTGAAATCAGTGAAACAAAGAGGACTGTGCCGTCTGTTTAAGAAGGATTATGTGGAAATAACGGCAGCCGTAGATGAACCGGATACCAAAGAAGGCAGAAAATCAGGCAAGGTGCCGTTAAAAGATTCGGAATTAAAGAACAGACAAAAGCCGGATGAAACGGAACAGCTTCCAAATAGGATAGAAACATCGGAGTTGAAGGAGCCGGCAGTTACTACCGCAATTCAGGAGCGATTGGAGAATCTGGCGCAGCTTTTGGAACGTCAGATGCAGGAAGAACCGGAACAGGATGCTTTGGAGCAGGAGAAGGAAACTCAGGATCATAACTCCAGGATGGTGAAACTGGTATACGAACAGTTATTGAACAATGAAGTTACAGAGGAAAATTCCAGGGAAATCATGAGGGAGATCGATAATAAGGATAACCTGCAGCTGGATGATCTGTTGGCAAGTGTCTATCAGAAGATCGTATTAAAGCTGGGGCAAATGAAAACTGTCGAATTATCGGAAAAAAAGCCGAAGATTATATTTTTCATAGGCCCAACCGGTGTTGGAAAGACGACAACCATAGCAAAACTGGCCTCTAAGTATAAATTAGAAAAGAAGGCAAAGATTGCAATTATTACAGCCGATACATATAGAGTGGCTGCGGGGGAACAGATTCGGACCTATGCGAATATATTATCTGCCCCGATTGAAGTAGTATATCATGCAGGAGAATTAAAACCCTTATATGAAAAATATCAGGAATATGATTTGATATTGGTAGACACTGCAGGAAGGTCTCATAAGAATGAAGAACAGAAAGAGGATATTCAGAAACTGCTGGAAACGGCTCTGGATTATCCGCATGAGATATATCTGGTGGTAAGTGCGACAACGAAATATAAGGATTTAGTCAGAATTACACAAACCTATTCGGATATTTCGGATTATCGTTTGTTATTTACGAAGATTGATGAAACAGATGCACTCGGAAACATTTTGAATATCAGAATGCTGACACAGAAGCCATTGTCTTATACAACATTTGGACAAAATGTGCCGGAAGACATTAGTGTGACCGATGCACAGGGAATTGCTAAGCAGTTATTAGGAGGAAACGAGTCATGGATCAGGCAGAACAACTGAGAAAATTAGTGGGTCAGCAGATTCAGCACAGTGGTTCTACCAGGGTAATTGCGGTAACCAGCGGAAAAGGCGGCGTTGGAAAAACGAGTCTGTCTGTGAATCTGGCGATCCAGTTTAGTAAAAAGGGAAAGAGAGTTGTTATCATTGATGCGGATTTCGGATTGGCGAATGTTGAGATTATGTTGGGAATCAGACCTCGATATACAATGTCGGATCTGATTCATAATGATATGAGTATTGATGAAATCATTACAGAGGGACCAATGGGGATTGGATTTATTTCCGGTGGATCCGGTGTTCAGGATATGGTAAATTTGGATAAAGAACAGTTGCGGATTTTAATAGGTAAACTGGTTCGACTGGATACACTGGCAGATATTGTTATTGTTGATACCGGTGCAGGAATTTCAGACTCTGTGCTGGAATTTGTTTTAAGCAGTCCGGAGGTGCTGATCGTAGCAACACCGGAACCGACTTCTATTACAGATGCATATTCGTTATTAAAGACAGTTAACCGCAATAAGGAGTTTATACCGGAAGAAAAGAAGATACAGATCATAGCCAACCGAGTTTCTTCAAAGGAAGAAGGTCGGGAGATATATGAAAAGCTGAATATTGTTGCAACCAAATTTCTGAATATACATTTGGAATATCTTGGGGAGATTTTTCAGGATGCGAATGTATCAAAAGCAGTGATAGAGCAGAAACCGGTCTCTCTGGCATATCCGAATTCCGTTTCAGTAAAGAGTTATCAGGAAATATGTAATCGAATGACAGAGGAAGAAGAAAGTCAGGATGAGGAAAAAGGCGGAATTGCCAAATTCTTTTTGAACTTTATCCGGCAAAAGAAAAAGAAGTATTAGGAGAGTATATGCAGAACATTATTTCGATTGGTGATAAACTGGATATGGAGCTGTTGATCCATGGGGAACCGGAGACAGATAAGCAGAAACGGCGGGTGTTTAATTGCCGGATCATGGATATGCCGGATGGGAATGTGTTACGGATCACGATGCCGTTTTATGAGGGAAGATTGGTTCCGTTGGAAATAGGCACCCGGTACCGCATTTCAATATATGCCCAGAAGGGAATCTATGAGGGAGATTTTGTAGTGATCGACCGGATGAAGGATGGCAATCTGTTTATGGCTGATATGGAGTTACAGGGGAACTTAAAAAAGGTTCAGCGCCGGGAATATTATCGTTATGGTTGCCGGCTGGAAGCTCTGTATCGTTTGATCGCACCCGGAGAATCAATTGAGATGCCATCGGAAGAACCGGATATGCAGGAATGGAAAAAAGCAGTGATTCTGGATATCAGTGGAGGAGGAATCAGGATGGTTTCGGAATATAAAGAAACCACTCCGGTTCTGATTCAGATGCGATTTACATTACCGGTAAAAGATCAGACGCTGGAGTTTCTGCCTTATGGCAATCTTCTTTCATCTGCACCGAATGTGAATAATCCAATACTCCAGGAACATCATGTTATGTTTGCTCAGTTAAGCGAGAAAGAACGAGAGCAGATTATCGGTTATATTTTTGAAGATGAGCGACGAAAAATATTGAAAAATAAAGGTTTGGAATAATGAAGAAAAATATTATGATTATTGATGACTCTGCACTCATGAGAAGAGTGTTGTCTGATATAATTAATACAACAGAACAATATCAGGTAGTTTATGCGGCTGTAAATGGAAAAGATGGATTGGAAGCTATGCAAAGGTTAACTCCCATACATTTTATTTTTCTGGATATCAATATGCCGGTTATGGATGGGGTAGAACTGCTTCGTAAAATGAAGCAGAATAAAATACGGATTCCTACGGTTGTATTCAGTACAGTAGCGGAACGTTCCAGTGCAGAGACGATTGAGGCGCTGTCGCTTGGAGCAATTGATTTCCTGAAAAAACCCGAAAATATCCTTGTAAATATGGCATATTTTCGGGAAAAAGTGTTGAAGGCATTAGCGATTATCGAAACGGATCATGAGCCCTCCATTGTTGTAAAGGAAGTCAGACAGCGGAAACGCCGGCAGAATGATCTGGGCAGAGGAAAACTGGTAGCGATTGCATGTTCGACAGGAGGTCCGAAGGCTTTGCAGGAGATAGTTCCTTATTTACCGGCAGATTTGGATGCGGCAGTTGTGATTGTACAGCATATGCCCGAGGGCTTTACGGCATCCTTGGCAGAGCGACTGGATGACCGCAGTAAGATGCCGGTAAAGGAAGCTGCAGACGGAGATGTTCTTCTGAATGGCCATGTGTATATAGCTAAAGGCGGAAAACATTTGCGGATCCAGCAGGCGGAGCGAGGTCAGCATATTATCAGACTGGGAGACGACGAACCGGTCATGGGCCTGCGTCCATATGCCAATTATATGTACGAGAGCCTGATCCAGTCCGGTTACTATGAGATAATATGTGTTGTTTTAACCGGAATGGGTGCAGACGGAACCAAAGGTATTGGAAAACTGTGTCAGGAGAAAAATGTATATGTCATCAGTCAGGATAAGGAAACATCCACGGTATATGGAATGCCAAAGATGGTAGCACAGTCCGGGCTTTCCGATGAGGTAGTACCATTGGATCAGATGGCAAAAGCAATTATAAATTATACGGGGGTATGCTAAATGGATTTAAGTCAATACTTGGAAATATTTATTGATGAATCGAAGGAACATCTGCAGACATTAAATGACCAGGTGCTGATCATGGAACAGGATCCGGAAAATATTGATACGGTGAATGAGATATTTCGTGCAGCACATTCATTAAAGGGAATGGCAGGAACGATGGGATTTAAGAGAATGCAGCGCTTAACCCATGATATGGAAAATGTATTTTCCGAGATCCGTAATGGTAAAATGTCAGTAACTCCGGATATTGTGGATATTGTATTTAAATGTCTGGATGCGTTGGAGGGATATCTGACAAATATTCAGGAAACAGCAGACGAAGGTACGGAAGATAACGAAGAGGTTATTCAGCTTCTAAATGATGCATTAAAGGGCAGTTCATCAGAGGCGGAACCTGTAAAAGAAGCGGTGCCGGCATCAGAAGAGTCTGCGAAGGCACAGGAAGCTTCCGATGGAGATAAACGCAAATTCTTAAAGCTGCCAATTGCAGATTTTGAGCAGAATGCCATGAAGGAAGCAATTGCAAATGGAATGAATGTGTACGGAGTTACGGTCTATATTCAGGATACCTGTATTTTAAAAGCAGCCAGAGCATTTCTGGTATTCAAAGGTGTAGAATCGGTTGGTGAGGTTATTAAGTCAGAACCGAGTGTCCAGGATATTGAAGATGAGAAATTTGACTTTGATTTCAGTATGTTTATTATTTCTGATAAACCGGCTGATCAGGTGCGGAAAGTGATTTCTAATGTTTCTGAAATTAAAGAAGTTGTGCTGGAACCATTTACACCGGAAGAAATTGTGACACATGCACAGCAGGAAGATACTCCGAAAGAAGCAGCGGCTACCGCAGAAATAAAAGAAGAAAAGCCAAAAGAATCTGCTGATTCCAAGAAGAAGCCGGCAGCGGAAGCAAAAAAGAAACCGGTTGTCAACCGTTCCGTACGTGTGGATATTGAGAAATTGGATGATCTGATGAATCTGGTTAGTGAGCTGATCATTGCTAAAAATGGCCTGGTATCTGCCAGCGCCAGTGAAGAAGGAAGCCAGACACAGCAGTTTAATGAGCAGATTGAATATCTGGAGCGGATTACAACGAATCTTCATGAGTCAGTTATGAAGGTCCGGATGGTTCCGATAGAAAGTGTAGTAAACCGGTTCCCGCGAATGATCCGCGACCTGTCCAAAAAGCTGAACAAGGAGATGGAGCTGATCATGACCGGTGAGGAGACCGAGCTTGATCGGACTGTTATTGATGAGATTGGTGATCCATTGATGCATATGCTCCGGAATGCTGCCGATCATGGATTGGAGTCTACTATTGACCGTATTAAACTCGGTAAGCCACAGGTTGGTACAATTCGTCTGAATGCATATCAGGATGGAAATAATGTAACGATTGAAGTGGCAGATGATGGTGCCGGCATTAATGTGGAAAAGGTAAAAGCATCCGCAATCAAAAAAGGAACTATTACAGAAGAACAGGCAGAAATGATGTCTGATAAGGAAGCAATCGATCTGTTGTTCCAACCGGCATTCTCTACCTCGGAAAAGGTATCCGATATATCCGGACGAGGTGTTGGTCTGGATGTTGTTAAGAGTAAGATTGAAGGACTTGGCGGTGATGTGGAAGTAGATACGGTTCTTGGAGAAGGAACGACATTTATTGTCAGGTTGCCGTTGACGCTTGCAATCATTCAGGCATTGATGGTGGAAATCAGAGATGAGAAATATGCAATTCCTTTAAATTCCATTGTTACCGTTGAGGATATTATGGAATCCGATGTAAAATTGGTACAGAATAAAGAGGTTATTAATCTGCGTGGAACAGTGATTCCTTTGGTTCGATTAGATCAGGTTCTGGATCTGGAACCAAGCGAGGAAGAGAATGAAAGTCTTGTTGTAGTCATTGTGAAGAAGGGTGACAAGCAGGCAGGACTGGTGATTGACAACCTGATCGGACAGCAGGAAATAGTAATCAAACCTCTGGGCAAATATATTTATATACATAAGATGTTCAGCGGAGCAACCATCCTGGG
This sequence comes from Clostridium sp. CAG:632, assembly GCA_000431515.1. Classification (GTDB taxonomy): domain Bacteria; phylum Bacillota; class Clostridia; order Lachnospirales; family Lachnospiraceae; genus CAG-632. The sequence goes on along the minus strand of HF991369.1, from coordinate 204,208 downwards.
TGATGGAGAAGTTGCATTGATCATAGATGCAAATACATTGGTTTAGGGGGTGAAGACTATGGCAGAAGTACAAAAGCAGGAAGAAAATAAACAGTATATAGTTGCTAAGATTGGATGTGAGCAGTATGGAATTGATATTGCTTATGTAGATAATATTGTCAGAATGCAGAAGATTACAAGGGTACCGAAGACACAACCGTATTTTCTCGGGGTCATTAATCTTCGTGGAGAAATCATCCCTGTTATGAGTATGCATAAGAAGCTGGAATTAGGAGAAGATGAAATCAGTAATACAACAAGAATCATTATTATTAAACCTGAACAGAGTGCATTGCTGGGGCTTCTGGTTGATGAGGTGCGAGAAGTGGTAACTATGCCGGAAGAAGATATCGAAAAGGTTGCTTATGATAATGGAAGAGATGATAGTAATTATTATATTACAGGAATAGGAAAATATAAGGATACATTGATTTCCTTGGTGAATATTAACGGAATTATAACAGACTAGAAAGGAGAGAGGGGAAATGTCACAGATGGATGCAACAGAACTGGATGTCCTTACGGAATTCGGTACGATCGGTGCAGGAAATGCGACAACTGCCCTATCTGTACTTTTGAATTCCAAATTAACCATGAAAATGCCGAAGGTATCTTTTATGAATCTGGATGAGTTCGTAGAGAGTATAGGCGGTGCCGAAAATGTCATTGCAGGCGTTATGAGCAATATCAGTGGAGAAATCGAAGGATTTGTATTGTTTGCACTGGATATAGAAGATGCTCATCGTCTGGTAAACCGGTTAATGGGGCTGGAATTATCATCCATTGATTTGTTTGATGATGTGGATTTATCTGCTGTTAAGGAAATTGGCAATATTTTGATCAGTTCTTATCTTGCTTCGTTAGAAACACTGACCGGAATCCGGATGCGGCCGTCCAATCCAATGCTGGCAATTGATATGGCAGGCGCAATTTTAAGCTTCCCGGCAGTTGTAAACAGCCGGGAACGGGATGAGGTGCTTCGGATAGAATCACAGTTTGAGGGAGAGGATCTTTCAATCGAAGGTCATATTATGATGATTGCAGATTCTGAATCGTATAATACGATTCGAAAAAAACTGGGGATATAAAGTGTGAAAGATTATGGATTCAATGATTAAAGTTCGAATGGCAGACTATGGAATATGTAGTGTGCCACAGAAAATTACGACAATTGGCTTAGGGTCCTGTGTTGGAATTGTGATATTTGATTCAAAAACAGGCAGATGCGGACTGCTTCATGCAATGCTTCCGGATAGTACAAGAATCCGAAACAACAGCAATCGTTCGAAATTTGTTGATTCCGGACTGGAGGATATGTTGCAGGAGATGTTGAAACAAGGTACAAATATGAAAAACCTGACAGCTAAGATGGCAGGCGGTGCCGCTATGTTCGATTTTTCAGAGGAGAATGATATTACCAGTATAGGAGCCCAGAATGTACAGGCAGCTAAAGAATTGCTGGCACAGTTTAAGATTCCGCTGCTGGCGGAAGATACAGGTAAAAATTATGGGAGAACCATTATATTTAATCCTGAGACGGGCGGTCTGACCATTCGGGCAGTCGGGCAGCCTGAAATTGTGATTTAAGGGAAATGAGGCAGAAAAATGAAATTAAGGTGGCTGAGGCCGTTTATTGTTCTTTTGGCAGCCATGATTGTGCTGATCAGTAATTTTGTGTTGAAGAGACCGATTATATCAGCTCTGATCTGGCTTTTGGGAACAATTATTGTTTTTTATATTATTTCCTCTATTGTAATACGCGTGATCGAGCGTGCTATTCATTCTGAAAAGAAAGAGGAAACATCAGATCAGCCGGAAGATGATCAGACAAAGGAAACGGGAAAAACGGAACAGGATGAGTAATAACGAGGTGGCTACATGGACGAAGCAAAGCGGTCAAAACTTTGGGAAAAGTATTCGCAAAAACAGGATTCTGAAACCAGAGAAGCACTGATAATTGAATATGTTCCATTAGTAAAGCTGGTGTCCGGAAGGTTGAGCATGTACCTGGGATATACCGTGGAGTATGAGGATCTGGTCAGTTACGGGATTTTCGGATTGATTGATGCAATTGATAAATTTGATTATAGAAAAGGAATTAAATTTGAAACATATGCCAGTTTAAGGATTCGAGGAGCGATTTTAGATCAGATTCGGAAGATGGACTGGATTCCAAGGTCTGTCAGGCAGAAGCAAAGGCAGATTGATGCAGCAATCACAAAGTTGGAAAGCGCAGAGGATAAAACAGCGACCGATGAGGAGATTGCAAAAGAGTTAGATATTTCATTAGAAGAATATTATGTATGGCAGGGACAGACAAAAGTGACCGGAATTGCATCCATTGATGAGTTTGTGGAGCAGGGAATAGAAGTCCGGGCGTTTGATAATCAGAAATACGCAGACAATGAACCGGAAAAGGTTTATGAAAAAGAAGAATTGAAAAATCTTTTGAAGGAATCATTGGATAAGCTTACAGAAAAGGAACGAATGGTGGTAGTCCTTTATTATTATGAGGAATTAACATTAAAAGAGATCAGTTCAGTTTTGGAAGTATCTGAATCCCGAGTGTCGCAGCTTCATACAAAAGCGTTGCAGAAGATGAAACAGATATTGGGCAGTCAATATGGCATATTGATGGGATAGTGAGGTGAGCGCATGACAAAACGAAATGGATATTTTCAATTGCATCTGGAGGAAGAAGGTACATATATCCGGCTGTTTCCGCAGCAGGATGGCGGAATGCCGATTGATTTGTCAGAGGTCATGTCCTATCTGAATGATGTTAAGATTTATGAATATGATTTGGAAACATTAACGAAGACACTGCGTATGCTCAGCAGCCCGGTTACTATTAAGCTGATGGAGAAAAAAATCAGTCCGGTAGCCGCATATGTACAGGTACAGATAGCTAAAGATCGTATGACAGCAGCAGTCAGATTGTATCCGCCATCCAATCATGGTGCACCGTTAAGTCAGGAAATGATTCTCGGAAGTTTGACAAGAGCTAAGGTTGGATATGGAATCGTGGAGCCGATCATTGACCGGCTTGTGTCAACACCTATTTACTGTCAGACAATACCGGTGGCAAAGGGAAAAGCAGTAGTAGAAGGATCGGATGCTGTGATTGAGTACCTCTTTGATACAAATCCGCTGGCAAAGCCAAAGATGAATGAGGATGGTTCTGTTGATTTTCATCAGTTAAATATATTTACGGAAGTAAAAGAAGGACAGCTCCTGGCAACTCTGACGCCGGAAAAAGAAGGAATTCCGGGTATGGATGTGTTTGGAAATCCATTAAATCCACATAAAATTAGAAAGAAGACGTTGAAATACGGAAAAAATATTCGTATTTCGGATGATAAGCTTCAGATATTCAGTGAAGTTTCCGGTGATGTAAAGCTCGAAGGGGATATGGTATTTGTATCAAATTCATATACAGTAGCAGCTGATATAGATGCATCTACCGGTGATATTGTATATGAAGGAAATGTGATCGTAAACGGAAATGTCCGTACAGGTTTCAGCATACATGCAAAGGGAGATATCCAGGTGAAAGGCGTTGTGGAAGGCGCCAGTCTGTATGCGGGAGGAAATATTGTACTCAGCCGTGGAATCCAGGGAATGAACCGGGGATTGCTCTTTGCGGAAGGGGACGTTCTGACAAAATTCATAGAGAGCGCAACTGTAAAAGCAGGAGGAACTGTACGTTCCGGTTCGATTCTGCATAGTACGGTGGAAGCGGGTGATAAGATTTTATGTGAAGGACGTAAATCATTTGCAATTGGCGGAACTTTAAGTGCGGGAAATCTGATCCAGGTAAAAACCATCGGAAATCAGATGGGTACGGAGACGAATGTTAAGATTGGTGTGGATCCATTAGTGTATGAGCAATTAAAAGATGCACAAAAAGAATTAACTGAGAATCAGGATATGATTGAAAAATGTATTCAGGTACTGGTTTTATTCAAAAAAAGAATGGAGAGCGGTCAGGGAATTCCACAGGATAAGATCCCAATTATAAAAAAGGCCGGGGAAGACAGGGCACAGCTGGAGGAACGACAGACAGAGCTTAAACTTATTATTGAGAATGCGACAAAGGCAATTGAAGCGAATGCGAACGGAAGGTTAAAAGTCAGTGATGCCATTTATTCCGGAGTTCGGATTCAGATTTCCAATAGCATGTATGTTGTGAAAGATACAGGAAAATACTGTCAATTTTACTTAGAGGATGGCGAGATAGTCATGTCCGGATGCTGATAGGAGGCGAGAATTTATGATTCGACCTGTAGATATGCAGATGATTCTTCCACAGACGAATAATGTAAGCACACAACAGCATAATGCGAACCAGCATGCTGTATTGCAGAATGCACAGGGAAGTGCGGAACTGGCAAAAGAAGTAAGGCAACAGTCTGAGGCAGTGATTTCCAAAGAAGATTCCGAGCTGTTGGAATATCGATATGATGCCAAAGAAAAAGGAAATAATTCTTATGATGGAAGCCGGAAACGGAAGAAAAAGCGGGATGAAGATAATACTTCCGAGGAAAAAAAGCAACAGCCAGGAGAATCCTGGGTCAATTTTGATATAAAAATCTGACAGGAGAAGAGACATATGTTACCGGTAATAATTGTAATAATAGTTGGAATTGTCTGCATTGTTATCAGCGTTGCAGGCATGAAGAGGACGGAAGAAACGGATACGGAGAGTAACACTGCGGAAATTAATCGGATTACGGATGAATATGAGTTGAATGAGGAAGAAATCGCAGTGTTGCAGCGCAGAGTCAGTGATAAGATTTCAGGGGATGTTGAAGAAATCTTATATAATGCGGATCAGTCGCTGTCAACCATGAGCAATGAAAAAATGATGGCACTTGGAGATTATGCGGTTACTGTCTGTGATGAAATAGAAAAAAACCATAAAGAGGTCATGTTTCTATATAGTATGCTGACAGATAAGGAAAAGGAATTGAAAGCACTGGTGTCGGAAGCAGAAGCCAGAAGTGCCGAATTAAAAAAAGCAAATGAACTGGCAATAGAGGCATATGCAGAGACAGAGCCACAGCTACAGCCGGAAGAAGAATTCGGCGAGCCGGAAGAGACAGAGTTTGAAAAACTGGCAGAAATGCCGGTACAGCAGGAGGATAATACGAATGATATTATCCTGGAAATGAAACGAAACGGAATGAGTATTATGGAGATTGCCAAAGAGCTTGGCCTTGGTGTGGGTGAAGTGAAATTAGTGGTGGATTTATATCAAGGAGAGGCAAAATGAAACGGAAATATTACTTGCGAGGGATTGGAGTAGGGATTCTGTTTACGGCAATAGTCTGGTTGACCACATTGCTTGTCTCCGGGAAACCGGAAATGACAGACGAAGAAGTGATTACACGGGCACAAGAGCTGGGTATGGTAAAACAGGAGTCTGTACTTGAACAGCTTGAGAAACCATCAGATACGGAAACAGAGGAGACGGATACGGAACAGACAGCATCGGCGGATAACAGTACGGATGCTGCTGCAGATAATCCAACGGAATCTGAGTCTGTATCCGGGACAGAAGCATCGACAGGTGAAACAACAGAGGAATCCAAAGAAACAGTGGTGACATTTACAATCGTTAGTGGGATGAATTCCTGGAACGTAGCAACCTTGCTTCAAGATCAGGGTGTAGTAAATGCTTCTGAATTTGACCAATATTTGGAACAGAATGGATATTCATCCAGAATTGTTACCGGCGAATATTCGGTTGCAGTAGGTACAGATTATGAAACAATTGCCAGAATGATAACCGGAAAACAGTAGAAAAACCATAAAAAGCAGAAAGTAATTACGAAAAGTTAGAAAATGGTATTGACAAAGGGTGGATACTTGTTATACACTAACTTAGTGCTAAAAATACCCAAACAGTTATGTATTGCACAATACACAATTGGAGGGAGGTAAGGTGTGAGGTCATGTCAAACGTAGTAGTTAAAGAAAACGAAACATTAGATAGTGCTTTACGCAGATTCAAAAGAAACTGCGCAAAGGCAGGTATTCAGCAGG
>HF991369.1:168700-198106 GCA_000431515.1 Clostridium sp. CAG:632 | reverse complement strand
GGTATTCAGCAGGAGATTCGTAAAAGAGAGCATTACGAAAAACCAAGTGTAAGACGTAAGAAGAAGTCTGAAGCTGCTAGAAAACGTAAATTCAAATAAGAAATTTTGAAAAGCTGTTACGGATGTAGCAGCTTTTTCTTTTGCTACGGAAACGAGGAGAAGATATTATGCGGTTAACAGATCCGATTGATGAACTAAAAGGAATTGGCGATAAAACCAAAACTCTATATCGAAAGCTGAAAATCAATACAATCGAAGATCTCCTGGAACATTATCCAAGGACATATTTAAAATATGATGAACCTGTGGAAATTGCAGATGTACCGATCGGAGAACGGGTTGCGATCCGTGCGACTGTAAATTCTTACGTGGAATTAAAAAAAATGCGGACATTAACGGTAGTCAGCTTTCAGGCAAAGGATTATACGGGAAGTCTGAAACTGGTATGGTTTAATGCACCTTTTATAAAGCAAGTATTTCATATTGGACAAACATTTATTTTCGTAGGTACTGTAGCAGTTCGAAATTATCAGAAAGTAATGGAGCATCCGGAATATTATTCAGAAGCACAATATCTGGAGAAACGTAAAGAATTGCAGCCGGTATATCCATTAACAGAAGGCTTAACCAACAAAAGAATACAAAAAGATATTAAAGCTGCCGGTGGTGTGATCCATGAGATGCAGGAATATTTGCCGATTGATATTCCCAAGCGGTATCAGCTGATGGCGTATCCGGATGCGGTAAGGCAGATTCATTTTCCGTTAAATTATGAAGAACTGGAAAAAGCGAGACATAGATTGGTTTTTGATGAGTTTTTCCTGTTTCTGCTTGCGATGCGAAGACTGGAAATCCATCGGTCTAAGATTGAAAATCAGTATTTGATCGGAAAAGGTACCTGGAGCCAAAGACTCATTGATGGACTTCCGTATGAGTTAACCGGAGCCCAGAAAAAGGTATTTGGTGAAATTGCCGACGATATGGCAGGAGCTTCTGTTATGAATCGGTTGGTACAGGGAGACGTTGGATCGGGAAAAACAATCGTAGCGGTACTTGCACTGCTGATGACGGCGGAAGCAGGCTATCAGGGTGCTATGATGGCACCGACGGAAGTATTGGCATCCCAGCATTATGAGACTATCAGTAAAATGCTGAAACCGTTTCCGGTAAAAATCGCATTATTGACAGGCTCCACACCGGCGAAAGAAAAACGAAAGATTGTAGAAGCTCTAAAAACACAGGAAATACAGATTGTGATCGGAACACACGCATTGATTCAGAATACAGTGGAATTTGCAGACCTGGCGCTGGTGATCACGGATGAACAGCATCGATTTGGAGTTCATCAACGAGAGGAACTGGCGGAAAAGGGCAGAGAACCGCATATATTGGTAATGAGCGCAACACCAATTCCGAGAACACTGGCAATTATTTTGTATGGAGATCTGGATATTTCGATTATGGATGAAATGCCGGCCTCCAGATTACCGATTAAAAATTGCGTTGTAGGGACAGAATCGCGAGAAAATGCATATCACTTTATCGAAAAAGAAATCGGCAATGGACATCAGGCATATGTAATATGTCCAATGGTGGAAAGCAGTGAAGGAATGGAAGCCGAAAATGTTATCGATTATGCTGAACAGCTACGGATGAACTTAAGTCCGTATATTCAGGTAGCATATCTGCATGGAAAGATGAACCAGAAAGAAAAATCACAGATTATGGAGCAGTTTTATGCCAATGAGATACAGGTTTTGGTTTCAACGACGGTTATCGAAGTTGGAATTGATAATCCGAATGCAACGGTGATCATGATAGAAAATGCGGAACGATTTGGCCTGGCACAGCTCCATCAGCTTCGCGGACGTGTCGGAAGAGGAAGGGCACAGTCATATTGCATTATGATCAATACATCCGATAAAGAAGAAGCAAAAGAGCGTTTGGATGTACTGTACCATTCCAATGATGGATTTCATATAGCAAATGAAGATTTACGGTTACGCGGACCCGGCGATTTTTTTGGCGCGGCGCAAAGTGGAGAGTGCCTGTTCCGGATTGCGGATATTTATGCAGATGCGGACGTGCTGAAAGAGGCGCAGTCAGCAATCCGATATCTGGAACGTAGACAATATGACTTTGAACATATCGAACATTATAAACTATCCGAAAAGCTGGACATGGCATTAAATCTGTAAAAAAATCTAGTGTTTTGATAACGGAAATGATATACTGAAAGCTAATAATGTAAGGGAGAAGATACGTATGTGGTTAAAAGAACATAAAAAACAGGTGCTGATAGCGGTAATTGCGTTTTTTGCAGTGGCAGTGGCTTTGGTTTGCGGCATTTTGATCGGAAAAGGAAAGAAGACGACACCGGTTTCCGATATAGGAACACAGTCAGAGACGGAGCAGAAAAGCGAAGATACTACGGAACAGGCGAAAGCAACGGAAAAATCCGTGAAAAACAGTGACTATCAGCTGAAGGTTACAGTAAGTTCCAGCTGGGAAAGCGGAGATGGCTATGGCGGAACGTATAGTCTGTCATTTACGAACCGGAGTGCTGCAGATGTAAAAGCCTGGGATGCACAGATTGAAGTGCCGGAAGGAAGTAAAGTAACGGAAGCTTGGGGCTGTGAGACCGGTATTGACGGAACGATACTGACAGTGACTGCAAAGGACTGGGGAGCCGCCGTCGCAAAGGGTTCTACTGTAGAGATAGGATTTAATATGGATACGCCGGAGAAGCTTCAGCCATCCATTCAGTCATTTACGGTTGACGGTAAGAAGCAGGACGGAAGTCAGGCAGAGGATACGGAAGAGAAGACGACAGAGGCTGTAACAGAGGCTGAGAAACCGGTTATTGAATCAGGGACTCCGTTGGAGAATCATGGTGCTTTGCAGGTAAAAGGAACACAGCTGGTGGATAAGAACGGAGCTCCATATCAGTTAAAGGGTGTCAGCACACATGGTCTGGCGTGGTTTCCGGAGTATGTAAATAAAGATGCTTTTCAGACCCTGCGGGATGACTGGGGAGCGAATGTTGTTCGTCTGGCAATGTATACGGATGAGAATGGCGGATATTGTACAGATGGGAATCGGGAACAATTGAAGCAGTTAGTCAGTGATGGTGTAGAATACGCAACAGAACTCGGCATGTATGTGATCATTGACTGGCATATTTTACATGATCAGGATCCAACGGTATATCAGGGAGAGGCGGAGGACTTTTTCGCAGAAATGTCGGCAAAGTATGCAAAGTATGATAATGTAATATATGAAATTTGTAATGAACCGAATGGCGGAGCTACCTGGGATGGAAGTGTAAAACCATATGCAGAGACAATTATTCCAATCATTCGGAAAAATGATAAGGATGCGATCATAATTGTCGGAACGCCGACCTGGTCACAGGATGTGGATGCAGCTGCGGATAATCCGATTACCGGACAGACGAATATTATGTATGCCATTCATTTCTATGCTGCAACTCATACAGATGGTATCCGGAGTAAAGTAAGCTATGCATTAGATAAAGGATTACCGGTATTTGTTTCAGAATTCAGTATCTGTGATGCCTCCGGAAACGGAAGCAATGATTATGATCAGGCAGCAAAATGGTTCGATCTGATTGATGAAAATCAGCTCAGTTATTGCTCGTGGAGTCTTTCAAATAAGGCAGAAACATCTGCACTGATCTCTTCCGGATGCTCTAAAACTTCCGGATGGAGTGAGGATGATCTGTCTGAGACAGGAAAATGGATCCGGGATCAGATTCTGGGAAAACATTGATAAAGAACCGGGTATGGAAGGAGAACAGAAATGAGAGTGATTGCCGGTACGGCCAGAAGCTTACAATTGAAAACAGTTCCGGGAATGGATACGAGGCCGACAACAGATCGGATCAAGGAGACATTGTTTAATATCCTGGCACCGGATATCCCGGGATGTATATTTCTTGATTTATTCAGCGGAAGCGGTGGAATCGGAATCGAAGCCCTGAGTCGGGGAGCTGAATATGCAGTTTTGGTAGATAATAGCCGGAACGCTGTATCTGTGATCCGGGAAAATTTAAAACATACCGGTTTGAATGATAAGGCACAGGTGTTGGCTTGCGATGCAGTCGGCGCTATCCGTATGCTGGCGGACCGGAAAAAGCAGATAGATATTATATTTATGGATCCGCCATATAACCATGCACTGGAACGGGAGGTGCTTTATGCACTGGCGGCTACCGAACTGGTCGGTGAAGATACGTTGATCGTTGTGGAATCCAGCCTGGAAACGGAATTTGATTATCTGGAAGAATTGCCATTTACGATACAGAGGGTGAAAGAATATAAAACCAATAAACATACTTTTATTATGAGGTGACAAATATGAGACGTGCAATTTATGCCGGAAGTTTTGATCCGGTGACGTTGGGGCACCTGGATATTATTAAACGTTCTTCAGAGATTTTTGATGAAATTATAGTGGGAGTTCTGAATAACAGTTCGAAATCTCCATTGTTTTCTGTGGAAGAACGTGTTAATATGTTAAAGGAAGCAACGACTTTGATTAAAAACTGTTCCGTACAGGCATTTTCCGGTTTGTTAGTGGATTTTGCCAGAGAAACCGATACACATGTGATTGTGCGTGGGTTACGGGCAGTGACAGATTTTGAATATGAGTTACAAATTGCACAGAGTAATCGAATCGTGGCAGAGGAGATCGATACCATATTTTTAACGACGAATATACAGTATTCTTACTTAAGTTCCAGTATGGTTAAGGAGTATGCCAGTTACGGAACCGATGTATCAAACTTTGTGCCGGCAAATGTAGTGCCGCTGCTGGAAGCAAAATATAATACTGAGAAATAACGGACTAAATATAGAATCAGGAGGATAATCATGGGTAAGAAAAGTGTAGAAGATATGATCAATGAGATTGAAATATATATTGACAGCTGTAAGTTCGCTGCATTTTCATCAGACCGGATTGTGGTGCCAAAGAGTGAACTGCAGGCATTGTTAAAAGAGTTAAAATTAAAGCTGCCGAGTGATCTGGAGCGCAGTAAAAAAATAATGCGGAATAAGGAAGGTATTATGACTGATGCCAGAACCCGTGCTGAAGCAATCGTTGCCGAGGCAAATGATCAGGCACAGAAAATGGTAGAGGAAAGTGAAATCGTAACACTGGCAAATCTGCAGGCAGAAGAGATTCTCCGCCAGGCCAATATGGAACGGAATTCAATTATTGAGCAGGCAAATGCAGAAGCAACAGAGATTCGTCTGGGTATGATGGAATATACAACCGGTATGTTAAATGATATTGAAAAGTATATTCAGACTACAATGGAAGTTGAGAAGACAAATTATGAGAATCTGATTGAGTCTTTACAGAACAATATTGCTGTTATCGGAGCAAACAGAAGCGAAATAGAAGAACAGCATGAGGCAATGCTGCGTGCACAGGAAACAGAAATCACACCGGAACCACAGTATGTGGACAGTGCATTTGCACCGCAGGAGAATTATGAAGAGCAGGCATCCTATGCACAGCCGGAGCAGGAGGAAGAGAATATACAGCCGGCACCGAAAAATGTCCCTGCCGAGAGCGAGGATGATGAAGTGTTCGAGTATGAGGATGAAGAGGATGACTTATTCGGCGAATAAGTGAGTTATGTAGAACAAATGTACAAGCAGATAACTGGAAAGTCCCATGCATAACTTTATAAGACTATAATGAAACACAGACAGCTCGTGGCTGGTGATCACATGCTTAGTCTGCAGAATGCTGCAGATGCCGCCGAAAGATGTGAGACCGGCAATCAGAGCTGTCTTCTGTTTTAAAGAGATAGGGAAGGCTGTAATTAAATGAATTCCGTTTGTAATCTCCAGCCCGGAAATTATGGTTCGGAGAATGATATTTGAAGGTGGGATGATCTTCAGTAAGAATTGTATACCAATGCAGAATAGCATGATAGTAATTCCAATCGTTAAAATGACCTGAAGTGATTGATGAACAATCTGATCAAAAGAGAGCGGAAGGGCAGATGTGGATTTAGGACTTAAATGCTTTTTGTTTTCAGAAGCGGAAACAAGCAAAAAAACAAGAAAATACAGGAAGACAGGCAGATAGACGGAGAGCAGAAAGGGAAGGACGGCTATCTGATTACGGAGAGTATGGTGCAGAACGTATCCCATGATAAACATAGGGCTGGTAATATTACAGATGCAAAGCAGGATATTTGCCTGTCGTTTTGTCCATAATTGTTGAGTAAATTGAATATTTACCAGATTAGCACCAATAGGAAGACCGCATAAAAGGCCCAGAAAACAGATGAAACGGCCCGTGCTTTGCTGTAACAGAAGAGTGGTAATGATCATAAAGGGCAGGATGGATGGCAGAACAGCTTCGTACCATAACTCAAGACCGGTATGTGCCCCCTGAATGACACAAGGGGCCTGAAATAACATCATCGTCAGCAGCATAATTAAAAAGGCTGTAATAAAAAAATGACGAAAAAAGGCTATGCGCATATAAAGTGTCCCAAGTGGAATTGGTATAGTTTATGACTGGGAATCGATAAAAATACCGGCACGGAAATCATTGACCGGATTACGCTGATAATGCCGGCTGGCAGCCAGTTCATATAAATGTGCACTTGCAATATCCTGTTCCAGCAGAGAAGCTCCGAGAGAGTCGGTATTTTTTAATTGCCGGAGTCCGGTGGACACCTTATTGATAACAGGAATAGAAGAATGCGCATTAATATATTTAAGTAAAGGCGCTGCTTCCTGACGGAAGGCAAGCAATCGGGCATAATGCATGCTATTACTTTTGCGCTGAAGCATCATCTGTTCACTACGGATATCCAGCAGAATATGCAGCAGGGAACGTAGAATCCTGGTTTTTGTATAAGACTTATTAACAAGAAGATCTAAAAATTCCGAGCAGGATAATGCCGGGTCATATAAAGTCTGAATCCGGTTTGATAACTCGGTATTGATATCCAGATATTCTGTGAGCGGACGAGCCGGATTCCAGAGACAATACTGGAGATAAGGATAGAAGTCATCAAGCGAAATAGGAGACTGCATATGACAACCAGATTGAAGAATGCTATATGTGCTTGCTGGCAGATAATGAAGCAGATTTTCGGTGCAGCCATGAGAAAGTAGAGCTTTGCGGATAGCGGTGGCTGAGCAGAAACGGCCGGTCAGTGCAGTATTATGGTATCCGGTATCCGTGCGGAGACAGATAGCAGGTGTGATAGAACTTTGAAGCTGCCGGAGTGCTTTTAAATATTCAATACCAAGAATGGCATTGGGAGAGGTTAGCAGAGTATCCAACTGTTCTGAGGAAGCGTCAGAGGCCTGAAATGTGGCATGGAGAGCATGCTGTCTGGCTTTTGGAAAGGAGAGTCCGTCGGATAATGCCTGATTCAGGATACAACGATAATTTTCAGGTTCTTCAATCAGAAAATCAGCCAGTTGCTGCAGAAGCTCAAGGGAGGTATCCTCACATCCGAAACATAAAGCAGAAATACAATTTAAATCATCAAGTAACCGAACGCCGCCGTAAGCAAAGAATTCAGCGCTTGCAGTCCCGTATAATGTCGGAAGCTCAAATACGGCATCCGCACCCTGGGCAACTGCCATCGCAGCCCGTTGATATTTATTTAAAATGGCAGGGACACCGCGCTGCATAAAATTCCCATTTAAAATAACAACAATATAATCGGCATGAGTCTGTTCACGCGCCTGTGACAGCTGGTAGGCATGACCGTTGTGAAATGGATTATATTCAGCAATAATACCTGTAATCTGCATAGAAACGCTCCTGATCAAAATTATCATATATAATTTACTATAAAGGAAAAAAGAATAAAAAACAAGATGATAAAAAAACTTTTATTTATTGACAAAGTGTGATACAATATAGAAAATGTGTGAAATGATAATGTGGGAATATAGTGAAAGGATCTGTTTATGGGGAGGAGAGAAACGGGAATTATAAAAAGCAGTTGACAGAACAGAAAAAATATATTAGGATTAGAACAGAACGAACGTATGTTTTGCTTAGGAGGATATTATGGCAAGTGAAGAAAAATTAAAAGCATTGGATGCCGCACTGGCACAGATTGAGAGACAATATGGTAAAGGATCCGTTATGAAACTTGGCGATAGCGGAAATGGGATGAATGTAGAAACGATTCCGACAGGTTCCCTGAGTCTGGATCTTGCACTGGGACTTGGCGGATTACCAAAGGGAAGAATTATAGAGATTTACGGACCGGAGTCCAGTGGTAAGACTACGGTTGCATTACATGCAGTAGCAGAAGTACAGAAACAGGGTGGTATTGCAGGATTTATTGATGCGGAGCATGCGTTGGATCCGGCATATGCGAAGAATATCGGTGTTGATATCGATAATCTGTATATTTCACAGCCGGACAATGGTGAGCAAGCACTGGAGATCACGGAAACTATGGTACGTTCCGGAGCCGTGGATATTGTAATTGTGGATTCGGTAGCAGCGCTGGTCCCAAAGGCAGAGATTGACGGTGAAATGGGCGATTCCCATGTGGGGCTGCAGGCAAGACTGATGTCTCAGGCACTTCGAAAGCTGACAGCGGTTATCAGTAAATCCAATTGTGTAGTGATTTTTATTAACCAGCTTCGTGAAAAAGTAGGTGTTATGTTTGGTAATCCGGAAACAACAACCGGAGGACGCGCTTTGAAATTCTATTCTTCTGTCCGGTTGGATGTACGGAGAATCGAAACATTGAAAAAGGGAACAGACATTGTCGGAAACCGTACCAGAGTAAAAGTAGTTAAGAACAAGGTCGCTCCACCGTTTAAAGAAGCAGAATTTGATATCATGTTTGGTGAAGGTATTTCCAGAGAAGGTGATATTCTTGATCTGGCTGTTGCGAATGAGGTGGTTCAGAAATCCGGTGCCTGGTTCGCGTATCAGGGAGAAAAAATCGGTCAGGGAAGAGAGAATGCGAAGACATACCTGAAGGAAAATCCTGCGGTAATGGCAGAAATAGAAACAATAGTCCGTGAGAAATGCGGAATTGGAGCAGAAGAGGCAGAGACTGCAGAGGAAACAGACAAACCGGGCAGAACGGCAAAGAGTAAAGCAAAAGAGGAGTAGGCTGTGGAACGGAACCGGGCAGAATATGTACAGGCAAAAGAATATGCACTTCGGAGTCTGACCTGTCTGGAACAGTCGGAATTCCAGATCAGGCAGAAACTGAGTCGAAAAAAATATACAGAAAAGACAATAGACGAAGTTCTGTTGTTTTTAAAACAGTATGATTTTGTTAATGATCAGAGATTTACGGAACAATATGTAGCAAGTCATTGCCAGCGGTTGAATCGTAGGCAGATTCTCGATAAATTGTATATGAAAGGAATCCGGCAGGCAGAGATTGATGACTATCTGGAACTGTATCAATATGACGAAGAACAGATATTGAAACGGGCAGTGGAAAAGTATATGAATTCTCATGATATGGAAAAAGACGGCCAGTATGATAAATGCATCATATACTTTATGCAGAAGGGCTATGCGTACGCAATGATAAAATCTGTACTTGTACAAACTGCTATTGTACAGGAAGAATGAAAAACATCTGTTTTTTGATGAAAAGTGTTGAAATTGATTAGGCATTTATACAAAAATGTGAGAAGATTTTTTCAGAGGACTTGACATAATGCACAAATAAGTATAGAATTGTTATGTTGTATTCGTACAATGAAAACTAAATAAGGAGGTGCTCCTGTGGACCCGATTCAATATATAATTTGTGCTATTATAGTATTAGTGGTTGCCGTTATTACGTGGTTTGTTGCGATTGCATATCGCAAGAATGTCGCAGAAAGTAAGACCGGCAAGGCTGAAGATAAAGCTCGAGAGATTATTGATGAAGCCCTCAAGACTGCCGAAGCAAAGAAGCGTGAAGCATTGTTAGACGCAAAGGAAGAAAATCTTCGGATCAAAAATGAATTTGATAAAGAGATTAAAGAGCGTCGAAATGAAGTACAGCGTATGGAGAAGCGAGTTCTTTCAAAAGAAGAAAATTTGGATCGTAAATCCGAACAGATTGAAAAGAAAGAAGCTTCATTAGCTGCCAAAGAGGCTTCGCTTGAAAAGCAGAAGGCAAAGGTTGAGGAACTCCAGGCAAAGCGGCTGCAGGAACTAGAGAGAATCTCTGGATTAACCTCTGAACAGGCAAAAGATTACTTATTAAAGACTGTGGAAGATGAAGTAAAGCATGAAACTGCAGTCATGATCAAGGAAATGGAAAGCCGGGCAAAGGAAGAAGCCGGTAAGAAGGCGAAAGAATATGTGGTAAATGCAATACAGAAATGTGCTGCAGACCATGTTGCAGAGGCAACAATTTCGCTGGTTCAGTTGCCAAACGATGAAATGAAGGGAAGAATTATCGGTCGAGAGGGAAGAAATATCAGAACCCTTGAAACTTTGACAGGTGTAGATTTAATTATTGATGACACACCGGAAGCAGTCATTTTATCAAGTTTCGATCCGATTCGTCGTGAGGTAGCAAGAATTGCGCTGGAAAAATTGATCATTGATGGAAGAATCCATCCGGCCAGAATTGAAGAGATGGTTGAGAAAGCGCAGAAAGAAGTTGAGACGGCAATGCGGGAAGAAGGCGAGGCAGCTACATTAGAAGTGGGTGTACATGGCATTCATCCGGAGCTGGTTCGGTTACTGGGAAAGATGAAATTCAGAACCAGTTATGGTCAGAATGCATTAAAGCATTCCGTTGAGGTTGCTCAGTTATGTGGATTGTTAGCCGGTGAGATCGGTGTTGATATCCGTATGGCAAAGAGAGCAGGTCTTCTTCATGATATTGGTAAAGCCTTAGATCATGAGATGGAAGGTTCCCATATTTCAATTGGTGTTGATTTATGCCGGAAATATAAGGAATCTCCGATTGTAATTAATGCAGTAGAAGCTCACCATGGTGATGTTGAACCGGAATCCTTGATCGCATGTATCGTGCAGGCAGCCGATACGATTTCAGCGGCAAGACCGGGTGCCAGACGTGAAACGTTGGAGACATACACAACAAGACTGACACAGTTAGAAGCAATTGCAAACAGCTTTAATGGTGTTGATAAAACTTTTGCTATTCAGGCAGGTAGAGAGATTCGTGTAATGGTAGTTCCGGAGCAGGTCAGTGATGCGGATATGGTTATTCTTGCACATGATATTGCAAAGCAGATTGAAAGTGAGTTAGAATATCCAGGACAGATTAAGGTCAGCTTGATTCGTGAATCCCGTGCAACTGATGTTGCAAAGTAGTCCAAAACATTGAGTCATTGAAGCATAATGCTGAAAACATCCGCCATAGTATCAATAGTGATTGGTATTATGGCGGTTTTTTTATTTGCAGATTCGGATGATATATATTACGATGGTGATTAGAAACACAGGAGGATAGAATGAATGGCAAAATATAAGAAATTAGGCGAAGAATTAGCATATCGCGGGGGAATTATTGAGGTTTACCGGGATAGACTTCTGCTTCCTGACGGAAAAAAAGTAGTATATGATTTGATCAGGCATTCCGGCGGAGCTGCCGTATTGCCGATCACAGAAGACGGAAAGTTGGTAGTTGTCCGGCAATATCGCAACAGTGTCGATAAAGAAGTGTATGAAATCCCGGCCGGATTGTTAGAGCCGACGGATAAATCCGGTGAAACCTGTGCCAGACGCGAATTACAGGAAGAAACCGGCTATATAGCCGGAAACATGGAGTTTATAGCACAGGTGTATGGAGCAATCGGTGTATGTGATGAAAAAACAGATATTTATTTGGCGGAAAAGCTGACTCCTTGTGAGAGACATCCGGATCCGGAAGAATTTATAGATATTTGTTATCTGAAACTGGAGGATGCGGTGCGAATGATAAAAAATCGTGAAATCATAGATGCAAAAACAGTGATCGCCATACAGTATTATCAGTTAAAAAGCGGAGACAATACGAATAAACTCTGATACTGCAGCATATATAGTATAAGCCGGATGTTGTCCGGATTTATGAAGTATCCGGAGGTGGCACATGAGTGAAAAAAGGATTTCATGGCTGATATTAACATGCTTTACAGGTATTATAACAGGGACGGTTCTGGCCAATACAGCCGGCCTTATGAAATCTGATTTTCTGTATATATTTGCAGTGGATCAATACTCGGCAGCCGGATGGCTTCAACAGGCAAGAAAAGATTTTCTGTTTTATCTGCTTCGCCAAAGAGGAATCCAGTTTGTGTTTTTGTGTGTGCTTGGCTTTTTGGGAAATCCGGCAATTATTGTGCTGCTGGGAGTGTTTTTTGGCGGAATGATATGGGGAATGATCCTTTCGTTGGAAACAATACGGCTGGGTATTCAGGGGATGTTGTTTGCAGTGAGTTTGTTTTTCCCGCATAGTTTGCTTTATATTATAGCATTTGGAAGTTTTATCCGGATGCGATGGAAGATGGAAGAACAATCACAGCATATATTCAGCTATGGGGTGAAGTGTATTGTATTACCACTTTTGTTTACAATGATCGGTATTTTGGCAGAAGGGTTTGTCTCACCATTACTCATCCAGTGGGTTATGAGAAGTTAAGACAATTGAAAATGCATATTTTGTATATTGATTTTTAAGGAATTACTGATTATAATAAAAACAATATCGGCGAATTGTGAAAGGTATTGTTGAATGGGTGAAGAGATTGGTTACTTTGAGACCTATTTAAGAGATGTGAAGCGTTCGAGTATAAATACAATAGCGGCATATCGCAGGGATCTGGTGAAATTTGAAAAATATATGGAAGAACAAGGACGTACTTCAGTTGATATGGTGACAGCTACCAGTTTGACGAGCTATGTTCTTTATTTGGAAAAGCAGGGGATGTCTACAGCTACAATTTCCAGAAGCGTAGCGTCTATTCGTGCTTTTTTCGTGTTTTTATTACGAAAAGGAAGAATCCGGCAGGATCCGTCTGAACAATTGAAGCCGCCACATGTAGAAAAGAAAATACCGCAGATTTTATCTGTGGCTGAAGTAGAATTGCTATTGGAACAGCCATCCGGCAATTCACCGAAGGAATTGCGGGATAAGGCGATGCTGGAATTGCTTTATGCAACCGGAATTCGGGTATCGGAATTAATTTCGTTAAAGGTTCAGGATGTGAATCTGCATATGAATTATATCTGTTGTCACGATGGAGAAAAGGAACGTGTAATTCCGTTTGAGCGGGTGGCAAAGGAAGCTATCTTGCGGTATCTGCAATTGGGACGGGATTCCCTGAATAAAGAAAGTGAGTATCTGTTTGTGAACTATCAGGGTGGCGTGATGACCAGACAGGGTTTTTGGAAAATAATCAAACATTATGCCAATATGGCAGGAATTGAGAAAGATATTACACCACATATGATCCGGCATTCATTTGCATCACATCTGGTTGAAAATGGGGCAGATCTAAAGGCAGTGCAGGAAATGTTAGGTCATTCTGATATTTCAACTACCCAGATTTATGTAAAAAGAAATGCTGTCCGTTTAAAAGAAATATATGATCAGGCTCATCCAAGAGCTAAAAAGGCATAAGGAATATTTATATGATAGAAGAGAGTAAATTATCAAATGGAATTCGGACTATAATCGAAACAGTGCCCAATGTACGTTCAGTTGCATTGGGCATTTATGTTGAGGTCGGTTCGGCATATGAAACAGAACAGAATAATGGAATATCGCATATGATTGAACATATGTTGTTTAAGGGAACAGAGAAAAGAAGTGCCCGGGAAATAGCAATCGAGACAGCACGGCTCGGAGACGATCTGAATGCATATACAGCAAAAGAGGTGACCTGTTTTTATGCCAGAGTATTGGATGAACAGCTGCCATCTATTGTAGAAATTCTGGGTGATATGTTGTGCCATTCTGTGTTTCGTGAAGATGATCTGGAAAAAGAGAAGGGTATTATTCTGGATGAAATCGATATGTATGAAGATTCTCCGGAAGATATGGTACAGGAACAGTTTCAGAAATTGGCATGGAAGGGCAGTCCGCTTGGATATATTATTTCCGGAAAAGAAGAAAATGTCAGACGGATTACAAGAGATGAACTGGTAAGGTTCTGGAAAGAATCTTATGTTGCGGAGCGTGTGCTGATATCAGTGGCAGGCAATGTTGATGTACAGAAAGTAAGGGAATTGCTTGAAAGCAGTTTCTCGGAAATTCCGCATGGTAAGGGTATAAGAAAATCAGATGCTCCGACATATTATCCGATACGACAGGTTTTTCAGAAAGAAACCGAGCAGATGCATTTATGCATGGGTTTTCCGGGAATTAGCCATACAGACTGCAGAAGTTATATCCTTTCTATGGCAAATAGCATTTTAGGCGGAAGTTCCTGCTCTAGACTATTTCAGCAGATACGGGAGGAACAAGGTCATTGCTATAGCATTTATTCGTATGGAAGTTCCTATCGGAATGCAGGAACGATTCAGATATATGCAGGCATGAATCCGGAACATGCAGGTGATGTAGGTGAAGGAATCTTAGATGTTATCCGGAAATTACAGAAAACAGGGCCGACAGAGGAAGAAATCCGACAGACATTATCGCAGATCCGTTCGGAATTGTATCTGTCCATGGAAAATACACATAACCGCATGAATCATAATGCACGTAGTTTTCTTTATTATGACCGGTTTATTTCTCCGGAGGAAATGCTTTCTGAATTGGAGCAGATAAAAAGAGAGGATCTGATCCGGTTCATGCAGGAGTTTTTGAACCATGAGCGGCTTGGAATTACGTTGATGGGAGATATTCAGGCTCATCCGGAAATAAAAAATATTATTTATGGTATTTAAAACACAATTTAGACGTATTTTTTCGGTATTCTATTTAGAAATAAATGTCCATGAGAAATATAAGGAGGGACAGATATGCTGCTTGTAAAGAATTTGGTAAAAAACTATGGGAAACATGAGGCGTTAAAAGGAATCAGTTTTCATATAGAAGAGGGACAGATCGTCGGCCTTTTAGGCCCGAACGGTGCCGGGAAATCAACTACGATGAATATTGTGACCGGATATTTAGCACCGACATCAGGTGAAATTAAAATTCATGGGATTGACCTTTTGGAAAAACCGAAAAAAGCCAGGAGTGAACTCGGCTACCTGCCGGAGCAGCCACCGCTTTATACAGATATGACAGTAGAAGAATATCTGAAGTTTGTCTGTTGTCTGAAAGGAAGTAAAAATACACATACAGCAGCTGATGAGACTGAGAAACTAATGCAACAGACCAATCTGGTGGAATATAGGAACGTAATTATAAAACAGCTATCCAAAGGCTATCGGCAGAGAGTCGGACTGGCACAGGCACTGGCAGGGAATCCGCCATTGCTGATTCTGGATGAGCCGATGGTTGGACTGGATCCGAATCAGATTATTGAAATGCGGGAATTGATCCGGTCATTGGCCGGTGAACACACCATAATTATCAGCTCCCATATATTGTCAGAGATAGAATCTGTATGCGACCATATATTGATTCTGAATCAGGGGCAGGTGATGGCTGAAAGCGAGACCAGAAAGCTGGAAGATGAAAATACGGACGCCGGACATCTGCGGATGGTTTTAAAAGGTGATAAGGCAGAAATCAGCCGGATATTGCGAAGTACGGAGCTGTTAAAGGAAATTCAGTCTATTAAAGAAACAGAATCCGGAGTATATGAAGTTAGGGCATTAGCGGAAACAGGAAATGAAGATGTCAGGGATGCCTTGTTTGTGCTGCTGGCGCAGAATCAGATAGTTGTCTATAGTTTGAATATAGAGCATCTGTCGCTGGAAGATATTTTTATTAAGCTGACAGGTAAGGAGGAAGAAAATGAAAGCAATTTATAAGCGGGAACTTGGAGCATATTTCCACTCTATGCAGGCTTACATATTCCTTGCACTATTTGTCTGCATTACGGGTATATTTTTTTCAATCGTAAATATTTCTTATGGATATAATGACTTTGCCGGATATGTTCTGAGTAATAGTTATTATATGATGTTTATTTATGCGATTGTTGTACCGATTCTTACCATGCGCATGTTTGCGGAGGAAAAGAAGCAGAAGACGGATCAGTTGCTTTTGACAGCACCTGTATCAGTTTGGGAGATCGTACTTGGAAAATATTTTGCATGCATGACAGTATTTATGATAGGTGTTGTGATCATCAGTATTTTCCCTGTAATAATTGGTATTTTCGGGAATATTCCGATTGCCAATACGATTAGCGGCTACATTGGAATGATTTTGTTTTCTGCCTGTATGATGGCAATTGGTACTATGATCTCCAGCCTGACAGAAGAACCGGTGATATCCGGAATCGTAAGTGCCGTAATCGGACTGCTTGTGATGTTTTTTGGCAGCCTTGTTTCAATCTTACCGGATGGAGCAGTGCCAACACTGATTTTCTTTGGAATTGTGATAATTGCAGTTGCGGTTATATTTTATCTGGATACCAGAAAGATACAGATAGCAGGGATTGCAGTTCTGGCCGGTGCAGTGATAACAGCCGGACTTTATTTTTTGAAAAAGGACTGGTTTGTTTATGGACTGACCTCCAGTCTGAACTGGTTATCTCTTGAAAAACGATACGAGGAATTTCTGAACGGGATCTTAAACTTTTCATCTGTTATTTATATGCTGAGTGTGAGTGCGGTTTGTCTGTTTCTGACAACCCGGATCATCAGAAGACGCAGATGGAGATAGGAGGAGAATATGGAAGACCAAAATAAAAAGATGAAAAAAAGCGATCAGAAGTTCCGATTAGGATTAACTTCATCCATTGTAGTTGTACTGGTACTGACAGTGGCAATTATCGGAAATCTTCTGGTTGGAAAGCTGAATCTTTCGTGGGATTTGTCACAGGAAGGGGTTTATACGATCTCAGATCAGACAAAGAGTATTCTGAAAGGTCTGGAACAGGATGTCATGGTCTATGTGCTGGATTCCGAGGAAGGGTTTCCAATCGGATATGCACAGATACTGAAACAGTATACAAAAACCAGTTCTCATATTCAGGTTGCATATCGGGAATTGAGTTTATATCCGAATTTCGCTTATGATTATATAGATAGTTCTACTACAATCAACAAAGACAGCATTATAGTCGTATGCGGTGAGAAGCATGTGTATCTGGATTCTGACAAATACACCAGTGTGGGAGCCGGAGATGACGGAAAGTATAAAACATCATTAAACTTTGAACCATTGTTGACATCGGCGGTTAATTCCGTAAATGACGGAGAATCATCGATTATATATCAGACAACCGGTCATAATGAACTGGATCTGTCATCATCTATACAGACAGCGATATTACGTGATAATTATACGCTCAAGGATCTGTCACTCCTTAATCTGGATACAATTCCGGAGGATGCAGATATTGTATTGATCAATGCGCCGACTTCGGATTTTTCAAAAGAAGACTGTGATAAGATCCGGACTTATATTGAAAATGGCGGCAATGTATATTTCATTATGGAAGCTACGATTGTGTTGGAAAATCTGGAAAATCTGATGGAAACATATGGAATCCGGGCAGAAGACGGAATCGTGATGGAGCAGGATAGTTCCCGAATCTACGGTGAGACACCGACTTATATGATTCCGGTTATAAATGATACGGAAATCACCCGAAAACAGTATGAAGCCAATCTGGCACTTCTGGTTCCAATCGCAAAGGGACTGACAGAAAAAACCGGAACCGGCCGGACGGTCACAGGATTATTATCTACTTCGAATTATGCATTTTCCAAAGTGAATCTGGATTCGGAGTACCTGTCGAGGGAAGATGAGGATATAACCGGACCGTTCTATCTGGCTGCATTATCGGAAAAAGAAGGCAGTGGCAGTATGATCGTACTGGCATCATCCAATATGTGTACGGATCAGGTAGATGAAGTTGTTTCCGGAAATAATATAGATTTCCTTTTGAATGGATTCAATTATCTGGTCGGCGATGCTGACAAGATGTCTATCCGCAGTAAAGATATACAGTATGATACAAATGTATATACAACAATGCAGACACGCATTATCAGCGCCGTTGCGGAATGGGGTCTGCCGGCTTTGATTCTGGCAGTCGGAATCGTTCTGGTTTTTGTGCGGAAAAGACGGTCCAGACCATTAAGTACAGAAGCATAAGTCAGACACTGCAATGGCGGATACTGATCAGAAGGAGACCGGTTTGTAAAAGATAACTGAGCATCAGTCCCCACATATAACCTGTTAATCCAATCTGAGGAACCAGGGTCAGGATGCAGATGATTCGAATCGCAATACTGATTATAGAGTATAGCAGGTTTTTACCGGCCAGTCCCAGACCATTCATAATGCTGGCAAGACATGCAGAAAGATAAATAAAAGGACATAGTAATGCAAACCGGAAAAGAAGTTCGCCGGCAGTGGCACTTTGAAATAAAAACTGTCCGGACCAATTTCCGAAAAAAAGCAGGAATAAACTGCTGAAAATTCCGATGATCAGACAAAAGCAGATGCTTTTTCGGATGATGCCGGAAATTGCATGACTATGCTCTTTTGTATGTTCGGAAGAAATTGCAGGCAGGAGCATGGTGGACAGGGAAGCTGTCAATGTCGTAGGAAACATAATACAGGGCAGAACCATGCCTGTCAGAGTGCCATACAGGATCAATGCCTGATCACCATTCTTTAAATATAAGTTCAGCATATGCGGAATCAGGATTGATTCCAAACACTGCAGACCGGTTAAAGACAGGCGGTTAACGGTGAGCGGAACGGCATCGGTTAATAGCTCACGGCAATAAAAACCGGAAGAACGGGGACAATGACCGGAGCCGGCAATAGTCTGCTTTGAATTCTGTTTATGATGATATAGATAACAGGATAACAGCAGGAGGCATGAAACTATTTCTCCGGCTACGATTCCCCAGACTGCAAAATATGCTTTTGGAACAACCATGGAGAAAAAAGTGACGGATAGAAGATAAACGCTTCCGATTTTTGCAATTTGCTCGACCAATTGTCCCCATGCGGTTTCAACCGACTTCTGAATGCCGATAAAATAACCGGAAAGACATCCCTTCAAAGAAACAAAAGGAAAAGCCAGTGACAGGATCTTTAAACATGGTATACATTCTGTGGCGCGTAAAAGCTGATAACAGATAGGCTTTGCAAGAAAGAAAGTAACAAAGCTGCATAGTATGGAAAGAAAAAGAGAAATCCGGACGGCGTGTTTCAGTAGACAGAAACCGGCGGAGATATTATGATTCGGACGGGCAATTTGTCTGGTCAGCGCTGTTTGAATACCCTGACAGCAGAAACTGAAAATGACCATATAGACAGGAAAAATCATCTGATAAATTCCTAATTCTCTGGCACCGAACAGGTTTGTAAGGAATATTCTATTATAAAATCCTAAAAAACGGGAAAGAATTCCGGCGATGGTAAGAATCAAAGTCCCTTTGATAATTGATTTTTGAGTGGAAGCAGACATAATGGGATACCTTGAAGTTACTTATTTATCATTATATGGAATTTCAGTGGAAATATGCAGAATCGGGAGTTGATATCTTATGGAAATCTATATGGATCATGCGGCGACAACGGCCATGCATCCATCTGTGCTGCAGGAGATGGAACCTTATTTTACAGAGAAATATTATAATCCTTCCGGGAATTACAGACCCGGTCAGAAAGTGAAACAGACGTTGTTTCAGATGCGGGAACGGATTGCGGCTGTGATAGGAGCAGAGCCGGAAGAAATATTTTTTACAAGCGGAGGTACGGAATCGGACAATTGGATAATCCGGTCATTTGGTAATGAAAAACCAAAGAGCCATATTATTACAACCGGCCTGGAACATCATGCAATCGGGCATTCGTGCAGGCAGTTAGAACAACAGGGGGGAAGTGTAACCTATCTTCCGGTTGATGACAGAGGAAGAGTACACATATCGGAGCTGCAGAAGGCAATCCGGCCGGATACGGTATTGATTTCGATTATGTATGCAAATAATGAAATAGGAACAATACAGCCGGTTTCTGAAATAGGTGAGACGGCACAGGCACACGGAATACCATTCCATACGGATGCGGTTCAGGCATGTGGACAGATTCCGATTCATGTTAAAAAACAGAAAATTAACCTGTTGAGTGCAAGTGCTCATAAATTTCATGGACCGAAAGGAATCGGATTTCTATATGTTGAAAAAGGGATAAAATTATGTAATCTGTTAGAGGGAGGTGCACAGGAAAACGGAATGCGGTCCGGAACAGAAAATGTTCCGGGAATTGTAGGAATGGCAGCCGCACTGGAATTGGCAGCACACACCATGGAGAAAAATATGAAAAAAGAGAGTGCGTTAAGGGATTATATGATAACAAGAATTTTGAAGGAAATACCATATTCAAGATTAAACGGACATTCCTGGTACCGATTGCCGAATAATATAAATGTAGCATTTCGATTTGTAAACAGTGCACCACTGCTGGTATGGCTGGATATGAATGGAGTCTGTGCATCGGGAGGATCCGCATGTAATTCCGGTTCGGCGGGACCGTCCCATGTGATCAAGGCGATTCGGGTACCAGATGAATATAAACAGGGAGTTCTGCGGTTGACATTGGGAGAAGAGAATACAAAAGAAGACGCAGATCGTGTAATTGATCTTCTAAAGACCAAAATACAGGAACTGCGTCTGCAATCACCGGAATATGAAGATTTTATAAGAAACAGTCAAAAATCAGGTGAGTGAAATGAATTCCGGTTTCCGGTTCTTGAATACACAATAGTAACGAAATCCACAATCCTTCAGCAGGTCTTCTGCAATATCGAAACCGTAAGCAAAATATTGAGGCTGGTGAGCATCGCTTCCGACAGTGATGATCTCACCACCCATGTCTTTATACATGGACAGGATATCGCGGTGGGGATGCGGATATCCAAGTCCTTTGTACAGACCGGCAGTATTGATTTCGATTCCCTTTCCCTGGTGAATCAGATTTTTAAAGATCGCTTCGAAAACATCGGCATAATCCCTGAAATCCCAGCCTTGATTCTGTGTTGGACCATAGCGGACCACATAATCCAGATGACCGTATACATCATAATTCTGAAAGGTTTTTGTGTTTTCGTAAATAGATTCAAAATATTCCCGGTAAGCCTCGGTCTGGGAACGGCCTTCATAGTAAGAGGGATAATAAGGATCCATACTGCGTACCAGATGAGAAGAACCAATGATAAAATCAAAGTTATAATCAGAGACATAAGTCTCCAGTTTATCTGCAATATGAGCCATTAATCCGAGCTCTACTCCGGTTCTTACAGTGATCTGCTCCCGATATTGATCGGTTAATTCCGCTATCCTGGTCAGATAAGACGGAGTATCAAGCTGAAAATCCATACCATTTTCTGCGTCGACCGGAAAATCAATATCATGATGATCGGTCAGATAAAAATATTTCATTCCACAGGCAACTGCACGATTTAACATATCTGTAACGGGTGTCTCGGAATCACTTGAAAACTCGGAATGAACATGACAATCTGCAAGCATAATGAAAACCTCCTGTTTGATAATTCTATTTATAAAATTAATTTTTGTAATCCCACAGGATTCAGTTTATCATAAAAAGAAGAATGGAAAAAGCACAAAAAAAATCTTTTTATAAATAGACTTGAAATTTTTCCCCAAAGACGGTATTATTATGAATGTAAAAGCCATGTTTAATAACCGTCATTCGACGGTATATTATAAATTAATATTCACTTTATAGGAGGAATTTTCAAATGGCAGTAAAAGTAGCGATTAATGGTTTTGGACGTATTGGCCGTCTGGCATTCAGACAGATGTTCGGAGCAGAAGGATATGAAGTTGTTGCAATCAACGATTTAACAAAGCCTTCCATGCTTGCAGATCTTCTTAAGTATGATACAGCACAGGGTGGATACTGTGGTAAGATCGGTGAGAACCTTCACACAGTTTCAGCTGATGATGAGGCTAACACAATCACAGTTGATGGTAAGACTCTTACAATCTACAAGGAAGCAGATGCAAACAATCTTCCTTGGGGTAAGATCGGTGTAGATGTAGTTCTTGAGTGTACAGGTTTCTACTGCTCAAAGGATAAGTCTATGGCTCATATCAATGCAGGTGCTAAGAAGGTTGTTATCTCAGCTCCAGCTGGTAATGATCTGAAGACTATCGTATTCTCAGTTAACCAGGATACTTTAACAGCTGATGATCAGATCATCTCTGCTGCATCTTGTACAACAAACTGTCTTGCACCTATGGCTAAGGCATTAAATGATTACGCTCCAATCCAGTCAGGTATCATGTCTACAATTCATGCTTACACAGGTGATCAGATGATCCTTGATGGACCACACAGAAAGGGCGATTTAAGAAGAGCAAGAGCAGGTGCTGCTAATATCGTTCCTAACTCAACAGGTGCTGCTAAGGCAATTGGCCTGGTTATTCCAGAGTTAAATGGCAAGTTAATCGGATCAGCTCAGAGAGTTCCTGTTCCAACAGGTTCTACCACAATCTTAACTGCAGTAGTTAAGGGTGCTGATGTAACAGTTGATGGAATCAACGCTGCTATGAAGGCTGCTTCATCAGAGTCATTCGGTTACAACACAGATCCAATCGTATCTTCAGATGTTATCGGTATGAGATATGGCTCATTATTTGATGCTACTCAGACTATGGTATCTAAGATTGCTGATGACTTATATGAAGTACAGGTAGTTTCTTGGTATGATAACGAGAACTCATACACAAGCCAGATGGTTCGTACAATTAAGTACTTTGCTGAATTAGCATAATCCTGGTTGAATATTAATTGACCTTAAGGGTCCGGTCTTCATGGACCGGGCTCTTTTTTTCACGAAAGCATGAGCCTTGCACGAACATATATATCACGTGCGTCGGGTGCTTGCACACAGCGCGCACGTGATATATATGTTCGTATAGGGCGAAGCCCGTGACCGAGCCGGGAGCGGCGAGGTTGCAAGGCTATATTACTGTACTTTGAACATTCCTCTGGAATACTCCGGAGAAGAATAATGTAATAATGAAAGGAGCATAAATATGCTGAATAAGAAATCCGTAGATGATATTAATGTAAAAGGAAAAAGAGTCCTGGTTCGTTGTGATTTTAATGTACCTTTAAAGGATGGACAGATTACAGACGAGAATCGTCTGGTTGCAGCTCTCCCTACAATCAAGAAGTTAGTTGCAGATGGTGGAAAGATTATCCTTTGCTCACACCTGGGTAAGGTTAAGACAGAAGAAGATAAGAAGACCAAGACTTTGGCACCGGTTGCAAAGCGTCTGACAGAGCTGTTAGGACAGGAAGTTAAGTTCGTAGCTGATCCTGAAGTTGTAGGACCGAATGCAAGAGCAGCCGTAGAAGCTATGAAAGATGGCGAGATCATTCTGCTTGAGAATACTCGTTTCAGACCGGAAGAGACCAAGAATGGTGAAGCATTCAGCAAGGATCTGGCAAGCATCTGTGATGTATTTGTAAATGATGCATTCGGTACAGCACACAGAGCTCACTGCTCAAATGTAGGTGTTGCTTCCTTAGTAGATACAGCAGTTGTTGGTTACTTAATGCAGAAGGAGATTGACTTCCTTGGAAATGCAGTTGAGAATCCGGTTCGTCCATTCGTTGCAATCCTGGGCGGTGCAAAGGTAGCAGATAAGTTAAATGTTATCTCAAACCTGTTAGAGAAGTGCGATACCCTGATCATTGGCGGTGGTATGGCATATACCTTCTTAAAGGCAAAGGGCTATGAGATTGGTAAGTCTTTAGTAGATGATACCAAGATCGATTACTGTAAGGAAATGATGGAGAAGGCAGACAAGCTTGGAAAGAAGTTATTACTTCCTGTAGATTCTGTTATGGTCACTGACTTCCCGAATCCAATTGATGCACCTGTTGAGACAACTATCTGTGATGCTGATAAGATGGATGCTTCCAAGGAAGGCTGCGATATCGGACCTAAGACAATTGAGCTTTATGCAGAGGCTGTTAAGACAGCTAAGACCGTTGTTTGGAACGGACCTATGGGTGTATTTGAAAACCCTACACTGGCTGCAGGTACAAAGGCAGTAGCAGCAGCATTGGCAGAGACCGATGCTACAACCATTATCGGTGGTGGTGATTCAGCAGCAGCTGTTAATCAGTTAGGCTATGGTGATAAGATGAGCCATATTTCTACCGGTGGCGGTGCTTCCCTTGAGTTCTTAGAGGGTAAGGAGCTTCCTGGTGTAGCGGCAGCTAACGATAAGTAAGAATGCAGGCAGATAAGGAGATAAGAAAATGGCAAGAAAAAAGATTATTGCAGGTAACTGGAAGATGAACAAGACTCCGAGTGAGGCAGTTGCTCTGGTTAACGAGTTAAAGGACTTAGTAAAGAATGATGATGTAGATGTTGTATATTGTGTACCGGCAATTGACATTGTTCCTGTAGTAGAAGCTACCAAGGGTACAAACGTCGCTGTAGGTGCAGAGAATATGTACTTTGAAGAGAGCGGTGCATACACCGGAGAAATTTCAGCAGCTATGCTGGTAGATGCAGGTGTTAAGTATGTTATTATCGGACATTCAGAGCGTCGTGATTACTTCAAGGAAGATGATGCATTACTGAACAAGAAGGTTAAGAAGGCATTTGAGGCTGGTATTACTCCGATTCTTTGCTGTGGTGAGTCATTAGAGCAGAGAGAGCTTGGCGTAACTATGGATTGGATCCGTCTTCAGATCAAGTCTGATCTGGCTGGTATTACAGCAGATCAGGTTAAGAGCATGGTAATCGCTTATGAGCCAATCTGGGCAATCGGTACCGGTAAGACAGCCACTTCTGACCAGGCACAGGAAGTATGTAAGGGTATCCGTGATCTGATCGCTGAGATTTATGATGCACCGACAGCAGAAGCTGTTCGTATTCAGTATGGTGGATCTATGAATGCCGGAAATGCAGCAGAGCTGTTAGCAAAGCCTGATATTGACGGTGGTCTGATCGGTGGCGCATCTCTGAAGGCTGACTTTGGTAAGGTAGTTAACTACAACAAGTAAGATCTTGTAATTTTGTAGGAAAGAAGCAATAAAAATAAACTCTCGTCTGTGAGCGGATACTAGGAATCAGGAGCAGATGAGAGTTTTTTGCGTTGAAATCAGCAGTTATAACCGTTTGTCACAAAAACATAACCGTTTGTCGGATGAATGGAGCGGATAAAATATAATATGATATACTGACAGAGTAGGAAGCAGATTTCCGAACATTATGAAGAAAACAAAAGAAAACAAAAGAAAATGGAGGAATGGGAAATGAAGGATTGTAAGAAGATAAAGGCAAACAAGAGTTACACAACTGCAGAATTGTTTGAAGTTATAAAGGATTGTAACTTCACTGCAGGGAAGCCGGAGTATAAGGAAATGGGAATTATTAAGTTTATCAAGCTTCCTGCAGTCGGAAGATATTGTCTGCATATTGTTGCCGGAGGAAACTGGATTCAGATTTCGATTACCGATGATATGGCACAGACCGGTACATATGTAGCGAATTCTATGGTAAGCAGCAGACTGGGTATTTTTGCAAAAGCACTGGATAAGGATAAGAAACCATCCAGAGATGTGCTGGAGAAAACAACCGAAGAGTTGGAGCGGTTCCTGAGCTTATAGATTCTTTTAACTCCTTATGGATATGATGGATAATTTTCTTGAATGCGAGAAATGATTATGATAAGATAGTTACGGTTAAATAGTAATTTTTATATTATGTATTCAAAGGAGATAGAACGATGAGTAAAAAACCAGTAGTATTAATGGTTCTTGACGGTTATGGATTAAGTGATAATCCGGACGGAAATGCAGTAGCTATGGCAAATACCCCGGTCATGGACAAATTAATGAAGGAATGCCCGTTTGTAAAAGGAAATGCATCCGGTCTTGCGGTTGGATTGCCGGACGGTCAGATGGGAAATTCAGAGGTTGGTCATATGAATATCGGTGCAGGCCGTATTATTTATCAGGAGCTGACCAAGATTACAAAGTCGATTCAGGACGGAGATTTCTTTGAAAATGCAGAACTGCTCCGTGCGATTGAAAACGTAAAGAAGAATCATTCAGATCTTCATTTATGGGGTCTGTTATCAGATGGCGGTGTACACAGCCATATTACACATTTATATGGATTACTGGAGCTGTGCAAACGTCAGGGGATTGAAAATGTATATGTACATGCATTCCTGGATGGCCGTGATACTCCACCGGCATCCGGAAAGGATTATGTTGCACAGTTAGAAGCGAAGATGAAAGAAATCGGTGTTGGTAAGATTGCCTCTTTATCCGGCCGTTATTATGCAATGGATCGTGATAATCGTTGGGATCGTGTTGAGAAGGCATATGCGTCTCTGGTATACGGTGAAGGCGAAACTGCTACAGATGCAGTTCAGGCTATGGCTGATTCCTATGCAAAGGATGTTACAGATGAGTTTGTACTTCCGACAGTCATCGTTGACGAGGCAGGTAAGCCTTTGTCTCTGGTAAAGGAGAATGATTCCGTAATCTTCTTCAACTTCCGTCCGGACCGCGCCCGTGAGATTACCCGTGCATTCTGCGATAAGGAATTTACAGGCTTTGAGCGGAAGAATGGATTTATGCCATTAACCTATGTATGCTTTACAGATTATGATGAGACGATTGAAAACAAATATGTTGCATTCAAGAAGGAGAGCATCACCAATACATTCGGTGCATATCTGGCAGAGAACAATCTGACACAGCTTCGTCTGGCTGAGACAGAGAAATATGCACATGTTACATTCTTCTTCAATGGTGGTGTAGAGGAACCGAACAAAAACGAAGAACGGATTCTGGTAAAATCTCCGGCAGTAGCAACCTATGATCTCCAGCCGGAAATGAGTGCACCGGAGGTGTGCAAGAATCTGGTTGAGGCAATTACATCGGATAAGTATGATGTGATCATTATTAACTTTGCAAATCCTGATATGGTAGGTCATACCGGAGTGATTCCTGCAGCTGTAAAGGCTGTTGAAACAGTGGACCAGTGCGTAGGAGAAGCGGTGGAAGCAGTAAAGAAGATGGACGGTGTTCTGTTTATCTGTGCCGATCATGGTAATGCAGAGAAGATGATCGATTATGAGACAGGAAAGCCGCATACGGCACATACAACCAATCCGGTTCCGTTTATTCTCTTTAATTATGATCCAACGTATACTTTACAGGAAAATGGATGTCTGGCAGATATCGCACCAACCTTATTAGAAGTAATGGGACTTCCACAGCCACAGGAGATGACCGGAAAGTCACTGCTGGTAAAGAAAAATTAATGAATAACAATCATATTGATAATTATATAATATAATTCAGATCATGAATATAGACCCTTATGATTTTTGACCGAAACAGTCAAAGATGAATAAGGGTCTGTTTTTTGTGCATACTTTTTACTAAGCCTAATTGCATATAGGAGGAATGAAAAGATGCGAGAAGTAAAAATTCTGGATGTACATGCCAGAGAGATTTTGGATTCCAGAGGAAATCCGACCGTAGAAGTGGAGGTACAGCTGGAGGCCGGAATCACGGGACGTGCGCAGGTGCCGTCCGGTGCATCAACCGGGGAGCATGAAGCATTGGAACTGCGGGATGGCGAGAAACGCTACGGAGGTCTTGGGGTTCAAAATGCGGTCTTAAATGTGAACACAAGAATTGCAGATAAGATTATAGGAAAGAATGCATTTGAACAGGCAGAAATAGATCGGATCATGCTGGAGGCGGATGGAACGGATAATAAATCCAGATATGGAGCAAATGCGATTTTGGGAGTGTCCCTGGCTGTGGCAAAAGCAGCGGCAACTGCTCTGAAAATGCCGTTATACCGATATATTGGAGGGGTAAATGCACGAACAATTCCGGT
This sequence comes from Clostridium sp. CAG:632, assembly GCA_000431515.1. Taxonomy (GTDB): domain Bacteria; phylum Bacillota; class Clostridia; order Lachnospirales; family Lachnospiraceae; genus CAG-632. The sequence continues at coordinate 170,096 of HF991369.1, read as the reverse complement.
TCCGATGATGAATATCTTAAATGGTGGCAAGCATGCGGATAATACGGTTGATCTGCAGGAATTTATGATAGCTCCGGTAGGAGCGGAAACCATTAAGCAGGGTCTGCAGATGGCCTGTGAGATTTATCATGCTCTGAAAAAACAGTTAAAGGAACGTGGTCTGTCTACCGCAATCGGAGATGAAGGTGGATTTGCACCGGATCTGGCAAGTTCGCAGGAAGTACTGGACATAATTGTGGAGGCGATTCAGGCGGCCGGATATAAGCCGGGAGAGGATATACAGATTGCAATTGATGCGGCGGCTTCTGAGCTGTATCTGGATACACAGGACCTGTACTATTTTCCGGGAGAAAGCCGGATGTCCGGAAAAGAGGTATATCGGAATGCAGAGGAAATGGTGCAGTATTATGAAGATCTGGTGGCAAAATATCCGATCTATTCGATTGAGGATGGACTGAATGAAAATGATGTAAAAGGCTGGAAAATTCTGACATACCGGCTGGGCGATAAGATACAATTGGTGGGTGATGACCTGTTTGTAACAAACACCGGTCGACTGAAAATGGGAATTGATGCACAGATTGCAAACTCTATCCTGATTAAATATAATCAGATAGGGACTCTGACAGAAACCTTAAATGCGATTCATATGGCAGCAAATGCGGGATATACAACCGTAATTTCTCATCGTTCCGGCGAGACAGAAGATAGCTTTATCTCGGATCTTGCAGTAGCGGTCAATGCAGGGCAGATTAAGACCGGTGCGCCCTGTAGAGCAGATCGGACAGCAAAATACAATCAACTGCTTCGAATAGAAGAAGAATTGGGAAAAGTTGCTGTTTATCGCGGCTGGTAAAAAATAACTTGAATTTCATAATATACTATGCTATTATAAGCTCTAGTTGAGCATTTGGAACGGAGGTGTAATTATGAAATTAGCACTTGAAATTGTTTTTTTACTTGTATCAGTTGCGATGTCAGTATTTGTATTATCACAGGAAGGTAAATCAGACGGTCTTTCAAGTTCACTGGGCGGAGGCGCCGGGGAGACCTATTGGAATAAGAATAAAGGACGATCAAAGGAATCGGTATTAACTACAGTTACCACTGTATTAGCTGTATTGTTCTTTGTAATATCCCTGGTTTTGACCTTGTTCTTTTAATAAAAAGCTGTCGCATGTACGACAGCTTTTTATTTTGCTGCAATGGCGGGAATGATCTGGCTGATGTATGCCCGTAAGTGGCTGTGAACAGAGGATGGTGAGCAGGAGACTGTAGATTACAGGTTGGAGAATTATGGAAGAGAAGGAATTATATTTAGAACGAAAAGAAAAAGTAAAAGATGTCATATACAGTCCGGAATATAAGCCGATGAAGTATAAGGAACTGGCATTCC
>HF991369.1:145211-168678 GCA_000431515.1 Clostridium sp. CAG:632 | reverse complement strand
GGCATTTCTGTTTCAATTAACAGAGGATGAGAAGCCGGTTTTATCACAGATTCTGAATGAATTGACAGAAGAAGGAAGGATTGTTAAGACTCCGAGAGGAAAATATCAGAGGCTGGATGCCGGGATTTTATGCGGTACCTTTACGGGAAATAATCGCGGATTTGGATTTGTGACGGTAGAAGGCGATGATGAGGATTATTTCATTCCGGAAAAAGCCTGCAATGGTGCACTGCATATGGATACGGTTCTTATGCGGGTGACGAATGCCGAAAGCAGTGCAGGGAGAAGACGGGAGGGAGAAATCATTCGAATCCTTTCACATGGCATCAAAGAACTGGTTGGAACCTTTGATCCGGGCAAAGGATATGGATTCGTGATTCCGGACAACCAGAAGTTTAATCAGGATATTTTTATACCTAAGGCACTGACCAAAGGTGCGGTCCGAGGACATAAAGTGGTCGTACAGATTACGGATTATGGAAATAAGAATCAAAAGCCGGAAGGGCGTATCACAGAGATATTGGGACATATCAATGATCCGGGAACGGATGTGATATCAATTGTAAAAGCCTATGATCTTCCGGTGGAATTTCCGGATATGGTTATGCGGCAGGCTGAGCGGACTCCGGAGGAGCCGGATGCAAAAGATTATGCCGGACGTAAGGATCTCCGGGACTGGATGACGGTTACGATCGATGGTGATGATGCCAAGGATCTGGATGATGCGATTACATTGCGGAAAACAGAAGATGGCTATGAGCTAGGCGTTCATATTGCAGATGTTTCGGAATATGTGACAGAACATTCACCGCTTGACGAGGAAGCTTTAACCCGTGGTACAAGTGTATATCTGGTTGACCGGGTGATTCCGATGCTTCCGCATCGGCTGTCAAACGGAATTTGTTCCCTGAATCAGGGAACGGATCGCCTGGCATTAAGTTGTATTATGCAGATAAATGAGAAGGGAAATGTGGTTCACCATGAGATAACGGAGACGGTAATCCGGGTGGATCGAAGGATGTCCTATGCAAATGTAAATAAGATTCTGGAACAGAATGATGAAGCGGTAAAACAGGAATATGCAGAATTTCTTCCGATGTTTTATCAAATGAAGGAACTGGCGGACATTTTGCGAAAAAAGCGGGATAAGCGTGGATCTATTGATTTTGATTTTCCTGAGACACAGATCATACTGGATGAGAAAGGATTCCCGGTTGATATTCGACCATATGAAAGATTAACTGCAAATAAGATTATAGAAGATTTTATGCTGCTGGCAAATGAAACAGTGGCAGAAGATTATTTCTGGCAGGAACTGCCTTTCGTGTACCGGACACATGAAAGTCCGGACCCGGATAGAATCCGTAAGCTGGGGATTCTGGTTTCAAATTTCGGCTACTGTTTAAAAGCAAATCCCGAGAATATCCATCCAAAGGAATTTCAAAAGCTGTTAGAACGGATATCAGATTCACCGGAAGAGGCAATGATCAGTCGATTGACATTACGGTCTATGAAGCAGGCAAAATATTCTACAATCTGTTATGGACATTTTGGACTGGCAACGCATTATTATTGCCATTTTACATCTCCGATCAGACGCTATCCGGATTTGCAGATTCATCGGATCATAAAGGAAAATCTGCATGGAAAACTTTCAGATAAACGGATCACACATTATGAGAAGATATTACCTGAGGTTTCTGAAAGCTGTTCTAAACTGGAACGGCGTGCAGATGAAGTAGAACGTGAAGTCGAAAAGATGAAAAAGGTTCAGTATATGTCCCATAGAATCGGAGAATGCTACGAGGGTGTGATTTCCGGTGTGAATGCATGGGGAATGTATGTGGAACTGCCGAATACAGTGGAAGGTCTGGTTCACGTGACGAATATGGTAGATGATTATTATTACTATGATGAAGAAAAATATGCTATGATTGGAAAAGATACCGGTAAAGAATATACCTTAGGGGAAAAGGTATGGGTTATGGTAAAGGCTGCAGACAGAATTTCAAAAACAATCGATTTTATATTAGTTCAAAATATGGAGGAGTAATATGGCAAAGGAAAAGGGAAGCCGTTTGATCGCAAATAATAAAAAAGCCTATTTTGATTATTTTATTGAAGATACTTATGAGGCCGGAATTGAACTGGTCGGAACGGAAGTAAAATCATTGCGGCAGGGGCATTGCAGTATCAAAGAAGCGTTCATAGGAATTGACAATGGCGAAATATATATATATCATATGCATATCAGTCCGTATGAAAAGGGAAACATTTTTAATAAGGATCCGTTGAGGACCAGAAAGCTGCTGCTGCATAAATCAGAGATCAATAAGCTGATGGGACAGTCAAAAGAAAAAGGTTATACCATTGTGCCGCTGAAAGTATATTTTAAGGATAGTCTTGTAAAGGTAGAAATCGGGTTGGCCCGCGGTAAGAAATTATATGATAAGCGGCAGGATATTGCAAAGAAGGATCAGAAGCGAGAAGCGGAAAAGGAATTCAAAATTCGGAATCTTCAAGTATGACAGATAGGAAGGAAGCAGTTATGAGTCAAGAAAAAGTAGCGAGAAATAAGAACGAAAAAATCAAGAACAAAAATCGTCAGAAAAAACAGAAAAATCGTAATCTGGGATGGATTATTGCAGGATGTATCGTATTTGGAATCGTTGCGGGATTCTGTATGGGTAAATATTGGCTTTATCCCAAATATATGGGTACATCAGAAACGTTAGAAAATACCAGCTATGATTCGCAGGATCGTTCCGGAGAATTGCAGGATTTGAATGATCAGATTAATTCACAGGATGAGCAGCAGTAATTGATCGAAAAGAATGAATAGAATCGTTTTGGATATTAGGACAACAGAAGATTCGATTGACAAAAAAACAGGATAGGTATATTCTGATATTAGCATCGTCTGTAACCATACAATCATGTCAGCGTTTGAGCTGTCAAAAGTTGAGGGGTTGTACTGGTTTCGACGGGGATTTAGAAATTATGGAAGCCATCCGTGGACCAGAGCCACGTTAAAAGCTGGAAATCTAAATATAAACGCAGACGAAAAATTTGCATTAGCTGCCTAAGGGCGGCAGTCGGCCTTGAGTCTCCCGTAGCTTAAGTTTACCGGCTTCATCCATGCGGGGCACTCGATTGCCTAAGCTTTGCGGCAGTCGAAGACTTATGAAGCTACTGAAACAATCAGCCCGTTCGTAGGCGGTTTGTTGAGGGAATGAATGTATGCGGACTGTGATGGAAGAAACTGTAGTGGAAGGATCTTCGGACGCGGGTTCGATTCCCGCCAGCTCCATATTTTGTACTAAGGAGGGACCCATCGTAGATGGGAGGATACCTTAGTGCCTACGCAGACGCCAACGAACGAAGTTCGTTTTGAATGCGTCTGCAGAATTTAATAAACGAAAGATGCAGAGGGTTATATTATGAAAAGAGCGGCAAAGAAGTTACTCGTCCTGACGTTACTGATTGGGACAATGGTCTGCCTGGGGGCATGTGGTAAAAAAGATGAAGTGAAAGATGATTTGTGTACATATATTAATGATATGACAGAGGCACAGAAGCTTCAGCAGGAAGCAATTAATACATATAATTCCTATGTGGATGATCCGGAATTGGATTCGCAGGAATTATTGACTGCATTAAAGGATACGATCATTCCGGAGTATTCTCAGTATTTGGATGCAATTAATGCAGTGTCTCCTGCAACGGAAGATGTTACAAATGTAAAATTGAAGTGCATAGAAGGGGCAAATAAGCAGTATGCAGCACTTACAAAAGTAAAAGAAGCAATCGAAGCATGCGACTCAGAAATGCTGACGGAAGCAGACGGATTGATTCAGGAATCCGTACAACTGTTCCAGGACTATGAGACACAGTTGAATACATTAGCTGAAGAACATGAGGTTACTCTGATTAATGGAACTGGAAGCAGTACTGCAGAATAAATGTATGAGTAAAGGTGTTCAGACCTTGTGTTTGAACACCTTTTTTAGTTTTAGTTATTGCAGAAGGAAAATAATATGAGAGTAAATATGGATTGGAGGAAGGTATATGGGAGAACAGGAAAAAGAGATAGTACAAAAAACGGATGAAATGAATCTTTTAGTAGCCGGCTACGAATTTGCAACTATAAGGGAAGCACAGGAAGCCAGAAAAGAATTACGGAATATTCAGGCATTAAAAGAAAAAATTGATTTCAGCAAAAAGAAAAATCTATTTGAGATATACAAAAGGCTGGTAGAAAAACGGGCATTCCGGACTCCGGTTGGACTCCAGTTTTTAGGAGAATTTAGGGATTATCTGATTGATACCATGAAATATAAGGCGGAAGAAGTACCATATATTCAGGCTCCGTCCGGGAACGGAAGGTTTCGCGAGGAACAGGAGGAATTCCGGTTACTGCAGATAGAGAATGAAGCATTTCGAAAGAAACAGCATTATACAATAGCAACTATAATTGCTTTAATTATAGTGATTATAGCGATGTTTGTGATTACAGCACTGAATCCGAATGTGGGATATATCAATACCGAAAATAAGATATTGAATCGGTATGCGGGATGGGAAGAGGAGCTGACAAATCGGGAAAAACAGATTCAGCAAAAAGAGAAAGAACTGGGGATTACGCCATCTACACAGGAGGAACCATAGTGTTCACAATTTTATCATATTCCTTTGATAAAATATAATGAAATAAATGATCAGGGGTGCCGGTATGGAAAATTTAAAAATATTAGTAGTTGATGATGAAAGCAGAATGCGAAAGCTGGTAAATGATTTCTTGAGCCACAAGAATTTTAATGTAGTAGAAGCCGCAGATGGAGAAGAAGCTCTGGATATTTTTTTTGAAAATAAAGATATTGCTTTAGTGATTTTGGATGTCATGATGCCGAAGATGGATGGATGGCAGGTATGCAAAGCAATCAGACAATATTCCAAAGTACCTATTATCATGTTGACGGCGAAGGATTCGGAACGGGATGAACTGTTAGGGTATGAGCTTGGAATTGATGAATATATTACCAAACCGTTCAGCCCGAAGATTTTAGTTGCACGGGTAGAGGCAGTATTGAGAAGAACCAGTAATCTTCAGGATTCCGATGTTATACAAGCAGGAGCCATCGAGATGGACGTGAATGCCCATATGGTGAAAGTAGATGGAGAGCCGATCGAATTGAGTTTTAAAGAGTTTGAACTGCTTCACTATTTTGTTATGAATCAGGGAGTGGCACTGTCTAGAGAGAAGATCCTGAATAATGTCTGGAATTATGATTATTTTGGGGATGCCAGGACGATAGATACCCACGTCAAAAAATTGAGAAGTAAGTTAAAAGATCGTGGAGAATATATTAAGACTATTTGGGGAATGGGTTATAAGTTTGAGGTAACACCATGAAAATGAAAAATACAATTCAGTTTCGTCTGACCATAGTGTCCATTTCGTTTATAGCATTGATCATAGCAATCAGCTGGCTGTTATATCACAGGAGTTCTTTTGTATGGTTTGAAGCAAAGGCTGAAGATAATCTTGAAAGTCTTTACCGGCAGGTAAATGACCTTTTTCAGAACGAAGCTATCAATGATGATGAACTGGCAATCGGTTTCGAGGGATTGAATAATCCGTTAAATGCAATTATTGTTGTAAGCGATGGCGAGAGTAAAATATATACGACTACCAATGAGAAAAGCATGATGTTTGATAGCTTAAATGCTATGACAAAGTTGATTCAGAATCCGAATTTTCTGGAGAGCGGGAAAAATTATGTGATTGAAATTCATCAGGATGATCGGATGAAGACCGGTTATTATGACCTGACCGGATATCTGAGTAACGGATATCTGATCGTAATACGTACCTCTATGGACTCCATAAACACCAGTGCACGGTTTACCAACCGGACATTTTTATATTTCAGCCTTGCGATTCTGGTTCTGGCTGCTATTGTAATATCCTGTATCAGCAGGTATTTTTCAAAACCGATTCATGATATGGCAATTGTTGCAAAGAGAATGTCCAATCTGGATTTTGATGCAAAGGTTCAGGTGAAATCGAAGGATGAAGTAGGGGAATTGGGTGAAAGTATGAATGTGCTTTCAACGAAGCTGGAACGTACGATTTCGGAACTGAAGACTGCCAATAGCGCCTTACATCATGATATAGAGCAGAAAACACAGATTGATGAAATGCGAAAAGAGTTCCTGTCCCATGTATCGCATGAATTAAAGACTCCGATTGCTTTGGTTCAGGGATATGCGGAAGGTTTGAAGGAGAGCATTAGTGATGATCCGCAGAGCATGGAGTTTTATTGTGATGTAATTATTGATGAAGCGAATAAGATGAATAATATGGTAAAAAAGCTTCTATCTTTAAATGAATTGGAATTCGGACAGGAACAGGCACAGGTAACGCGATTTGATATCAGTGAATTGATCCATAATATCTGCAGTTCTTCGAATATACTATTGGAAGAAAGCGGTGCAGAACTGATTCTGCCACCGAAAGAACCGGTATATGTGTGGTCAGATGAATTCCTGATTGAAGAGGTAGCAACTAATTATCTTACAAATGCGATTCATTATGTGTCCAAACCGGGGAAAATTGAAATACGATTTGTTCAGCTGGAAAAGGAATTGCAGGTCGTTGTATATAATACGGGAAACCAAATTCCGGAAGAAGAGCTGAATAAGCTTTGGATAAAATTCTATAAAGTTGACAAGGCAAGAACGCGGGAATATGGTGGCAGCGGAATCGGATTGTCGATTGTAGCGGCGGCAATGGAGGCACTCGGAAAGTCCTATGGAGTGCGAAATGTGAAAGACGGAGTGGAATTTTATTTTAACCTGGATACGGATATTTCTTGATGGGAGACCGTAAATGTGATAAAATTAATCTATTGATCATGAAATGTTAATGGGGGTGTCATTGTGAAGCGAATCGGATGTCTGCTTGTGATTTTTATGATGCTGGCAGGATTGACCGGCTGTGGCAGGGAATTGTCTACCGAAGAAAATCGAGTAATTGCAGAGTATGCGGCAGATTTGTTGTTAAAATATGACAAGAATTATCAGTCTAAGTATATGAATACAGAGGATGAAACGGAAGCCGTTACAACAACGGAGCAGGATACAGAGGCAACAACGGAAGAGACTGTTACAGAAGCAATAAACGCTACAGAGACGGTAAATACCACAGAGGCAGAAGGTGAGGATTCGATCATCCCCCCCTCTGATGGTGGCAGTGTGCAGGACATTGCCGAGATTGCAGGTCTGGATGGCATTTCCATTCGATATAATCGGTGTATGTTTTTAGATCGTTATCCATCGATTGATCAGGATGGAGCATTTATTTATTTGGATGCGGACGAGGGCTATAAGCTTGTTGTGGTGAAATTTAACATTGCAAATGAAACGGCAGAGGATAAGGTGGTAGATTTATTGAATACGGATCTGAGTTATCGTCTGGTCATGAATCAGTCCAAGGCTGCAAAACCAATGCTGACAATTTTAATGGATGATCTTGGAACTTTTTCAACGACTATATCGGCGAACTCGGAGCAGTCGGCGGTTCTGGTATTTCAGATATCGGATGGACTTATAGATAAAATCGAACACCTGGACATTCGTGTGACATATCAGAATGAGGAACATACAATTCCGATACAGTAGGAGGTAAGCGAGAGTGAAAACAGATATTTTATTAGAGAGTGGTACAAATGAATTAGAAATTTTAGAGTTTATTGTCGGAAACAATCATTATGGTATTAATGTGGCAAAGGTGAAAGAGATTTTGACCATGCAGCCGATCACACCAATTCCAAACGCTCATCCCTGCATTGAAGGAATGTTTATGCCGAGAGGTGACATTATAACTGTAATGAACCTTTTTGCAATTCTCGGGTTTGATGATTTGGAAGATCCTTCGACCAATATGCTGATCGTAACGAACTTTAACAATTTAAATATTGCGTTCCGGGTACAACAGGTGCTTGGAATCCATAGGGTTTCATGGACAGAAATCGTAAAACCGGATGTAACTATCAATGCAAACGGAACCGGAATGGCAACCGGAATCATTAAGAGAAATGATTCCTTGATCCTGATTCTGGATTTTGAACGGATTGTAGAAGAGATTTGTCCTGAGACCAGTTTGCGTATTTCAGAGATTGATGAACTGGGTGACAGAAAGCGGAGCGATGTTCCGATTCTGGTGGCAGAGGATTCTCCGATGCTGGAGGCAATGATTCAGGATGCATTAAATCGTGCAGGATATACGAATCTTACAATTAAAGCAAATGGTCAGGAAGCATGGGATGTGATTTGTACATTAAAGAAGAATAACGGATTAAAATATGGTGTACAGCTGTTGATTACAGATATTGAAATGCCGCTTATGGATGGACATCATCTTGTAAAACTGGTGCGGGAAGATGATGAATTAAAAGATCTTCCGATTATTATTTTCTCTTCCCTGATTAATGAAGACATGAAACGGAAGGGAGAGCATCTGGGTGCCAATGCACAGGTCTCAAAACCGGAAATAGGAAATCTGGTTCATATCATTGATCAGTTGGTTGGTTATGATGCTGAAAAGGATGTATAAATAATAACAAAGCAGCCGCATATGCGACTGCTTTGTTATTTTATGAATTCGATTTAATCTAATGTGAATTTTTCTTCAATATCCTGATTAAATACACAGTAAACGGTATTGTCTTCCGGCTTGATGTATAACTGCAGGGATTTTAACTCAGATGCCTTATGTCCGTTGTCAACCCAAATCCGTTTAGCGGTTGCAACCAATTCGTTTTCTGCAATCTGCTTTTCAGAGAATTCTACGTAAATTGATGACTTCATATAACTTCCTCCTTTACTGGATAATCATTGAAACATCCTTAATATATAATATTTCTGTATGAAATGCAACTTGTTTTTTGAGGTGGCTTATTGTATAGTTATGAAAGAGTGCTCATGAAGAGGGTGAAATTATGGATGAAAATTATTTGGATCAATTATTGAAAAATGTAGAAGAAGATGACGTGGTCACCGGTTCCGGTCGGACGGGCATTACAGAGCCGGAAAAAAGTGATATGGGTCTGGATATGGAGAAAAATCTGGAGACGGATTCGTCAAATATTCAGGGTGTAGCATGGTCAGATGCGGAAATTCCAACAGAAGAAATATCTGAGCTGGATGAATTGGACAAGCTGGCGGATATGGATATGAACGATATGGATTTTGCGGATATTGATTTTGATGATATTGATGTTACAAAAATGGATTATGATGAGTTGAAGAGCCCGTTAAACACAGAAGATATAAACGATTTGCAGATAGATGAAAAATATCTGGATGAGCCGGCAGATAATGATTTTGAACAGGAATTTCTGGAAAAGAAACAGGATGAAAGTGCAGTGGACCCGCAATCTGAAATTCCGGATGATACGGATATCGATGCAATGTTTAAAGAGGTTTTTGGGGACGAAGGACCGGATCTGCAATCACCGGAGTCTGTAGAAATGCAGCATATAGAAGAACCGGAGGTAATGGACGAACAAGAAGTGCCGCTGGAAACAGAAGAAGCAGTTTCAGAGACAGAGCAGAAGCCACCGGCAGAAGATACAGGGGACGCTTCATCCGGTGCAGATATGGATGATTTATTTGCAATGCTTGGATTGGATGCAAATACTGAAATGACGGCAACTGTTCCGGATAAGGATGAGATTCCGGATTTCGAGATTCCACCGGAAATGGAAGATTTGAAAGATCTTGGGGAAATTGAACCGGAAAAAAAGAAGAAAAGTTTTATGGATGTTTTGTTTGGGGAAGATGATTCTGATGAACCGACTCCGGAAGAACTGGAAGAAAAAAGACAGAAAAAAGAAGAAGCTAAATTAAAAAGGAAAGAAGAAAATAAAGAGAAAAAAGCAGCTCAGAATGAAAAGAAGCAGAAAAATCAGAAGGAAAAGCAGGCAAAACTGGCATCGAAAAAGGCAGCCAGAAAGGCAGAAGAAGCGAAGCTGCTGGCGGCAGAAGGTCCGGAAAAGAAGCTGAACAAGCCATTATGTGTGATTGTAATTTTGTTCTTTCTGTGCATTGGCGGTGCAGTGATTCTTGGTACAAATGTGTTTGATTATACTCTGGTGATTACAAAGGCTACTACATACTTCGAACGCCAGAAATACGGAATGGCATATCGAGAGATTCTCGGAGTAAATGTAAAGGAACAGGATAAAGATCTGGAATCCAGAATCTATACTGTTATGTATGTGGAACGGCAGTACGAGGCTTATGAGAATTACAGAGTAATGGATAAACCGGATAAAGCATTGGATTCATTGCTTCAAGGATTGGCCAAGTACGATGATTATTATCAGGAGGCACAGACATTAAATATTCTGGATGACTATAATTATGCGAAGAATCAGATTGTGACTGCCTTAAATGAGGCTTATGGTATGACAGAGGCGGATGCACTGGAGCTTCTGCAATTGCCGGATCAGGAATACACAGAGCAGATCAGACTTCGGAGTGCGGATGTTCAGTTCAATAACAGCAGCGAAACATCTTCCGGTAATGCTGTCAGTACAGAAGCGGGAACGGAAAGTGAAAATACAGTAGAGGATGTGACACAATGATAGCGATTATCGACTATGATGCAGGAAACATTAAGAGTGTGGAAAAAGCAATCCAGTACCTTGGCGAGGATGCGGTCATAACCAGAGACAGAGATCTGATCCTGAACAGTGATAAGGTGATCCTGCCCGGGGTCGGAAGCTTTGGCGATGCCATGGCTAAGATTCGGGAATATGATCTGGTAAATACGATCTATGATGTTGTGGACAAGAAGACCCCGTTTCTCGGAATATGCCTTGGTCTGCAGCTTCTGTTCAAGACAAGCGAGGAAAGCGAAGGAGTAACAGGACTTGGACTTCTGGATGGACGGATCATAAGAATACCGGATGCCCCCGGATTAAAGATTCCGCATATGGGCTGGAACTCTTTGGATATAAAGCAGGGTGCAACACTGTTTCAGGGCATAGAGGATCAGTCGTATGTATATTTCGTACATTCTTATTATCTTCAGGCGGAGCATGAAGGGGATGTTGCTGCAACGACGGTATACTCAACAAAGATTCATGCATCAGTGGAACATGAGAATATATATGCATGCCAGTTCCATCCGGAAAAGAGCAGCCGGGTTGGCTTACAGATACTTAAGAATTTTATTCAGTTATAGGAGGCGGAATAAATGCATACAAAACGAATTATTCCCTGCCTGGATGTTAATAAGGGACGGGTGGTCAAAGGCGTAAACTTTGTTGATCTGCGGGATGCCGGTGATCCGGTAGAGATTGCGGCAGCGTATGATAAGGCCGGTGCGGATGAACTGGTATTTCTGGATATAACGGCATCCTCTGATGCCAGAAATATAGTGGTAGATATGGTGCGGCGTGTAGCTGAGACAGTGTTTATACCATTTACTGTTGGCGGAGGCATCCGTACAGTAGATGATTTTAAAGCAATCCTGCGGGAAGGTGCAGACAAAGTATCAATCAATTCTTCAGCAATTGACCGTCCACAGTTGATTTCAGAAGCAGCTGAGAAGTTCGGCAGCCAGTGCGTAGTAGTTGCAATTGATGCAAGAAGAAGACAGGATGGAACCGGCTGGAGCATCTATAAGAACGGTGGAAGAGTCGATATGAATATGGATGCGGTTGCGTGGGCAATGAAGGTTGAAGAACTGGGTGCCGGTGAGATACTTCTGACAAGCATGGACTGTGATGGTACCAAGGCCGGATATGATATTGAGCTTACCAGAATCATATCGGAAAATGTAGGAATTCCGGTCATTGCGTCCGGTGGTGCGGGAACGATTGATCATTTTGCGGAAGCGTTAACGGATGGAAAAGCAGATGCGGCACTGGCAGCATCCCTGTTCCATTATAAAGAGCTGGAAATTGCAGATCTGAAAGAAGCATTAAAGCAGCGGGGAATACCGGTGCGTATATAAGAAGGTCAGAATATGAAAGAAGTAACATTAAAACACAATGAACTGGATGTAGATGAATATCTGTTGCTACGGAGTGGTGTTCATTGGAAGGTGTTAAGTCGTGAGCAGGCGAAGCTTGCACTGGAGCGAAGTTTATATATTGTAACTGCCTATGTGGATGGTGAATGTGTAGGTATGGGACGGTTGGTCGGTGATGGCGCAGTCATCTGCTATGTACAGGATCTGATCGTATTACCGCGTGTTCAGCATTTGGGAATCGGGTCTAAAATATTAAATGAACTGAAGCGGCATGTAGAAGAGCTGCGGCTCCCGGATACGGAAATGATGTTTTGCCTGATGTGTGCAAAGGGACGGGAACCGTTCTATGAGAAACACGCTTTTCTTGCAAGACCGACCGAAAATCTGGGACCGGGTATGATCCAATACTTAAATAATACTACAAAAAATCAGGATACTATGTTATAATTTATGAGCAGTAATTTGAAAAGATACAATGGAGAAGGAATATGTCAGAAACTATAGAAGAAAAACAGATGAGGCGCAGACGGATTGAAAGAATGAAAAAGATTCTGCTGATAACAGCGCTGGTTCTGATTTTAATTTCACTGATTTTGAATATTGTTCTTCTTTTCCGGGTGATTCATCTGAGTCAACTGGTAGAACAACTGAGTATGATTCAGATTCTTATGGTCTGATTTAATATATTGTCGGAGTATGGCGGCTACAAAGGAGGTTAACATGGGATTTTTTAAAGATTTCAAGAATGACATGAAGCAGGCAGTCAATGAATTGATGCCTGGTGATGAAGAAATGGTAAATGAATATGATGATGATGATATGGTGAATACTCTGGAGGAGAAACCGGAGGATTCCTATGTAAATACAATGGAACCGGAGACTGCATCCGCTTCGGAGGAGCCTGTTTCAGACGGAGAGGACTTCTCAGAGCTGGATGCACTTGAGGATCTGGATATTGATGAAGAAGATCTGCAGGATGAAGCAGCAGAGGAGACTGTTACAGAGTCGCCGGTTGCAGAAAGCACTGCGGAGCCGGAGACAGAGACGATTTCCGAAGCGCTGGAGCGTCAGGAATATGAAGAGACGGTTGCAGAGAGTGCTCAGGAACCGGAAGAAATACAGAACACAGAGATTGAGGAGGAGCCAGAAATGTCAGAGGACAAGATTATTGAGATGCAACCTGTGCAGGAACCGGAAAAAGAGGAAAAAGTGACTGCAGCGGTACAGGAAGCAGAATCTGCCGCAGAAGAAGTCAGTGACAGCACAGCATATATTACCAAGGGCACCAGAATTGAAGGAAATATCATGACAGACGGTTCTCTGGACATCATTGGTACTGTAGAGGGTGATGTCAGCAGCTATGGCAAGCTGATTGTAAGCGGTGTAGTTAACGGTAAGGTAAACTCCAGTGAGATTTATGCAAATGCTGCAAAAATTACCGGTGATATTTGTAGTACAGGCAGTGTGAAAGTTGGTGTCGGCTCTGTCATCGTGGGTAATATTGAAGCGCAGTCTGCGGTTATTGCAGGGGCAGTAAACGGAGATCTGGATGTAAAGGGACCTGTGATCGTGGATTCTACAGCTGTTATCATGGGCAATATCAAGTCCCGTTCCGTACAGATTAATAATGGGGCTGTAATTGAAGGCTTTTGTTCACAGTGCTACTCAGATATTGATGTGAAGAGTTTCTTTGCATAAAGAATATAGTCAGGAGAAAGATAGAATGGAAGAAACACGTATCTTGTTAAAGTTAAGTGGTGAAGCTCTGGCCGGTGAGAAAAAGACCGGTTTTGATGAGGCAACCGTATTAGAGGTTGCAGGGCAGGTAAAGCAGGTGCTGGATGCCGGTAAGCAGGTAGCCGTTGTGATCGGAGGAGGAAACTTCTGGCGCGGACGGACCAGTGAGCATATGGATCGTGTAAAGGCCGATCAGATCGGAATACTGGCAACGGTTATGAACTGTATTTATGTAGCGGAAATGTTCCGGTTAAAGGGAATTTCAACTAAAATCATGACCCCGTTTGAATGCGGAAACATGACAGAGTTGTTCAGAAAGGATGAGGCAGTAAAGGCACTGGAGGCAGGAACGGTTGTATTCTTTGCCGGTGGTACCGGTCATCCGTATTTCTCGACAGATATGGCAACCGTATTGATGGCAATTGAAATCGAAGCCGATGTCATTCTTTCCGGAAAGGCAATCGATGGTGTTTATGATTCCGATCCGAAGGTAAATCCGAATGCAAAGAAATACGACAAGATGGAGATGCAGGATATTGTAGATCAGAAGTTGGGAGTGATCGATCTGGCATCAGCAGTTCTGGCAATGGAGAACCATATGCCAATGAAACTGTTTGGCTTAAATGGAGAAAACAGCATTGTGCGTGCCATGACAGGGGAATTTACAGGCACATACATTCATGCATAGAAACCAGAAAGACATAGAATTTAGGAGGAATAACAATGTTAGAACAATACGAAGAGAAAATGGATAAATCCTTAGACAGCTTATTAAATGAATTTGCAAGTATTCGTGCAGGACGGGCCAATCCGCATGTATTGGATAAGATTCGTGTGGACTATTACGGTCAGCCGACTCCGTTACAGCAGGTAGCGAATATTTCGGTTCCGGAGGC
Organism: Clostridium sp. CAG:632; assembly: GCA_000431515.1. Taxonomy (GTDB): domain Bacteria; phylum Bacillota; class Clostridia; order Lachnospirales; family Lachnospiraceae; genus CAG-632. The sequence goes on along the minus strand of HF991369.1, from coordinate 153,999 downwards.
AAGAACCCTGATGATCCAGCCATGGGAGTCCTCTCTGATCAAAGAGATCGAGAAAGCAATTCTTTGTTCGGATCTCGGAATCACACCGAACAACGATGGAAAGTCTGTCCGCTTGAATTTTCCGGAACTGACAGAGGACCGTCGTAAGGAAATGGCAAAGGATGTTAAGAAGAAGGGTGAAAACGCAAAGGTTGCAATCCGGAATGTCCGTCGTGATGCCAATGATGCGTTTAAGAAACAGAATAAGGCAAGTGAGATTTCAGAGGATGAATTAAAGGATCTTGAAGATAAGGTACAGAAACTAACAGATAAGTATATTGATAAGGTTGATAAAGCGGTAGAAGAAAAGACAAAGGAAATTCTGACGGTATAGGATTATCAGCAGTTCGAATACAGCGAGAACGGGGAGAGACAGGCAGAATGTCTCTTTCTGTGTTTTAGAAGGCAGAATAAGGAGGGCAGTATGGGACAGAAGTTAAATGAGAAGGAATGGAAGGTTCCGGAGCATATAGCAATTATACTGGACGGAAACGGACGGTGGGCAAAGAAGCGTGGAATGCCACGTAATTTCGGACATTTACAGGGAGCAAAGAATGTGGAGCAGATCTGTAGCGATGCCTATGATCTTGGCGTGAAGTATCTGACTGTATATACGTTTTCAACAGAGAACTGGAAACGGTCTGTTGAGGAAGTTAACGGAATCATGAATATTCTGCGTCAGTACCTGAACTCCTTCAAGACGCATGTGAAACGGGAAAAGCTGACGGTCCGTGTGATTGGAGACCGGAGCAGATTGGATGATGATATTAACGAGCTGATTGATGAACTCTGGGAGGTGAGTAAGGATCATAAGGGTCTTACGCTGACACTGGCTTTGAATTACGGCGGAAGAGACGAGATCACAAGAGCAGTCAGAAAGTTGGCAGATCAGGTAAAGGAAGGTGCCCTATTACCGGAACAGATTGATGAAGCGGCGATTTCAAAGGAATTGGATACATATTATATGCCGGATCCGGATCTTCTGATTCGAACCAGCGGAGAATTGAGGCTGTCTAATTATCTGTTATGGCAGCTGGCGTATACAGAGTTCTATTTTACAGATGTATTGTGGCCGGATTTTGATAAGAAGGAACTGGAAAAGGCAATCGAATATTATAACGGAAGGGATCGGCGATATGGCGGAGTCAAGTAAGGAGAAAAAAGAAAAAACAAAGAGCTTTATGGTGAGACTGGCAAGCTCGATCGTTCTGTTGAGCATGGGAGCAGCGGCCTTATATCTTGGTGGCTGGGTAGTAGCTGTTTTTATGCTGGCAATTTCGCTCGGTGGAGTTTTTGAACTGCTTCGGGTGTTTCAGCTTCACAAATCTTCACTGGCGGTTTTGACTTATATTTTTACTGTGCTTTATTATCTGGTTATACAGCTGCAGAAAAAGGAACTGGTTCTGCCGGTTATGGTATTATACCTGCTTTTATTGCTGACAGTGTATGTATTTAAATTCCCGAAGTATGAGATAAAGCAGATGGCCTGTGTATTCTTTGCATTCTTCTATGTGGCGGTTTTGCTGTCTTATATAGTTCGTCTGAGACAGTTAAAGCATGGTGCATTATTTACGGCATTGATTTTGTTGTGTGCTTGCGGAAATGATTCTTTTGCTTATCTGACGGGAATTCTGATTGGAAAGCATAAAATGTTTCCGAATCTCAGCCCGAAGAAGAGCGTGGAGGGATTTATTGGCGGTATTATAGGAGCAGCTGCCTGTGGACTCGGATACGGGTTTATTTTCCGGCAGTATGCATTGTATGGTGATTACAATTATCCGCTGATGTTTGCGTTGATCTGCGGAGTCGGTGCTCTGCCTGCAGTTGTCGGAGATCTGGCAGCTTCTGCGATCAAGCGGAATTACGGAATTAAGGATTACAGTAATCTGATTCCGGGACATGGCGGGATTATGGATCGGTTTGACAGTATGATATTCACGGCACCGATCATATATTATTTGGTAACGTTCCTGTTACAGAACTACTTTTAGGAGGAAACAAACGTGAGAAAGATTGCAATATTGGGTTCTACCGGTTCTATCGGAACACAGACACTGGAGGTAGTAAGAAATTATTCAGAAGATCTGCAGGTGACGGCTTTGGCGGCCAATTCAAATATAACACTGCTTGAAAAACAAATCCGGGAGTTTCATCCGGAACTGGTAGCTGTATGGAAGGAAGAGAATGCGGCAAAACTAAGAACAATGGTTGCGGATTTGTCCGTTCGGATCGTATCCGGAATGGATGGACTGTTAGAGGTGGCAGTACAGCCACAGAGTGATATCCTGGTAACGGCAATTGTCGGTATGATCGGAATTCGTCCGACGATCGCAGCAATTCAGGCGGGTAAGGACATTGCACTGGCCAATAAAGAGACGTTGGTAACTGCGGGACATATCATTATTCCGCTGGCAAAGGAATATCATGTAGATATACTGCCGGTAGATAGTGAACATTCTGCGATTTTCCAGTGCCTGAACGGAGAAGACAGAAGGACGATCCATAAGATTCTGTTAACGGCATCTGGAGGTCCGTTCCGTGGTAGAAGCCGAAAGGAACTGGAACAGGTAACATTGGCAGATGCGCTAAAGCATCCGAACTGGAGCATGGGAAGAAAAATAACCATAGATTCTGCCAGTATGGTGAATAAAGGACTGGAAGTCATGGAAGCCAAGTGGCTCTTTGGTGTAGAAATGCAGGATGTTGAGGTTGTAGTCCAGCCACAGAGTGTGATTCATTCTATGGTAGAATTTAACGATGGTGCAGTGATCGCACAGCTTGGAACACCGGATATGAAGCTTCCAATCCAATATGCCCTGCTATATCCGGAGCGGCGGTATCTGCCGGGAAAACGGCTGGATTTTGCACAGCTGGCATCCATTCAGTTTGAAAAGCCTGATATGGAAGTATTCCGTGGATTGAAGATGGCATATGAGGTGGGCACCCAGGGCGGTACGATGCCTACGGTATTTAATGCAGCAAATGAGTATGCAGTAGCATGCTTTCTGGAGGAAAAGATTCGATTCCTTGAAATCTATGATATTATAGAATCCTGTCTGGAAGCACATCAGAAGAAAGAAGCTCCTTCCGTGGAGGAGATTCTGGATGCAGAGCAGTGGACCTATGAATATATTGAGAGCAGGTGGAAGATTGAACACAGTTGTTAATATTCTGGTAATTATACTGGTTTTTGGCATTATTATTATGATTCATGAGTTGGGGCATTTCCTGATGTGCCGCTGGACCGGCATAGGAGTTACAGAATTTGCAATTGGTATGGGACCTTGTATTTTTAAGACGAAACGGGGAGAAACGCAGTATTCGATCCGGTGTCTTCCGATTGGCGGTTATTGCATGATGCTGGGTGAAGACGAAGAAGGCAATGAGGATCCGCGGGCATTCTCCAACAAGTCTATATGGGCAAGAATCGCGGTAATTATAGGAGGCCCGTTGTTTAACTTTATTTTAGCATTTATTGCCTCAGTGGTGCTGATTGGAATGGCAGGGTATCTGACCGGAGAAATCAATTATGTTGCGGAAGATTCTGCCGCACAGGAAGCAGGGCTTAAGGAAGGTGATGTGATCACCCGTTTAAATCAGACGAAGGTCTATGATTTCCGGGATGTTACGATTTATACACAGTTCTATTCGAGTGACGATCCGATTGCTATAACAATCGAGCGGGATGGAGCAGAAAAGACCATTCAGGTGGTGCCGAAATATAATAAAGACCTGAATCGGTATCAGATCGGAATCAGCGGTGGTTACCATTATGATGCTTCTACCGGTTATTATGAGCGTACAAAGGCGAACCTTTGGACGAATTTGAAATACAGTGCACTGGAGGTACGATACTGGATCAAAACAACCTTTATCAGCTTGAAGCAGTTGATTCTCGGTAAGGTTGGAGTCAATCAGGTATCCGGTGTGGTTGGTGTAGCAGACATGATGAATGATACCATGCAGGAGGCAAAGGAAACCGGTGGGATTTATACCGTGGTTCTGAATGTGATTAATTTTGTGATTTTGATCAGTGCCAATCTGGGTATTATGAACCTGTTACCGTTTCCGGCACTGGACGGAGGACGGCTGTTGTTCCTGCTGGTAGAGCTGATTACCGGAAAGGCAGTACCAAAGGATAAAGAGGCATTTGTGCATGGAATCGGTTTTGTACTGCTGTTTATTCTGATGATTCTGATCACATTTAAGGATATTCGGAATCTGTTTATCAAATAAAAGAACCGACATAACGTGAAAATGACATGGTGCTGATAGGCAGCATGATAAAACAATGGAGGATGGGAAAATGACAGATATGCCATATAGAAATAAAACAAAAGTCATAAAGATCGGCAATCAGGTGATCGGTGGAGGCAACCCCATCCTGATTCAGTCAATGACTAATACAAAGACCGAAGATGTGGAAGCGACAGTTGCACAAATCCGGAAGTTAGAGGAGGCAGGATGCCAGATCATCCGATGTACTGCCAATAATGAGGCGGCTGCGAGAGCCATTGGTGAGATTAAGCAGCAGATCCATATTCCGATTGTAGCGGATATTCATTTTGATTACCGGCTGGCAATTCTTGCAATAGAGGCCGGTGCGGATAAGATCCGGATCAATCCGGGTAATATCGGAAGTCCGGATCGGGTGCGTGCCGTGGTTGAAACAGCAAAAGCACATCATGTGCCGATCCGAGTAGGTGTTAACAGTGGCTCTCTGGAAAAGACACTGGTTGAAAAATATCATGGCGTGACACCGGAGGGATTGGTAGAAAGTGCTTTAGACAAGGTACATATGATTGAAGATCTGGGATATGATCAGATGGTGATCAGTATTAAATCATCGGATGTCATGATGTGTGTGAAAGCACATGAACTGATTGTAAAGCAGACAGATTATCCGCTGCATGTAGGAATCACGGAGGCTGGTACGCTGATTCGTGGTACGATCAAGTCTTCGGTAGGACTTGGAATTATTCTGAATGAGGGAATCGGTGACACAATCCGTGTTTCATTAACAGGAGATCCGGTCAGTGAGATCGTAACAGCAAAGCAGATTTTAAAGACACTTAATCTGAGGAAGGGTGGTATTGAAGTGGTATCCTGTCCGACCTGTGGCAGAACCTCTATTGATCTGATCGGACTTGCAAATCAGGTAGAGACTATGGTTGCAGATTTTGAGAATCTGGACATTAAAGTAGCAGTTATGGGTTGTATCGTAAACGGACCGGGAGAAGCGAGAGAGGCGGATCTCGGAATCGCAGGTGGTAATGGAGAAGGTCTGCTGATTAAAAAGGGGGAAATCGTGAAGAAGCTTCCGGAAGATCAACTCTTACCGGCACTGCGTTATGAATTAGAACATTGGGGAAAATAGGGTTTCAGGAAATTGAAGACCGAGAACCGAATGAGTAACAAACAAGGAGGAGATTACATGCAGAATGATAAAATCTGCATTTTAGATCTGTTTCAGACATATAAACCGACAAAGGTACTGCAGGATAATTTTGATGATGTATGGGTGGATAAGGTGAGATTTAGTAAGCGTTCAAAATGTCTGCGTATTTTTGTGGTATCCGGACATATTATACATTATCAATATGTAGAACAACTTCAGAAGGAATTATTAAATTATGCAAAGGGGGCGGTTCCGGGAACAAAGGAACTGCGGATTTGTCTGTCTTTTCAGTTATCGGATCGTTATGGCTTCCAGGATATTTTAAATGAATATGGAGACAGTATTTTATATGAGATAAAGGCAACCGATCCGATCAATTATCTGTTGGTAAAGGATGAAGCATGGTTTGTAAACGATTCAGTTCTGACGATTCCAATGCCGGATTCCGATCTGGCAAAGTGCCGGTTCCATGAGATCCAGGAGCTCTTGATTACTATGTTCCGGGAACGATTTCAGATGGAAATCCAGGTAGGCTTTAATTTTAAAGAGGAAGATAAGGAGTCGCTGTGGGAGGCACATGAGAAACGCCTGAAGAAGGAACAGGAGCAGTATCAGCAACAGCTGGAACAGCTGCGCGCCATGGATGATTATAAGGATGCGACAGAGACACCGGCTGCATCAGATAAGACGGCAGATAAAGAGAAAACGACAGGCAGTAAAGGAAAGACTGCAACCGGAAGGAAAGCAGGAGCCATACAGATGGGCAGTGCAGCCGGTAAAACAGTTGCGGCGGCTGCGGAAACAAAAGAGAAACCGGCTGGAAAAGAAGCCGGCAAGCGGGAATTCCGTCGATCTGCTTTACATGCTGCAAAAGATCCGGATGTATTCTACGGCAGAAACTGCGAAGGTGAGCTGATTGATATTTCTGAGATTCAGGGCGAACTGGGCGAAGTGGTAGTTCAAGGGCAGATCATAAAGCTGGAGACCAGAGAAATCCGGAATAATAAGACGATCGTTACATTTAATATTACGGATTTCACGGATACAATCAGCGGCAAGGTCTTTTTGTCCAATGATGATCTGGAGATTTTTCTGGATCTGTTTAAGACCGGTGAATTTTATCGCATTAAGGGTATTGTTTCCTTTGATACCTTTGCAAATGATGTGACGATCGGATCAATTGTAGGTATTAAGAAATCCGGAGATTTCCGGACGGTCCGGGTAGATCAGTCCGTGGAGAAGCGGGTAGAACTCCATATGCATACCGTCATGAGTGATAAGGACAGTGTGGTTGACATTGCCAAAATCATCAAGCGGGCAAAGGCATGGGGACATAAGGCAATAGCCATTACGGATCACGGAGTGGTTCAGGCATTTCCGATTGCAAATCACGTACTTGATTCCAAGGATCCGTTTAAGATCATATATGGAGTGGAAGGGTATTTTGTAGATGACTTAAAGCAGCTGGTTATCCGGTCACACGGTCAGTCCTTTCGTGATACCTTTGTTGTCTTTGATATAGAGACAACCGGAAAGAATGCAAAGTTTCATACCATTACAGAGATAGGCGCGGTTAAGATTACGGAGGGAAGAATTGTAGACCGGTTTTCCCAGCTGGTGAATCCGGAACGTCCGATTCCGTATAATATAACCAGATTAACGGGGATTTCCGATGATATGGTAGCGGATAAGCCGAATATCAGAAAGGTGTTGCCGGAGTTTCTGGAGTTCTGCGGGGATGCAGTTATCGTAGCGCATAATGCGGCATTCGATACCGGATTTATCGGGAAAGCTGCCAGAGAGCAGGGGTTAAAGTTTGATAATACGATTCTGGATACGCTTGGAATGGCACATATCCTGCTGCCGCATTTAGGTAAATTTACACTGGACAGATTGGTAAAAGAGTTAAAGATCGAATTAAATAACCATCACCGGGCAGTCAATGACGCAGAAGCAACTGCGGAGATGTTTCTGAAGTTTATCAATATGCTGATGAAGCGGGATGTAGATAATCTGGATCAGTTAAACTCCATGGCAGCCGGTTCTGCGGATAGTATCCGGAAATCCAGACGATACCATGGAATCATTCTGGCTAAGAATGAGGTCGGACGGGTAAACTTATATCGCCTGATTTCCATGTCACATCTGGATTATTTTAACCGGTTTCCACTGATGCCGAAGAGTATGATCAATAAGTATCGGGAAGGCCTGATCATTGGGTCTGCCTGCGAGGCGGGAGAGCTTTATCAGGCAATCTTAAATGGAGCGGATGACGGAGAAATCACCAGAATCGTAGATTTCTATGATTATCTGGAAATCCAGCCGCTGGGAAATAATGCATTTATGATAGAAGATGATGGCTATTCCATCGAGTCAGAGGAGGATCTGCGGGAGAATAATCGGCTGATCGTCCGGTTAGGTGAGGAATTTCATAAGCCGGTTGTGGCAACCTGTGATGTACATTTTCTGGATCCGGAGGATTCCATTTATCGTGCGATCATTCAGGCATCCGAAGGCTTCAAGGACGTGGATAACCAGAGTCCGCTTTATTTCCGGACTACGGATGAGATGTTAAAAGAGTTTGAATATCTCGGTATGGATAAGGCGAGGGAGGTTGTGATCACCAATACGAACCGTATTGCAGATATGATCGAGTATATAAAACCGGTGCGCCCGGATAAGTGTCCTCCGGTAATTGAAAATTCGGATGAAACACTGACCAGTATCTGTTATAACCGTGCACATGAGATTTACGGACCGGATCTTCCGAATGTTGTTGTGGAACGACTGGAGCGTGAACTGAATTCTATTATTTCCAATGGATTTGCCGTGCTTTATATCATTGCGCAGAAGCTGGTATGGGATTCTAATGATCACGGCTATCTGGTTGGTTCCAGAGGATCGGTAGGTTCTTCCTTTGTAGCAACGATGGCAGGTATTACAGAGGTTAATCCGTTATCGGCGCATTATATCTGTCCTGAGTGTCATTATGTTGACTTTGATTCTCCGGAGGTGCAGGCATTTTCCGGTAACTCCGGATGTGATATGCCGGATAAGACCTGTCCGAACTGCGGACATAAGCTGCTAAAGGAAGGACATGATATACCGTTTGAGACCTTCCTTGGATTTAAAGGCGATAAGGAGCCGGATATTGACCTGAACTTTTCGGGCGAATATCAGGCAAATGCTCATCAGTATACGGAGGAGCTGTTTACGAAAGGACATGCGTTCCGGGCGGGCACCATTGGTACAATTGCAGAAAAAACTGCCTATGGTATGACATTGAAATATTATGAGGAACGGGGCATTAAGAAGCGCAGTTGTGAGGTAGAGCGTCTGGCAGTCGGTTGT
>HF991369.1:126666-145203 GCA_000431515.1 Clostridium sp. CAG:632 | reverse complement strand
TCTGGCAGTCGGTTGTACCGGTGTTAAGCGGACGACCGGACAGCATCCGGGTGGTATGATCGTATTGCCAAAGCATGAGGAGATTTATTCCTTTACACCGATCCAGCATCCGGCCAATGATCAGCATACACCGATCATAACGACACATTTTGAATACCATTCCATTGACCATAACCTGTTAAAGCTGGATATTCTGGGTCATGATGATCCGACTATGATAAGACGTCTGGAGGATCTGACAGGAGTAGACTGTAAGACGATTCCACTGGATGATAAGCGGGTAATGTCATTATTCCAGAGTACGGAAGCACTTGGAATTACACCGGAGGATATCGGCGGCGTGCCGCTTGGCTCTCTGGGTATTCCGGAATTCGGTACCGAGTTCGCTATGCAGATGCTTTTGGATACCAAGCCAACCATGTTTTCTGATCTGGTACGAATTGCCGGTCTGGCACATGGTACGGATGTATGGCTGGGAAACGCACAGGATCTGATCAAATCCGGGACTGCCGTGATCTCTACAGCAATCTGTTGCCGTGATGATATTATGGTATTCCTGATCCATAAAGGTCTGGAAAAAGGACTGGCGTTTACGATCATGGAGAGTGTCCGGAAAGGAAAGGGCCTGAAGCCGGAATGGGAAGAGGAGATGCTGGCGCATGATGTACCGGAATGGTATATCGGTTCCTGCAAAAAGATCAAATACATGTTCCCGAAGGCACATGCGGCGGCTTATGTTATGATGGCATGGCGGATTGCCTGGTATAAAATTAACTATCCGTTGGAGTACTATGCGGCATACTTCAGTATTCGCGCAGATGCATTCAGCTATGAGACGATGTGTCTGGGACGCTCGAAGTTAGAGTATCATATGGAGGAAATCAGTAAATCCGATGATCTAAAGAATAAGGATAAGGATAGTTTAAAAGATATGAAACTGGTACTGGAAATGTATGCCAGGGGCTATGAGTTCCATCCGATTGATATTTATAAGGCAGATGCGGAACGGTTCCAGATCATAGACGGAAAGATCATGCCGGCACTTTGCAGCATTGAAGGTCTGGGCATCAAGGCTGCCATTCAGGTTCAGGAGGCAGCGAAGGAAGCATTGGCAAAGGGTGGATTTTCATCCAAGGATAATCTACGAGACATGGCGAAGATCGGTAAATCGACGATTGAGAAGTTTTCACAGCTGGGACTTCTGCAGGATCTTCCGGATTCCGATCAGTACAGCCTATTTGACTATATGGTGTCAGGCTCCTGACCGGGGAGTACCGGAAGGTATAAATAAAATTAAAATAAAAACAATAAAAACAATATAAATATATGCTTAGGTTTCTCTTGACAGAGGAACCTGGGCATGTTATTATGATTATAGTAATTTGCATGTTACTGTTCGGCAGGCATTAGCGATACATAAATGGTGGAGGTTTATGTGTGGTTGATGCTTTTTTTCATGCATAAAAGTAATCAAAGAACTCCGGACTCATGATACTTTCACCATGGAATAAGAAAGGAGAATGAGTTATGAAAGACAAAATTTTTGGAGTTTTACAACGGGTTGGACGATCATTTATGCTACCAATCGCATTGCTGCCGGTTGCAGGCCTATTATTGGGACTTGGCAGCTCTCTGACAAACACGACAATGTTGGAGACGTATCATTTGATGGGGATTATGGGTCCCGGCACAATTCTGAACATGATATTTACGGTTATGAGTGAGGCCGGAAATGTTATCTTTGCGAATCTTCCGATTCTGTTTGCTATGGGTGTAGCTATTGGTATGGCGAAGCAGGAGAAAGAGGTTGCAGCTTTGGCATCCGTGGTTGCATTCTTCATTATGCACGCATCGATCAGCGCTATGATCACGATCAACGGTGGTGCAGAGAAGATGTTAGAGGGTTCGACCACCAATGTTTTGGGCATTACATCTCTGCAGATGGGTGTATTTGGCGGTATTATTGTAGGACTGGGTGTTGCAGCACTGCATAATAAGTTCTATAAGATCGAACTGCCACAGGTATTATCCTTCTTCGGAGGAACCAGATTTGTACCGATCATCAGTGCACTGGTATTTACATTGGTTGGTATCTTAATGTTCTTTATCTGGCCTGTAATCCAGCAGGGAATCTATGCTGTCGGTGACCTGGTTATGAGATCCGGATATGCAGGAACCTGGGTTTATGGTTTCATGGAGCGTCTGTTGATTCCGTTTGGTCTGCACCATGTATTCTATCTGCCATTCTGGCAGACCGGAGTCGGTGGAACCATGGAGGTTGCAGGACAGGTAATAGAGGGAGCTCAGAATATTTTCTTTGCACAGTTGGCAGATCCATCAACAAAGGAGTTTTCTGTATCAGCTACCCGGTTTATGTCCGGTAAGTTCCCATTAATGATTTTCGGCCTGCCTGGTGCGGCACTGGCTATGTACCGGACAGCAAAGCCGGAGAATCGTAAGAAGGTAGCCGGTCTGTTATTCTCAGCAGCACTGACATCCATGTTAACCGGTATTACAGAGCCGCTGGAGTTTACGTTCCTGTTCGTAGCACCTGTATTATACGGTGTTCACTGTGTATTGGCAGGTCTGGCTTATATGCTTATGCATATCTGTAATGTAGGTGTCGGTATGACATTCTCAGGTGGTCTGATCGACCTGACGTTGTTTGGTATCTTGCAGGGTAATGCCAAGACACACTGGATTTGGGTTGTGATCGTAGGTATTGGTTATTTTGTAGTATATTACTTCTTATTCAGCTTCCTGATTAAGAAAATGAACTTAAAGACACCTGGACGGGATGATTCTGAAGAAGTGAAATTATATAATCGGGCAGATGTAGAGGCAAAGAAGCATACAGGCAAGGGAGCAGATGCTGCATCTGATGAGGATGAAATGTCCAGAATGATCACAGCCGGACTCGGTGGAAAGAAAAACATTTCCGATGTTGACTGCTGTGCTACCAGACTGCGTTGTACGGTATTTGATGCAGATAAGGTAGATGAGGCCTTATTAAAGAGTACCGGGGCATCCGGCGTAATTAAAAAAGGTACCGGTATTCAGGTTATTTACGGGCCACGAGTATCTGTGATCAAATCCAACCTTGCAGAGTATCTGGAGCATGCACCGGAAGAAAAGATTATGAATGAGACAGCCGAAGCCTCAGAATCGTCAGGCTCAGAGACTGCAGGAAAGAATACTGGAAATAAGAGTGGGAATGTGATAAAATCTATCATAATTAAAAGTCCGATGACCGGACTGGCAGGCGGTATTGAGACGGCACCGGATGAAGGCTTTGCTCAGAAAATGATGGGTGATGGTGCTGTCGTAGAACCGACAGAGGCACAGGTGGTCGCACCGGCAGATGGCGAAATCGCATTTGTATTTCCATCCAAGCATGCAATCGGATTTGTAACCGAGGATGGGGTAGCCATGCTGATTCATGTAGGCATTGATACCATTAATCTGAACGGTGAAGGTTTTGAAGTTTTCGTACAGGATGGCGATAAAGTAAAGGCAGGCACACCGTTGATGAAGCTTGATCTGGCATATATCAGAGAACATGCACCGTCATTGGTATCACCGGTTATTTGTACGGAATTAGAGGATAATCAGTCTATCCGGCTGATCGCAGAAGGAGAAGTAAAGGCAGGGGAAGATTTATTTGCCATTGATATTACAGAGTAATTCACTGTCAGAAAGATAAGAAAGTGATAGGGTGAGGGAATGTACCGGATTATTAAGACATTAAATCATAATGCTGTGCTGGCAACAGATATGAACGATAATCAGGAATATATTCTGCTTGGAAAGGGTATCGGATTCGGAAAGAAGGTATCGGAACGGATCGATGCACCGGAGGATGTCAGGATTTATTCGTTAAAGCATGTATCGGAGCGCGGAAAAGCCAAAGATCTGCTGCAGGATACACCGGCAGAATATCTGGAGATATCCAATCAGATTTTAAATCTGGCAGAGCAGGAGTTCGGGGCAGTTGACCGGGACATTCTCTTCCCTATGGCAAATCATATTGCTTATGCAGTAAAGCGGATTCAGGCCGGAGAGCAGATCAGTAATCCGTTAAACAGTGATATACGGATTTTGTTTTATAAAGAATACAAGATTGCAGACACGGTTCGTCCGCGGTTAAAGGAGCTGCTAGGCGTCGATATTATGGAAGATGAGATTGGTTATATCGCCTTGCATGTACACTCCAGTATCCAGGATGAAAAGGTATCGGTTTCTATGCAGATGGCAATGGTAGTGCGCGAATGTGTAACTCTGATCGAGGAGCAGGTGGGAAGAAAGATTGATATCCTGTCTTTAGATTATAATCGTTTGATGAATCATATTAAATTTATGTTTGCGAGAGCGATTAATAATGAGACTCTGAAGCTGGATATGAATGCTTATATAAAAATGAATTATCCGAAGGCTTATGAGATTGCGGAAATTGTCTGCGGGCATATTGGAAAGGCACTGCAAAAGCCATTGGAAGAGATAGAGATTGGATACCTGGCACTGCATGTTCAGAGAGCTTTAATGAAAGAAAATTAAAAAACGCAAAAAAGTTTAAAAAAGTACTTGCTTTTTTTGGATCTCTTTGTTATACTAACAAAGTCGCGTGTGACAAGTAAGAAACAAAGAGAATATGGTTCGTTGGTCAAGCGGTTAAGACGTCGCCCTCTCACGGCGAAAACAGGGGTTCGATTCCCCTACGAACTGCTAAAAGGATTCAGAAAGATTCTGAGTCCTTTTTTTTGTGTGCCGGTTCCTTTTTCTGATTTCAGCATATACTAATCGTAATGACATTCCGGGAGTAATTCTATGGATTTAACAATTAATAATGAAGAACATCAGGAGCAGGGGAATATCCGGGTAGAAGTGAATTCTTCACTCGGTCGGATTCCGATTGAAAATGCAGAGATACAGATATCCTCAACTGATGGAACCGGTGGAGTTCTGGCAGAAAGCAGAACTGATGCCAATGGTATGGCAGAGATACTTTCTCTGGATGCACCACCCGCTGCGTATTCTATGACGCCGTCTGAGAATCAACCATATGCGGAATATAATCTACGGATCCGAGCCACCGGATATGAGGGACGGTTGTTTTCGGGAGTTCAGATTTTTTCGGGAAAGACAGCTATACAGTTTTCGGAACTTCGACCGGGGCCGGATGCAGAGGAATATGATCCGATCGTGATCGGTGGGCATACACTCTGGGAGGAATATCCACCGAAGATACCGGAGGCAGAAATAAAGCCGCTAAGCGAGTCCGGGGAAATTGTATTGAATCAGGTAGTGATTCCGGAATATGTTGTGGTTCATGATGGTGCGCCGACGGATTCGACAGCAGAGAATTATTATGTACGGTATAAGGATTATATCAAGACGGTTGCTGCCTGTGAAATTTATGCAACCTGGCCGGAAGCATGCATTGAAGCTAATGTACTGGCAATTATGTCTTTTACATTGAACCGGGTCTATACGGAATGGTATCGTAATCAGGGGTATAGCTTCACAATTACCAGTTCAACTGCTTTTGATCACAAATGGATATACGGGAAGTCAACCTATGATAGCATTGATGCGGTGGTAGATCGTCTGTACGGATCTTATCTATCCAGACCGAATGTGAAGCAACCGATTCTGACACAATACTGTGACGGCAGAAGGGTAACCTGTCCAAACTGGATGAGTCAGTGGGGCAGTAAATATCTGGCGGATCAGAATTACACAGCAATACAGATTCTTCGCAACTATTACGGAGAAACGATTTATATCAATGAAACCACTGCAGTAGCAGGAGTCCCGATGTCCTGGCCGGGGGAGAGCTTGCAGAACGGTTCTTCCGGTGAGGCAGTACGTACCATTCAGGAACAGTTGAATAGAATTTCCCGGAATTATCCGGCAATTCCGAAGGTCGCTGCAGATGGCATCTATGGTCCGGAAACAGAGGAAGCTGTCCGGACGTTTCAGAGAATCTTCAAGCTTCCGCAGACCGGAGTCGTGGATTACAGAACCTGGTATAAAATATCCGAGATTTATGTTGGCGTAACCAGAATTGCAGAATTGGATTAAATCTGATATAATATATCAGCTATTGTCAGAATCTATATGCAAGGAGACGAAAAAGGTGAAGAAACTATTAGTATACCTGAAGGATTACAGGAAGGAAAGTATTCTGGCACCGTTGTTTAAGATGCTGGAGGCTTCCTTTGAGTTATTTGTGCCCCTGGTAATGGCAGCGATCATGGATCATGGGATTGCCGGACAGAATATGCCATATATCTGGAAGATGGCAGGAATTTTGATCCTGCTGGCAGTTGTAGGACTTACCTGTTCTCTGACGGCACAGTATTTTGCCGCAAAGGCTGCCGTTGGATTTTCAACCGGTGTGAAGCATGTGTTGTTTAAACATATTCAGAATCTGTCCTTTACGGAGCTGGATGAAGCAGGAACTCCGACATTGATCACCCGTATGACCAGTGATATGAATCAGGTCCAGAACGGTGTGAATATGGTGCTTCGCTTGTTCCTTCGTTCACCATTTATTGTATTTGGCGCCATGATCATGGCATTTACCATTAATGTGAAGGCTGCACTGATCTTTGTGGTAGCAATTCCGTTATTATCGATCGTTGTATTCGGCATTATGCTGGTCAGCATTCCAAGGTTTAAGAAGGTTCAGGAGGCACTGGATAAGGTGCTTGGAACGACTCGTGAGAATCTTACAGGTGTCCGTGTGATCCGGGCCTTTAATCAGGAAGAAGAAGAGCGGGAGCGGTTCTTTGAAGAAAATGAGTTTCTCACCCGCCTGCAGCTGGTAGTCGGAAGGATTTCCGCAGTCATGAATCCGGTTACGTTTATCATTGTAAATGTTGCGGTAATCGCACTGTTATGGACCGGAGCGATTCAGGTAGATCATAACATCCTGACACAGGGTGAGGTTGTGGCACTGGTTAATTATATGAATCAGATTCTGGTAGAGCTGGTAAAGCTGGCCAATCTGATCATCACGATCACCAAATCCATTGCCTGCGGAAACCGGATCGAAGCAATCCTGGAGATGAAGCCGACCCAGACCTTTGCAGAGCAGCCGGTGAAAGAGGAAGAAAATCCGGAGTATGCCGTAGAGTTTCAGGATGTATCGTTTGCATATAAGAATGCCGGTGATAATGCACTGAGCCATCTGAATCTTCAGGTGCGGAAGGGAGAGACGATCGGTATTATCGGTGGTACCGGTTCCGGAAAGACAACCTTTGTCCATCTGATCCCGAGATTCTATGATGTGACCGGAGGAAGGGTACTGGTGAACGGAGTGAATGTCAATGACTATCCGAAGGAGCAGCTCCGCAGTAAGGTCGGCATCGTTATGCAGAAAGCTGTATTGTTTAAGGGTACAATTCGCGAGAATCTGAAATGGGGCAATGATTCGGCAACGGATGAAGACATTGCTCAGGCACTGGAGATCGCACAAGGTACTGAGGTAGTAGCCAAGAAGGACGGTGGTCTGGATGCCATGATCACACAAGGCGGTAAGAATCTGTCCGGCGGGCAGAGACAGCGGCTGACCATTGCACGGGCACTGGTCCGGAAGCCGGAGATCCTGATCCTGGATGACAGTACATCAGCACTTGATTATGCCACAGATGCTAAGCTTCGGAAAGCATTGCAGGAGATGGAGAATAAACCAACGATATTCATTGTGTCGCAGAGGACCGCATCCATTCAACATGCCAACCGTATCGTGGTATTAGACGATGGAGAGGTCGTTGGCATCGGAGGTCATGAGGAATTATTAAAGAGTTGTCCTGTATATCGGGAGATATATGATTCACAGTTTAAGAAGGAGGGGCAGAGCGCATGAGTACACAAAAGACAAAGCAGAAATCAGACGCAAAGAAAACACAGTCTGTAAAAACACTGAAACGTCTGATGGGTTATCTGAAGCATTACTGGTTCTTCCTGGCTGTGTCGATTCTGATGGCATTTATCAGTGTGGCACTGACCCTGTATCTTCCAATCCTGACCGGTAATGCAGTGGATTGTATCTTGGGTCCGGGTGCGGTTGATTTTGCGGGAATCAGACACATTCTTCTGGTGATGGCTGTTTGTATCGGCATTACAGCAATCGCACAGTGGGTTATGAATGTATGTAACAATAAGATGACCTATTCAATCGTCCGGGATGTACGACGGGATGCATTTGATAAGATTGAAAAGCTTCCGCTGAAATATCTGGACGCACATACCAGCGGTGAGATCGTGAGCCGGGTGATCGCGGATGTGGATCAGTTTGCGGATGGTCTGTTAATGGGATTTACACAGTTTTTCACCAGCATTGTCACCATTCTCGGAACATTGATCTTCATGCTGACGATCAATCCGTGGGTAACACTTGTGGTTGTCTGTATTACACCGGTATCCTTATTTGTAGCGGCATTTATTGCGAAGAAGACTTATCATATGTTTCAGGTACAGTCTGAGACGAGAGGGGAACAGACCGGTTTCATTGATGAGATGATCGGGAACCAGAAAGTGGTGCAGGCCTTTGATCGGGAAAAGGAGTCTATGGAGACCTTTGATGAGATCAATGGCCGGCTTCAGAAATGTTCCCTGAAAGCAATCTTCTTTTCATCCATTACCAATCCGTCTACCCGGTTTGTAAACAGTCTGGTATATGCCGGTGTCGGAATTGTCGGTGCTGTAATTGCAATCAAGGGCGGCATAACGGTTGGTCAGCTGACATCCTTTCTTGGATATGCGAATCAGTATACAAAGCCGTTTAATGAGATTTCCGGCGTTGTGACAGAGCTTCAGAATGCACTGGCATGCGCCGCCAGGATTTTTGAATTGATCGATGAAGAGGCACAGGTTCCGGATGCAGAGGATTCGGTTGTTCTGGAACATGTAGCTGGAAATGTAGGCATTCAGGATGTCAGCTTCTCCTATGTTCCGGATCAGAAGCTGTTAGAGCATGTAAGCCTGGATGTAAAGGCAGGCCAGAGAATCGCGATCGTAGGACCGACCGGTTGCGGTAAGACCACTTTGATCAATCTGCTGATGCGGTTCTATGATGTGAATGACGGAAAGATTCTGGTAGAAGGAGAGGATATCCGCAATGTGACGAGAAACAGTCTGCGGAATTCCTACGGAATGGTATTACAGGAGACATGGCTCAGAACCGGTACAGTCCGTGAGAATATTGCTATGGGAAGACCGGATGCAACGGATGAGGAGATTATTGAGGCGGCAAAGCTGTCACATGCCCACAGCTTTATTAAGCGATTACCACAGGGATATGACACCATGATCACAGAAGACAGTGACAGCTTCTCACAGGGTCAGAAGCAGCTGCTCTGTATTGCAAGGGTTATGCTTTGCAGACCGCCGATGCTGATTCTGGATGAGGCAACATCTTCGATTGATACCAGAACGGAAATCCGGATCCAGAAGGCATTTAATCACCTGATGGAGGGCAGGACCAGCTTTATCGTAGCACACCGTCTGTCAACGATTCAGGAAGCAGATGTGATTCTGGTCATGAAGGACGGAAATATCATCGAACAGGGAAATCACGAGGAATTGCTGGAGAAGAAGGGATTTTATTATAATCTGTATAACAGTCAGTTTGCAGTATAATTGCTTGTACCATGGAAGATAGTGTGGTATAGTTGTACCGAATCCGTGAGGATTTCAGGATAGAGGAGATTGGAATGGAATATCAGTGGCCTGTAGGGATAAAACGAACAAGACAAAGAGAAGATGTGTTCCGCGTACTGACAGAGGCAGAGGAACCATTGACAGCCATGGAGATTTTCAGGCGGGTGATTGCAAACACGCAGGATTCCAATTATGCGATTTCAACCATTTACCGGTCGCTGGCTGTATTTGAAGAGAACCATCTGGTGGAGAAAACGACGCTGATGGGAGAGGATATGGCAGTTTATGAGTGGAAGCGGGAACAGCATAAGCATTATGCAATCTGTTTAAATTGCAGAAGAAAGATTCCGTTGTCGGAATGCCCGATGCACGATCTGGATATTTGCTCCGATATGGATGGATTTCAGATTACCGGACATAAATTAGAATTATATGGATATTGCAAGGAATGTCAAAAGAGAGAATGTCAGAAGAAAAACGATGAAGGGATAAGGAGGCATTGATATATGAACAATCAGACAATGATGGAGCTGGACGAAGAACTCAATGCACAGTTTGATGACCTGGTAAAGTACTGTATGGTATCGGGTGCGATCAATCAGGAGTTATATGCAGAATATGATGTAAAGCGGGGACTCCGTGATGCAAATGGTAAGGGTGTTCTGACCGGTCTGACCGAGATTGCAGATGTAGTAGGAACAAAAATCGAGGATGGTGTCCGGGTTCCGTGTGATGGTAAATTATATTATCAGGGATATGACGTAAAGGAACTGGTAAGCAGTTATGCCAGTCGGAGATATGCATTTGAAGAGGTAACGTATCTGTTGTTATTCGGTGATCTGCCGAACCGGCAGCAGTTAAACAGTTTTATTAATATTTTGAAGAGCCTGCAGGAATTATCCGGTTATTTTGTCCGGGATGTTATAATGAAGGCTCCAAGTGCCAATATTATGAATGGACTGCAACGATGTGTGCTGATGTTATATTCTTATGATGAGAAGCCGGATGATATCGCAGTTCCGAATGTACTGCGCCAGTCACTGCAAATGATCGGAAAACTGCCATTGATCTCCGTATATTCTTATCATGCATACCGTCATTTCCATTACGGAGAGAATCTGGTTATCCGTACACCGGATAAAGAGATGTCAACGGCAGAGAATATTCTTCAGATGTTAAGGCTGGACGGTAAGTTTACAGAGCTGGAGGCAAAGGTACTGGATATCGCATTGGTACTGCATGCAGAGCATGGTGGTGGTAATAATTCCACATTTACGAATCATGTGGTTACATCCTCCGGTACCGATACTTATTCTGCAGTGGCTGCATCCATTGCATCCTTAAAGGGACCGCGTCATGGTGGAGCGAATCTGAAGGTACAGCAGATGTTCCGGGATTTACGGGAGCATGTGACAGACCTGAAGGATGAAAAGCAGATTAAGGAATACCTGCTTAAAATTCTGAATAAAGAGACCTTTGACCGGGCAGGACTCATTTATGGTATGGGACATGCTGTTTATACAGAATCAGATCCGAGAGCAGTGATCTTAAAGGATTATGCAGAGCGCCTGGCATATGAGAAGGATCGTCATGATGAGTTTGAATTCTATGAGAGAGTGGAACGTCTGGCAGCAGAGGCGATTGCCGAGAAGCGTCGTCTGTTCAAACCGGTATGTGCCAATGTCGATTTTTACAGTGGATTTGTATATACCATGCTTGGAATTCCGGAAGAATTGTTTACACCTATTTTTGCAATCTCAAGAATCTCAGGCTGGAGTGCACACCGTCTGGAAGAGCTGGTAAATAAGGGTAAGATCATCCGTCCGGCATATAAGTTCGTAGGCGTGCATAAGAAGTTCTCCGATCTGGAGGAACGTTATTGATCAAAACGGTTTGTGCAGAGGATGCAGGAACATTAAGAACAGATAGAAATATTAAAGTTTGGAAAGGTATCAGAACAATGCTGGAATTAAAGCATATAAATTACCAGGTGGAGGAGAATCATCTGGAAATCTTAAAAGATATTAATCTGACCATTGATGAACGGTTCGTGGCAGTAACGGGACCGAATGGTGGAGGAAAATCAACGTTGGCAAAGATTATTGCCGGGATCGTAGAGCCGACTTCCGGTGAAATCCTGTTAAATGGCGAGGATATTACGCATTGCAGTATTACAGAGCGTGCCAGAAAGGGAATCAGCTACGCATTTCAACAGCCGGTCAAGTTTAAGGGAATTACCGTACAGGATCTGATCACGCTGGCAGCCGGAAAGCAGATTACAGTGGCAGAGGCATGTAATTATCTTTCAGAGGTCGGCCTCTGTGCAAAGGATTATATTCACCGCGAGGTAAATGCCAGTCTATCCGGTGGCGAGCTGAAGCGGATCGAGATTGCGATGACGATCGCCAGAGGCGCAGAGTTTACGATTTTTGATGAGCCGGAGGCAGGAATCGATCTGTGGAGCTTCAATAACCTGATTCAGGTATTTGAAGACATGCATGAAAAAATCAATGGATCAATTCTGATCATTTCCCATCAGGAACGGATTTTAAATATCGCAGATAAGATCATTGTGATTGCGGACGGAAAGGTTGTAAAGACCGGAACGAAGACAGAAGTGCTTCCTGAATTACTGAATGCTACAGACGCAGCATGTAAAACATTAATGGACAAGATTGTTTAGGAGGGGTTGCTATGGATAAGATTCAACAATCGCTGTTGGAGCAGGTTGCGGATCTGCATACGATTCCGGAAGGAGCGTATAATATTCGTGCCAATGGCAAGCTTGCCGGACGAAACACAACAGCCAATATAGATATTGTAACTAAAGAGGATAAGCCGGGAATCGATATTATCATTAAGCCGGGTACCAGAAATGAAAGTGTGCATATACCGGTCGTATTAAGTGAAAGCGGCTTAAAAGATATGGTATATAATGACTTTTATGTAGGCGAAAATGCAGATGTGACCATCGTCGCAGGCTGCGGAATCCATAATTGCGGTGTGGACACCTCAGAACATGATGGTATTCATACCTTTTATCTGGAGAAGAATGCGAAGGTTCGTTATATCGAGAAGCATTATGGTGAAGGAGACGGAGCCGGGAAACGGATTTTAAATCCGACTACGATCATTCATGTCGGCGAGGGTGCATATCTGGAGATGATCACAGTGCAGATCAAGGGTGTCGATTCTACTGTCCGGACGACCTCCGGAGATCTGGCAGAAGGTGCGACACTGGTGGTCAAAGAAAAAATTATGACACATGGAGTCCAGCACGCAGAGACGAATTTCAGCGTGGATCTGAACGGAGCCGGCAGCAGTGCCAGTGTATCGTCCCGTTCAGTAGCCAAGGATGACTCAACCCAGTGCTTCAAGTCTGTTATTAACGGAAATGCACCATGCTCCGGACATACGGAATGCGATGCAATCATTATGGATCATGCAAAGGTAACGGCAAAACCGGAGCTGACAGCCAATCATATTGATGCCGGTCTGATCCATGAAGCGGCAATCGGAAAGATTGCCGGAGAACAGCTGATCAAGCTTATGACACTCGGCTTGACAGAAAAGGAAGCAGAAGAGCAGATCATCAACGGCTTTCTGAAGTAACCATAGAGAACAGATCATAAAAAACAGGAATCCGTGACTCCGAGGATTGGAGAGAAGATTCCTGTTTTATTGTTTATGAGTTGTTAAAATGCATGCAAGGGAATGAATCAGCGGTCTGCAATGGCATTGACATACATGTAAAATGTAATCAGATAGAGACCGGATAATCCGACCAGTGCATAAATGATCCTGGAAATCCAGGACATGTTTCCGAAAATAAAAGCGACCAGATCAAAGCTGAAGAAGCCGATCAGTCCCCAGTTTACTGCACCGATAATGGTGAGAGTAAGTGCAATACAGTCTAAAACCTTATTATGCATGGATATTTACCTCCTTTTAGCTTAGTATGAAGCCGGAGGATGAAAAATATGCAAAAAGAAAATAAATCAACTTAAAAAATTACCGGATTCATCACCGTAGATCTGATACTTTATGATCTGCATCCGCTGGTCGGTAGCAGAAATAATATCGGCGCAGTCTTTCAAATCAGCAGAAATCTGCTCGGCATGTTCCACGTCCTTTTTATAGCGCAGCTGGTGATCCAGACTTGCCCAGAAGTCCATGGCAATCGTACGGATTTGGACCTCGACCTTCATCGGTTGTTTACGGTCGGAGAAGAAGACCGGAATCTCCAGGATCAGGTGCAGGCTACGATAACCGTTTTCCTTTGGATTCTGAATATAATCTTTGGTCTCGATCAGAGCCACATCATCCTGCTTGGTCAGCATCTGTGCCACTTCATAAATGTCATCAATAAACGGACAGATCACTCGGATGCCTGCAACATCATGCAGATTCTCAATGATGCTTTCCAGAGAAATATCATAACCCCTGGTGTGAAGCTTTTTCAGAATACTTTCCGGAGATTTGATCCGGGATTTGATGAAGGAGATCGGATTCCGCTGATAACGGATGGAAAACTCATCGTTTAAGACCTCCAGCTTGGTCTGTACTTCGCGGATCGCTCCGCGATACATCATCATCAGCTCCATGTACATATGGGCCTGGTCGGAGAATGCTTCCGGGATGGTAAAAAGTTCGTTTTCCGTGCTTTGTATATTCTGTAACTGGGTAGTGCCTGTATCCATAAAAGTACCTCTTTTCGTCTGATTCTTACAAGAATAATTCTAGCATAACCAATATAGTCGGTCAATGAAACGGATATGAAATTTTCCTTGCTTTTTTCGCAAATTAATAATACAATAAACTCGGCAGAAATTGGTTTTTCAATAAAAAACCATGAAATAAATTTACAACGGAGGGCTTAATATGAGCAATAATTCTCAATTGTCTGCAAGACAAAGAATTGATGCACTTCTGGATGAGTCCAGCTTCGTAGAAGTTGGTGCATATGTCACAGCCAGAAGTACTGATTTTAACTTGTCAGACAAAGAAACACCTGCTGACGGTGTCATTACCGGATATGGAGTCATTGATACAAATCTGGTATTTGTATACAGTCAGGATGCATCAGTAATGAATGGTTCCATTGGCGAAATGCATGCCAAAAAGATTGCCAATATCTATGATATGGCAGTCAAGATGGGTGCACCGGTCATTGGATTGATCGATTGTGCAGGTTTACGTCTGCAGGAGTCTGTAGATGCCTTGAATGGTTTTGCATCCATTTATGCAAAGCAGGTAATGGCATCCGGAGTTATTCTGGTAATGCATGCCAGCTATGTCCTTCACCCCCCAGCCGTATTTGGCAGCTGTGGCGGTGGTGCAGCCGTAATTCCTGGGTTAAGTGATTTCACTTACATGACAAAGGAAGAGGCTAAGTTATTTGTAAACGCACCAAACGTATTGGATGGTAACCACGTATCCAAGCTGGATACCGCCTCTGCAGAATATCAGAGTGCTAATTCCGGAAATGTGGATGGCGTATTTGAAACAGAGACAGAGGTTCTTGGACAGATCCGCCAGTTAGTTTCTGTTTTACCTGCAAATAATGAAACAGATTTATCTTATTCTGATTGTGAAGATGATCTGAATCGTGTTGTAAATGTTGAGGGTTATGTATCAGATGCAAAGTCATTACTGATCACAATTTCCGACAATCAGGCATTTATTGAGACCAAGAAGGATTATGCAAAGGATATGGTAACCGGTTTTGTACGGTTTAATGGTACAACCGTTGGTTGTGTAGCCAATCAGGGAACCGAGGGCGGTGACGTGTTATCCGTAAAGGGTGCTTATAAGGCAGCTGAGTTTGTATCCTTCTGTGATGCATTTGAGATTCCGGTACTGACAGTTACCAACGTTAAGGGCTATAAAGCAACTGTAGAAGAGGAAGCAGGTATGGCAAAGGCTGTTGCTGCCATGACTGCCGCATTTGCAGGAGCAACCGTACCGAAGGTAAATCTGATCACCGGAGAAGCATTTGGTTCTGCTTATACAGCTATGAATTCAAAGGGCATCGGCGCAGATATCGAGTATGCTTGGCCAAAGGCTAAGATTTCTATGATGGATCCGGAAGCAGCCGTTAAGATCATGTATGCAGATGAGATTGCAGCCGCAGATGATAAGAATGCGTTGATCGCAGAGAAAAAGAAAGTATTTGCAGAGGAGCAGGCGAGTGCAATGACAGCTGCAAAGCGTGGCATTGTAGATGATATTATTGTTCCGGATGCAACCAGAAAGAGACTGGTGGCCGCATTTGAAATGCTTTATACCAAGTGCGAAGAAAAGCCGGCCAAGAAGCATGGCTCAAAGTAGTGAGGTGACAGCAGAATGAAGAAAAAACTATTAATCGCAGCTTTGTTTGCTGTTATGCTGTGCCTGTCTGCCTGCAGTAAGGAAGTTGTTTTTCCGGAAAATTTCAACGCAGAGACTTATACCAATGCGGCAGTTGAGGTAACTAAGGGCGTCCTCCAGCTTGACACAGAAGCGCTGACGATTTTTTCCAAGGATGCAGATGATTATGTGTCAGAGAGCAATCTTGGATTTGATGTAGACGTATATAAATCAGCTTGTTCCGGAACTTTAACAGCCATGGATGAGGCCGGAGAGCCGGTTGGCATTCTGGATGATATCTCTTATGAGGTATCCGGAATAGACAAGGACATTGTTACGGTAACAATTCCTGTTCAGTTTACAGATTATGTGGTAGATTATGAGTTTACGTTTGAACCGAATGAAAAGGCAGAGTATAATCCATACGTAAATACTTATAATCTGACACAGGTTGTTGTATCCGCAGAGCACACTATGGGTGAACTGATGGAGCAGGCCGGAATGAATACTTTGACCGGTATGGGTGTTGTATTTATTGTTCTGATTTTCATCAGCTTTATTATCAGTCTGTTTAAGTTCCTGCCGGGAAGCGGGGCAAAGAAGCAGGCTAAGAAAGAAGCAGAGAAGAAAGCAGAAGTTACGGTAGCAGCACCGGCAACCGCTAAGCCGGCCGCAGAGGATCCGATGAAGGATCAGGAACTGGTAGCAGTGATCACCGCCGCTGTGATTGCAGCAAATGGAAGTGGCTCTGCAATGGTAAGCAGTGACAAGTTAGTTGTAAGATCAATCAAGAGAGTATCTCGATAATATAGGAGGACATTAGAATGAAGAATTATAGAATTACCGTAAATGGTACCGCATATGACGTAGCAGTTGAAGAATTAGGCGCAGGTGCAGCACCAGCTGCAGCCGCTCCTGTAGCAGCACCGGCAGCCACTCCGGCACCGGCCGCAGCACCGGCTCCTGCAGCAAGCACAGGCGCAGGAAGCATTGCAGTAACCTCTCCAATGCCTGGTAAGATCCTTGCAGTTAAGGCATCCGTAGGACAGGCTGTGAAGAAGGGTGATGTTGTATTAGTTCTGGAAGCTATGAAGATGGAAAACGAAGTTGTAGCACCGGAAGACGGAACGATTGCAAGTATTGATGTAGCCGTAGGTGCAGCAGTAGAAGCTGGCGATACTTTAGCAACTTTGAACTAAAGCACTGTCAAAAACAAAAACTGACAGGAGGAAAATAAATGGATTATATTATTTCAACCTTGCAAAATCTTGCCGGTCAGACAGCATTCTCTAATTTGTATTGGGGAAATTACGTTATGATACTGGTTGCACTGGTATTCCTGTACCTGGCAATTGCAAAGGGATTTGAACCATTACTTTTAGTACCAATTGCATTTGGTATGTTATTATCAAATATGTTCCCCGGCATTATAGAGGAGGGCGGTCTGCTTCATTTCTTCTACTTGCTGGATGAATGGAGTATCCTGCCTTCCCTGATTTTCCTGGGTGTAGGTGCAATGACAGACTTTGGACCACTGATTGCAAATCCGAAGAGCTTCCTGCTTGGTGCGGCGGCTCAGTTCGGTATTTATGCAGCATATTTCCTGGCAATCTTTATGGGATTCTCAGGAAAAGAGGCTGCTGCAATCTCTATTATCGGTGGTGCCGACGGCCCTACCTCTATTTTCCTGGCCGGTAAGCTTGGAATGGGTGGTACTCTGATGGGACCGATTGCCGTAGCGGCATATTCCTATATGGCACTGGTTCCTGTTATTCAGCCACCGGTTATGAAGCTTTTCACAACTGAGAAGGA
The DNA here is from genome assembly GCA_000431515.1 of Clostridium sp. CAG:632. Lineage (GTDB taxonomy): Bacteria > Bacillota > Clostridia > Lachnospirales > Lachnospiraceae > CAG-632. The sequence goes on along the minus strand of HF991369.1, from coordinate 127,377 downwards.
ACGTAAGATCAAGATGGCACAGCTTCGTCCGGTTTCAAAGCTTGAGAAGATTCTCTTCCCGATCGTTGTTACCATTGTAGTTGTATTGATTCTTCCTACAACAGCACCATTGGTAGGTATGTTGATGCTTGGTAACCTGTTCCGTGAGTGTGGTGTTGTTAAACAGTTAACAGAGACTGCGTCCAATGCATTGATGTATATCGTAGTTATCCTGCTGGGTACTTCCGTAGGTGCAACTACAACTGCGCAGGCATTCTTAAAGATCAGTACCTTAAAGATTGTTGTACTTGGTCTGATCGCGTTTATCTTCGGTACAGCAGCCGGTGTATTATTCGGTAAATTAATGTGCTGGTTAACAAAGGGTAAGGTAAATCCTCTGATTGGTTCTGCCGGTGTATCTGCAGTACCTATGGCTGCCCGTGTTTCCCAGAAGGTTGGTTCAGAAGCTGACCCTACAAACTTCCTGTTGATGCATGCAATGGGGCCAAACGTTGCAGGTGTTATCGGTACTGCAGTTGCAGCCGGAACGTTCCTGGCAATCTTTGGAGTAAAATAGCAATGAGTTTGATGTTATAACATCATGATTATATGAGACAAAAGGAGGAACTATTATGGCAGATCAGGTAGCGGCTAAGCCGGTTAAGATTACTGAAACTGTATTACGTGATGCACATCAGTCACTGATTGCAACTCGTATGACAACAGAGCAGA
>HF991369.1:118789-126579 GCA_000431515.1 Clostridium sp. CAG:632 | reverse complement strand
GTGCAACATTCGATGCATCCCTGCGTTTCCTGCATGAGGACCCATGGGAAAGACTTCGTAAGTTAAGAGACGGATTCAAGCATACAAAGCTGCAGATGTTATTCCGGGGACAGAATATTCTGGGATATAGCCCATATGCAGATGACGTAGTTGAGTACTTTGTACAGAAGTCAATTGCAAACGGTATTGATATCATTCGTATTTTTGACTGTCTGAATGATCTTCGGAATCTGGAGACAGCTGTAAAGGCAGCCAACAAGGAAAAGGGACATGCACAGGTTGCACTTTCTTATACTTTAGGTGATGCTTATACTCTGGATTACTGGAAGGATATGGCAAAGAGAATTGAGGATATGGGTGCAGATTCCATCTGTATCAAGGATATGGCTGGTCTTTTGGTTCCTGTTAAGGCTACAGAACTGGTACAGGCATTAAAGGAAGGAACCAAGCTTCCAATCCAGCTGCATACACATTATACTTCCGGTGTAGCTTCTATGACATACATGAAGGCAGTAGAAGCAGGTTGCGATATCATTGATACTGCAATGTCACCACTTTCTATGGGTACTTCACAGCCTGCAACTGAGGTTATGGCTAAGGCATTTGAAGGAACTCCATATGATCCGGGATTTGATCAGAACCTGTTGGCAGAAATCGCCGATTACTTCCGTCCACTTCGTGAGCAGTGGTTAGAGAGCGGTCTGTTAAGTCCAAAGGTTATGGGCGTTAATATCAAGACCCTTTTATATCAGGTACCTGGTGGTATGTTATCCAACCTTGTTTCCCAGTTAAAGGAAATGAAGGCTGAGGATAAGTTCGATGCCGTACTGGAAGAGGTCCCAAGAGTTCGTAAGGACTTTGGTGAGCCACCGCTTGTTACACCAAGTTCTCAGATCGTTGGTACCCAGGCTGTATTAAATGTAGTTATGGGCGAGCGTTATAAGATGCTGACCAAAGAGTCTAAGGATCTGTTAGCAGGCAAGTATGGTCAGACTGTTAAGCCGATGAATCCGGAGGTCCAGAAGAAGGCACTTGACAGCCTTGGCATGAAGGAGCCGATCACATATCGTCCGGCCGATGATATTGAACCACAGCTTCCTAAGCTTGAGAAAGAAATGGCTCAGTACAAGCAGCAGGATGAGGATGTATTATCTTATGCACTGTTCCCACAGGTAGCAACGGACTTCTTTAAGTACCGTGAGGCACAGCAGAAGAAGGTAGACGAGTCTGTAGCAGATACAGAGAATAAGGTATATCCGGTATAATTATTAATAATCAGAAATTACCCCGTGTAACGGGATAGGATCATGAGGCTGTCGCAGAAACAGGAACTGTCAATGTGGCAGCCTTATCTATTTATGATATTTATTTTGTAAAATGGACTTCTCATAATATAGGAGATTAATATGTCAAAGGTAATTGTGGTAGGCGGCGGTGCTGCCGGTATGATGGCGGCGATTGCAGCTGCACGGAAAGGACATTCGGTCCTTTTGCTGGAAAAAAATGAAAAGCTCGGAAAGAAACTATTTATTACAGGAAAGGGAAGATGCAACCTGACGAATGCCTGTGATACGAATGAATTATTTACGAATATTATAACGAATCATAAGTTTTTATATAGTGCGGTGTATGGATTTGATAACTGGATGACCTATTCTTTTTTTGAAGATTTAGGAGTATATCTGAAAATAGAACGTGGCAACCGGGTGTTCCCGGTGTCGGATCATTCCTCAGATGTGATCCGTGGACTGGAACAGGAGCTGAAACGTCTGAAGGTACAGATCCGATTAAGAACAGTAGTAACGGCACTCTGTGCAGAACAGGGAGCGGTTACCGGTGTGAAAGTGAAATCGTTCTGCCGGGATGGAAAGGATGGCAAAAATGGAAAACAAAAGAGCGAGACTCTTTCAGCAGATGCAGTGATCCTGACAACCGGCGGTTGTTCTTATGCAAGCACCGGATCAACCGGAGATGGTTATAGTTTTGCAGAAAGGCTGGGACATACATTGTCCGTACCGGAGCCGTCTCTGGTACCATTTGTAATGCAGGAGCAATGGTGTAAGGACTTAATGGGCTTAACGCTTAAAAATATTGCGATTCAGGTAAAAAACGGTAAAAAAACGATTTATGAAGGCTTTGGAGAGCTGTTATTCACTCATTTTGGTGTCAGTGGTCCGCTGGTTTTGACTGCCAGTACCAGATTAAAGGGATATCTGGAGGAATATGATTTCAGGGCAGAGGATCGTGGCAAACTGCAGGATACGATCAGACAACAGGATATGATGTTGAAACAGCCGCTGGACCTGTTCGTGGATCTGAAGCCGGCGTTATCGGAGGAACAACTGGATGAACGGTTGCAGAAGGATTTTTTCCGTTATCAGAACCGGCAGCTTCAGAATGCAATGGATGATCTGCTTCCAAAAAAATTAATTCCAATCGTGATCAGTCTTAGCGGTATTCCGGCAGATAAAAAGGTGAATATTCTGACGAAAGAAGAACGGTTGACACTGGTTCATACTCTTAAAAAAATGCCGATGCATATTTTGGGATGTCGCGGATTTCAGGAAGCGATCATTACCAGAGGCGGTATAAACGTAAAGGAAATCAATCCGCAAACGATGGAGTCAAAGCTGGTATCCGGACTTTATATTGCAGGAGAATTACTGGATACGGATGCGGTAACCGGTGGCTTTAATCTTCAGATTGCCTGGAGTACCGGATATGCTGCCGGTAATGCCATTGAGTAGAAGGGTGGAAAATCAATGTATAAGATCATGCTTATAGAAGATGATGAAAATATGGCAAATGCAATGCAGGCACAGCTGCAGGCCTGGGGCTATGAGGTATATTGCATTCAGAATTTTCAGAAGGTTACGGAGGAATTTCTGGCAGTAGAACCACAGCTGGTTCTGCTGGATATTATGCTGCCGTTTTTCAATGGATACCACTGGTGCAGTGAGATACGGAAGCATTCCAATGTCCCGATTCTCTTTATATCTTCGGCATCGGATAATATGAATATCATCATGGCAATGAATATGGGTGGAGATGATTTCATTGCAAAACCATTTGATCTGAACGTGCTGCTTGCCAAGGTACAGGCAATCCTTCGAAGAACCTATGATCTGACGGGTTCAATCCCGGTACTGGAACACAAGGGCGCAATTTTAAATCTGAATGATATGACATTACATTACGGAGAACAGATGCTTGATCTGACCCGGAATGAGTTCCGGATCCTGCAGACCCTGCTAGAGCAAAAGGGAAAAGTAGTCAGCCGGAATACATTGATGATGCGGCTCTGGGAGATTGATTCTTATGTAGAGGAAAATACACTGACTGTAAACATTAACCGTTTACGGAAAAAACTGGTGGAGATCGGTTTGGAGGATTATATTAAGACAAAGGTTGGATGTGGCTATATTATTGAATAGTGATGCATAGAAATGTGGAGGGGTACAGTGAAAGACAGGTTTCGGATTCTTGGAAAATATATAAGACAACACCGGAATGGCGCTATTCTGTTGTTTGTCTGTGCAGTGGTTTTACATATAGTTCTTTATCTGTATAAGATTAATCCGGAGATTATTCTGTATGCGGATGCAATCTGTCTGTTGATCCTTCTGGTAAGTGTAGGGGTCGGATTCGCCGGTTATTACCGGAGATGGAAGACGATTCATATGATAGACAGCAGGGAAACCGTAGCAGAGAGAATTCCGGCACCTGAGACTGCCATAGAAGAGGAATATAGTCGGATCATAAGTATGATACAGGAGCAGTATGAAACGGATATGCAGAGCTGGAATCAGGAGCGTAAGAACAGTCTGGAGTTTTATGCGACCTGGGTGCATCAGATCAAGGTTCCGATCGCGACGATGAAGCTGGTATTGCAGAGCGAGGATACAGAGGAGAACCGGGAGCTTCTGGCGGAGCTTTTCCGGATAGAACAATATGTAAACATGGTCTTAAATTATTATCGTCTGGAAGGAACCGAGACGGATTTCGTGTTCCGGGACATGAATCTGGATGACGGCATCCGACAGGTGATCCATAAATATGCAGGACAATTTATTCGGAAGAAGATTCGCCTGGATTTTCAGGAAACAGGACAGACGATCCTGACGGATGAGAAGTGGTTTCTGTTTCTGCTTGAACAGATTATTTCCAATGCGGTTAAATATACAAATGCCGGAACGATTACTATCCGTGGAGAAGGCGAAGGTGTTCTGAATGTTACAGATACCGGAATCGGCATTGCACCGGAGGATATTCCAAGGATTTTTGAAAAAGGATTTACCGGTTATAACGGAAGAATGGATAAGAAAGCAACCGGTCTCGGACTATATCTGTGCAAAAAGACAGCAGACAAATTATCGATACGGTTACAGGTGACCTCGGAGGTCGGTGTCGGAACGACCGTCCGGATCTACGCAGGAAAGGAGTCACTGTTAACGGATTAAAGGACATTTCGTATCTTACAAAAATGTCACATGGAACGGAAAAGTGTCACCGGATCAGATGGAGAACCTTTGCCCGAAAAAATATAATAGTGTCATAAAACAACGGTATGACAGAATACCGGACAATCAGGAGGTTTCTATGACAATATTAGAAGTAAATAATCTGAAAAAAGTCTATACCACCAGACTGGGTGGCAATCAGGTGCAGGCATTAACGGATGTCAGCTTTTCTGTGGAACAGGGCGAATATGTGGCGATTATGGGCGAGTCCGGATCCGGTAAGACGACGCTGCTTAATATTTTGGCTGCACTGGATAAACCAACGGCCGGAGAGGTATTGCTGGATGGAAAGAAACTATCGGATGTAAAGGAACGACAGTTATCTGCCTTTCGGCGGGACAATCTTGGATTCGTATTTCAGGAGTTTAATTTGCTCGATACTTTTTCGCTAAAGGATAATATTTTATTGCCGCTGGTGCTGGCAGGTGAGCGGTATGCTCAGATGCAGATCCGGTTGAAGCCGCTGGCAAAGAAGCTCGGCATTCAGGAGCTGCTGGAGAAATATCCGTATGAGGTATCCGGTGGACAGAAGCAGAGAACTGCGGTCGCACGGGCACTGATCACGAACCCGAAGCTGATTCTGGCAGATGAACCGACAGGTGCACTGGATTCCAGATCGACCTCGGAGTTGTTAAAGGTATTCGATCAGGTTCATGGGGAAGGACAGACGATCCTCATGGTAACACATTCCGTGACGGCGGCCTGTCATGCAAGCCGGGTTCTGTTCATTAAGGATGGTCAGGTGTTCCATCAGCTGTACCGGGGCAACAGTACGCTGGAGGAACAGTATCAGAAGATCACCAATACATTGACAATGCTTCTGACAGGTGGTGATCAGTATGAATAAAGTGTTTTATCCGCGTCTGGCAGCAAGTAATATCAGAAAGAATATGCAGGTCTATCTGCCATATATCATCACTTGTATATTATCGATCGCAATGTACTATATCATGCATTCCATATCCGCCAATACAGATATTATGGATATGGGAAATACCGGTGTGGTTTTGTTAAGGATTCTTGGATACGGGCGATATATCATTGCTTTATTCGGAGCGATATTTCTGTTTTACACCAACAGCTTTCTGATGAAACGCAGGAAACAGGAAATTGGTCTGTTTCACGTGCTGGGAATGGAGAAACGGCATATTCTGATAGTTATTGCATTTGAAACCCTGTATATTGCCGGAATCAGTCTGGCCGCAGGACTTCTGGCCGGAATCTTATTTGAAAAGCTGGCATATCTGATATTGCTGAAACTGGTTGATTTTGACATTGTATTTGGGTTCCATGTTTGTAAAGAAGCGCTGCTTACAACACTTGTTTTATTTGCAATTGTATTTGGATTGATCTATATAAAATCCGCGTTATCCGTGGTATGTTCCAAGCCGATTGAACTGTTAAAGGGAAATGCGGTCGGAGAGCGCGAGCCGAAAGCCAAGTGGGCACTGGCGGTACTTGGTATCCTCTGTATCGGAAGCGGCTATTATATTTCAGTTACGACACAGAATCCACTGCGGGTTCTGGGGCTGTTCGCACTGGCTGTGTTGCTTGTAATTGTCGGTACGTATCTGCTCTTTACGACAGGAACGATCACATTGTTAAAGCTGCTTAAGAAAAATAGACACTATTATTATCAGACGAAGCATTTCGTATCGGTATCCGGTATGCTCTATCGAATGAAACGGAATGCGGTCGGACTGGCGAATATCTGTGTACTGTCAACCATGGTACTGGTCATGTTGTCAACGACTATCAGCATGTGGTTTGGTCTTGAGGATGCTATCCGTAAGATGTATCCGAGTGATATCATGATGACGGTGGATGCAGAGCAGATTCCGGAAGATTTGAATGACGCCATTAATCAGTGTATCGAGGAAGAGTCGTTGGAGGTAAAGCAGCAGTATGCATATCCATATTATGATTTTGCGGCCTTGAAGGAAGAGAATGTGCTGGAAGCAGACATCAATGCGTTTTTATCTGTCGGGGAATCTAATATATGCTACTGTTTTCTGATCAGCATTGATGATTATAACCGGGTATCCGGAGAGAATATCAAGCTGCAGGATGGGGAAAGTCTGGTTTATTGCCGGCAGGATCCGTTTAAGCAGGATACATGGAAGCTATATGATGAGACCTATCAGATTAAAGAACATCTGCAGGATTTTATTCCAATCTATTCAAACAGTATCTTTACAGAAGCGTATATGGTAATGACAGAGGCAGATATTCAGAGAATCATGGAAACCATGCAGGCGAATCAGGGAGATCTGGCCGGCGGCGTCAGCTGCCTGGAAGGCTTTGACTTTGCCGGAACCACACAGGAAAAGCAGGCACTTTATCAGAAGATAGAACAGAAATTTGCAGATCAGGGATGGTTTGAGGGGAACTATGTCCAGTTGTTTGAACAGAGCAGTATCCGGGAAACGTTCCTGAATGCATATGGCGGACTTTTGTTTATCGGTATATTCCTCGGGATCCTGTTTACGGTGGCAACCATTCTGATCATATATTATAAACAGATATCAGAGGGCTATGAAGATCACGATCGATATGTTATTATGCAGAAGATAGGAATGAGCCGGGAGGAAGTGAAAGCATCTATCCGGTCACAGATTCTGACGGTATTTTTCCTGCCACTGGTGACAGCGGCCATTCATGTCCTGTTCGCATATCCGGTTATTGAACGGTTATTGCGAATGGTACAGCTGGATAATCGGATGCTGTTTATCGGATGCATTTTTGGATGTGTACTGGTATTCGGCATTTTATACGCATGCGTCTATGCAATTACGTCCAGAGTATATTATAAGCTGGTACAATGGTCATAGAATATAACGAAAAAGACAGGAAGGGTAGTATTATCTGCCATGATAACAGCATGGACAGAAATGCAGAAATGCGATATAATCAAAAAAGTTAGTACAATAAGGCAGGAATCCATACGGATTCCTGTTTTTCAAGGAGGATATATAAGTTATGGCAAGTGTGGCAATTGACGGACCGGCAGGGGCAGGAAAAAGCACGATTGCAAAGCTGGTAGCGAAAAAACTGGGGGCAGTTTATGTGGATACCGGTGCGATGTATCGGGCAATCGCAGTTTATTTTCTCAGAAATCATCTGAATCCGGAGAATCCGGAGCAGGTAGCGCAGGCATGTCAGAAGCTGGAGGTAGCGATCAGCTATGAGAATGGTGCCCAGCAGGTATGGTTAAATGGCGAGAATGTGACCGGAGAGCTTCGGACAGAGGCAGTCGGGGATATGGGATGT
>HF991369.1:113790-118707 GCA_000431515.1 Clostridium sp. CAG:632 | reverse complement strand
GGCGGTTCGTCAGAATGTAGTAATGGATGGCCGGGACATTGGTACCAATGTCCTGCCGGATGCAGAGGTGAAGATCTTTCTGACTGCATCTTCCGCAGAGCGGGCAAGACGTCGGTACGAAGAGCTGGTGGGAAAGGGAGAAACCTGTGATATTCATCAGATCGAAGCAGATATCATCAAACGGGATGAGCAGGATATGAATCGTGCGATTGCTCCGTTAAAGCAGGCAGAGGATGCCTATTATCTGGATAGCTCGGAGCTTACGATCGATGAGGTTGTGGACTGTATTCTGAAGCAGTGTAAGGAGAAACGGATATGGAAATCATAATGGCGAAAACAGCCGGATTTTGTTTCGGTGTAAAGCGGGCCGTGGATACTGTTTACGAAGAAGTTGAGAAACATAAAGACAAGCCGGATCACCCGGTTTATACCTATGGGCCGATCATTCATAATGAAGAGGTGGTCAACGATCTGGCGGATAAGGGCGTAAAGGTTATCCATAACCTGGAGGAACTGCGACAGATTCATAAGGGCAGTATTGTAATCCGGTCACACGGAGTAGAAAAGAAGGTTTATGACCTGATCAATGAGCAGGGACTGGAGCTGGTAGATGCGACATGTCCGTTTGTCCTGAAAATCCATAAAATCGTCCGGGAGGAGTCCGAAAAAGGAAACCGGATTTTGATCATTGGAAATGATTCCCATCCGGAAGTAGAGGGAATCAAAGGGTGGTGTAAAACCAGACCAATCGTGGTGGAAACGGAAGAAGATATCGATTCTATCGACATAAAACATGGGGAGAAACTGGTAATTGTATCCCAAACGACATTTAATAACAAGAAATTTCAAGATTTAGTTGAAATTATTTCAAAAAAAGGGTATGATATATGTGCTTGTAATACGATCTGTAATGCGACCGAGGCAAGACAGAAAGAAGCAGCGCTGATTGCCGGAGAAGTAGATGCAATGATCGTTATAGGCGGTAAGAATAGCTCAAACACACAGAAGCTATATGCTATCAGCAAACATGAATGTGCAAATACTTACTATATACAGACACTCGTTGATTTGGATTTGACTGCTTTTGAATCCGTAAGTAGGGTAGGTATTACTGCAGGGGCATCTACCCCAAATAATATTATTAAGGAGGTTCATGACAGCATGTCAGAATTAAGTTTTGAAGAATTATTACAGGAAGATGAAAAGAATCGTACCCAGGTAGCTCCGGGTAAATTAGTGGAAGGTGAAGTATTAAGCGTTAAGCCGGATGAGATCATTGTAAATATCAATTACAAGTCTGAAGGCGTGATCACCAGAGCTGAGTATACCAATCAGCCAAATGCTGATCTGACTACCATGGTTCAGCCGGGCGACAAGATTACAGCAAAGGTAATCAAGAATAACGATGGTGAAGGACAGGTTGCTTTATCTTATAAGCGTGTAGCACAGGATAAGGCAAACGATATGTTAGAGGCTGCTTGTGAAGAAGGTAAGGTATTAACCGGTAAGGTTGTTCAGGTTCAGGACGGCGGACTGACTGTTCTTTATGAAGAGAGCAAGATATTCATTCCGGCAAGTCTGGTATCTGATACTTATGAGAAGAATCTTGAGAAGTATATGGATCAGGAAATTGAGTTTGTAATTACAGAGTGCAATCCTCGTAAGAGAAGAGTGATCGGTAACCGTAAGATGCTTCTGGTTGCTAAGAAAGAAGAGGCTCAGAAGGCATTATTCGAAAGAATTGAAGTTGGCATGACTCTGGAAGGTACTGTTAAGAATGTAACAGACTTCGGTGCATTCGTTGATTTAGGTGGTGCTGACGGTCTGCTTCACATTTCAGAGATGTCATGGGGCAGAGTTGAGAATCCTAAGAAGGTATTAAAGGTTGGCGATGTTGTTAAGGTATTTATTAAGGATATCCAGGGCACAAAGATCGCACTTAGTATGAAGTTCCCAGAGGCTAACCCATGGGCAAATGCAGCTGAGAAGTATGCAATCGGTACCGTTGTAACCGGTAAGGTTGCAAGAATGACAGATTTCGGTGCATTCGTTGAATTAGAGCCGGGTGTTGATGCATTACTGCATGTTTCACAGATTGCTAAGGAGCACATTGACAAGCCATCATCTGTATTATCAATCGGTCAGGAAATCACAGCTAAGATCGTTGACTTCAAGGAAGCAGACAAGAAGATCAGTCTGAGCATGAAGGCATTACTTCCGGATGATGAGGAAGCTGAAGAAGAGACAACTGAAGAGTAATCAAAATTCTCATAGTAACATTGGATAGGAGGGAAATCATTCAGATTTCCCTCCTACTCAGTTATATAGGAAAACAGGGTGGGGCGAGATATGACAGATTATGAAGTATTTAAGAAGCAGATACTGGAGTTGACCGGAATTGATCTGAATGCCTATAAGGAGCGGCAGATGAAGCGGAGAATCACAACGCTGTCCTTAAAATACGGCTTTCAGACCTATGAGGAGTTTTATCAGGATTTAAAGAAGAATGCAGAACGCAGGAAACAGTTTCTGAATTATCTGACAATAAATGTATCGGAGTTTTATCGGAATCCGATGCAGTGGCAGACACTGGAGGAGAAGGTGATTCCGGATCTGATTGAGGAAAATAAGGATGAACTGAGAATCTGGAGCGCGGCCTGTTCAACCGGGGATGAGCCGTATACCATTATTATGATGATGAAGGAGAAGTTTCCGAAGGTTCCGGTGAAGCTGTTGGCAACGGATTTGGATGATGAGGTGCTTGCGTTTGCAAAGCAGGGATTATATCCTCAAAAAAGCCTGACAAATCTGCCTGAAAAATATGTCCAGAAGTATTTCCGGGAGGTAAAACCTGGATATTATCAGATTGCGGAATCTATTATGAAGGAAGTGGAGTTCCGGCAGCATAATCTGCTGGCAGATCCTTATGGTAAGAATTATGACTTGATCGTATGCAGGAATGTATTGATCTATTTTACAGAAGAGGCCAAGATCGAAGTCTTTAAAGAGTTTCATAAGTCTCTGCGTAAGGATGGCTATCTGTTCATTGGCAGTACCGAGCAGATTCTGCAGGCACGCTCCATTCATTTTGAACCGGAGTACTCATTTTTTTATAAAAAAGAAGAGGTAAGATAATCCATCCAGAAGCGGATATTTTCAGACAGTTCCGGCTTCCATTCGGCATAAGAAATGGAGTCGGAGCTGTTCTTTTTATATAGCTTATCGGGTCTGCAGGCGAGTCCCTGCGGACAGGGAAAGAAAACAGAGGTGAGTCTTAAAAAACCGTTTTCTTTGGTTGCTTTCTGTTTATAATCGGTATCTACGAATGCCGCAATACTTTTATGCATAACGGTATCTTCAACCGGAAGATAGTAATAATCCTTCCAGTTCTTCAGATAATAACGAAGCTCTCCTTTCCATAAAGGAATGAACAATGCTCCGCAAGTGCCGGAAATCTGAAGGCTGCCATATACAGTTTCCTTCTTGTAGCAGAGCGGAATCGACTGCGGAAAGGTCAGAGTCAGAGCGAGGCAGGATGCCTGTTCCTGTACTGTGATCAGTTGAAATTCATGGGCTGTCAGTGATTCAAAGGATAATAAACGCAGCATGGGAATCATAGCCAGAATATCGTCATAGTTGTGCTGTAAAAGCATTCTCTGCAGATCTTTGCTCTGTTCTTTTAAATATGTCTTATAGATCTTTATCAGTTCTCCGCCGGAATACGGATCGGTTCTTGGAATATCAAGAGCTTGCTGCACGGTCTTCAACTTTAGATCAGTCAGAGCAAGACCGGAACGGTAAGGCTTGATCAGCTTATATAAATCAACACTTTCAAGTGACTCCAGAGATGGAATTGCATGCTTGAAATACTGACCGGAGGTTAAGGTCTGATACTGGATATATTTTTCTTTCAGATACCGGAGATCAAAGCCGTCTCCGTTGAAATGGATCAGAGTATGAAATGAGGAAATAACATGCAGGAAAGTATCCAGGATGGCCAGCTCCGAACGTCCGTCATCATTGAAGAGCAGCTGGTAATGCCAGGAATCGTCTGAATAGAAACACATTCCGATCAGGTATAGCATCGTATTCCCGGCTGAAAAACCGGTTGTTTCAATGTCAAACAGCAGGACATCTGCCGGCTGGTATCGGAGCTCCAAGTTGTAAAGTTCAGATTGATTTAGGGTTCCTGTGTATGTTTTCATGCTTATTCCTCGGTCTGTCAGATCAATAAATTACTATTGTTCATTATAACAAACTATCAGGTGTTTTGCAGTTATTTTTTGCTTAATGAGGATTTCTATGCTATACTAATGTACAAAAAGAACTGGAGGCGGCTATGTTAGCATATATACGTGGAACATTGGAAGAAATGTCTGAGGATTCTGTGATTCTGGATCATCAGGGAATGGGATATCAGATTTATATGTCGGCATTGGATATCAGTGAGCTTCCCGGTATCGGCCGGTCCGTTCTCATTTATATACATATGAATGTCCGGGAGGATGGAATCAGTCTGTACGGATTCCGGACGAAGCAGGCGAAAGAAATCTTCCGGCTGTTGATCGGGATTTCGGGTGTCGGACCGAAGGCGGGTATGGCATTGTTGTCGGCATTGTCAGTTGCAGATATTCAGATGGCAGTATTAAGCGGAGATGCGAAGTCATTAACAAAGGCTAACGGTATCGGAATGAAGGGCGCACAGCGCATTATTATGGAGCTGCATGATAAGATTGAGCTGGAATCTATGCTGGAACCAAGAGAAGATCAATCCGAGGCAGAGTCTGCAGGGGCAGTGACCGATGAAGATATTACCGCTTCGGTTGCGATGGCACTGGTGAGTCTCGGGTATTCGCAATTGGAGGCAATGCAGGCAATCCGTAGAGTGGATGCCGCACAGGAAATGAATACGGAAGA
>HF991369.1:94504-113707 GCA_000431515.1 Clostridium sp. CAG:632 | reverse complement strand
AACAATCGGATTATTACAACTGAATTTACGGAAGAGGATGTGGCAATCGAAGGAAGCCTGCGGCCGAAATATCTGGATGATTATATCGGACAGGAGAAGGTGAAGAATAACCTGAAGGTATTCATTGAAGCGGCAAAACAACGTGGGGAATCGCTGGATCATGTTCTGTTATATGGACCACCGGGTCTTGGCAAAACAACGCTGGCATCGATCGTAGCCAACGAGATGAAGGTAAACTTAAAGATTACTTCGGGACCGGCGATTGAGAAACCGGGAGAGCTGGCGGCGATTTTAAATAATTTATCGGAACATGATGTTCTTTTTATTGATGAGATCCACCGGTTGAACCGTCAGGTGGAAGAGGTTTTGTATCCGGCGATGGAGGATTTTGCAATTGATGTCATGATCGGTAAAGGAGCGGCTGCGAGATCTATCCGGTTGGATCTGCCGCATTTTACATTGATCGGAGCGACAACCAGAGCAGGCATGCTGACAGCGCCGTTAAGAGATCGGTTTGGTGTGGTAAATCGTCTGGAGTTTTATACCGTGCCGGAGCTGACGGATATTCTGGAACGTTCCGCTTATGTACTGGGAATCGAGATCGATACTGCCGGTGCGGTCGAAATCGCGAAGCGGTCGAGAGGAACTCCGAGACTGGCCAATCGTTTATTAAAACGTGTGCGAGATTTTGCAGAGGTGGAATATCAGGGCGGTATCACCTATGAGATTGCACAGAATGCCCTGAACCGGCTGGAGGTAGATACGTTGGGGCTGGATGAAACAGACAGGAACCTTCTATGGACTATGATTGAGAAATTCGGAGGAAAGCCGGTCGGACTGGAAACATTGGCTGCAGCGGTCGGAGAAGATGCCGGAACAATTGAGGATGTATATGAACCATATCTGATTAAAAACGGATTTATAAACAGGACCCCACGGGGACGGGTGGTAACAGAACTGTGTTATCAGCATTTCGGATTACAGCATGAAAACGCAAAGAACGAATAAGGAGGAACAGTATGGCAGAGAAAAAAGACACACCGGTAATTATTAACGGAAAGGTTTATACCCTGAGTGGATACGAGAGTGAGGAGTATCTGCAGAGTGTTGCATTGTATATCAATAACAAGATTACCGAATGTAAGGGAAGCGAGCATTACCGGAAGCTGAGTGCAGAACACCAGGGAATCCTTCTGGCTCTTAATATTGCAGATGATTATTTTAAGGCAAAGAAGCAGGCTGAAGCCAGTGAGAAGCAGGAAGATGAGAAGGAAAAACAGCTTTATGATCTGAGGCATGAGGTGATCGAGACCAGAATCAAGCAGGAATCCGCATTGAAACTGGTAGAAGAATATAAAGAGCAGGTGAATGCACTTCAGCGTAAAATCATCCAGCTGGAGGCAGAGCATGGAAGAAATGAGGAAAAATAACAGACAGCCGGAAATATTGGCACCGGCAGGCTCCTTTGAAATTATGAAGCAGGCCTTTCAGGCAGGAGCAGATGCCGTGTATCTGGGAGGACAGGCGTTTGGAGCCAGAGCATATGCGTCTAATCTGTCAGACCGGGAGCTTGTTCAGGCAATCGAATATGCCGGAATGCATGGAAAGAAATTATATCTGACGACGAATACACTGGTGAAGGAATCAGAGCTGGAAGCGTTGCGAATATTTCTGCGTATTCCGTATGAAGCAGGTTTACATGCGGTAATCGTTCAGGATATGGGTGTATTATCCATGATCCATGCAGAATATCCGGAGCTGGAGCTTCATGCGAGTACCCAGATGAGTATTACAACACCACAGGCATGTCAGATGTTAAAAGAGCTTGGGGTATGCAGGGTAGTCCCTGCCAGAGAATTATCCATGCAGGAGATTTCGGTGATCAAGGAGCAGGGTGGTGTTGATATTGAAGTATTTGTTCATGGGGCACTCTGCTATTCTTATTCGGGCAGATGCCTGATGAGCAGTCTGATCGGTGGCAGAAGCGGAAACCGGGGACGCTGTGCCCAGCCGTGCCGACAGTTATATAAAGACCGCAGCGGACGGGAGCAGTATCTGTTAAGTCCGAAGGATCTCTGTGCTTTGGATACCGTTCCGCAGCTGATTGAAGCGGGTGTGGATTCCTTCAAGATAGAAGGAAGGATGAAACGGGCAGAATATGTGATTTCTGCTGTGCAGGCATACAGACAGGCTGTTGATGCATATATGGATCAGAGAGTGTTTCAGACAGAGCAGAGAAAGCAGGAACTGGCAGATATATTTAACCGCGGAGGGTTTACGGACGGATATTTTTCCGTGCATAATGGAAAAGCTATGATGTGTATGGAGCGGAATAACCATAACGGCATTTGCCTCGGAGCAGTACAGGCCGTTCAGGGAGGTACAGTGACCATCCGGCTAAGAGAGGATTTAAATACCGGAGACGTATTGGAAATCCGAACACGGAGTGGTGAGAATATCGAGCTGACATCCGGAAAGACAGGCAGAGCAGGACAAGAGGTTATATTAAATGCATCCAGGCTGCGGCAGATCCGGAACGGAGATCCGGTCTACCGTACGAAAAACAAGCAGCTTGCAGAAGCTTTGCTTGAGGAAAATGAGCGACATCAATTGAAAGAAAAAGTTCACATTTCCGTTATTCTGCGGAAAGACTTATCTGCTACAATCAAAATGTCAAGTGATAATGAAACAGTAACGGTCACCGGCGGTATCGTAACGACGGCAGAAAAGCAGCCGTTGACAGAAGCCGTGATTCGTGAGAAGCTTGGAAAGCTTGGAGATGCTCCGTTTGAGATAGTGCAGATTAAGCTTGATATGGATGAGAATATATTCTTTTCCATGAAGGAGTTTAATCAGCTGCGACGGGAGGCATTAAGCCGGCTGGAGAAGCGATGCAGAGAACGCTGTCACAGAAGCGGTACGGTATTATCAGAGTTCCCGGATGTACAGAAGCAGAATGCAGAACCGGAAATTTTGGAAATGAAGGACTGTGAAGAGAACGCACAGGTGAGAAGACTGGCTGTCACGATTGCAACGAAAGAACAATTTCGGGCAGCAATGCAGACAGAAGCGGTATATCGAATTGATATCGAGCTTGAGTCATTTCCGGATTCAGATATCGCTAATATGATCGGGCAGATCCGGGAACACGGAAAGCTTGCATATCTGGCACTTCCGCATTGCTATCGGCAGAACATGAAGGAACGAATCTGCCGGATGTTCCGGACAGAAGCAGATGGCTGCCTGTTAAGAACCATTGATGAAGTGGCACTTTGGAAGGAAAACGGCAGACAGATGCCGGCAGTGCTTGATTATTCTGTTTATACATATAATCATGAGACGGCCGGAATCTGTCAGGAAGCGTTTGGCTGTCATGCTTTGACACTTCCGATGGAATTAAATCGGAAGGAACTGGAAGATCTGATAATGCATACACTTGAAATACACTGGGAATGGGTGTTATATGAACAGCCGGCAGTCATGATTTCCGCACAGTGCGTTTATAAGAATAGGGATAAGTGTGAGAAGAGAAATGCGGCTGAGCTGGAGTTTTTCAATGCACATGGCGATACTTATATTGCGAAAGCAGTTTGTAAGGAATGTTATAATATCATTTATCAGAAGAAACCGATATCTCTGCTGGACAGAAGATATGATCTGGCGAAGATCAGAGACTATCGGATCGTACTGACGACCGAAAATGGAAGTCAGGCGGAGAAAATACTGGCATTCAGGCCGGAGGGAAACAGCCAGGAGGGCCACTACAGGAAAGGAATCGAGTAAGAATGATTACGGTAATCACGATCATTTCACAATATATAGGGATTGTGCTGCTTACCATTTACGGATGGTTATGCTTCAGTGTATTCAGGTCGACCGATAAGACTGTGAGAGAACGCAAGCTGACCAAGCAGATTATTTTGATTTTTGCGGTTCATTTTCTCTGGTATCTGACGTTGTTCTTAAAAACAGAATCCATAAAGATTTTAATCCTGTATGGTGCGCTAACGATTTTAATCCTTTATGGTGCGCATATCCTGATGGCGGTATTATATATGGTGCTATATCATCGGTATTATCCGCGATCCTCCAGATTGATCACCAACAATATGTGTATTCTGTTGTTGTTCGGTTATACAATGCTGACACGGCTTAATTTCAGTCTGGCGATTAAGCAGTTTTTGATCGCAACAGTCACGCAGATACTGGTCAGCTTCATTCCATGGATCATGCTGCAGAAGCTGGAACTCAGAAAACATTATTATCTGTATGGCATATTAGGAATTCTGACACTGCTGACGGTATTTATACCGGGCAATGGGCTGATACATGGAATTTCACAGTACGGTGCCAGAAACTGGCTGGCATTTGAACTTCCGTATGATATCACGATTTCACTTCAGCCATCGGAATTTGTAAAGATATTGTTTGTATTCTTTGTTGCCAGTATTCTGGCGAAGAGCACGGAGTTTAGGCAGGTTATGATCGCTACCGGATTTGCGGCGGCACATATCGGGGTGCTGGTACTGGAAAAAGATCTGGGTGGTGCACTGATCTTTTTTGTAATCTATGTCACGATGCTTTATGCGGCGACCAGAAGACCGCTTTATTTCTTCGGATGTCTGGGTGGTGTCTGCGTCCTGGGCGGCTTTGCATTTCTGTTGTTCCGAAAACAGCTGTTCCAGCATGTTATGGTTCGTGTACAGAATTGGCTGAATCCATGGGCGGACATTGATAATAGTGGATATCAGATTGCACAGTCGTTATTTGCAATCGGTTCCGGCGGATGGTTTGGCTCCGGACTGATGGATGGCATGCCGGAGAAAATTCCGGTTCGGGAAAGCGATTTCATTTTTTCGGCAATCGCAGAAGAAATGGGCGTGTTTACAGCATTGATCTTGATCCTGATCTGCTTTAGTGTATTTATCGGATTCATAGATATTGCAATGCACTCCAAGCATATTTTTTATAAAAATATGGCATTTGGATTTGCTGTCTGTTATATATTCCAGATTCTGTTAAATATCGGTGGAGCGACCAAGTTTATTCCGTCAACCGGTGTGACACTTCCGCTTGTCAGTTACGGTCTGAGTTCTGTAACCAGTACGCTGATTATTTTCCAGATCATACAGGGAATTAACATTATTACAACCAGAGAGGCTGAGAAAATTGAACGAGAAAAAGAAAAAATCCTCCTCGCCGGTGAATCCCCGGAGTTTTCTCCAACGGGAAAAGCGAAGAGGCGAGCAAAACAAAATAGCTAATAGACCGATCCTGCTGATGACCTATGTCATAACCGGAATTTTTCTGCTCATGATAGGCTATATCTGTAAATTCATGATCGTGGACAGCCAGACAGTGATTGCCAATTCCTATAATACAAGGCAGGATAAGCTGGCCGAGCGGGTAATCCGCGGAGATATTGTATCCAGGGACGGCGTTGTCCTGGCAACGAATCAGTATGCGGATGACGGTTCTTATACCCGGTATTATCCATATGGAAATATGTACGCACATGCCGTCGGATATGATAAATACGGAAAATCC
The DNA here is from genome assembly GCA_000431515.1 of Clostridium sp. CAG:632. GTDB lineage: Bacteria > Bacillota > Clostridia > Lachnospirales > Lachnospiraceae > CAG-632. The sequence goes on along the minus strand of HF991369.1, from coordinate 108,160 downwards.
GGAGTGGAATTGACAGCGAATTATTATCTTCTGACGTCAAATGCAAATATCTTTGAACGAACAGCTAAGGCATTAAAGGAAGAAAAAAATATGGGCGATACCATTGTAACAACTCTGGATACCAGACTGCAGACTGCTGCCTATAACGCACTGGGTGAAGGCAGAGGAGCCGTTGTTGTTATGGAGCCGGATACCGGAAAGGTTCTGGCAATGGTCTCCAAACCGGATTTTGATCCGAATAGTATCGATGATGTATGGCAGGCGGTTTCCCACGGGACTGCCCCAGGCGGTTTCCGACGGAACTGCCTGGGATAATTCGATCCTTTTAAATCGGGCAACCCAGGGATTATATCCGCCGGGATCTACCTTTAAGGTGTTGACTGCACTGGAATATATGCGTGAGAATTCGAACTGGGAAGGCTATCACTTTAATTGTCAGGGAGAAGATACTTTTAATAACGTAACGATTCACTGCTATAACAGCACGGTACACGGAGAAGTATCTCTGGCTGACTCTGTGGCATATTCCTGCAATACTTCATTTGCAAATATCGGAACAACTCTGAACATGGACAGTTTCCATAAGCTGTGTGAAGATTTTCTGTTTAATCAGAATCTGCCGTATGGCGGTACATATACTAAAAGCAGTTTTGTACTGAATGGCAGTTCGGATAAATCGCTGATCCCGCAGACCGTGATTGGACAAGGAGATACACAGATTTCACCATTACACAATGCATTGATCATGTCTACAATGGCAAATGGCGGTGTTATGATGAAACCATATCTGGTCGATAGTATTGAAAACTATCAAGGAGTGAATGTAAAACGATTCTCTCCATCCGCATATAAGCGAATCATATCCGCAGATGAGGCGGCGCAGATGACAGAACTGATGAAAGGCGTTGTCACATACGGTACCGGGTCGGTATTGAATACCGATGCATATACCGTAGCAGGAAAGACAGGAACCGCAGAATATAACTCTGAAGGAAAATCACATTCCTGGTTTGTAGGATTTTCCAATGTAGAGAATCCGGATATTGTTGTTTCGGTCGTGATTGAAGACGCAGATACCTCCGGAATCCGGGCGGTGAATGTAGCAAAGCAGATTTTTGATGCATATTACCAATAATGTGGTTGAAAAGGTACTGTAATCTTGGTATACTATAGAAGATTTAAGTCACACCGGGAGGATATTGCAATGATTGAGGCAACAAGCTGTGGTGGTGTGGTAATTTTCAGAGGTAAAATCCTTCTGTTATACAAGAATTACAGAAATAAGTATGAAGGATGGGTATTGCCAAAGGGAACGGTTGAAGAGGGCGAGAGCCATACCCAGACCGCTTTGCGTGAGGTCATGGAAGAGACCGGAGTACGTGCGACCATTATGAAGTACGTTGGCAAGAGTAATTATATGTTCAATTCATCAGTGGATGTTGTTTGCAAGGATGTGCACTGGTATCTTATGATGGCCGACAGTTATTACAGCAAACCACAAAGAGAAGAATATTTCGTGGATTCAGGATACTATAAGTATCACGAGGCATATCACTTGTTGAAGTTCCCGAATGAGAAACAGATTCTGGAGCAGGCTTATTCTGAATATACGGACCTGAAGCGGTGTAACCAGTGGGGAAGTAAGAAATATTTTTAGAAAAGAGGTCGAGGGACCTCTTTTTTCTAATAATACGGCATATAATGATGTAGATATACAGCGATTGGAATGAACATGGATTTGATAACAGAGGCTTGAAAGAGAGGTGGATGAGATGAGCAGGGAAGAAAAAACAGAAATGCAGGAAGATAAGCAGACAGTAAAAAAAGGGGCCGGAACAATTGACTGGATCCGGATGATCCTTGGAATTATCTGCATCTGCATTGCTGTCGGCTGTATCATTTATCTGGGAAGTTATTTTCTGAAATCAAAGCATAGTCAGGATCGGGTGAAAGAGCTAAAGCAGATAGTATCCGATGTAAAGACGGATGATACAGAAGAATCGGGTGATATGCAGGAGCAACGGATAGAGTATGAAAAGATCAACGGAAGACTGGTGCAGAAGAAGTTTGCGGAGCTTTACCGGCAGAATCCGGATTTTATCGGGTGGCTGACGATTCCGGGAACAAAGGTAGATTATCCGGTCATGCAGCATGAAGGCGATAATGAATATTATATTCATCGTAATTTTGAAGAGGAATGGGATGGTTCCGGACTTCCGTTTATGGACTTGCGGTCTAATTATATGCTGCCGACCGACAACCTGCTGATTTATGGACATAACATGAAGTCGGGAACCATGTTTGCGGGAATCCTGAAATATGACTCAGAGGAATATTATCAGACACACAAGACATTAACGTTTGATACACTGGATGCAGATGGGGAGTATGAGGTGATCGCAGCATTTTATTCCCAGATCTATCCGGAAGAAGATACGGAGCATTTTAAATATTATGAGTTCTTTGATGCCGGTTCTGAGGAAGAGTTTAACGCATATGTAGAGCAGGTGCAGGCATTGACTCCATATAAGATTGATACAGAGGTTTCTTACGGTGATACATTGCTTACATTATCGACCTGTGCCTATAACACAGAGAATGGCAGATTTGTATTGGTTGCAAAACAGATTTTGACAGATTAATAGTTGACAATCGACCGGTTTTCATATATACTATCAAATGTTGACGCAAAAGTTAAGGACTTTTGTAAGGCATGCCGGCGTGTCGGAATGGCAGACGAGGCAGACTCAAAATCTGTTGCGGGCAACCGCGTGCGGGTTCAAGTCCCGCTGCCGGCACTAAAAGTGAGAATCGGAAATGTTGAAAACCAATATTCCCGGTTCTTTTTTTGAGTTCATGATCTGCGTTTCTTGCATTCGAATCTATAATCGCATATAATAAATACAGTATGGAAAAAAGCAGCAGTGGGATACAGGAGATAATATGGAAAGTTTAATATTATTGATAGTTGCAGTTGCACCGGTAATTGTATTTATGCTGGTGATCAATTTCAATGACAAAATAGAAAAGGAACCGTTCGGATTGCAGCTCGCATTAATGGGAATGGGGGTTTTGAGTACGATTCCGGCTATGCTGATCGAACTTCTGGGAGCTGCAATCTTAGGATTTGTATTGCCAGAAGATTCGATTGTTTATGTTTTTATTGAAAATTTTTTTATAGTTGCGATCACGGAAGAAGCCTGTAAATTTCTGTTCATGCTGATGATCACATGGAAGAACAGGGCATTTGATTATGCATTTGACGGAGTGGTCTATGCGGTTGCAACCTCGTTGGGGTTTGCTTTGCTTGAAAATATTATCTATGTATTTTCTGATACGATTGAACTTGGAGTGATCCAGGGCTTTTTGCCGGGACTGGGGGTCGGAATCAGCCGGGCATTTCTGGCAATTCCGCTGCATACTTCGGTTGCAATCTTTATGGGATTCTTTTATGGAAAAGCGAAGGAGGCAACGTTTCAGCACAAACTGGGAAAGAGTGCCGGCTTTTTGACTCTGGCATTGGCGGTTCCGATGCTGATCCATGGTATTTATGATTATGCATTATCTGTCGGCACAGTGTTGATGATAGTATTTTTTGGATTTTTTGTTGTATTCATGTATATTTTTACAATCTGTATGTGCATTTATTTCTCAAAGCATGATCACAATATCACAGGACGATTGAAGGTAAAGATTACAAAAGATGGATGGCTTCGCTATGCAATTACGGATCAACGGGAAATCGTAATTCTTGGCTTGACAAGACCATTTCAGGGACAGATACTGGTGATTCCGGAAGTAATTGAACATTATCCGGTCAGGATTATTGCACGACGGGCATTTGCTTATACAAATGTTGTAAATGTAAAATTACCATCGGGTCTGAGGCTGATTGATGATACGGCATTTTTCAATTGCCCGTATCTTCAGACTGTTATCATGCCGGAGCGGTTGATGGGAATCGGAAATTATGCATTTGAATACTGCTATAATTTACGTCAGATTCTGCTTCCGCATGTAAATTTTCTGGGAAATCATATTTTTGATGGATGCAATAACCTGACAGATATTTATTACCTCGGGAGTCAGCAGGAGTGGACACGGATCCGGATGAATATTTATGAGAACCTGACATTTTTACAGGTACATTTTTATTATAATACGATTAGAAAATAAAGTTGGTGATATAATATGAATTGTCTGGAAGCGCAATCAAAGATAGTGGCATTTATAGAAGATAAATTGGATAATGGAGAAAAACTGGAATTTATCCGGCATATCCGGAGCTGTAATAATTGTGCGGAAGAGCTGGAGATTTATTATACATTGCTGGTTGGAATGAAACAGCTGGATGATGATATTGTTCCGACGACCAGCTATAAGGATCAGATGGAAGAGAAATTAAACAGTGAATATAAGCATCTTCAGAATCGCAGAAAATTAACAGGATCGACAGTCATATTGATTATCGCTGCTTGCTGCACCATGGGATTCTTTGCATATGAGAGCCATAAAGAAAGACTATATCAGGAGGCTCAGGCAGAAATCAAAGCGGCGCAGTCGGAATATTATTATGATGATTATTTTGGGAAAAAGCTGTTTCACCCGGATGATTATAAGATGTTTGATCTGCCGGAATATCTGGAACAGTCCAAAAATAAAGATACGACCAGTTATTATGAACGGCTGCGGAAATATTTACAGGAGCAGGATACACAGATAGAGGAAGGAGAGCCGAATGGAGAAGAAACTACTACTGATTGATGGACATAGTATTTTAAACAGAGCATATTACGGACTTCCGGTTCTGTCAAATTCACAGGGACTGCATACCAATGCAATTCTTGGCTTTTTAAATATATTATTTAAACTGGTGGATGAAGAACAGCCAACGCATCTGTGCGTAGCATTTGATGTGCATCAGCCAACATTCCGGCATTTGCAGTATGAAGCATACAAAGGGACAAGAAAACCTATGCCGGAAGAATTACGTGAACAGGTTCCGGTCATGAAGGATGTTCTGCATGCAATGAAAGTTGAAACAATTGAACAGGGAGGCTTTGAAGCGGATGACCTGATCGGAACATTATCCAGAAAGGGACGGGATGCCGGATATCGTGTGACAATCGTTTCCGGAGACAGAGATCTGCTTCAGCTGGCGACGGATGATATTTTAGTCCGGATTCCTAAGACCAAAATGTCCGGAACCGTGATTGAAGACTATTATGCAAAAGATGTAAAAGAACGCTATCTGGTATCGCCAACAGCATTTATCGACGTGAAAGGCTTAATGGGAGATGCTTCGGATAATATTCCGGGAGTGCCCGGAATTGGTGAAAAAACAGCAACTAAGATCATTGAACAGTATCAGTCAATTGAGAATGCATATGCTCATGTAGATGAGATAAAACCCAATAAGGCGCGGGAAAATCTAAAGGAATATTATGATCAGGCACTGATGAGTAAGCAACTTGCAACGATTAAACTGGATTGTCCACTGGATATCAGTCTTGATTCTATGAAAATTGAAGATATGTTTAATGATCAGGCCTATCAGTTATTTAAACAACTGGAATTAAAGAGCGTGTTAAAACGGTTTACAGTTCCGGCAGAGGTGCCGGAAACAATGACGGTTGATGTGAAGGTGCTGGAAGATTTTATGGAAGTGGAGTACTTCTTTCAACAGTTGTCTGAATGTCAGTATTCTGCGATCCAATGCGTGATCGGAGAGCAGGGGTTGCTTGGAGTTACGATAGCAACAGAGACAGAAAAGTGCTATCTGATTCCGATCGGCGGATTTGTAACAGAGGAATACTTGGCGGAACAGATAAAGAAACAGATGGAGTCAACAGGTAAAAAAGTGACGATTGGCTGGAAGCGTCAACTGCATGGTCTGGAACATGTTGTGACCGGGGGAGAAATCCTGGATCTGGCAATTGCCTGCTATCTACTGAATCCGCTAAAGGATACGTATTATTATGACGATATTGCAAGAGATGTACTGAAAATTACATTGCCTTCCCGGAAGGAATTGATCGGGAAACAGGAAATTACGGCATTGAACCTTCAGACAGATGAAATCAGAAAAATGCTGGGATATGAGGTGGGTACAGCTTTTCAGGCGGGACTTCGTATAGAAGCTATGCTAAAAGAGAAGAATATGCTTGACCTATACTGGCAGGTTGAATGTCCGACAATATATGCATTATATGATATGGAATATTATGGGATTCGTGTGGAGCGTGAGGCATTGCAGGAGTATGGTGTGCAGCTGGCAGAACGGATCCGGCAGCTGGAGATGCATATTCATGAACTGGCCGGTGAAGAATTCAATATTCAGTCTCCGAAGCAATTAGGCGAAGTTCTGTTTGAACATATGAACCTGCCGGGAGCAAAGAAAACAAAAACAGGATACTCTACCAATGTGGAAGTTCTTGAAAAAATAAAGCAGGAACATCCTATCATATCAGAAATCTTAGAATACCGACAGTTAACGAAGTTAAAATCTACCTATGCAGATGGATTGGCTGCTTATATTGCTCCGGATGAGAGGATACATGGCAGATTTCATCAGACGATTACTGCTACCGGAAGAATCAGCAGTACAGAACCGAATCTTCAGAATATACCGATCCGGATGCCACTGGGGCGTATGATCCGAAAGGTATTTATACCAAAGGATGGATTTGTATTTGTAGATGCAGACTATTCACAGATCGAACTGCGGGTACTTGCACATCTTTCCGGGGATGAAACGTTGTTAGATGCATTCCGGCACAACCGGGATATTCACGCGACAACTGCTTCCGAAGTGTTTGGTGTCCCGCCGGAAGAAGTAACACCGTTACAGAGAAGAAATGCAAAAGCGGTTAATTTTGGAATCGTATATGGAATCAGTGCATATGGGTTAAGTCAGGACCTGGATATTTCAAGAAAGGAAGCGGCGGATTATATCGAACGTTATTTTCAGACATACCCGAGGATCAAGGCATTTCTGGATGCACAGGTCGCACATGCAAAAGAAACAGGAAGTGTAGAAACCATGTACCATAGAGTACGTCCGGTACCGGAAATTCAATCCGGCAATTTCATGCAGCGCAGTTTTGGTGAACGGATCGCCATGAATTCACCGATCCAGGGAACGGCGGCCGACATTATAAAAATAGCCATGAACCGGGTACGCAAACGCTTGATCCGGGAGGAGCGGAGCTCCAGATTGATTCTTCAGATCCATGATGAATTATTGATAGAAACAGCAAAGGATGAAGTTGAGGCAGTCATCCGGATTCTTCATGAAGAAATGGAGAAGGCAGTAGAACTTTTGGTGCCGTTGGATATTGATATTCATGAAGCGGATAATTGGTATGATGCAAAGTAGGGGATGGTACAAATGAAGATAATTGGAATTACGGGAGGTATCGGCTCCGGAAAGAGTACGGTTTTAAAACTGCTTCGTGAAAAATATCAGGCATATATCGTAGAAGCAGATAAAGTTGCTCATGAGCTGATGGAACCGGGGCAGGAAGCTTATGAGAAAATAAAAGAAACATTTCCTGAAACGATCTTTAACGCAGATGGAAGAATTAACCGGACAACCCTCGGAAATCTGGTCTTTCAGAATCCTGATTGGTTGAACCGGTTGAATGGAATTGTGCATCCGGCAGTAAAAACGTGGATTTTAAATGAAATCGGACAGCAGAAGCAGAATCATATATGCAAGTTGTTTGTAATCGAAGCGGCCCTGCTGATTGAGGACGGCTATACCGAAATCTGTGATGAAATCTGGTATGTCTACGCAGAAGAATCTGTCCGGGTGAAACGATTGATGGAGAGCCGTGGATACTCTTTGGATAAATGCAGAGCAGTAATGCAAAATCAGTCGGAGGAGGCTTATTACAGAAAGAATACATCTGCCCGGATAGACAATTCTTTGACTTTTGCGGAGACGGAAAAACAGGTGGATGCTTTATTGAAGTCTTGATTGAATTATGATAAAATAGAGAAAGTATTGGAATAACAGGAGCAGGTATGGAAGCAATATCAAAATATCCACAACCTTTGGTTTTCGGTCTGGATATCGGAACCAGAAGTATTGTGGGCACAGTTGGATATCAGGATATCACGGGATTTCATGTTGTTGCACAGGCAGTGCGGTTTCATGAATCGCGTGCTATGATTGATGGTCAGATTCATGACATCGCACAGGTTGCAGAGTCTATTCGGCTTGTAAAACAGGAGCTGGAGCTGCAGCTAGAACGGCCACTTCATGAAGTGAGTATTGCAGCGGCAGGACGAGTGTTAAAGACTGCGGTGGGATATGGGGAATATGAGTTCCACGATCAGACGGTTGTGAATCTGGAATATATTCATTCTCTGGAAATGCTTGGTGTAGAACGTGCACATGAGCAGCTATTGCAGGAAATCGGAACCGAAGATAAGTTTTTCTGTGTTGGATATACCGTGATCAAATATTATCTGAATGGGTATGAGATTACCAATCTTGAAGGGCATAAGGCATATAAGATTGCAGGAGATGTACTGGCAACCTTTCTACCGGAAGAAGTTGTAGATGGTCTGTATGCAGCTGTTGAACAGGCCGGTCTGGTAGTGTCAAACCTGACCTTGGAGCCGATTGCTGCAATGAATGTGGCGATTCCCCAGAATTACAGATTATTAAATATTTGTCTGGTAGATGTCGGAGCAGGAACTTCGGATATCTGTGTAACGAAAGACGGCAGTATTATCGGATATGGAATGATTCCTTCTGCCGGAGATGAGATCACGGAATTACTGGTAAGGGAATATCTGGTTGATTTTGCGACGGCAGAAAAGATCAAGATGATCTCTCCGAAGAGAAAAAGCCTGACATATAAAGATATTATGGGAATTTCGCATAAGATTACACCGGCAGAAGTATATGCCAAAACAGAAGCGGTAATAAATGACATTACTCAGAGTATTGCAGATAAAATTAAAGAGTTGAATGGCGGTAAAGCGGTAAGCGCAGTGTTTGTAGTAGGCGGCGGTGGTAAGATCAAAGGATTCACAGCTGCATTGGCCGCATGGCTGAAACTTCCGGAGGAACGAGTGGCTCTTCGAGGAGAGGAAGTTATGCAGAATATACATATGCATGTGCCGAACGTTAAAAAGGATCCGTTGCTGGTAACTCCGATCGGTATCTGTCTGAATTATTATGATCAGAAAAATCATTTTATATTTGTGTTGGTTAATGAGTCAAGAGTCAGACTTTATAATAATAATCATCTGACGGTGTTTGATGCGGCGATGCAGCTTGGCTTGAAAAACGAAGATGTATTTCCGAAGCGGGGGGCAGATTTGAATTATACCTTGAACGGAAAGAACCGCTTTGTGCGCGGAATGCAGGGAGAGACGGCAGAGATTTCGGTAAATGACAGAGAAGCATCCATTAATACAGCAATAGAAGCCAATGACCGGATCAATATTCAGATATCGACCAGAGGGGAAGATGCAGCACTTACATTGAGTCAGATATCGGAGCTTCAGAAAACGATAGCTTTTCAGGTAAATGGTCATATGGTTTCCTGTCCTAAATTTGCCAGTGTGAACGGACAGCTTCAGTCGGAATATTATCAGATTCAGGATCGGGATCAGATTGAGATTTTAACTTATTATACGCTGGATCAGTTGCTTCAGTTTCTGGATGTTCATCCGGAAGGAAGAGTGATGGTAAATCATGAGCCGGCAACCGGAGATACAAAGGTATATGAGAATTTTACCGTGGACTGGTCTCAGGAGCTGCAATATCGTGATCTGATAGAAGAACCGGAACAGTCTGTCCGGGAGGAATCGTCAGTGACAGAAACACAGAGCCCGGAAATAACGCAGGAACAGGTGGAGACCTCGAATACCGGAAACAGTATTTCAATTCTGGCAAATGATAAGCACTATACATTGACGGGCAAGGATAAATATGTCTTTGTAGAGGCGATTGATGCAATGAATTTTGATACTTCAAGCGTACAGGGGACAGAGCTTATCATGCGGTTGAACGGTCGTAAGGCAGAGCCTTTTGATGAATTACATAATGGAGATGTTGTGACAATTTACTGGAGGAAATAAAGTATGTTAGATGAAGAAATCATAGAACATCATCAAATTCAGTTAAAATTTCATCGTATATTGTATGTATTATTACTTGTGTTTCTATTTGTGTTTTTCTGCGGAAAACAGGAAGGATTCCGTACGTGGTATATGATATTACCGATTGGCACGGTAGTACTTGCGGTGCTTGAAACAGTTATGCTGAAATTTTCATTTTGGAACCGCGTGTGGGTGTTACAGCTTTCAACATATATACAATATCTGTTTTTTGTGTTGATGGCATATTTGCTATATCCGTATGATTTATCGTTGTCGCTTGGGTTGTCTGCATTAGTTATAATATTTATGTTTGAATTTTCTTATTACAGCAATATTGCAGATGATCTGGTGAATGTTCGGACAATTGTATTTTTAACAGCACCGGTATTCATTTATCAGGTTTTGAATTTTTCATTTCGTGGTATTACGATAGATGGCTTTTTAATGTTGTTTGCATATGGAATGTTGTGTGCGTTTGATATTGCCATCGTACGGCTTTATTATCTGAATGAACGGAAATTATCAAAACACATTGATCTTTTGTTGTCAGAGATTGATTCCATGGAAGATAATAATCAGGAATTGGTTGATTTTAAGAACCGGGTCCAGAAGGTAAATGATGAATTAAATCTACAGAAAATTAAACTGATTCAGATGAATGATGAGATCAGGCAGTATAATGATGAATTATCGGTTCAGGCGGATATCTTACAATATCTGAACAGTTCGCTTTCGGCGGATGTTTCAGAAGTTATGAACTATATGATAAATACGATTATTCGTGTCCGTCATGTGGAATTTTGTGGAATTTATATTGATCAGGGCGTTTTTTACAACAAGCATCCGAGATGCCACTTTAAAAGCGTATCGAATCCGGATTTAAAAGCTGTTCCGGAGATGCAACGGCTTTATCGGGAGGTACCGGATACCAATCAGCCGGTAGTGATCACATATCTTCCTCAGGATCAATATCCGGGAATCCGGAAGACCAGAGCCGCATCTATATTGGTACTGCCGTTGATCTTGGATGAGAAAAAATACGGGATCATAGTCAGCGGTTCGATATATCGAAATGCATTTGATAACAAAATCACGTTTTATGATACAGTCGTGCCACAACTAAATCTGGCAATGCGGAATATTAAATTACTATATAATACCAGACATATTGCGGAAACAGATGGCTTGACCGGCATTAATAATCGTATGCATTTTAACAAATTATTTGAAGAACAGACGAACCGGACATTGGAGAAGGATGAGAATCTGACAGTTGCCATGTTTGATATCGATCATTTCAAACATATTAACGATACTTATGGGCATCTGGTGGGAGACGAAGTGATCAAGGCGATTGCACATATGGCATATGAGAAGGTAGAAGGACCGGATCTGGGATTCATATGTCGGTATGGCGGAGAAGAATTTGTTCTGGTATTTCCGGACTGTGAACTGGCAAAGGCATTACCGGTAATCGAAGAACTTCATAAAGAAATAGCCACGACAACAGTAGAAGCCTACGATCAGAAAGTTTCCATGAATGTGAGCATCGGAGTGTCCAGTTATCCGGCATTATGTAAGGATGTAGATCAGTTGATCAAACGTGCGGACTGGTCTATGTATTATGCAAAAGAACACGGGCGCGGACAGATTAAAGTAGATGGTCCGGATGTGAAGCGGATCGGCTAGATTGTATTCATAAAAAGACAATTTTTTTACGGATTGTGTATTGTATACAAAGTTTGAACTTGTTATAATATTGATACAACATCGAAAGGAGAAATTGGCAGTGGGGTTTATAGATAAGATTAAGGCCCGGGCAAAACAGAAGAAAATGACAATTGTTTTACCGGAGACCAGCGACAGACGAACAGTGGTAGCGGCACATAAAGTATTAGAGGAAGATTTGGCAAATCTGATTCTGATTGGAAATAGAGAAGAAATCTTACGGACGGCAGAAGGCTTAAATTTAAACAAAGCGCAGTTTGTTGATCCGCATAAATGTGATAAATTAGAAGTATATTCTCAGTTATTGGCTGAGATCCGGAAAAGCAAGGGCATGACGGTTGATGAGGCAAGAGAGATCCTGCTGACGAATCCATTATTTATGGGTTGTATTATGGTAAAGGCCGGAGATGCAGATGGTATGGTAGCCGGAGCGATTAATTCATCCGCAAATGTATTACGTGCTGCATTGCAGGTATTAAAAACAGCACCAGATATTAAGCTTGTATCTGCCTTTTTCTTAGTAGTTGTTCCAAATTGTGAATATGGACACAATGGTACCTTTATTTTTGCAGATGCAGGTCTGAATCAGACGCCAAATGCAGAGGAGATTGCATATATTGCAGAAAGTTCGGCACAGTCGTTCCGGTTACTGGTAGAAGATGAACCGATCGTAGCGATGTTATCGCATTCAACGAAAGGGAGTGCTAAGCATCCGGAAGTTGATAAGATGGTGGAGGCTACAAAGCTGGCAAGAGAGTTGGATCCAACCCTGAAAGTGGATGGAGAGTTACAGTCGGATGCGGCAATCGTTCCGGAGGTTGCAAGATCCAAGGCTCCTGGAAGTGAAGTTGCAGGTCATGCGAACGTATTGATCTTCCCGGATCTGGATGCCGGAAATATCGGTTATAAATTGGTACAGAGACTTGCCAAGGCAGAAGCATATGGACCGATCACACAGGGAATTGCAAAGCCTGTCAACGATTTGTCAAGAGGATGTTGTGCAGATGATATTGTCGGTGTAGTAGCAATTACAGCAGTTCAGGCACAGGCGCAGCAGTCAGGATGTAAAATTGTATAAGATACATAAGATGCCGGGTGAATACAGAGTTGTATTCGTTCGGCACTCTCTTTTATAAATATATATGGAGGACAGAGTATGAATGTTTTAGTAATTAATTGCGGTAGTTCATCCCTGAAGTATCAGTTGATCGATTCAGAGACGGAACAGGTAATGGCAAAAGGATTGTGTGAAAGAATTAAGATTGACGGAAGATTAAAGCATACACCTGCCGGTAAGGAGACCATTGTGTTGGATTCTCCGATGCCGGATCATACCGCAGCAGTAGAACTGGTATTGAAAATGCTGACAGATGAGAAATATGGTGTTATTTCGTCTTTGAGTGAGATCGGAGCTGTGGGACATAGAATTGTACATGGTGGCGAGAAGTTTGCAGCTTCTACGATCATTACAGATGAGGTGATCGCAGCAATTACAGAATGCAATGATCTGGCACCACTTCATAATCCTGCCAATCTGATCGGAATTGATTCCTGTAAGAAACTGATGCCAAATGTTCCAATGGTAGCCGTGTTTGATACCGCATTTCATCAGACAATGCCGGCAAAGGCATATTTATATGGTATTCCGTATGAGTATTATGAGAAATATAAGATTCGCAAATATGGGTTCCACGGAACCAGCCATAGTTTTGTATCCAAGCATACGGCTGAGCTGCTTGGAAAGAAACCGGAAGACTTAAAGACCATCGTATGCCATCTGGGAAACGGAGCAAGTATCTGTGCAGT
>HF991369.1:76472-94469 GCA_000431515.1 Clostridium sp. CAG:632 | reverse complement strand
ACGGAAAGAGTGTAGATACCAGTATGGGACTGACACCGTTAGATGGTCTGGTTATGGGTACCCGGAGCGGTACTGTTGATCCGGCAGTGATTGAGTTTATCGCACAGAAGGAAAATAAGACAATTTCTGAAGTGATGGATATTCTGAATAAGAAGTCAGGTGTTGCCGGAGTATCCGGAGTGTCCAGTGATTTCAGAGATCTGGATACAGCAATTGCACAGGGGAATGAACGGGCTAAGATTGCAATGGATCTGTTCTGTTATCGGGTAGCACAGTATATCGGTTCTTATACAGCCGTAATGAACGGAGTGGATGCAATTGCATTTACAGCCGGTGTCGGTGAAAATAATTCCACAGCAAGAGCAGGCATTTGTTCTTATCTTGGGTATCTCGGGATTGAAATCGATGCTGAGAAGAATCAGGTGCGCGGCGAGGATCAGGTTATCTCGACAGATAATTCCAAGGTTCCTGTTCTGGTGGTTCCGACAAATGAAGAGCTGGCAATTGCCAGAGAAACCGTTGCACTGGTATCTGCTTAAAGATAAAATTTATTGTTGACAAACAGGTATCAACTATGTATAATTGACAAGGTGTGGCAGAGAATTGTTACAGGTAATCGGATTTTCTGTTCGCAGTTATGTCAAGTTAGGCGAAGTTATGAGCTTTCATTTATGATAGATTCATAGATCAGTTCGGATTAAGGAGGTGTACACTATGTCAATTTGTCCAAAGAATAAGTCTTCAAAAGCCAGAAGAGACAAGCGTAGAGCAAACTGGAAGATGAGCGCTCCTACATTAGTTAAATGTCCAAAGTGTGGCGAGTTAATGATGCCGCATCGCGTATGTAAGGCTTGTGGTTCTTATAATAAAAAAGAAATCATTGCTGTTGATTAATCAAGACAGACGAAAGGCTATCAGCATTTGCTGGTAGTCTTTTTTTGCTTGATTTTCTTTACAACATCTGGATAATTTAGTATTATATATAAATGGGTTTTTCTGTACTGAAAAAGGAGGATATAAATGGAAGATAGAATTAAAATCGTAATTGATGCCATGGGTGGTGATAATTCGCCATGGGCTTTAGTAGAAGGTGCAGTGCTTGCAACAAAGGAGCATGAGGATGTATTTCTTTATGTAGTAGGTCCAAAGCAGGAGATTGAGGCAGAACTGGCCAAATATGAATATAATAAGGACCAGATTGAGGTTGTAGATGCGCCGGATGTTATTACCTGCCATGATCATCCGGTAGAGGCAGTACGGAAAAAGAAGGATTCGTCTCTGATCGTAGGACTGAATCTGGTTAAGGAAGGCAAGGCGGAAGGTCTGATTTCTGCCGGAAGTACAGGAGCTGTTTTAGTTGGCGGACGTATGATCGTCGGAAGATTAAAAGGAATCCGTCGGTCACCACTGGCACCGTTGATTCCGAGAGAAGGCGGTGTATCGATTCTGATCGATTGCGGTGCCAATATGGATTCAAGACCGACAGATCTGGTACAGTTTGCACAGATGGGTTCTATTTATATGAAACATATCGTTGGAATTGAGAATCCACGGGTGGCAATCGTAAATGTAGGCGCAGAGGAAGAGAAGGGTAATGCACTGGTAAAGGAGACATTCCCATTATTAAAGGCCTGCCCGAATATCAACTTTATCGGAAGTGTTGAGGCAAGAGACATTCCGGCCGGTGCGGCAGATGTTATTGTCTGTGATGCCTTTGTCGGAAATGTTATTTTGAAGTTATATGAAGGAACAGCCGCCTTCTTAATGAAACAGATTAAGGGAGCCATGACATCTTCTCCGATCAGTACGATCGGTGCTGCCATGGTAAAGCCTAAGATCAAGGAAGCGGTTAAGGAATTTGATTCATCCAATTACGGCGGAGCACCACTGCTTGGAATTAACGGACTGGTTGCAAAGGTTCACGGAAGCTCAAAGGCCAGTGAAGTAAAAAATGCCGTTACACAGTGTATGGATTTCAGTAAACAGCATATTAAGGAACTGATTGCCGAGAACATAACGACAGGATCAGAAGAGTAGGAGATGAAGGTGCGCAATGCCGGCAGAATTGAATAAATTAATGGATATCATCGGATATCATTTTAAGAAACCGGAACTTTTAAAGCAGGCGTTTACACACAGCTCTTATGCAAACGAATGTAGAATCAACCGGATTTGTGATTATGAGAGACTGGAGTTTCTGGGAGATGCGGTGCTGGAGATGATCACCAGTCACGCCTTGATCCTCAGATATCCGGACAAGCATGAAGGGGAATTGTCTAAGCTTCGGGCATCCCTGGTCTGTGAATATTGTCTGGCGCAATGTGCGAGGGAGCTTCATTATCCGGATTATGTATATTTGAGCAAGGGAGAACGGCAGACCGGCGGAGCACAACGTGATTCGCTCCTGTGTGATCTGTTTGAGTCGGTCCTCGGTGCCATTTATCTGGATGGCGGGCTGGAACCGGCCACCCGGTATGTGGAGAGTTTTCTGTTGTCTGATATGGAGAATAAGCGGATGTTTTATGATGCCAAGACCAGATTACAGGAGATTGTGCAGCATCTTGAGTTGGGAGATATCGATTATGAATTACTGGATGAGCGGGGGCCCGATCATAATAAGCATTTCTTTGTGGAGGTCCGGATCGGAACTCAGAGCTATGGACAGGGGGATGCGCAGAGTCGTAAGTCTGCAGAACAAAAAGCCGCATATGCAGCGCTTCTGAAGCTGCATGCACAATATCCGGAGGCTGCTATGCAGCTCAATGGTGATAAATAGAATGGGTAGGTTTCGATATGTACTTGAAGAGTATTGAAGTATACGGCTTCAAATCTTTTGCAAATAAAATATTATTTAAGTTTGAGAACGGAATTACAGGAATTGTAGGACCAAACGGAAGTGGTAAGAGTAATGTAGCGGATGCAGTGCGCTGGGTATTAGGAGAACAGAGTGCCAAGCAGTTGCGTGGTGCGAAAATGGAGGATGTTATTTTCGCCGGTACAGAGATGCGGAAGCCACACGGCTCGGCTTATGTGGCAATCACATTGGATAACAGCGACCATGTGCTGCCAATCGATTACGAAGAGGTGACTGTTGCCAGACGGGTATATCGTTCCGGAGAGAGTGAGTATCTGATCAACGGTACACCATGCCGGTTAAAGGATATCAATAATATGTTTTTTGATACCGGTATCGGTAAGGAAGGATATTCAATCATCGGACAGGGTCAGGTCGAGAAGATTCTGAGCGGAAAACCGGAGGATCGGCGGGAGTTGTTTGATGAGGCAGCCGGAATTGTGAAATATAAGAAGAACAAGGCTGCGACCGAGAAGGCACTGGAGTCCGAACGGCAGAATTTATATCGTGTAAATGATATTTTGTCTGAACTGGAGAAGCAGGTAGGACCGTTGGAAAAACAGGCAGAGACGGCGAAAAGGTATCTGCTGTATAAAGAAGAAATGAAGAAGCTGGATGTTAACGTATTCCTGCTTGACAGTGACCGGATTCAGACAGCAATGAAAGAGGGCCGGGACAAGCTGGCAATTGTAACGAGCCGGACGGCAGAATTAAATCAGCAATATGAGTCTATCCGGGCAGAGTATGACCGACTGGAGACAGAGCTTGAGCAGTACAATCAGAAGATTGATATTGGTAAAACACAGATTACGGAATTAAAACTGGCTGTGGAACGAGCAGAAGGAGAAGTCCGGGTATTGAATCAGAAGATTGACAGTGTTCGATTGACAGATGAGCATGTCGGGGAACAGATCCGACGGGTTCAGGATGCCCTCTTAAAGCAGACAGAGGAACAACGGGCATATCAGGCGAAGAAAGCTGTACTGGATGAACGACTGGATACGGCAGATGATGTGGTCGAGGAAGCAAAGGCAAGAGCACAGGAAATCCAGGATGAGATTACCAGACTGGAAGAAAATATCGAGAAAAACAAGGCGGACATCATTGACCTGATGAATGAGAATTCCAGCATGAAGGGAAAGGTTGCCCGCTATGACACATTGCTTGAGAATATTGGTTATCGGAAGACACAGATCAATCAGCGGTATGTCCAGTTTAAGAGTGATGAAATGGCAGATCAGGAGCAGTATAAGACATTGCAGGAGGAGCTTCAGACTCTGGATGAAGAGGTTGCGAAGCGACAGGAGGCATTAACGATCTGTGATCACCGTCTGGATGAAAATACAGCCGGTACAAGAGAAAACCGGGAGAAATTATCGACTCTGCGGAATGCATATACGTCTGCGAAGGCAAAGGCGGAATCCCTGCGGAATATTACAGAGCGGTATGACGGCTACGGTAACAGTATCCGCCGTGTCATGGAACAGAAGGAACGGGATCCCGGAATTATCGGTGTCGTTGCGGATATTATCTCAGTACCGAAAAAATATGAGATAGCGATTGAGACTGCACTGGGTGGCAGTATTCAGAATATTGTAACGAAAGACGAGCTGACAGCAAAGCGTCTGATCCAGTATCTGAAGCAGAATAAATTCGGTCGTGCCACCTTCCTGCCGCTGACCAGTATCAGTAGCAGCAGTGGATTCGGAAAGCAGGAGGCACTGAGAGAACCGGGAGCAATCGGGATTGCCAGTGAGCTGGTAGAAATATCAGAGAAATATCAGGCAGTTGCCGGACACCTGCTCGGCAGAATCCTGGTAGTGGATCATATTGATCATGCACTTGCAATTGCAAGAAAATACAAATATTCGATCCGGATCGTAACACTGGATGGCGAATTACTGACACCGGGTGGTGCAATGACCGGAGGTGCTTATAAGAATTCAAGCAATCTGCTGGGACGGAAGCGGGAATTGGATGAGCTGAATCAGACCGTAGAAACCTATAGTCGGCAGATCCGGGAAGAGGAAAAGCTGGAACAGGAGCTGCGTTCTATCCGGGATGAGTTAAAGGAAGAGAAGGAGACACTTTCTAACAAGCTTCAGGAACTGTATCTGGCAAAGAATACGAACCATCTGAATCTGGAACAGGTTAATGCCAGATTGTCAGAGCATGCCAGTATTTTTGCTTCGTTGCAGAACGAAAGCAAAGAGCTGGATGCACAGGTGGAAGAAATCAACCGGAACAAGGATCAGTTATTTGAAGGAAATAAGTTCCAGGAGCAGGCCAGGCAGGATTGTGAAGCACGGATTGCCAAATACGAGGAAGACATTCAGGAACAGAAAAGTCTGCTTGAAACTGCGAATGCAAAGGTTTCCGAGCTCCTGCTGGAGTTTAATACGATAAAGCAGCAGGACGATTTCTATATTGAGAATATCCACCGAATCCGGGTGGAGAATGACAAGTTAAAAGCGGAGCTGGAGGAATACAACCGCAGAACGCATGGTGCTGCAGAAGAAATCATGGAGATCAATGAGCAGATCAATGGAATCCGGAAGGAGATGAACCGGCGGAAGGCTCAGATACAGACCATGGAAGAAAGCCTGAATGCGGATATAGCATTAAAGGAAGAACGCACAAGCTCCCATAAGGAGTTTTTCAATCAGCGGGAAGCTTTGCGGGAAGAGTTATCCGGACTGGATAAGGAAGGTTATCGTCTGAACACGCAACTGGAAAAGATTACCGAGCAGTCAGATGCTCTGAACAATTACATGTGGGAAGAATATGAGCTGACCTATAACCGGGCAATGGAGCTTAGAAATCCGGAGTTTACGGATCTTGCACAGCTTAAGAAGGAACTGGCAGCGGTCAAGGGCAAGATCAAGTCTCTGGGTGACGTAAATGTAAATGCGATTGAAGATTACAAGAATGTATCCGAACGGTATGAGTTCTTAAAGACCCAGCATGATGATATTGTAAAGGCAGAGGAGAATTTGAAACGGATCATTGCGGAGCTGGATACGGCAATGCGGGATCAGTTCAGCGAGAAATTTGCAGAGATTCAGGTTATGTTCGATAAGGTATTTAAGGAGCTGTTTGGCGGAGGAAAGGCGAATCTGGAACTGGTAGATGACACGGATATTCTGGAGACGGGAATTAAGATCATTGCGCAGCCACCGGGAAAGAAGCTGCAGAACATGATGCAGTTATCCGGTGGTGAAAAATCACTGACCGCAATCGCGTTACTGTTTGCAATTCAGAACCTGAAGCCGTCACCGTTCTGTCTGCTGGATGAGATTGAGGCGGCACTGGATGATTCGAATGTAAACCGGTTTGCACATTATTTACATAAGCTGACGAAGGATACACAGTTCATTGTAATTACGCATCGAAAGGGGACCATGGAAGCAGCGGATGTCCTTTACGGTATTACCATGCAGGAGAAGGGCGTATCGACGCTGGTTTCTGTCAACCTGATTGAGAATGAGCTGGATAAATAGTCTGAAAATGGAGGCGACACTATGGGATTGTTTGATTGGAAGAAGAATAAAAAAGAGTCCAAAGAAGAACTGGAGGAGAACGCAGTTCTGACCCCGGACAATGCGGAAGTTTCTGTGGACGGGAAGAACGAACAGGATGCGAAAGCGGAAAAGGATGAGAAAAAGGCGAAGCATGCAGAGGAAGGCGGTTTCTTCAAGCGTCTGGTCAATGGAATGACAAAGACCAGAGATCAGCTTGCAGAAGGATTAAACCGAATATTCCACGGACACACCGAGCTGGATGATGATTTCTATGATGAGCTGGAGGAAGTGCTGATCATGGCAGACCTTGGGCTGGAGACAACGGATAAGATCATTGCTGATCTGAAGGCAAGGGTAAAGGAATATAAGATCCGGGAGGTAGAGCCTTGCCGGGAATTATTAAATAATATTATCAGAGATCAGATGATGGTAGATGATTCTGCTTATGATTTTGAAGACCGGAAAACGGTCATGCTGATCATTGGTGTAAATGGTGTCGGTAAAACGACTTCCATCGGAAAGCTGGCAGCACAGTATAAAAAGCGTGGAAAAAAGGTTCTGATGGCGGCCGGAGATACATTCCGGGCTGCAGCCATTGACCAGTTAAAAACCTGGGCTGACCGGGCCGGTGTGGATATTATTGCACATCAGGAGGGCTCAGATCCTGCAGCTGTGGTATATGATGCTGTTCAGGCGGCAAAGGCCAGAGGAACGGATATCCTGTTGTGTGATACGGCAGGACGCCTGCATAATAAGAAGAATTTGATGGATGAGCTTGCCAAGATGCGCAGAATTATCGAAAAGGAATATCCGGAGGCACATTGTGAGACACTGATCGTACTGGACGGCTCGACCGGACAGAATGCATTGGAGCAGGCAAGACAGTTCAGTGAAGTGACGGATCTGAACGGTATTATCCTGACAAAGCTGGATGGAACGGCAAAGGGAGGCATCGCTATTGCGATTCAGGCGGAGCTGGATGTTCCGGTTAAATATATCGGTGTGGGAGAAAAGATTGATGATCTGCAGAGATTTGATCCAAGCCACTATGTAGAAGCGTTGTTTGCGGATTTTGATGTCCGTTCAGAGGTAGAAATGTTAATCGAGGAGGATAACGAAACATGGCAGTAAAGGAATTGTGCCTGGAAAAATTTGAAGAAGCATATAATATCGTGCAGAAGGTGGTGCTTCCTACAAATCTGGTATACAGTGAGTATTTTAGTGATCAGACCGGAAACAGAGTATATCTGAAACCGGAAAACATGCAGCTGACCGGTGCTTATAAGATTCGTGGTGCTTATTATAAGATCAGTACCATGTCAGAAGCTGAACGTGCTAAGGGACTGATCACGGCATCCGCCGGAAATCATGCACAGGGAGTAGCATATGCGGCAAAGGCATATGGTGTGAAAGCAACAATCGTAATGCCGACAACCACTCCGTTAATTAAAGTAAATCGTACCAAATCCTATGGAGCGGATGTGATTTTATACGGAGATGTTTATGATGAGTCCTGTGCATATGCACTGGAACTGGCAGAAGATCGTGGCTATACATTCATTCATCCGTTTGATGATCTGGATGTAGCAACCGGACAGGGATCGATTGCTATGGAAATAATCAAAGAGCTTCCAACAGTTGATTATATTCTGGTTCCGGTAGGTGGCGGCGGACTGGCAACCGGTGTATCGACCTTTGCCAAGATGTTAAACCCGAATATCAAGGTCATCGGTGTAGAACCGGCAGGTGCTAACTGTCTTCAGGAATCCTTAAAGCTTGGGAAGGTAACTACTCTGCCGATGGTAGATACCATTGCCGACGGTACGGCAGTTAAGACACCGGGAAGCAAGATTTTCCCATATCTGCAGAAGAATCTGGATGATGTGATCACAATTGAAGATTCTGAACTGATCGTTACGTTCTTAGACATGATTGAAAATCATAAAATGCTGGCAGAAAATTCCGGTCTGTTATCAGTAGCAGCCCTGAAGCATTTGGGTGTGAAGGACAAGAAGGTGGTCAGCATTATCAGTGGCGGTAATATGGATGTTATCACGCTGGCTTCGGTTGTACAGCATGGTCTGATCGCAAGAAACCGGATCTTTACGGTATCGGTTCTGCTGCCGGATAAGCCGGGAGAATTAATGAATGTATCATCCGTAATTGCAAAGGCACAGGGAAATATTATCCGGTTAGAGCATAATCAGTTTGTCAGTCTGAACCGGAACAGTGCGGTAGAACTTGTGATCACCATGGAGGCATTCGGACCGGAGCACAAGGATGCGATTATGAAGGAACTGGCAGAGCGTGGCTATCGACCGATCGAGAAGACACCGAAGAGCATTTTCTAAAATGGCAAACATATATATTGATCAATTTCATACAGGTGTATTTAAAACCCGAATTACCGGAATTAAGGGCGAAAGTCTTTATCAGGCATTGGGACGTCATCAGATAGCACAGCCGGGAGCGGTTTGTCGCGGGGCCGGTGTCTGTCGTGGATGTATGGTTCAGATTCTGGAAGAAGGAATGGAATGTCTGGCATGCAGATATATCATAGGCGATCGGGATCTTCATATTGTGATGGACCAGCCGGTATCAGAGCAGGGAATTCTGCTTTCCGATATGAAGACAGATGATTCTCAGGAGGAAAACTGGCTATCGGAGCATTTGGATGAACTTGCATCCTTTCAATATGGACTTGCAATTGATATCGGAACGACTACGATCGCATCTGCGCTGATGGAACTTACATCCGGCAGAATCATATTACAGCACGGATGTATGAACCGACAGGCAGGCTATGGAGCGGATGTCATATCCAGAATCCAATATGCGACGGAGCAGCATGGTACGGGAAGCGGTCTTGAAATTCTGAGCCGGAGTATCCGGGAGGATCTGCAACTGCTATACCGGTGCTATCTTGCGGACGGCATACCGGAACAGCAGATCTGCAGAGTGTCAATCAGCGGAAATACAACAATGATCCAACTGCTGTTAAAGCTGGATGTCAGCGGTATGGCAGCATATCCGTTTACACCGTTACAGCTGGATGGTATCCGGCTGGAATGGCAGGAGAAAGATATCTGTATTCTTCCCGGGAAATCCGCATTTGTCGGCGGAGACATCGTGTCAGGTGTCCAATTTCTTGAAATGGGACGCTCAGAGGCTTATGAGCTGCTGATTGACCTTGGAACCAATGGTGAACTATGGCTTTTGAACCGGGAAACAGGTGTCTGTACATCAACGTCCTGCGGACCGGCATTTGCAAACAGTGTGTCGCAGGGGACTGTTTATGGAACAACCCTGCTGGATGAGTTGGCAGAGGCTTATCACCATGGGGTCGTCGATGAATCAGGACTGCTTCAGGGAGATGCTTTTGAACATGGTATTCTAAAGGATGATATTGTTATCACACAGGATACGGTTCGACAGCTCCAGCTGGCAAAGGCTGCGATCCGGACAGGCATAGAGCTGGCCGCTTATGAACTGCGGTTACCACTGCAGGAGATTTCACAGGTATATCTGGCGGGAGGTTTTGGCTTTTATCTGAATCCGGAGTCTGCGTACTGTCTGGGACTGTTACCGGAAGAATTCCGGGGAAAACTGAAGATTGCCGGAAATACTTCATTAAAAGGTGCAGTACTTGCATTAACAGAACCGGAACGGATGCTTAAATTGCCGGAAAATATGAAAAACAGCAAGGTGATGGATTTATCACTGAATAAGAATTTTCAAGAGTTTTTTGTGCATCGGCTTTCATTTCCGCCGAATCATTGAAGTCAACCGTATGAAAATCACAATATTTGTTTATATTATTACTGAGGAGGAGACTTATGTTAGAGAAATTATTTCATCTCAAAGAAAATAATACCACCGTTAAAACAGAGGTTTTAGCCGGTATTACAAGTTTTATGACAATGGCGTATATTCTGGCTGTTAACCCAAGTATTCTGGCGGCAGCCGGCATGGATCAGGGAGCTGTATTTACTGCAACAGCACTGGCTTCCCTGCTTGGTACGCTTTGTATGGCATTGTTTGCCAATTATCCGTTTGCACTGGCTCCGGGTATGGGCTTAAATGCATATTTTGCATATACCGTTGTTATCGGTATGGGATATTCGTGGCAGACTGCGTTAACAGCTGTATTTGTGGAAGGTGTTATCTTCATTATTCTGTCTGTGACCAATGTCCGGGAAGCGATTTTTAATGCCATTCCTGCCAACTTAAAAGTAGCAGTCAGTGTTGGTATCGGTCTGTTCATCGCATTTATCGGTCTGCAGAATGCAAAGATTGTAATCGGTGGTTCTACCCTGGTTCAGTTATTCTCAGTTGCAAAATATAATGAAGTAAATGGCGTAAATGCTACCTTCAATGATGTCGGAATTACGGTATTGCTGGCAATCATCGGTGTTATCATCACAGCAATTCTGGTTGTTAAGAATGTAAAGGGAAATATTCTCTGGGGCATTCTGATCACCTGGGTACTCGGTATTATCTGTCAGCTGACTGGTGTATATGTACCGAATGCAGAACTTGGTTTTTATAATCTGCTGCCTGATTTCAGTAATGGTATTTCGATTCCGAGTCTTGCACCCGTTTTCTGCAAGATGAATTTTTCAGGTATCTTATCCCTGAACTTTATTGTTGTAATCTTCTCGTTCCTGTTTGTGGATCTGTTTGATACGATCGGTACTCTGATCGGTGTCTCATCCAAGGCAGGTATGCTGGACGAGAATGGAAAGCTTCCGCGGATCAAGGGCGCGCTTCTTGCAGATGCTGTAGCAACGACAGCAGGTGCCGCTTTAGGTACCTCTACAACGACTACGTTTGTGGAGAGTGCTTCCGGTGTGTCTGAAGGTGGTAGAACCGGTCTGACCTCTGTAACAACAGCTGTTTTGTTTGGACTTTCATTATTGTTATCCCCTATTTTTCTGGCAATTCCGTCCTTTGCAACAGCACCGGCTCTGATCATTGTTGGTTTCTATATGCTTACCAATGTAGTAAATATTGATTTCTCTGATTACAGTGAGGCAATCCCTTGCTTTATCTGCATTATTGCAATGGCATTCTTCTACAGCATTTCAGAGGGTATTGCAATGGGAGTAATCTCTTATGTTGCGATCAACCTGATCACAGGTAAGGTAAAGGAAAAGAAGATCAGTGTGCTGATGTATATTCTGGCAGTATTGTTTATCTTGAAATATATTTTCCTATAAGCTACAATAATATAGGATAAGAATTCAAACTAAGACCATCGTATGATACGGTGGTCTTAGTTTTTGCACAGGTATTTCACATAGTTAGATATAGGAGAAGCATATGAATATATTGACATTGGAGCATGTTTATAAATCTTATACGGACCGCAATCTGTTGGAGGATGTCAGTCTCGGCATTCAGGAGCATGATAAGATCGGTGTGGTTGGTGTTAACGGTATGGGAAAATCCACGCTGCTTAAGGTGGTTGCTGGTGTGGAGGAATATGATTCCGGTAAAATCAGCATGGGAAATCATGTAACAATGCGGTATCTGTCACAGAATCCGGTGTTTCCGGAAGAAATGACAGTCTTAGAGGCGGCATTACAGAATAATTATGAGGAGGATGCCTACTGGAGCCGGGCGGCAGAAGCAAAGGCACTGTTAAATCAGCTGGAGATTAAGGATTTTGATCAAAAAGTCAATGAATTATCCGGAGGCCAGAGAAAACGGGTGGCACTGGTGCAGGCAATTCTGATCCCGGCGGAGCTATTGATCTTAGACGAGCCGACCAACCATCTGGATCATGATATGGCGGAATGGCTGGAAAGCTTCCTGAATAATTATCGCGGTGCTGTGCTTATGGTAACACATGACCGATATTTTCTGGACCGGGTATCCAATCAGATTCTGGAAGTAGATCAGGGACATTTATATCAGTATACAGGAAATTTCTCGGATTACCTGACCGGAAAAGCAGAACGGGAATCACAGGAACTGACAGCGGAGCACAAGCGGAAAAGCCTGCTTCGAACTGAACTCGAATGGTTAAAGCGTGGTGCCAGAGCCAGAAGTACGAAACAGAAGGCACATGTTGACCGGATTCATGCCATGCAGGAGATCAAGGACATTCAGGAGAAGCGCAAGCTGGAGCTGGACTCCATTACGACCAGAATGGGAAATAAAACGATTGAGCTAAAACATATTTCAAAGTCTTATGGAAATCGAAGCTTAATTCAGGATTTTTCCTATCATTTTCTGAGAAGTGACCGGATCGGCATTATTGGGAAAAACGGATGCGGCAAGACAACACTGATCAAAATGCTGACAGGTGTGCTGGCACCGGATTCCGGTGAGATTGAAGTGGGGCAGACCATTCAGATCGGATACTTCTCGCAGGAATCGGAATATATGGATCACTCAATGAAAGCCATCGATTATATTAAGGAGGCCGGTGAATATGTAACCACAACGGATGGCAAGATTACGGCATCTCAGATGCTGGAACGGTTTTTGTTCGACGGTGCCAAACAGTGGGCACCGATTGAAAAATTGTCCGGTGGGGAGAGACGAAGATTATATCTGCTGCGTATTCTGATGGCATCTCCGAATGTTCTGGTTTTAGATGAACCGACAAATGATCTGGATATTGAGACACTGAACGTACTGGAGGACTATCTGGACCGATTTGAAGGTATTGTAATTGTGGTATCCCATGACCGATATTTTCTGGATCGTGTTGTGAGCCGGATCTTTGCCTTTGAACCGGACGGTATCCGCCAATATGAGGGAAATTATACAGATTATTATTGGAAGCATCGGGAATTATATGGAGATACGGATTCAGGACTGATGACGCAGGATAGTTCCGGTGAGAAAGGAAGGACCGTCGGTAAATCAGACAGTGGAAACGCATCAGAAGATGGCGAAACGGGCAAGAGCTGGAAAAAGCCGGATACCCGTTTGAAATTTACATATAAGGAACAGAAAGAATATGAAACGATAGACGAAGATATTGCGAAGCTGGAGAACCGGATTGCAGAGTTGGAACAGCTGATGCCGAAGGCAGCCACGGATTTTGTGAAGCTGACAGAGTATACCAATGAAAAAGAGGATCTGGAGCAACAACTGGAAGAGAAGATGGAACGTTGGGTGTATCTGAATGATCTGGCGGAAAAAATTAAAAACGAACATATGTCCAATCACTGAGGGATGTTTTTTGGACAGGTAAATCGATTATAATACAAATTGTAATTCAGCACAGCATGGTAATTGATAATAATAGCAATTGGCAGAAATTGTTTTATCAGTTACCATGCATTTATAGAGTCTAAAATAATAGCAGAATGGGAGAGAAAGCATGAAAAAACGAGTAGAAGAGGTATTAAAACTATTATTGGGGATTGTTCTTGGACTGTTGGTAATCTTTCAGTTTTCGGAAGACCGAGATGTCAGATCGTTCTTTGAATTTGATTTGGGAATACAGAGAACATGGCAATGGGACTTTGCGGGTAATGGGTATATTCCATTGTTGATTTACGTTTTATGCAGTATGGTTGGAGTATTGATTATTACATACATCATCCGGAATTTTACAAATACGCGTAATATAAAAAAGACGGCCGGTTTTTTGAATGTATTTATCCAGATATTTCTTGGCGTTCCGGTAACAACGATGCTTTATGTACTGGCAGATCCATGGATCCAGAAAATAAACCTGGATGTTTTGTTTCGAGTCTGCATCGGTGCGATCATATACTCTGTAGTCTTTGAAATGCTATGTCTGTTCTTTGAAAAAGCCTTTTATGAGAAACTTCAAAAGGGACATAAACGTTGTAAACTGATCGTTTGTACTGTTTTGTCCGATGACAATTATGAGGAGGGCACGGTTATCGTTGACAGGATGACCTATGAAGATTGTTATTCTGCGATGAAGAATAATCAGGAGCAGTTGACAATCCGGCAGTTCTTTAAGATTGTGGAAATGAACTGGAATGGAAAAAAAGAAGTTGATTCTTGGAGATATTATCAAAATGGAGATTTTATCAGGATTACAGATCAGGAATTATGCAAGAAGCTGATGGTATCCGAATATTCATCCCAGGTACAGTGGCAGGGATAAAAAATAAGATCATCTGAACAATCAGGTGATCTTATTTTTTTATAAGGATTCAAAATAGAATTTGCGTAATCTCCCTGCCTGTGCT
The DNA here is from genome assembly GCA_000431515.1 of Clostridium sp. CAG:632. Lineage (GTDB taxonomy): Bacteria > Bacillota > Clostridia > Lachnospirales > Lachnospiraceae > CAG-632. The sequence continues at coordinate 79,908 of HF991369.1, read as the reverse complement.
ATAATATTTAACAATTATGGGCAAGTGCGTCCATTTACAAAAGAACAGGAGCTGAAATTATGCATTTATGCAGTTTATCAAGCGGAAGCAGTGGCAATTGCATCTATGTGGGAACCGAGGAAACCCATCTGCTGGTAGATACCGGCGTAAGTAAAAAGCGAATCGTGGATGAACTCCATGCAATTGATATGGCACCGGAGGACATTCAGGGAATCCTGATCACACATGAGCATTCGGATCATATTCAGGGATTGGGAGTATTTACCCGTAAATATTCGGTTCCGGTATATGGCACAAAGGCCACACTGGAGGCAATTAAACAGACCAAAGCATTAGGGGAACTGGATACTTCAAAATTCATTGAAATCCAACCGGATGAACCATTTCAGATACAGGATATGACGATAGAGGCATCCAGAACCTGGCATGATGCAGCCGACCCGGTCTGCTATCAATTTTTCCATCAGGGACATAAGACCAGTCTCTGTACCGACCTTGGTGATTATAATGATTATCTGGTTGAAAAACTGAAGGATTCTGACCTGCTCTTTATTGAATCTAATCATGATGTTAATATGTTATTGGTCGGTCCATATTCCTATCCGCTGAAACAACGGATTCTGGGAGACCATGGTCATTTGTCGAATGAGCGCTCCGGACAGTTTATTAAGGAGCTTCTGAATGATCACATCCGTGGAATTATGCTTGGTCATTTAAGCAAAGAAAACAATATTGCGGAGCTGGCATATGAAACCGTTGCACAGGAACTGACAGAGAATCCTTTTACGAATGATGTAAGAGATTTTCATTTATCTGTGGCACGCAGAGCAGAGCATTCAGAAGTGTTATACGTCGGATAGAAGCAACATTGAAATCTATCATTGATCCCACATGGAAGCTGTGGAAGCGGATCAATGACAAATACATAAATTAAGGAGATTACCATGAAAAAAGCAGTCATTACAGTCGTAGGAAAAGATACCGTAGGAATCATCGCAAAGGTATGTACATATTTGGCAGATAATCAGGTGAATATTCTGGATATTTCTCAGACCATTGTACAGGGTTATTTCAACATGATGATGATCGTAGATACCGGAGCATCTTTAAAGGAATTTAAAACTCTTTCTGAAGAGCTGGTAAAGCTTGGTGAGGAAATCGGCGTTGTGATCAACCTGCAGAAGGAAGAAATTTTCGACATGATGCATAGAATCTAAGATAACGGAGGCAGACTATGATTAACATACGTGAAGTAAATGAAACCAATGAAATGATCCAGAAGGAGAATCTGGATGTCAGGACGATCACAATGGGTATCAGCCTGTTAGATTGTACCGGCAGCACATTAGACGAAGTATGCGATAAGATTTATGATAAAATTACGACTTCTGCAAGAGACCTGGTAAAGGTTGGCGAAGATATTGAGCTGCAGTATGGTATTCCGATTGTAAATAAGCGAATTTCCGTAACCCCGATCAGTCTGGTAGGCGGTGGTGTATGCCATAAAGTGGAAGATTTTGTGACAATTGCCAAGACACTGGACAGAGCAGCCAAGACTGTTGGTGTGAATTTCATCGGTGGTTACTCCGCACTGGTAACCAAGGGTATGACACCGGCCGATGAGCTGCTGATCCGTTCGATTCCAAATGCCCTGGCAGAGACTGATGTGGTATGTAGTTCGGTCAATGTTGGTTCTACCAAGACCGGTATTAATATGGATGCAGTCAAGTTGATCGGTGAAATGATCAAAAAGGCCGCAGAGCTGACCAAGGAGCAGGATTCCTGTGCCTGTACAAAGTTTGTTGTGTTTTGCAATGCGCCGGATGATAATCCATTTATGGCAGGTGCCTTTCATGGTGTTACAGAGGCGGATAAGATCATTAATGTCGGTGTCAGTGGTCCGGGTGTAGTTAAGACTGCGCTGGAGGCGGTTCGTGGTGAGAACTTTGAAGTATTGTGTGAGACGATTAAGAAGACAGCATTTAAGATCACCCGTGTCGGACAGCTGGTTGCACAGGAAGCATCCAAGCGTCTGGGTGTGCCTTTCGGTATCATTGATCTGTCACTTGCGCCGACACCGGCAGTTGGTGACAGTATTGGTGAGATTCTGGAAGAGATTGGTCTGGAATATGCAGGTGCGCCCGGTACAACCGCAGCACTGGCATTATTAAATGATCAGGTAAAGAAGGGCGGAGTTATGGCGTCCTCTTATGTTGGTGGTTTAAGCGGTGCATTTATTCCGGTCAGTGAGGATCAGCGCATGATCGATGCTGCAAGCTGTGGTGCACTGACACTTGAAAAGCTGGAGGCAATGACCTGCGTATGTTCCGTAGGTCTGGATATGATCGCAATCCCGGGTGATACAAAGGCAACCACCATTTCCGGTATTATTGCGGATGAGATGGCACTCGGTATGGTGAACCAGAAGACAACTGCAGTTCGAATCATTCCGGTGATCGGTAAAAAAGAAGGCGAGCATGCAGAGTTTGGCGGATTGCTCGGACATGCACCAATCATGCATGTAAATCCATATAATTGTGATGCATTTATTAATCGTGGCGGACGAATTCCGGCACCGATTCATAGTTTTAAGAATTAAGCACTGATAGGAGTATTATGATCATGGGTGTGTTAAGTCATTTAAATCCGAATAGAGTTTTTTACTATTTTGAAGAAATATCGAATATACCACGTGGTTCCTATAATACAAAGGCAGTAAGTGATTATTGTGTTGCGGTGGCAGAGGGACTTGGTCTGACGGTCAGACAGGATGCATGGAATAATGTTGTGATCCATAAGCCGGCATCCAAAGGTTGCGCGCAGGCACCGACTCTGATGCTGCAGGGACATCTGGATATGGTCTGTGAGAAAGAATCCGGATGTACTCATAATTTTGAAACAGACGGGCTGAAGCTCCGGATCGATGGAGATTATGTGACTGCAAATGGTACGACCCTTGGCGGGGATGACGGCATTGCTGTAGCAATGGCACTTGCCATACTGGAGGATGATAGTCTGGTGCATCCACCGCTGGAGGTGGTATTCACCACAGAGGAAGAGGTTGGTATGGATGGAGCCATGAATCTGGATACCACAGATCTGCAGGCAGCATATCTTCTGAATCTGGATAGTGAGGATGAAGGGGTTCTGACGGTTGGCTGTGCCGGTGGTTCGACTATGGAGCTTCATCGGAAATATCAGAAGCTGCCACAGACAGGAATTCCGTATATAATTCGTGTTCATGGATTAAAGGGCGGACATTCCGGAGTGGAGATTCAGAAAAAGCGGTGCAACAGTAATAAAGTTATGTCAACCATATTGACTGCATTATCTGAGAAACTGGATATTTATCTGGCATCAGTAAATGGCGGCAGTAAACATAATGCAATTCCGGTAGAGACAAAAGCGGTTGTATTGTTCCGATCGGAAGAGGATA
>HF991369.1:70762-76438 GCA_000431515.1 Clostridium sp. CAG:632 | reverse complement strand
GCAGGCAGAGCAGATGATCAGTCAGTATCAGTCCTTGTTTGCATCGGCTTATCAGGATTCCGATGCGGATATTTTGATAGAGATTCAGCCTTGCGGCGTGGAATATAAGGTGAAGAATGGTCATTTGGACGTGTTTTCTCCGGCAGATATGCAGGCGGTTATCCGGCTGTTGTTTGAATTGCCGAATGGAGTTCAGCAGATGAGTCAGCAGATTGATGGATTACCGGAAACTTCTCTGAATCTGGCAATTGTTCGGACGGAGGAGAATGAGATTTATATTGAGCTTTCAAACCGAAGCAGTAATCCGGCGGCTCTGAAATTATTGGAGCAGCAAATACAGGCAACTGCACGGATTTATGGATTCCATTCCGTTATGCAGTCTGAATATCCGGGCTGGCAGTATCGGGAGGATTCCCGGCTGCGGGATGCGATGAAACAGATTTATCAGAATATGTTCGGGAAAGAAGCAGTCGTTGAGGCAATCCATGCCGGACTGGAATGCGGGATTCTCTTATCCAGGATGCCGCAGCTTGATATTGTATCAACCGGACCGGATATTTTGGATATTCATACACCGAAGGAGCGGATGAGTATTTCATCTGTGGGACGGACATATCAATATGTACTGGAAGTATTGAAGTATTTTACAACAAATTATTAAAGGAGATATACAATGGAAGAGAATGTATTTGACGTCTTAAAAGAACGTGGATTTATTGCACAGACAACTCATGATGAGCAGTTACGGGATTTACTTGGAAAAGAGAAGGTTAAGTTTTATATTGGATTTGATGCAACCGCTGACAGTCTGACAGTTGGCCATTTCCTTACAATTATGGCTATGATGCATATGCAGCAGCATGGTCATACTCCAATCGCTCTGATCGGCGGCGGTACTACCATGATCGGCGATCCAAGTGGTAAATCCGACATGAGGACCATGATGACCAGAGAGACGATCGATCATAATGCAAATCGTTTTAAAGAGCAGCTATCACATTTTATTGATTTTGATAATGATAAGGCAATCATGGTAAATAATGCAGACTGGTTACTGGATCTGAATTATGTAACATTTTTACGCGAGATTGGTGTTCATTTTTCAGTTAATCGTATGTTGACCGCAGAATGCTATAAGCAGCGTATGGAGAACGGTCTGACCTTCTTCGAGTTTAATTACATGCTGATGCAGGCATATGACTTCTATATGTTAAACAAGAAATATGGTTGTAAGGTAGAAATGGGTGGTGATGATCAGTGGTCCAATATTCTGGCCGGTGCTGATCTGATCCGTCGTAAGAAGATCGCAGAAAGTCCGGATGGTGTGATCCCGGCGAAAGATCCTGCATTTGGTCTTACATTTACTCTGCTTACTACTTCAGACGGTAAGAAGATGGGTAAGACTATGAAGGGTGCTGTATGGCTTGATCCGAAGAAGACAACCCCATATGAGTTTTACCAGTACTGGAGAAACATTGAGGATGGAAATGTGGAGCGTTGCCTCGGCTTATTAACCTTCCTGCCTATGGATGAGGTACGCCGTCTGGGTGCACTGGAGGGTGCTGAGATCAATAAGGCAAAAGAAGTACTTGCGTATGAGATTACGAAGATCGTTCATGGTGAGGAAGAAGCTAAGAAGGCGCAGGATGCAGCACGGACAGTATTTGCCAGCGGCGGTGTCAGTGATCATATGCCATCAATTACTTATACCAAGGCGCAGTTTGAGGCAGGAATCGACCTCATTTCGGTTCTGGTTGATACCAAGCTTTGTAGCGGACGTGGCGATGCACGCCGTAACATGGAGCAGGGCGGTGTTAAGATCAATGATGAGAAGATTACAGATCCTGCAAGAAAGTTAGAAGAATCTGATATTGCAGATGGTTCTATCATTATTCGTAAGGGTAAGAAGAACATTTATAAGGTTGTGATCGAGTAAATCTGATAACCGGAATTATAATAAAAGGTGATTGATTCGGAAGGGTTCTTAAGGATCCTTCCGTCTTTCTCATATAAATAGATGAAAATAAAGGATTACTACGAATGGAAAGATTAGCATTATCCGATGAGATACTGATGGCGGTCGAGAAACCGGCACGTTATATAGGAAATGAAGTAAATAGTGTAATAAAGGATAAATCATCTGTGGCGGTTCGGTTCTGCATGTGCTTTCCGGATGCCTATGAGATCGGAATGTCGCATCTTGGGATCCAGATCTTATATGATATGTTTAACCGGATGGAAGATGTCTGGTGTGAACGTGTTTATTCTCCATGGCCGGATCTGGATGCAATTATGCGGCAGAAGGAGATTCCGCTGTTTGCACTGGAGTCTCAGGATCCGGTGCGGGAGTTTGACTTCCTTGGTATTACACTTCAGTATGAAATGTGTTATACCAATATTCTGCAAATCCTGGATCTGAGTCAGATTCCACTGATTGCAACCGAGCGTGGAGAGACGGATCCGATTGTGATCGGTGGTGGACCATGCAGCTATAATCCGGAGCCGATTGCTGATTTCTTTGACCTGTTTTATATCGGCGAAGGAGAAACGGTGTACGGACAATTATTGGATGCTTATAAAGAAAATCGTAAGAATGGTGGGACACGGTATCAGTTTCTGGAAAAGGCTGCAGAAATAGAAGGTATTTATGTGCCTCAGTTTTATGATGTGACGTATTATGAAGATGGTACGATTCAAAGCTTTGAACCGAATAATCCGCATGCCAAACGAAAGATTCGTAAGCAGGTGGTTATGGATTTTGATTCCGTACCGTATCCGATGAAGCCGATCGTTCCATATATCAAGGCTACACAGGATCGTGTCACATTGGAAATCCAGCGGGGCTGTATCCGGGGCTGCCGGTTCTGTCAGGCGGGGGCGATTTACCGTCCAACCAGAGAAAAGAATGTAGAACTGATGAAGCAGTATGCACTGGAAATGATAAAAAATACCGGTCATGAGGAGATCACCCTGAGTTCCTTGAGCTCCAGTGATTATGAAGGCCTTCCGGAGCTGACAGAGTTTCTGATTGAGGAAATGGGAAAATTGAAAGTCAATATTGCACTACCGTCCTTACGAATTGATTCATTTTCTTTGGATGTTATGAAGCGGGTACAGGATATCAAAAAAAGCAGCCTTACATTCGCAGCGGAGGCCGGAAGCCAGCGATTACGGAATGTGATCAACAAAGGTCTGACAGAGGATATGATCCGGGAAGGAGCCATGAAGGCCTTTCAGGGCGGATGGAATAAGGTGAAGTTCTATTTTATGGTAGGTCTGCCGACAGAGACAGAAGAGGACTTAAAAGCAATCCCGGAGTTATGTGAACAACTGGCAGTTGACTATTATACAATTCCGAAGGAAGAACGAATCGGGAAGGTGTCCATCACAGCCAGTTCCTCCTTCTTTGTGCCAAAACCGTTCACACCATTTCAGTGGGCATCCATGAATACCGAAGAAGAATTTCTGGAGAAAGCACATTATGTGAAGGATCACTTCTTCCGGCAGAAGAACCGGAAGAGCTTAAGTTATCGGTATCATGATGCGGATCTGACGATCATGGAAGGAATTTTTGCCAGAGGCGACCGGAAGCTGGCACCTGCGATCCTGCAGGCATATCAGAATGGCTGTATGTTTGATGCGTGGCATGAAATGTTTCATCAGGAGATCTGGGATCAGGCTTTTGAAGATCATAAGATTGATATTGATTTCTATACCCACAGGGAACGTCCGGTAGACGAGATCCTGCCATGGGATTTTATTGATATCGGAGTGTCCAAGCAGTTCTTTATCCGAGAATGGGAGCGGGCGAAAAAAGCAGAGGTTACACCGAACTGTAAACAGAAGTGTTCCGGTTGTGGTGCAGCCGGCTTTGGAGGAGGTGTCTGTTTTGAAAATAAGAATTAAATATGCAAAAACAGGAGTTCTCCGTTACATCGGACATTTGGACGTCATGCGTTATTTTCAGAAGGCAATTCGACGGGCCGGGCTGGATGTGGCATATTCTCAGGGATACAGTCCACATCAGTTGATCACATTTGCGGCACCGCTAGGACTGGGTGTAACCAGTGAAGGGGAATATTTCGATGCAGAAATGAATTCCCTGACATCCAGTGAGGATATGGTCACACGGCTGAATGCGACTATGGCACCGGGAATGGAAGTGAAAGATATTGTTCAGCTAAAGGAGGGGGCAAAGACGGCTATGGCTGTCGTGGCAGCTTCTGATTACCTGATCACGTGCCGGGAAGGCTATGGCGATATTCCTGATTTCACGGATGCTTTGGATGCATTTTATTCACAGGAACGGATCGAAGTGGTTAAGGTGTCCAAAACAAAAGAAACACAGATGGATATCAAATCGTTTATCTATAAGTTGGAGGCCGGTGAGAACGGAATTTATATGCTGTTATCTACCGGAAGTGTCGATAATATCAAGCCGGAGTTGGTAATGGAGGGATTTTGTCATTATTTAAACCGTGATTACCAGAAACTGGCATTCCGGGTTCACCGCCTGGAAACATATATGCGGAATGAAGCCGGGGAACTGGTTTCCTTATTAGAGGCAGGGGTGCATTTTCATGAATCATGAGCTTATGATAACAGAATATGAAACGCATAAATGTGCGTGCTATTATGAAGAAGGAAGGCTAACAGAATTAAATGTTCTGCCACCGGCATCCATTCTCGGCAATATCTATGTTGGACGGGTACAGAATATTGTGAAAAATCTGGATGCTGCCTTTGTTGAAGTACAGCCCGGAGTTGTATGCTTTTATTCTCTGACAGACAATAAGCACATTTTTCTGAATCAGAAACGGACAGAGGACGTGACGATTGGGGATGAGTTGCTCGTACAGGTGACCAAGGAGGCCATTAAGACCAAAGCGCCACTGGTCAGCTCAGATCTTCACCTGACCGGGAATCTGGTCGTTGTTACCCTGGGAGCACGTATGGTAGGTGTTTCCAAGAAGCTGCCGAACGATGAGAAGATATCACAGTTAAAAGCAACTCTGTTTGAACGCCTTCCGGAGGGATATGGCGTAATTATTCGAACCAATGCCTATGAGAAAAAACGGGAAGAGGTAGAACTGGAGTTTGAACGACTTCTGGTGCAGATGATGGATATCGTGGAACATGCAGCCTGTCATAAAGCATTTTCCTGTCTCTATCAAGAACGTTCCCCATTGATGCAATTGCTGGATGATTATACCGGACAGGCATTTACGAGAATCATCACAGATTTGCCGGATGTTTATGAGAATCTGGAAGAATATGAGGAACAGCATCCGGATGTGCAGCTGCAGTTATATGAGACGGAGTTTCAGCCGCTATATGCGATATACCGTCTGGATCGTGACTGGAAGGAAGTGACCGGAAAGCGGGTCTGGTTAAATTCCGGTGCATACCTTGTGATTGAACAAACAGAGGCCATGGTCGTGATCGATGTCAATACAGGAAAGGCAATCAACCGCAATCGAAAGCAGCAACATCTGAAAAAAGTTAATATGGAAGCCGCAGATGAGATTGTGCGACAGCTGCGGTTACGTAATTTGTCCGGCATTATCATGATTGATTTTATTGATATGGAGAATCCGGAGAATCGTGAGGGACTGATCGAACACCTGTGTAAACAATTGCGGCAGGATCGTATCCCGACAAATTATATTGATATGA
>HF991369.1:47535-70708 GCA_000431515.1 Clostridium sp. CAG:632 | reverse complement strand
AGAAAGTACGGAAATCACTGGCAGAGCAGATCGGTCAAAAAAATTAGAAAAAGCAGATGTTTATTCTTGACAATTATTTGAACGCTCGTTATAATATATGAGTATGCCGCACAGTGGGGTCGAAGTATGTCATCAGACATCACCGAAACTGGCGAGTAATGATAAAAGGAGGATACCAATATGTACGCAATTATTGCAACAGGTGGCAAGCAGTACAAGGTAGCTGAAGGCGATATCATTTATGTAGAGAAGTTAAATGCTGCAACAGGTGAAACTGTTACATTTGATGATGTTGTAGTCGTAAATAACGACACAGATGTTCTTTGCGGTGATAAGGTAGCAAATGCTAAGGTTACAGCAGAAGTTGTAGGCGAAGGCAAGAGCAAGAAGGTTATCGTGTATAAGTACAAGAGAAAGACCGGCTATCACAAGAAGCAGGGACACAGACAGCCATATACAAAGGTTGAGATCAAAGCAATCAATGCTTAATTAGGGTACCCCGATGATTTATATAACCATTTATCATGAATCAAAGACAAATCGTATCTGTGGCTTTCAGACATCCGGACATGCCGATTATGCGGAAAGCGGAATGGATATTATATGCAGTGCGGTGTCTGCGTTGACGATTACAGCAATCAATTCAATTGACGAGCTGACGGACAGCCGTTATGGGCTGGAGGAGAATGCAGAGCAGGGGATGATAGATTATCGTCTGGATGCACCGGTATCAGCGGAAGCGGATTTGATTCTTCGAAGTATGGTGGTTGGATTAAAGGGTATTGAACAGCAATACGGTAAAAAGTATTTAAAAGTTAACACTAAGGAGGTGTAACAGTTATGATGGAAATGAACCTTCAATTTTTTGCTCATAAAAAGGGTGTTGGTTCTACAAAGAACGGTCGTGACTCTGAGGCTAAGAGACTTGGCGCTAAGAGAGCTGACGGACAGTTTGTAAAGGCTGGCAACATCTTATACAGACAGCGTGGAACTAAGATTCATCCAGGTGTTAATGTGGGTAAGGGCGGAGACGATACATTATTTGCTTTAGTAGATGGTGTTGTTCGTTTCGAAAGAAAAGGCAGAGACAAGAAGCAGGTTTCTATTTACCCGGTTGTTAACGAATAAGAATTTCTATGGGGACACTACTTGTTAGTGTCCCTTTTTTTAGAGAAAGGTATCAGAAAGTCAGGTGAGAATATGTTTGCAGATCAGGCAAGAATCTATGTCCGTTCCGGTAAAGGCGGTGACGGTCATGTAAGTTTTCGAAGAGAATTATATGTACCGGATGGCGGACCGGATGGCGGAGACGGTGGCCGCGGCGGAGATGTTATCTTTGTGGTGGACGAAGGACTGAATACCCTTGGCGATTTCAGACATAACCGGAAGTATAAGGCCGGAGATGGAGAAGAAGGCGGTAAAAGGCGGTGCCATGGTGCAGACGGTAAAGATATTGTACTGAAGGTTCCACCTGGCACGATCATCCGGGAGGCAGAATCCGGGAAGGTAATCCTGGATATGGCAAATCGTAAAGAACCGGTTATATTATTAAAGGGGGGCCGTGGCGGCAAGGGAAATATGCACTATGCAACCTCAACCATGCAGGCACCGAAATATGCACAGCCGGGACAGGATGCGAAGGAATTATGGCTGACTCTAGAGCTGAAGGTCATTGCAGATGTTGGACTGGTTGGATTTCCGAATGTCGGAAAGTCTACCTTTCTTTCCAGCGTAACCAATGCCCGGCCGAAGATTGCCAATTATCACTTTACGACCCTTCAGCCGAACCTCGGAGTCGTTGATCTGGGAGACGGGCAGGGCTTTGTGATTGCTGATATTCCGGGAATTATAGAAGGTGCCGCAGAGGGAACCGGTCTTGGTCTGGAATTTTTACGCCATATTGAACGGACCAAGGTATTAATTCATCTGATCGATGCAGCATCTACGGAGGGCAGAGATCCGGTAAATGATATTCATGCAATCTGGAATGAACTTGAAAAGTACGGAATTACAAAGGAATCCAAACCACAGATCATTGCCGCGAATAAAATAGATGTGATGTCGCCGATGGAACAGGAAACCGTTCTGGAGATGATCAGGGATGAGGTAGAACCTTATCAGATACCGGTATTTCCGATTTCTGCTGTTTCGGGAATCGGTGTGAAAGAGCTTCTCTGGTATGTACAGGGAATTTTAAAAGAACTTCCACAGGAGAATATTGAGTTTGAACCGGAATTTGATCCGTCTGCATTTGCGGATGATGTAACCTTGCCGTTTGAAGTATATTATGATGAAAAGGAACAGGAATATGTGGTAGAGGGACCAAGAATCGAGCGTATGCTTGGATATACGAATCTAGAGTCGGAGAAGGGTTTCCGGTTCTTCCAGGAATTTCTGAAGAAAAATGGTATATTAGACCAATTGGAGGCGTTAGGTATACAGGATGGAGATACGGTTCGATTATACGGATTATCATTTGATTACTACAAATAACAGCTATCGAAATGAGTAACAGATAAGGAGCAGGGGTATGACAAGTAAACAACGTGCCTATCTGAAGGGACTGGCAATGAATTTAGATCCGATCTACCAGGTCGGCAAAGCTTCCGTCACTCCGGAATTTATAGAAGGAATCAGAGAAGCGTTAGAAAAACGGGAATTGATCAAGATCAGTGTCTTGAAAAACTGTGCAGATGATCCGAAGGAATTAGCTGTTTTGATTGCAGAGCGTTCCGGAGCACAGGTGGTTCAGGTGATTGGCAAGAAAATTGTATTATATAAAGAATCGCGCGACCATAAAAAGATTATGTTACCTAAATAATAGGAAAGCAGGAGTTGTCTATGGAGACAGTCGAGAAAATCGGTATCATGGGTGGTACTTTTAATCCGATCCACAACGGGCATTTAATGCTGGCGCAGTGTGCCTATCGACAATTTCATCTGGACCGGATCCTGGTGATTCCGAACCGGCTTCCGGTTTATAAGGAGTCTAAGGAGTTATTGGCTCCGGATCTGCGCAGCGAAATGATCCGGCTGGCGATTAAAGATTATCCGTATATGCGTTTTTCGGATATTGAACTTAAGCGAAGCGGTCCGACCTATTCGATTGATACGATACGGGAACTTCACCGGTTATATCCGAATGCTCGGCTTTATTTTATTATCGGCGGGGATTCTTTGACCCATTTCAGGGAATGGAGAGAGTATTCGAACCTATTGCGGGAGTGTGCATTTCTCTGTGCACCCAGACCGGGTGCGGATTTTCAGACATTATATGCAGCACGAGAGAAATTACTTCAGGAAGTTCCGGAAGGGCAGATTTTATTCCTGAATGTGGCAATGATGGATATTTCCTCAACTGAGATCCGGAATGCAATCAGGGAGCATCAGTCAACCGCAGAATGGATTCCTGCCGAAGTGAGAACATATATTGATGAACATCAGTTATATAGTACAATATAAACCACTTACATTATGAGGAAGGAACCGGAAAGATGGATCGAATAGAAATACGTGAAAAACTGAAAGAACGACTGACGGCCAAACGATTTGAACATAGTCTGGGTGTAGAATATACAGCAGCGGCTATGGCAATGTGCCATAGGGTCAACGTAGAACAGGCTGCCATTGCCGGATTACTGCATGACTGTGCTAAAAATTATCCGACAGAAGAGAAACTGGCAAAATGTGAAAAGTATCGATTGTCCATTTCGGATTATGAGCGTCAAAATCCGGAATTACTTCATGCAAAGCTTGGAGCGGCAGTCGCCAAAGATAAATATAAGATTAAAGACCGTGAAATCCTGTCTGCGATCACCTGGCATACAACCGGATGCCCGAATATGTCGGATCTGGACAAGATTATTTATATTGCAGATTATATCGAACCGAATCGCAAAATGCTGCCGGAGCTTCCGCAGATCCGGAGGGAGGCATTTACCGATTTGGATCTTTGTTTGATACACATTCTGACCAGTGTCTTGGATTATCTGGCTCAGGAAAACCGCGAAATCGACCCGATTTCAAAAGAAACCTATCGATTCTATGTAGAAGGAAATAACAGGAGATAATTATATGAGTGCAAGGGAATTAGCAAAACTGATCGTTCATTCACTGGAAGAAAAGAAAGCAGAAGATATACGGATTATTGATATTTCTAAGATATCAACGATTGCCGATTATTTCATTATTGCCAATGGTACAAACCGTAATCAGGTACAGGCACTGGCAGATAATGTGGGAGAGGATTGCCATAAGGCAGGATATGCACTTCATCAGACGGAAGGGTATAACAGTGCGAATTGGATATTGATGGATTATTCAGATGTAATTGTCCATATTTTTTCAAAAGAAGACCGGTTATTTTATGACTTGGAACGTATCTGGAGAGATGGAGTTCCGGTAGATAAAGCATCTTTATAATGTCAACATTATAATGTTGACATTGGTATCACTAAGCATTATAGTTATATCATAATTAATTTGGGTGGGCGTATGGATTTAGATTTATTTTTAAAATTTAACAATGTAAAGATTAATAATATTGTGGCAAGAACCTTACGATATACCTTATATTTACTGTTGATCATATGGTGTCTTGTATTCAGTAATCTGATTAATTTTGATAAAGCAGCCATTACTTTTTGTCTTGCAAGTTGTGGCTTTCTTTTATTGATACCAACACTATTCATTAACTGTCTGAAAATCGAAAAGAATTTTATTATGTATCTGGTTGTTGTGTGTACATCATTGGTAAGTGCGGTACTTTGTTCGTTCCTTTCCTATTATGCATCAGCCATTGTACTGTTTCCGTTATTGATTGCATCTCTTTATTATAACCGAGTGCTGGTACTGTTTACTACACTGGTAAATACGGTATGTACTTTAGGGTCTGCGTTTTTCAATCTGTATTTTGGACTGATCCCGAATGATCCGTTGGCACAGAATATCGAGAGTGCAATCTTTTATAATTTCCTGCCGAAGGAACTGATTCTGGTATTTATGTCGTTTGTAGCATATTTTATCGTAGACCGGAATAATGAGATGATGTCGGATATTTTCGTATATTCACAGCAGTTGAAGAACTCACAGGAGGAGATCATACTTTCATTCTCCAACATCTGTGAATCAAAATCAAAGTCAACCGGTGAACATGTACGAAGAGTTTCGAAATACGTTAAGATTTTATGTGAAGCATCCGGCTTTGATCCAAACTATACGGATATGGTTTGTACAGCATCCATGATGCATGATATCGGTAAATTAATGATTCCGGAGGAGATTCTGAATAAACCGGGTAAGCTTACGGATGAAGAGTATGCAGTCGTTAAAAATCATGTATTATATGGTGAAGCGCTTTTACATAATGCAACCGGCGAGATTATGGAGATTGCAAGAACGATTGCCCTGCAGCATCATGAGCGTTGGGATGGCAAAGGATACCTTGGCATGAAGGGTGAAGAAATCGCATATGTCAGCCGTTTAATGGCCCTTGCGGATGTATTTGACGCATTATCTGCATCCAGATGTTATAAAGAGGGCTGGACACTGGCACAAACCTATAATGAGATTTCACTCGGCAGTGGTACACAATTTGATCCGAAGGTAGTGGAGTTGTTTAAGGATAATTTTGATAAATTTGTAGAAGTATTTAAATCAATACCGGATATACAGCCAGAAGAGGCTGCGGCAGAAGAACACTGGGAAATTCAAAGCTCTGTTAAAATACATTCTGACGGAGACACAAAGTCAGATGCAGTATAGTTTACATATTATTAAGATAATACATCAAGTGTTGAGACGAATGGGAAGGCAGGAAAAAGATGTTTCGAGTATTTAACGAATATTTAAAATATATTCATTTATCGGCTGATCCGGAGGTGGAATGCGCATTTAACCACTATCTGGCAGATTGTAAAGGTCTGAAAAGCTATTGCGTGACCATTCATTATAATCGTCTGGTAGTGGATGTAAAACTTGCCGATTTCAGCCTGGAAGAAGCACAGACACAGTTTCAACGGATGATAGGAAAGGTTGGCTATCCATACTCACAGATGTTTGTACGTTTTAACGAAGGCACAGTTGTACGATATCGATATGCCAGCTGTAAAGAGAACAAAGTCGGATTTTACTGTGATGTGGTATATTCTTAGAATAAATAAAACAGGTGGTTCATAGATTGTTTTCGTTATCTATGAACCACCTGTTTTATTTCGGGTCTCATTCTGATTTATTTATACTTCATTTTTATTGATAGATCTGATTATCTTTAATAATTTTTCAAACAACAGGAAATTAGAACTGGCGATATAATCCAATTACTCGGCCTAAGATGGTAACATCTTTTACAATAATAGGATCCATGGCATCATTTTCCGGTTGTAATCGGATATGATCCTTCTCTTTATAGAAAGTCTTAACTGTAGCAGAATCATCTATTAATGCGACTATAATTTCCCCATTTCGGGCAACGGATGTCTGTTCTACAACCAAAAGATCTCCATTGAAAATGCCGGCATTAATCATACTTTCACCTTTAACATGCAGCATAAAAGTCTGCTTATTATTGACAAACTCCGGTGAAAGAGGAAAGTACCCCATAATATTATCAATCGCAAGTAAAGGCTGTCCTGCAGCAACATCACCTAAAATCGGTACATTTACAAGTTCACGACGTGTAAGATTAAATGAGTCATCGACAATTTCAATTGCACGAGGTTTTGTCGGATCTCTTCTAATATAACCATTCTTTTCAAGTGTTTCCAGATGTGCATGAACAGAAGAAGTAGACTTCAAATGAACTGCACTGCAGATCTCACGAACTGAAGGCGGATAACCTTTTGACAGAATCTCTTCTTTCATATATTCTAAAATTTCTCGTTGCTTATCAGATATTTTTCCAGTAGCCATATATAACTCCTCCTAAATTAACTAATTCGATTTTATTCATATGGAATCATGATAAAATCATTTATCTTTCTCAACGTACATGTGTTTTATATACTATAACACATTTTTATAAATTTTGCAAACAAATGTTTCGAACAAATTTTCCGAACATTTATTCTAAAACATATTGACATACAAACGATTGTTCGCTATAATAAACCTATGTTCGAAAACAAATGTTCGCAATAAGTGAATAGATATATTGCCAGATTAACAGGAGGTATGTATTATGAATACACATATGAAAGCATTGAGAAATATTTCATTCTTAAAAGAGGAGATGCTAGAAGGGATTTCTGTTGGAGTCAGAATTCATCCGAAAGCAGCATTATATACAATCTGTACAGTATTGATAACTGTCGTATTGATTATATTTCTGTTAAATACAGGAAAAACTGTTAATGCTGCTCCGGAACATGAACTTCATAAATATTATACCAGCATTGAAATCCAACCGGGGGATACCTTATGGGAGATTGCAGATACATATAAAACCGAAGGATATTCAAACCGTAAAGCATTTATAAAAGAGATTCAGGAATTAAACCATATTGATGAGGATCAGATTACAAGTGGCTGCTATCTTCTGATTCCATATTATGCAGAGAAACCGCGATAGGAGTCTTAAGGCTGTGTATAAGGGCCTTAAATTAACCCAATTTACCATCCATCTATTCCGGAACCTGTAATTGCTGAAAAAATCCGTTCTTTAACCTGGGGAACGGTTTTTTTCAATTCCAGAAGCAGATTTTTGGATTCCTGACGTTTAGTAATACCATCTGCCGGACATGGATTTTTGCAAACCGGTAGCTGTTGTTCAGTTGCAAAGGATTTAATTTCTCCTTCATATGCATAAATTAATGGACGAATCAAAGTGAGCTCTGAACGTTCCAGATGAGTCACTGGAGAGAATGTATGTATTCTTCCTTCATATAGCATTGACATTAAAAAGCTATCCAGCACATCATCCTTATGATGTGCATATGCGATTTTATTACAACCTAAAGCTTTGGCTCGTTCGTTAAAAGCACCTTTTCGCATTCGGCTGCAGAGAGAACATGGATTTTCTTCCTGTCGATATGTAAAGACGATATCTGCAATCTGTGTCTTTTCTATATAGTAGGGCACATGGAGACTGTCAGCATATTGGGATAGGAGAGAAGTATCATAGTCCGTAAAGCCTAGATCAATTGTTAATGCAACTAGATCGAAGGAAATCGGATAAAATTCTTTAAGCTTACTCAATGCATATAAAAGAGTCAGGCTATCTTTTCCACCGGAAATTCCAATAGCAATTTTATCACCTTGCTCAATCATATGATAATCTTCGATTGCTTTTCTGGTATAGGTGAGTAGTTTTTGAGGTTTCATATAATGAATTAACTCCTTTTATCTATTTGCTTTCATTTTTTTTATTTCTTAAAGACACGGCACCGGCAGCTTTTCGTTTATGTTCATCCTCGATTGCTGCATAATAATCAATGGTTGTGTTAATATTTTCATGTCCCAGAACATCAGCAACCAGACGAATATCGCCGGTTTCACGATAGAGTGCAGTACCATAAGTACTTCTTAGCTTATGAGGTGTTATTTTTTTATTTGGTACAGCAATACGACCATATTTTTTTACCAGACGCTCAATGGCATCGACACTCATTCGATTTCCTTTCGAGGATATGAACAAAGCCTTATCCTGACCATCTGCAATTGTAATATGTTTCCGTTCGCCCTCAATATAGTCCTCAAGCACTTGATGTACTTCATCACCAAAATAAACAATGTCCTGACCACCGCCTTTTCTGACGATTGTTAGAGAATTGACTTTAAAATCAACGTCTGTAACATCCAGGCCAACACATTCTGAAACCCGAATGCCGGTTCCTAACATTAATGTAAGAATAGCTAAATCTCGTTGTTTCGTGCGTTCACAACTTTTTCTCTGACGTTCAGACATTTGACCGTTTCCTTTTTCAATCGCATCCAGAATATCCTGAACTTCAAAAACTGTCATCCGGACAATATTTTTATCTTTCTTTATACGAGGCATTGGAACCAAAAGCATAGGATTTTTGATAATATTGTCGTGCTTTAAATGGTATTCATATAAGCCTCGTAGCGGCGCCATTTTGCGGGCTATGGATCGTTTTCCGTTTTCATGATCCTCACCATCCAGTCGCTCTGTGCTGAACTCCAGATAATGCTGGTATTCAGAAATATCATCAGATGTAAATAATTGCAAATCGTCATAGGATATATTAACAATTTCCTTTGATTTAAAGCATGGGTTCATATTCTTTATATATCTAAAAAAAGTCAGAAGATCATATGCATATGAAATACGAGTACTTACCTGTGTCGTAAGATCTTTGTCACGAAGATAATCACGCGCACATGGTGGTAATTGACTTAATAATTCATGATATAAAGCTTTCTGATCATGATCTTTTTTCTTATAATGTTCAGAATCTTTAGCCATAAGAACACCTCCATAGATATATTATAACATTAATGTATCGTAACTACTACTATTCATTTATTTATTCAAGCGGAAAAACGTAGATTTATCCGCTAGCTTGATAACTCCTATTCTATCGCGTTTTAGCCAGCATTTACAAGGCTTTCAAGGCATTTTAGGTAGGATTTATCCAAAATGACAGTAAAACGGCTCAAAATGTAAAAAAACGGCTTGAAAAGACTGTCAGAAAACTAGAATTGCGTGATAAGCTCAAAATGAACCACAATAAAAAGAACCATAAAGAATATGAATAATGATTCCTTATGATTCTTTTTTATTGTGTCATTTAGATATGTTCTACAATATGTTCAATCAGTTCTACAGTACCGTCTATTCCAAGTACGCTGGTATCCAGGCAGTAATTATAACTGGTAGTAGCTCCCCATTTTTTAGTTGAATAATAATTATAGTAAGAAGCTCGTTGTTTATCAGTTTTATTAATAAAATCCTTGGCTTTTTCCGGCGTAATGTCCATTCGCTCTGTTACACGTTTGATACGGTCCTCCATCGGTGCGAACAGGAAGAAATTAACAACATTTGAGTAGTCTGATAATGCGTAGTCAGCACAACGGCCAATCATAACACATGGACCTTCATTGGCGATCTTCTTAATGGTGTCAAATGCCGCCAGAAAAACTTTGTGATTGATCGGCATATCAATACCATTTGCACTAATGCCTAAGGAATATGGATCCATAACAATGGAGTATAATAAGCTACTGGTTGGTTTCTCATCAAATTTCTCAAAGACCTCTTCACATAACCCACTTTCCTTTGCTGCCCGTTTTAACAGCTCTTTGTCATAATATGGAATATTCAATCGTTTTGATAAGGCAATGCCAATATCATGACCACCACTGCCACATTGTCTGCCGATTGTAATAATAGTATCTTTACCCATAATAACCGCCCCTTCCATATAGCAATTCATACATAAATATGTATAATTGTATTATAGCATAATCAATAAGATATGAGTATAATTATTTACAGTTTTTAATGTATAAATCACGAAATCATATCGCAAATTGTGGAATCGTATTATGAATCGCATAATTATATTATGAATTACGGAGCATCAGGATTAAATTTTGAAAATATTCAGGCAATTCGGAATGGAATTCTACATATTTCCCGGTTCTAGGATGTATAAATCCCAGAACTCCTGCATGTAAGGTCTGTCCCTGCAGGTGAAACGGATCTTTTGAAGGTCCGTAGACAGTATCTCCCAGTAATGGATGATGGATAGATGCCATATGAACCCGGATTTGATGAGTCCGGCCGGTTTCTAACTGGCATTCTACCATTGTATATTTTCCGCCAAATCGTTCCAAAACGCGATAATGTGTGATCGCATCACGACCATTTCGGACATTTACAGCCTGTTTTTTACGATCAACCGGATGTCTGCCGATTGTTTTATGAATGGTTCCATTATCTTCCGGGATATTATCATAGACGATAGCGGTATACTTTCGGGTAATGCTATGCACTTTTAACTGTTCAGCCAACGATTGATGCGCCATATTGTTCTTGCAGATAACTAATAACCCGGTCGTATCCATGTCAATCCGATGAACAATACCCGGACGTAGAACCCCATTAATTGTGGATAAATCATCCTGACAATGATACAGAATGGCATTGACCAGTGTCCCGGAGTAATGACCGGCAGCCGGATGAACGACCATACCTTTCGGCTTATTTATAATTAAAATATCAGTATCTTCATAAACAATATCCAATGGTATGTTTTCCGGTTGCACATCTAAAACTTCCGGTTCTGGAATTTCAACCTGAATATAGTCTCCTTCTTTTACTTTGTAGTTGGATTTTATAGGCTGCCCATGAATTAAGACGGCCCGGTTGGATAATAATTTCTGGATATAGGATCTGGAAAAATCAGTTAACTGAATAGACAATAATTTATCAATTCGTTGACCGGCATCAGAATCTTTTACCAGATACTCATATATATCTTGTTCAAAATCAGCCATGATTCTCATCCTTGTCCTTTTCTGAATCGGGTTCTGACACATCCTTTAAGCAATCTGTCTTTGATCCTGTATCGTTTTTATGAAACAGGAAGTGAAAATCTACGTCGCGGTATTTCCAGAATACCAGTAAGATAATTGCAACACCGGAAATGGTAACATACATATCCGCTACATTAAATACCGGAAAATCGATACATTTAATATATAGGAAATCAACGACTGCTCCCTGAAATAACGTACTGCCATGAAAAATACGATCGATCATGTTTCCGATAGCACCAGCACTTAAAAACAAAAGACAGATGTTTAACGGCTTATAAACCACATTTTGTGACAGCTTATAGTAAATATAGCCGGCAAGTACCAGAATAATAACAGTTATGATCAGAAAGAAAATCTGACGATTCTGGAACATACCCCAGGCAGAGCCCCGATTCTCCAGATAATATAATCCAAATAAATTTCCAAGAATTGGATGGTACGTATGCAGCTCCAGATTATTTAAGACAAGCCATTTTGTAAACTGATCTGCACCAACTAAAACAATGACTGCAATCAATGCTTTTAAATATTTCATATAGTTATAGACCCTTTCTCTGCATATTTGCTATCCGGGATTGCTGCCCGGAGCTCTTTGGATAAAAGAAAATGAGCTGCCAATTATAGTAAGAGGCAGTTCATTTCTTTTAAATATTTACAAATGAATTAGATAAAGGTAAATCCGCTGCTGGATTCATCAGAATCGGCAAGCATAGCTCGCTTCTGTACCTTATCTTCTACTTCACCTTCATAAGCATCTACATCTTCTTCAGAAGGAGCTGTCTCTTCCTTTGGTGCTTCTGCTGCAGCCGCTTCCGGCTGCTTTTTAACTACATCAAAGGGATCTACAAAAGAAGTTTCATCCTTTTCCTGTGTAGACATACCAGATGGGCCGAATTCCATACCATAACTATCAGCATCATCTCTCTGACCAAGAGTACCAGAATCTTCTCCTGTATCAAAACCCGGAAGCTGTGCCTGCTCACCATTAGCGATAAAATCCGACATAGGATTTGAACTGATATATGCATCCTTTGCAGAAGCTGCGGATTTTGCAAAGGCTGCAAACTCTCCGGCCTCAACCTTAAACGTATCACTATTGATCAGATCAAGCTGTGCATGTAAGAACTGAGTGAACTGAGCCTTGTACTTGGTGTACTGTTGAACCAGCGCAATTGTCTGGTTATGTACTCGTTCTAATTCCTGCTTCGCATCTGCGGTATGTGCCTTTGCATTATTAACGGCTTCCATCTCAATAGTCTGAGCTTTTAATTCAGCAGTACGGATTGTCTCTTCAGAGGTCTTTTCAGCAAGAACCAAAGCTTTCTGTAAAGAAGCCTCGATGTTTTTGTAATGCTGTAATCCCTCATTAAGCATATTTACTTTATCCTTTAATTCAACATTCGAACGATATAATTCTTCGTAGTTTTCTAAAATTTCAGTAATAAATCCATCAACATCCTTTTTATCATAGCCGATACCTGATTTGAAAGATTTTGACTGTATTTCAACTGGTGTAATCATAACATTCTATCCTCCTCTGTTTCTTAAAATGTACTAAGATTTGGAGATACGGTAGATTCATTTAAAATTTCTTCCCGTAAATCTCCGGTCACTTCAATATCATGTGGTGCTGCAATAAAAATGTTATTTGAAATTGCCTGCAAAGAGCCATCTAATGCATAACATGCCCCACCAACAAAATCAATAATTCGTTGTGCCAATGTTAAGTCAATGCCTTCCATATTGATTACAATTGTCTTACCTTCATTCAGGAAATCGGTGATATCCTGTGCTTCATTAAATTCCTTTGGTCTGATTACGTACACTTTGCTACCTCTACTATTCATTGAAACTATTTTACTACTAGTGCCTGTACCGGCCTTTGGCTGTCTGACAACCTTTGGCTTTTTTGTATATGAAACCTGGTCATATTCATCATCATCATTTTTATAAGAAGAAAATATACCTGACTTTCCGGAGCCGGATGATACGGTGGCAGCTGTCTGACTGACCGGAGCCGGCTTTTCTTTCTTCTGACGTCTTGGCGGCTCTTGTACCAGATCAACTTCGTTGTCAAATAAATCATCATCAATACCATAATCATCATCGTCATCTGTACTGCTCAGACTGAGGATGTTCAAAAACTTGTCAATTCCTTTACCCATTTCTGATCTCCTATCTCTAAATATTATAATTCCGTGCACCGAAAATACCTGTTCCGACACGAACCATAGTTGCCCCTTCTTCAACTGCAACTGTATAATCATTTGTCATACCCATCGATAGTACACTCATATTAACATTATCAATGTTTCTTGATTTTATGTCAAGTAATAATTTGTGCAGTTTTGCAAAAACTACCCTGTTATCTTCGGGATTTTCAACAAAAGGTGCAATTGTCATTAATCCCTGAATATGAACATTCGATAATTTAGAAATTTCCTCTACAGCTGCCGGCACTTCTTCTACTGTAAAGCCAAACTTAGATGCCTCCTGTGCAACATTTACTTCAAGAAGAATATTACAATGTGCCTGTTTTTTCAAGGCATCTTTCTGGATCTCATTTGCAAGCTTTACAGAGTCTACAGAATGAATCAGAAGATCTTTATCCACAATATATTTTACCTTATTGGTCTGTAAATGACCGATCAGATGCCAGTGAACCGGGCGGCTGACATGCTCAATCTTATCAACCAATTCCTGTACCTTATTCTCACCGAATTCTGTCATGCCGGCGTCAATAGCTTCTTCAATATCTGACAGTGGTTTTGTTTTGCTGACGGCAATCAGGGTAACCTCCGATGGATCACGGTTTACACGGTGACAGGCCTCTTCAATGTTTTTTTGTACGTCAAGAATATTCTCTTTTATCACAATCATCATCTCCTATAAGAATTTATATAATCTGACCTTCTTCTACTGTAGAAGCATCCAGAATAATTCGGTCATACATAGAAAGACTATAATCAACTCCTTCTTTTATAATTGCAAATTCATCATTCGTAGTTAATATTTCAATCTGTTTAAAAGTTGCGATTCCTTCACTGGCATAATATACACCTGTCAGCGTTGCATGACCGGCATCGGAAATATTAAACGTCTGATCCGAATCATTTTTGACGAGAACTGCACCGGCTGCAAAGTCTGCAGGATTCACATAGTAGTATGTGTCATCGGAATTATAAATGGTCGGTGCTATCTGTTGAATTGACATGTTTCCATTCTCATCAATAGTCCGGACATTTAAAAATTTCTTTTTGGATGAATTGCTTCCCGTAGTCAGATAATCCTTCGGTACTTTTATAACATCCTTTTCCAGGATTGCACTGTTCGGAACAGAAAGTCCCTCCTGCTTGGACATAACAATCTCAATTGGAATATATCGATCATTGCAGTAATTTACCAGTAATTTGTCAAGAGTTATATTTGCAAAATACGCATCTCCGTTTTGGATCACTTCAATATCACCATAAACAACATTTGTAATATTGGGCATATACAGGGTGACGCGGGTATCTTCTTTAAGACGCGCAGCGTCCTCTTCCGACAGTGGCAGTACCAGATTCCATATTTCACTTGTGATCAGCTTATAAACAGGACTTCCAGCCTGCAGGACATCTCCGGTTTTCAAAGAAGAACGCTGATATCCGGCTGTATCAAAATCCGCATTTGTAAGATCAGACGGTTTTTTACTTTCATATCCATCCTGATAATAAGTAACAATTCCGCTTTCCGGTGCATTGATCTGTGCAAAGGAGCCAAGGGAACCGGCGGCTGTCAGTGAATCCAGAACCTGTGCATTCGCAATGCTTAATATTTCTCCGTCGAGTTCATATTTGAAATCATATACATCCGAAAATGATACATCAGTATAATAACTTTGGAAAGCACGGATATCACTTTGTATCTCAGCGTAACCCGCATTTGATAAAACGATGTCTTCACCGGAAGCTTCAGAAATCATGTCAGACAGGGTTCCGGTAGAATCTAAAGTATAGACAGTGGCATTTTTTCCGACTTTTTCTCCATTGCGGATATAATAATTAATATATCCGGAGGTATCGGTTGAAACCAGGGTCTCACTACGAAGCGCCATTGCTGAACCACTAATGTTATCATCCATATAACTATGTTGGACCTCATATACAGAATAATGCTTCTGATTCAAGCTTCGTATAATCTGAACCCCGAGAAAAAGGAACAGGAGCACAAAAATGATCACACCGATATTTAAATTTGGTACATTATGAAGTTTTACAACTTTATTTTGCCTCATGCGATAACTCCTGTTTATTGAAACGTTCAAAAAGGGACGGGTGGAAATCACCTGTCCCAGATTATTCTTATAATGAAACCGTTACAAGTTCTTTCGCAGCTTCCGTCATTTCATCTGCACTCATAGATACACTGATCACCAGATCAATTCCCTGAGAATCAGAAAAACGGGCCATTGCCTCCAGTGCCTGTTCTAATTCTGATGGTTCGATGTGTGCAATTGTCAGGAAGCTATCCAGATAGATTTCTTTCAGATTATAATCTTGTGATGCAATTCCATATAAAAATCCACAGAACATCTGAAAATTCTCAATATGAAAATCGGATATATTAATCATTCGAATCTGATTGGAAAGTTCATACATATGCTTATTGTTCTTGTCCAAATATATAATCGGTAATACACTAAGCAGTGCTGCATCGTTTGCTTTTGTTATTAATTCCTTTGTTTTTCCTGTACCTTTTCCACCTGCTATGATTTGAATCATAATTAATATCCTCCTATCATCTTATAGAAATCCACTACCACTAATTATAGTACAACCTTATTCGAAGTACAACAAGAAGTTGTGCTAATTTCATCCCGGGTAATTGTTTGATTCAGAAGTTGCTGAAGCTGATAATACAAAGAATCCCGATATGGAGCACCACATACCAATGCAATATAATCCTGTCCATTGTTACCTTTTGCTTCTACAATAAGGCAACTGCCTGCTTCATTCGTGGTACCGGTCTTGCCTGCAACTACAGTGATTCCGTCCTCCAATGGATATCCCGCTGATATGAATAAATCTGAGTTGGAAATAAGGATTTCTACCGGATTTCCATCTCCATCTGTGTAACGGACCGTATATTCTGCAGTGCTGGTAATTTCCTGAAACTCCGGATGCCGG
Source organism: Clostridium sp. CAG:632 (assembly GCA_000431515.1). Classification (GTDB taxonomy): domain Bacteria; phylum Bacillota; class Clostridia; order Lachnospirales; family Lachnospiraceae; genus CAG-632. The sequence continues at coordinate 54,038 of HF991369.1, read as the reverse complement.
ATCACTTCCTTGAAAATCAAATATAAATCATATGCGGTGGTATAGTGATTTTCATTATGGAGGCCATGCGGATTTACAAAGTGTGTATGGGTAGCGCCTAATTGTTCGGCACGATGATTCATCTGTTCTACAAAATCATTCTCATTGCCCGCAATATATCGTGCCAAAGCCACAGCACAGTCATTAGCCGAAGTGATCAGTAATCCATGAAGCAGTTCATTGACGGTCAGGGTATCCCCTGTTTTTAATCCTAACTTAACAGCCTGTGCATCATCAAATATAATATCCGAATCAATAGTTACGGTATCATCCAGCTTTCCATTCTCTAATACCAGTAAGGCTGTCATTATTTTTGTGATACTGGCCGGATATATCTGCTCGAATGGATCAGAAGCCTGAATCATTTGATTTGTGGTATTGTTAATACAAAGGGTTGCTGACGAATTCGGGCGGTTGTCATATGTTCCGTATGGAATTACAGCATATGCGGATGCAAAGCTGCTCTTTATGACTGGCACCTCGGTCAAGCTGGTTGAATAAATCCGATCTTTATCTATATGAAAATAACTGGAAGCTTCCGGTGTCATTTCATATTCCTGACAGCCACTCAGCATTCCTAAGCAAATAATAACACTGAAAATCAGTGCGATATAACGTTTCATACTTCCTCCTTCTTCAACGCAGTATTTGCGTGAATAAAGCTGCCTGGCATATTAATTATCCGGCAGCTTTATCATTTAAGCAAGCATCTGACAGCTTATTTATATACATCCCGCCACTCCAGATCTCCACGATCCAAAGCTTTGATCAGAAGCTCTGCTGTTGCCAGATTGGTTGCTAAAGGTATATTGTGCATATCACATAAGTGAAAAATATTATTAACATCAATTTCATGAGACTTCGGGGTCAACGGATCCCTTAAAAAAATCATCATATCCAGGTCATTATTTTCAATCTGTGAGCCTAACTGCTGCTCACCACCTAAGTGCCCGGCTAAGTACTTATAAACATTTAAGTTTGTAACCTCTTCAATCAAACGCCCGGTAGTACCGGTTGCAAACAGGTCATGTTTGCACAAAATTCCCCGATAGGCTATACAAAAGTTCTGCATCAGCTTCTTTTTGCTGTCATGTGCAATTAATCCTATATTCATAAGCTCACCTCAATACTTTTTTTTATGCAGACCAACATTTAATACCAACCCAATTCCACCACAACTCGACAATAGAGAGCTTAACCCATAACTGACAAATGGTAAAGGCAATCCGGTATTGGGCAATATCTGGGTCGCAACTCCGATATTTATAAATGTCTGGAAGCAAATCAAAGTCGCAACACCGGTAGCAATCAGCATGCCTTCGGTATCTTCTGCTTTTCTTGCTATACGTATACATTGTAACACTATTAACAGTAGAATTGCAATAATAAACACACAGCCGATAAAACCTAATTCTTCTCCGACAACAGAGAAAATGAAGTCCGTCTGCTGCTCGGAAATCAGATTGGCATCCTTAACCGTTGCCAGCGAATCTGAAGTAAGGCCTTTGCCGGTCAGCATTCCGGAGCCGATTGCCATGACGGAATTTGTCTGCTGATATCCTGTCGTCAATGCATAGTCCTGTGGATAACGGAATGCAAGGATCCGCCCCAGCTGATAATCATTTAACAGCTTCTGCCCCGGCTGCTGGATATACCAGAAAAACACGCTGCTGAGAGGAACCAAAATCAATGCCACGATTCCGATCAGCTTATAACTAAGCCCGGTTACATAGACCATGGCTACCATGATCAGAAAAATATCAACTGTCGTGGACAAATCCGGCTGCTTCTTGATCAATAACAGCGGCGGTGCACAAAACACAGCAATCAGTAACAGACTCTTCCAGGTATTCAGTTTATCCTTCAGCTTTGTCAGCAATACTGCCATACATATGATCATAAACAGCTTGGTGAATTCTGATGGCTGAATGGTCATGAAATCTCCGATACCATACCAACGCTTTGCATTATTAACAGTTTTGCCAAAGGGAATCAGTCCAATCAGCATAATCAGATTAATTCCATATATCACCAGCCATAGCTTGCAAAAATAATGGTAGTCAAAAAATGAAAGAAATGCCATTACACACAGGCAGCCGATCAGCCCTATAATCTGCTTATTTGTATAGGAACTGTCGGCACTGTTGATTACGATTGTTCCAAAAACGGTTGCAATCAGTACCAGTATTACCAGTTTGAAATTGTAATCCCGTAATCGATATCCCTTAAACATAAGTGATGCTTCCTACTTTTTTGTGTTATTTGCCTTTAATTCCTTAATCGGAATATTTGCATAAATTGCCGGAACCTTACCATTGCCACCCTCAGATTCGGTCTGGGTAATCTGGATATCCAGTCCGGATGCATCGATTTCAACATATTTTGAAATCACCTGAATGATTTCGTTTTTTATCTGCTCCATAACATCTGGTGAACAATTTGCACGATCCGATACCAGTAATAATTTCAGACGGTCTTTTGCATAATCTCCAGAGGTCTTTTTTCTTCCAAAAAACAGCTCTTTTAATCCCATAGTAATCTGTTCCCTCCTTCGTTAATTAGACTTTTTGAAAATCTTGGACAATTTCTTAAAGAAACCATCACTTGATAAGTCTAAGTATGGTACATCTTCTCCCATGATTCTTTTACAGATATTCAGATATGCCTTACCCGGAAGTGAATTATCACCGACCAGAGGCTCACCCTGGTTCGTAGATACAACAATATTTTCATCGTCCGGTACCGCACCAATTAAATCAATTGCAAGGATTTCCACAACATCTTCAATTGACATCATATCACCGCGTTTTACCATATCCATACGAATTCTGTTCACAATGAGGTTGATTTTCTTGATTTCATTAGCCTCCAGCAGACCGATGATTCTGTCTGCATCACGGATTGCAGATACTTCCGGTGTTGTAACGACCAGTGCACGATCTGCGGCTGAAATTGCATTTTTAAATCCCTGTTCGATTCCGGCCGGACAATCAAGCAGTATGTAATCAAACTCTTCTTTCAATTCATCTACCAGCTTTTTCATCTGCTCCGGAGATACAGATGTTTTATCTCTGGTCTGTGCTGACGGAAGCAGGAACAGATTCGGATAACGCTTATCCTTGATCAATGCCTGTTTATACCGGCAATTACCTTCTACAACATCGACCAGATTATATACGATACGATTCTCCAAACCCATAACGACATCCAGATTACGCAGACCTATATCTGTATCGATCAATACAACCTTCTTATTTAATTTGGCAAGACCGGTACCTACATTTGCTGTGGTAGTTGTCTTTCCTACACCACCTTTTCCTGATGTTATAACGATTACTTCACTCACGTTTCATTCCTCCACTCCGGTATTATTTGTCATCAATCTTTGATTGATGACCTACGTGCACATCAGTGCACTACATTATTTGTCATCAATTTTAATTGATGACCTACGCACGCATCAGCGTGCTACATATTATATATTAATATCATTCAGAACCGATTTACTTACTGGTTCGATATAAATATTATCATTTTCAACAAACGCAATCTGTGCGTCCATATTCTTATTGCCAAACAGTTTCTTCGGCTTATCCGGTGAACGGCCGATAATATCGCCGATCTGTACCTGCATCGGAGTCATGACCAGTGCAAGAACGAATGCATTTTTATTTCCGCCGGCTCCTGCTATGGCTGTTCCTTTCAGGCTGCCAAGAATAATAATGTTCCCATTCGACATAACGGTTGCACCGGGATTTACATCTCCGATCATGACCAAGCTTCCGGATGATTCCAATGTCTGGCCGGAACGCAAGGTTCCCTTGTAAAACAAGCCATCATTCTGATCCGGATAGATGTATCGGGTACCATCATCCGCAGAAGGTGCACTCTCCTGTCGGCGTCCTTCTATGATCCGCTGGAATTTTTCCTCTGTCTCTTTATTATTATCAATCACATAGGGAATCCGTAATGTTGTCCGCTTCTTGATCAGATCCAGAATACGCTCGATTTCCTCTGAAGACAATTCTCTTCCTTCAAAGGTAATAGCACTTTGCGCATTACTGTTGAAATATTTACTGGAATCATCAAAACGGACTCCAATCTCAATCAAAAGATCTTCAAATGGTACATCCGGATCTAAAACCAGGACGATACCATAACGATTTCCCTTTATCAATACATGTTCCTTCATGATGTCACCTCATCCATGTACAATCTTTAAACATATAATAACAATATATACCATTTTATCTAACCTTGGCAAGTATTAATCTGTATGAACACTATTTCCGGATACCGTATGGTTGTCCAGTAATTCAGGCTGGAAATAGTAAGCATATACCATACTTGCCAGTTCCTCTGCATTTCCGGATGAATATCCAAAAGGAATAACGGTTGTAACAGTGATCTCCGGATCTTCATATGGTGCAAACGAAACAAACAATGCATGGTTTGCTCTGGTCAGGTCTTCCTGTGCGGTACCGGTTTTACCCGCCACTGCAACATCCATCTGATTTAACAGACTGGTTGCGGCTGTATTATCTGTAATTACCCGGCGCATACCACTGTAAATGGAATCCCATAATGCAGAGGAAATTTCCGGATGGGATGTGATAACCGGCTCCTTGTCATAGACACTGGTCCCTTCATAATCCTTAATATCACCGATCAGCGAAAGATCATAACAATCTCCTCTGGTGGCGATGGTATTTACATATCTTGCAAGCTGAACCGGTGTATAACTGTTTTTACCCTGTCCTATAGCAGACCGGACTAAACTGTCATTGGACACGCTCGGATCTGTCTCGGATACTTCAACACCTGATTTGCGGTCTAATCCAAAAACAGTTGCGTATTTGGAAAGCCGTTCCAGTCCATTCTGTTCATTAAAGCCGCCGCTTCCGTCTAAACCGAGCCGGTACCCCACTTCATAATAGAAATAATTGCAGGATACCTCTAATGCCTTTGGTATATCAATTGTGCCATGGCTGCCGGGATAAATCCAGCACCGCGGACTCGGCGTGATTTCCGTAAAGATACCACGGGTGGTAATGGCTTCGTTCAGTCCGAGGACGCCTTCCTGTACTCCGGCAACGGTAGTAAGCATCTTATAAGTAGAACCGGGAGCTGTACGCTGCTGTGTTGCACGGTTAAACATAGGAGTTGTCTTATCTGAATTTAACTTTATATAATAATCGGTATCAATCGTATTTGTCAGCCGGTTATTGTCATAACTCGGATAACTGACAAGTGCAAGAACCTTACCTGTTTTAACATCCGTAACTACCACCGAACCGGAACATGGATCCAAGGCAAGCTGGGCAGGTGTGATTTCTATTTTCTGAATCTTACGATACATGAAGCTATAGGCACTCATCTGACCACTCTCCAGAGGTGCATAATCTTCATCTTCCGTGCTTAACACACCCTGATCATATAACATCAGACAGATCTGTCTTCCGCTTGTCACTCCTGATTGTATCATATATTTGATGACCAGTTTGTCGAATTCGCTATCCTGTTTCAATTCCGTTATAATATTACTGACCAGTGCGTTATAGATTTCTTCCGAATCATAATAATCGCTGTTCAATTCAAAATTTGAAATATTAATAGCATTCTGATTGATTGCATATCTTAAATAAGCACCCAGACCGATGGTCTGATTGGTATTGTATGCAACATACGTATCATCATTATCAGGAATAACGGTGACATCTAAAATCTTTTTCTTAACAAGCATCTCATAGACATATTCCATATATTCCTGATTGGCTTCAGATAAATCTTTCATTGCCACGTCTGAATTCAACAACTCATTCTCGACAGCCGATAAAACACCGGACTGACTGGACTCAAAGCTGCCGAGAAAACCCTGCTCATTATCACTTGCATTCTCTGATCGGATATGATTCATGGACAATGTGTTATTATCAAACAATGCAAAGTATACGTCATTAATCGGAATCAGAATATTTTTCTCGGTTCCCCTGGAATTGCCCTCTGACAGATGCGCCAGTAAAATTCCGGACAGTTCCCGTTCCAGAGCGTCATAACAGAATTTGGTCAGATCGCTGTCAACGGACAGGTATACATCGTTTCCGGCTGTTGCATCACTGCTTGAGACAACTTCCAGAACACGTCCCATATTGTCTACAAACAGATTCTGGGATCCTTTTTTGCCACGTAATTGATTTTCCAAAACATACTCCAGGCCGGCCTTGCCGACAACATCCGTAGAGACATACTTATCTTCCTCTGCCAGATCTGCGTTATATTCAGCCATTTCATCTGAAGAAATATTACCAATATAGCCGATAATATTAGCAAAATATTTAGCATCCGTATAAACACGTGTAGAGTCGACCTGTACATCCATTCCCAGAAGTTCATCCTTATTTTCTGAGATCTGGGCAATACTTTCTTCCGAAACATTTAATGCAATCTTAACGGTTACATATTGC
>HF991369.1:43984-47472 GCA_000431515.1 Clostridium sp. CAG:632 | reverse complement strand
ACAGCCATTATTTTTAAAGCATCCTCTTTGGAATAACTGTCATCAATGTCAAAATTTCGGTTTTTTTTGGCATCGTTATTATTCCGAAGATACCGAAAAATATCTTCAGCCGATGCATTGGCATGTTCTTTCAGATCCTCTTCCTTACTGACGGCATAAACCTCCATCCGAAATCTGGTCAAAGCACTTCCCTCTACTGTAAAGTTCAGATTACCATTTTCATCAATAGAAATCGGAAAATCACTATAGATCACCTGATCTCCATTTCGTTCCAGAATCTGAATCGTATCATGGACGATTTTGTTTTTCAGTTCATCTTCGTCCATTTTCAGCTCTGCAGCTTTGCTTTCCAGCTGTTCGCTGTTTCCAAATGTAACAGAATAGGATATCTCATTATAAGCCAGTTCCTTGCCGTTCTTATCATATATAATGCCACGGGAAGCAGGAACCGTAACCGTCCGTTCCTGTTTATACGTAAAATTATTCAGATATTCCTGTCCATCTACAATCTGTAAAATAAATAAACGATATATTAAGATTCCACATAAAATAAAGAATACGATAGTCAGGGGAAACAGCCGGTGGCTCATATATTCTTTGAGAAAATCTTTAATTGCTCCAAATAATTCTCGGATCATCCGTTTTCCATCCCTTCTTCTTTATCCTTCAGCCAGCGATTTATCTTCACTAATGGTTTGTATATGATTAATGTTATCAGCATTGTATAAATAATTTCCGGTATTATAACATGCAGAAAATAGAAACCGAAGTCCAGACGGCTTCGCATCAGATAAGATACAAAATATACGATCAATCCAAACGCCAGATCGTTTGCTCCGGACATCAGCATAGGAAGCAACAGGTCCTCCATATAATAAACCCTGTGAAAAAAACCGTTAATGTATCCGAGATACATATATAATAATGCATATGGACCGATCATGGCACCGTAAAAAATATCCAGGAGCAGTCCGGAAATAAATCCAACAACCATGCCCTCTCTTCTGCCACGCATCATTCCGAATGCCATTGTAGGGATCAGGAGAATATTCGGCATGATTTCCGCAAATGTTATATAGCGGAATACTGCTGTTTGTAACAGAAAACATATTAAAATGATCAACAATTGAATCAAAAATCTGCGCATGTCAATAATCACTCATTTCCTTCTTTACTCTGTTTCAATTCCAAAACAACCAGAACAGTCTGAATATTATCAAAATCTACAGCCGGAACCAGATCTGCTGACATCGTCAGATTGTTGGAATCCAATGTCAGATTCTGAACATAACCGATTGTAATCCCCGGAAGAAATTTATCACTGATATTGGAAGTGACAAGTTCATCTCCCTCTGCTACATCCAGATCCTTGTCAATATGTTCTACCCGGATATAACCGTCATCCATATATTTTTCGTCACCTACAACATTGCAGAGACTGGAATTAGTCAAAAACATAGCACTGACATTGCTGTTATCATCAATAATAGCCCGGACTTTTGAATAGTTGGGACCGACTTCCGTTACAATTCCAACCAGTCCGTTTCCGGCCATGACATTACAGCCTACCTGAATTCCTGCATTGGACCCTTTATCCAGAATAAATGTATCAAACCAGTTTCCGCTGTCTTTTGAGATTACATTGGCAGCAACCTTCTCATAGTCCGGATATCTTGAATCCAATTCATACAATTTCCGGAGATCATTTAATTCATTGGTATCAGACATGATCATTTTATTCTCGGATTGATAGGCATCCAGCTGGGTGCGTAATTCCTCATTCTCAGCCTGCAGATCGCGGATATCTGCCAACATATCAATCTTATCTGTTACCCAGTTGCCGACAGCGTTGATTCCCTTTTGCATAGGTGTAATCGTTACTCCGGTAATAAAGCGTAATGGGGTCAGTACTTCTTCAAATGCTACAGACGCACCGATCAAAAGCAGACATACCATAGTTAAAATTAACAATATATACTTTGGTGGAATACTCTTTTTATTATTAAATCTCATGCTTCTACTTCTTTCTGACTAAACAAAGTAATCTTATAATGTTCCTTTTTCAGCAAAGCTGTAATACAAAGAATGCCCTACAATAATATGATCCAGAAGCGGAATCCCAAGCATTATTCCGGCTTCTTTTATCTGTAATGTCACTTCCAGGTCTTCACGGCTTGGTGATACATTCCCGGATGGATGATTATGGATCAGAACCAGATAAACCGCATTCCGGTTTAAGGCTTCCAGAAAAATCTCTCTGGGAGAGATCAGGGATGCATTTACAGTTCCTCTTGTAATTAATTGCGAGTGGATCAGGCTGCACTTCTGATCTAAAAATACTGCGTAGACACATTCCTGTCCTTCATATTGCAGTTCCTTCATAAAATATTCTGCCAGAGCAGCCGGGTGTTTCAGAACCATTCCTGTTTTCAGACTGACTGTAGACATTCTTCTGGAAAGTTCAGCGACTGCCTGTAACTGGGTTGCCTTTACGGAACCAATTCCGGGAATTTCCAGCAGTTGCTGCCTACTGAGATAGTATAACCCTGTCAGATTCTTATGATTCGGATCTTTTTCCAAAATCTTCCTTGCTACCTGTACAGAATTCAACTCATTGCTTCCGCTCCGGATGATCACTGCCAATAATTCAGCATCTGTCAATACGTTTGCTCCGTATCGTTCACAACGTTCATATGGGCGTTCCGATTCCGGTAAGTTCTTCATGTTTTCCTTCATAATATCCTTTCCCGCTTTGAAAAGGACTCCACTGTTATTTATTAAAGTAACTTATATATTACAACACCGATGATCACACCGATAATGCCCCCGATTGTAATTTTTATTGTCAGTCCAAATGTCAGAACTATGATCCCAAGATCCAGTACGATTGGGTTGCTCAGTCCAAATGACTGACCAAAATTCAGCCAGCTTAAAAAAGCAACATCCTTTGTCAACCAGCCGATAAATCCGCCGATTACAATTCCCGCCAGGATCATCAGAAACAGAGCCCAGTTATTTTTCCCTAAATTACTGCCTGACATACAGAAACCCTCCTTCTGTTTTACTTGCGTTACTACTTTACCATAATTTGATACCCTTATCAACTATTCGCTGTAATGACATCATAATTCCCAGTTTTGCATGTGGATAAGTAAGCCCACCCTGGAAGTAGACTGCATATGGAGGTTTTACCGGACCATCTGCCGATAGTTCGATGGACGCTCCGGATACAAAGGTTCCGGCTGCCATGATCACATCACTGTCATATCCGGGCATTGCCCATGGAGTCGGTGTTACATAGCTATCTACCGGTGCTGCTGCTTGAATGCCCTCACAGAACGCAATCAGCAGTTCCGGCTTTCCAAACTCAATTGCCTGAATAATATCATACCGTGGCTCTGTTGCATTCGGGATTGCATGATAACCCAGCTTCTCATAAATATTAGCCGCCAGAATGGCCCCTTTCAGAGCCGCTGCCGTAACAGGCG
>HF991369.1:34930-43837 GCA_000431515.1 Clostridium sp. CAG:632 | reverse complement strand
GCAATATAGCCGCCGATCGGAGCCAAGCCGCCACCCGGATTCTTGATCAGAGAACCGACTACCATATCTGCACCCACATCAGAAGGTTCAATAGTCTCGACAAACTCACCGTAACAATTATCAACCATGCAGATAACATCCGGTTTAATGTCTTTTATAAATGCAATCAGCTCTCCGATTCGTTCTACGGAAAGAGTCGGCCTGGTTGCGTATCCTTTGGAACGCTGAATCTCGATCAGATGTGTATGTTCATTGATGGCATTCCGGATCCCATCCCAGTCAAAATCACCATTTTCCAACAGGTCCACCTGCCGATATGTGATACCGTACTCAGCCAGAGAGCCTGTAGATGGCCGGATCCCGATAATCTCATCCAAAGTATCATATGGTTTACCGACCGGCGACAGAATCTCATCCCCCGGCCGCAGGTTTCCTGCAAGTGCGATATGCAGTGCATGGGTTCCGCATGTAATCTGTGAACGGACCAGTGCATCTTCCGTATGGAAAATATCCGCATAGATTTTTTCCAGCGTATCACGGCCGATATCGTTATAACCATATCCGGTCGACGGATACAAATGAGCTTCACTCAGCTGATTTTTCTGCATGGCATAAAGAACCTTTGCCTGATTATATTCAGCGATTCGGTCGATTTCCGCAAACCGTTCCGTCAGCGTATCTTCCGCTTCCTGACATTGGGCAAAAACCTCCCGGCTGATGCCCATATGATGATACATTTCATAAATATCTGCTTTTTTCATTGTATTACTCCATTATTTTCTGATACCGGACTATTATTTATCATTCCGGACTGTTTGTAAATTTGCTTTTAAAAACTGTAATTATTTTGTAAGAATTCCGGTGGGAGCTGTGCCAGCATAGCCTGCAGCATGGCCGCTTCGTCCGGATACTCCTGCCGCTCGATCCAGCGGACCTCATGCTCTCTCCGGAACCAGGTCAACTGCCGCTTGGCAAAATGTCTGGTATCACGCTTCAAAATATAAACGGCTTCTTCAAGTGTACATTCCCCGTCCAGATAAGCTAGAATTTCTTTGTAGCCAAGCCCCTGCATGGAAACCATGTCTCTGGTACATCCCATATCCCGGAGCTGCTTTACCTCTGCGACCAGGCCCTGATCCAGCATCTGATCGATTCGTTGGTCGATCCGCCGATATATCCGTTCCCGTTCATCATCAAGTACAAAATAAACAAACCGGTATGGTGACTCCTTCTGGCGTTGTGTCTCATTGTGCTCGGATATTCTTGTACCCGTCTGGTGATAAAACTCCAAGGCTCGGATCACACGCTTGATATTATTAGGATGAATCATATCCGCAGACTTCTCATCCACCTGCCGGAGCCGGTCATGAAGTGCCTCGACTCCGTGCCGATCTGCAAAGGACTGAAGCTCTGACCGGTAACCGGTTTCCGAATCATTCTCATCAAAATCAATATTATATAGCAATGCCTGAATATAAAATCCGGTACCGCCGACTACGATTGGAATCGCACCTGCGGTATATATCTTCTCCAGTGCCTCCTTGGCCATTGTCTGAAACCGGACAACATCAAAAGACTCCCATGGATCCAGCACATCAATCAGATAATGTGGAATGTCCTGCATTTCTTCGGGGCGTATCTTGGCGGTACCGATATCCATATGCCGGTATACCTGCATGGAATCCGCAGAAATCATCTGTCCGTTCACAGCCTTTGCCAGTTCAATGGAAAGCTTTGTTTTACCGACGGCAGTCGGACCGGTCAGTATTATTAATGGTTTTTTTGTTTTATATTGCTGTTTCATATCTGTTTCATTCCCTGCTAATTCTGGATTCGACGGAATTTCTTTTCAAGCTCTGTCTCCGTCATAGCTATAATGGTCGGTCTGCCATGTGGACAATTATATGGATTATCCAGTTGTAATAACTGATCGATCAGTGCATCCGCTTCCGCAAAGGAAAGCTTCATATTGCCCTTTACCGCAGCCTTACATGCCATGGTTGCAATCTTATAAATAAAAAGATCTATATTCAGATGATTGCCTTCTTCTGTTAGTGAGTCTACAAAATCAATAAAAATATCCTGTGCTGCCAGACCATAGGTTTCTAACGGAACTGCACGAAGCATATATTCATTTCCACCAAAGCTCTCAATCTGAAATCCCATCTGTTCAAAGAAGTCCATATTTTTCCGCAATGCTTCCTGTTCTACCGGATTCACGGAAATAACAAGCGGCGGATGAATCTGCTGGGATAAAATCTCCCGTTTCTCATACTGTTTCATCAGTTTCTCATACATAACCTTCTCATGTGCCGCATGCTGATCCATGATGAACAGATTGTTTTCGTATTCGATCAGCCAGTAGGTCTTGAACAACTGACCGATCAGACGATGCTTCGGTCTAGCCTCCTCGGTCATAAAACCGGACTCAAAGAGACTGATCTGATCCTTGCGGATATTTGACTGTACTTCCGGCTCCGGAGTCCCGGTTTCTGCAGATGTCTGTTCTAAGGATTCTATGGACGGTTGCTCCACAGATATATTCTTTTCAGATGGATTCTTTGAGGATGCTTCGATCCCAGAGGTTATGTGTTCAGAGGTTATATGTTCGGCGGTTACAACAGGTGTAGACGCATGCTCTAACGTAACGGTTGACTGATAAATTGCCTCTTTTTCATGAACGGTCGGTGGTGTCTCGTTCTGAAGTCCGTAAAAGCTCTGGAAATTATCCTTTTTCTCGGAACTGTAGACTGATTCCTGTTTCCTGCGATTGGTTTCAAACGGTTCCGGAACCGATGGTGCCGCCGGCGGTTCCGGGTCTGCTTTCTTTCTGGCAGCAGTCTGGCTGACCTCCGGTATTAATTCTTTCTGTAACAGCACATACCGGATTTCCTCAAATATAAATTTATATAATTCATCCCCGCGGCTGTAGCGCATTTCCATTTTACGAGGATGTACATTCACATCCAGTAATTTGGAATCCACCGTCAGATAAATGGCCACGAACGGAAACTTATGGATCATAACAAAGGTCTTATAGGCTTCTTCGATTGCCTTGGTTATGATTGGACTCTTAATGTATCTGCCATTTACGAAATAATGCTCAAAGCTGCGGTTTCCTCTGGAAATATATGGTTTTGCCACGTACCCGGAAATCTTCATACCGTTCCGTTCTGCCTCGATTGGCAGCAGATTGGCCGCAATATCCCGCCCGTAGATATGGTACAAAATGTCCTTCAGACTTCCGTTTCCGGAGGTCGATAACTTGTTCTGTCCGTTATTTACAAATTTAAAGGAAATGTCCGGATGAGACATGGCAATCTGTTCTACCAGTTCACTGACATAATTGCCCTCTGTCATGGCTGTCTTTAAGAACTTTCGTCTGGCCGGTGTGTTATAAAATAGATTCCGGACAATAAAGGTTGTACCTTCCGGACAGCCGATTTCCTCTACATTCTGCTCTATGCCGCCATGGATCTCATAGCGTAAGCCTGTCATCGCATCACCTGTCTTTGTGATCAGTTCTACTTGTCCGACAGCAGCAATACTTGATAAAGCTTCACCACGAAACCCAAGCGAACGAACAGTTAAAAGATCCTCAATGCTGGTGATCTTACTGGTGGCATGTCTTAAAAATGCTATAGGCACCTGCTCCGCCGGAATTCCGCATCCGTTATCCGTAACACGAATCAGGGATATACCGCCTTCTTTGATTTCAACGGTAATGGCAGTTGCTCCGGAGTCTATGGAATTTTCTACCAGCTCCTTCACAACCGAAGCCGGTCGCTCGACTACTTCGCCCGCAGCAATCTTATCAATCGTTTTTTGATCCAAGACCTGTATCATTAACTGTCCTCCTTATTTTGTAAGCTTTTCCTGAAGCTCACTTAAATAAACCAGTGCTTTCATCGGCGTCATATTTGACAGATCCAGGGACTGGATTTCTGCAACCACTTCCTGTTCCATCGGATTTGCAAAAAAGGACAGCTGCTTCGGCTCTTCCTTCTTTTTCGGCTTCGCAACGGTTACCTTTTTACCTTTGCCTGCCAGATCATGTTCATCCAACAACTCGGATAATATCTCATTTGCACGTTCAATCACGTCCTGTGGCAGACCTGCCAGCTTGGCTACCTGAATACCATAGCTCCGGTCTGCACCGCCACGCATGATCTTACGCAGAAATACAATATCATCGCCCTGTTCTTTTACGGCTATGCAGTAATTGTGGACACCCGGTAACTGTCCTTCCAGTTCTGTCAGTTCGTGATAATGGGTTGCGAATAAGGTTTTCGCACCCAGCCGGTGGAAATTGCTGATATATTCTACGACAGACCATGCAATAGATAATCCGTCATAGGTACTGGTCCCGCGTCCAATCTCATCCAGGATCAGAAGACTGTTGACGGTGGCATTTCGTAAAATATTGGCAACCTCACTCATCTCCACCATAAAGGTACTCTGTCCGGATGCCAGATCATCGGAGGCACCGACTCTGGTAAATATGCGATCCACAATTCCGATATCTGCCTGATCCGCCGGTACATAGCAGCCCATCTGCGCCAGCAGCACGATCAATGCAGTCTGCCGCATATAAGTTGACTTTCCTGCCATATTCGGACCGGTAATGATTGCAATCCGGTTCTCATTGATATCCAGTTCCGTATCATTCCGGATAAACAGATCATTCGGTATCATTTTCTCAACAACCGGATGTCTTCCTCCCTGTATTTTCAACCGACCTTCTTCATTCATAACCGGACGGATATAGTGGTTCTGCTCCGTAACATAGGCCAGAGATGCCATAACATCCAGCATGGCCACTGCATGTGCGGTACGCTGCACTCGTTTGATCTCACCGGAAATCTTCTCACGGATATCACAAAAGGTCTCATATTCCAGTGCGCATAGCTTATCTTCGGAACCAAGGATGGTATCTGCCAGTTTATCCAGTTCTTCTGTCGTATAGCGTTCGGAATTTGCCAGTGTCTGTTTCCGGATAAAATGTTCCGGAACCAGTTCCTTATAGGAATTGGTCACATCAAAATAATATCCGAACACCTTATTGTATTTGATTTTCAGATTTTTAATACCGCTGGCCTCACGCTCCTTGGTCTCCAGTTCGGCAAGCCATTGTTTTCCGTCGGTTTTTGCATGTTTCAGCTCATCAATATGTTCCAGATAACCATCCTTGATAATCCCGCCTTCTTTAATCTGCAGCGGTGGATCCTCGATGATTGAATCCTCCAGAAGCTGATGAATATCCTCCAGTCCGTCCAAATCTTCATAAATCTGATGAAGCAATCCCGATGGATATCCTGCCAGAAGTTGTCTGATATACGGCAGATAGGATAAGGAAGTCTTAAATGAAATCAGGTCTCTGGGATTGGCCGTTTTTAAACTGATCCGGGTCATCAATCGCTCCAGATCATAGATTGGATTTAAGTATTCCCGCAGTTCTTCCCGGTTAATTGCCTCCCGATTCAGTTGCTCAATCGCATCCAGACGCTCTTCAATCCGGTCTTTGCGAATCAGCGGCTGTTCAATATAGGTGCGCAATAACCGGGCTCCCATAGCGGTCTTTGTTTTATCCAGCACCCACAGCAGGGAACCTCGTTTCTCCTTATCACGTAATGTCTCCGTCAACTCCAGATTTCTTCTGGTAGAACTATCCAAGATCATATAATCATCAACTGCATATAATTCCAAACGGTTCATGTGATCCAATGAGCTTTTCTGTGTTTCAATCAGATATTCCATCAACGCGCCGGAGGCGATCACTGTCAGGCTACGGTCCTTTAATCCAAGTGCTTCCAGGGACTGTACCTTGAAATGTTTTAACAGGCAGTTTGCTGCCTGCTCTTCATTAAAATGCCAGTCATCAATTGCGGATATTGTAATATGCAAGCGTTCTCGGTAATAGTCCCAGTCCCAATCCTGACACAGAAGGGTTTCATTGCAGATAATCTCGGAAGGCTGATATTTGTTGATCTCATCTTTGCATTTCTCCTGACTGGTCACCTGACAGGTTCTTGCTTCACCGGTCGTAATGTCCGCAACGGCGATTCCGTATGCATTATCGAATGCATAGATTGACATAATATAATTATTTTGACCCTCTTTTAAATTCTGCGTGGATAGATTTGTGCCGGGCGTAATGATTTGGATCACATCCCGTTTTACCAGTCCCTTCGCCTGTTTCGGATCCTCAACCTGTTCACAGATTGCGACCTTATATCCTTGTTCGATCAGGCGATTGGCATATACCTCATAAGCATGATAAGGAACACCGCACATCGGTGCCCGTTCCTCCTGCCCGCAATCCTTTCCGGTCAGTGTGATCTCCAGTGCTTTCGATGCAGTTAATGCATCATCAAAAAACATTTCATAAAAATCACCGACTCTATAAAACATAATGCAGTCTTTATATTGATTCTTAATATCCAGATACTGCTGCATCATTGGTGTAAATGCTGCCATGTTAGTTCCATCCTTATCTTAGTATTAACCTTGCTATGTTCCGTAAATTTCTGATTTATTCCGCTAAAGTATAACACATTTTCCTTTTTCTGACTAGATTTTACCACCAATCACTATCCCAAAGAATCGTAAACGGACCATCGTTTTCCAACTCTATCTTCATGTCTGCACCAAAGCTTCCGCATTCTACCCTGCCAAAGGTTTCTGTACATTGTTTCTTGAAATATTCATATAGCTGATTGGCAAAATCCGGTGAACCGGCTCTGGTGAAGCTTGGCCTGTTTCCTTTTTTACAATCTGCATATAATGTGAATTGCGATACAACAAGAATCTCACCGCCGACATCTGTTAGTGACAGATTGGTTTTTCCGTTTTCATCCTCAAAAATCCGGAGACCGGACAATTTTTTTACATATTTATTGACCATGGCTTCAGTATCTCCATCTGCAATACCCAGAAAAATCAACAGACCACGGTCAATGGCTCCGATTCGTTCCCGGTCAACTGTGACTGATGCATGATTTACACGCTGAATTACTAATCTCATTTGTTCTCTCCTTAATACTCTTATACGTTATCTGCTATAGCAGAAAGTCTGTGTCAGTCACTGACACAGACTTTCATGCTTTCTATCCTTCCATCGTTCCGATATAATAAAATCCTTTTGCCTGATCCAGATGAACCTTGCAGAGCTTTCCTATATAGGACTCATCTCCCGGAAAATGAACCAGCAGATTATTTGACAGGCGTCCGGTGATCATACTCGGATCCTGTTCACTGATTCCTTCTACCAATACTTCTGCCGTCTGCCCTTCCAGACGTCCTGTTCGTTTGGCGGAAGACTCAGCAACGACCTGTAACAGACGGTTAAACCGTTCTTTTACCACGTCATCCGGAATCTGATCCGGCATATTTGCAGCCGGTGTACCGGTCCGCTTTGAATAAATAAACGTATAAGCACTGTCATATTCCGCCTGTCGAACCACATCCAGTGTTTCTTCAAAATCTTCTTCTGTTTCTCCGGGGAAACCAACGATGATATCAGTTGTCAGGGAAATATCCGGAATTGCTTCCCGGAGTTTTCGAACCAGCTCCAGATAATGCTCCTTGGTATACCGTCGGTTCATTCGTTCCAGAAGCCGGCTGCTTCCGGACTGTACCGGCAGATGCATATGGCGGCAGATCTTCTCAGATTTGGCCATGACTGTAATCAGATCATCAGACAGATCCTTCGGATGTGATGTCATGAATCGAATCCGCTTCAGACCCGGAATCTGCTCCACACGTTCTAAGAGCTGTGCAAACGAAATCGGATGTTCCAGCGTTTTACCGTAGGAGTTTACATTCTGGCCAAGCAGCATAATCTCCACAACACCTTCTGACACCATGTCTTCTATCTCATGAATGATGTCCTCAGGCTCCCTGCTTCGCTCCCGCCCACGCACATACGGCACAATACAGTAGCTGCAGAAATTATTACAACCGAACATAATATTAACACCGGCTTTAAATGTATATTTACGCACTGACGGCAGGTCTTCTACGATTTCCTTTGCGTCCTTCCACAGATCCACTACCATACGATCCGATTCCAGACGTGTCTGAATCAATTCAGCCAGCTTATAGATGTTATGGGTTCCGAAAATAATATCAACAAACCGATAGCTTTCCTTTAGCTTCTCTACGACCAGCTCTTCCTGCATCATGCAACCGCATAAT
Organism: Clostridium sp. CAG:632; assembly: GCA_000431515.1. Classification (GTDB taxonomy): domain Bacteria; phylum Bacillota; class Clostridia; order Lachnospirales; family Lachnospiraceae; genus CAG-632. Next base: position 35,641 of record HF991369.1, on the reverse strand, counting down.
GCAATCATCATATGCGGATTCTTTTTTTTATAATTTTTAAGAATTCCAAGGTGTCCATATACCTTCTGATTGGCATTTTCGCGTACCGTACAGGTATTTAACAATACAAAGTCCGCAGCTTCGGTCTCTGTCTCCACATATCCGATTTCCTCCAGAATACCGGCCAATTTTTCGGAATCCTTGAAATTCATCTGGCATCCGAAGGTAGAAATATGATAGGTCAGCGGCCTGCCGGCTTCCTTTATCCGTGTGGAAATGCTCGCTTTGCACTGTTCCATGATTTTTAATTGTCGCTGTGCTTCGAAATGTCCCTGTTCCTTCATGTTTTTTCCTCATATTCTATAATATTTAATATCTACTTAATGTTTCAATTCCATCCCGATATCCCAATTTCTGACATTCCCGGATAAACTGCGGCCTGAAATTCAAGGTTCCATGCACCAGATCTCCCAATGAACGACTTGGATAAATCCCCCGGAATCTGACATCCGGATAATAAGCCTGAAACCGCTTCATTTCTTTACTGAGTCCGATGACAACCATCTCCCGGAATCCGAGCTCATATAACGGCCGGATGGGAACATTATCTGTCAGGCCGCCGTCTCGATAATAGTATCCATCAATTTCCACCGGTTCATGAATGATCGGCATCGCCGAAGATGCCAGTATAATATCCTCAATCGTACCGGCGGGACGGCCGGCGATACCACA
>HF991369.1:29926-34924 GCA_000431515.1 Clostridium sp. CAG:632 | reverse complement strand
GGTACGACCGTCTATACGCATATATTCTCCATGGTATACGGATTCACCAAGAAATCCACGGATAGAATTCTGATATTCATCCTTCGTGATCATTCTGGACACACTGCAGATCACCGGTATTTTGCTTCGTTTCAGTTTTACATAGGATACATACTTTCGAATCAGCCTTAACAGCTCTTCCCTGGAAAACGTGCCTTCTTTTCCGTCCAACATTGCCCATTCTGTATCAAATACCGACAACAGATCCACTTCAGACCATGCCTTTACCGCTTTCTGGTAATTTCCGCTGGCAAACAATGCTGCATTGATGGCTCCTATGGATGCGCCGGAGATTCCGCCGATTTCATGTGTAATACCAAGCTCCTGCATAGCCCGAAACACTCCGATCTGATAGGCGCCTTTTGCACCTCCGCCGCTAAGCACCAGACCGCAGGACTGATTTAAGGAATGTTTATGGATCATGAACAACCCACTTTTCACTTATCCTTGGTATATTATATACAATCAGCTCCGAATCTGTCCGTTTCCGTGAATAATGTACTTGCTGGATGTCAATGCCAGTAGTCCCATCGGTCCTCTGGCATGTAGCTTCTGCGTACTGATTCCGATTTCTGCACCAAATCCGAATTCAAATCCATCCGTAAAACGTGTAGATGCATTTACGTAAACACAGGCAGAATCGATTCCCTCTGTAAATGCTTTTGCTGCCTCTTCATTTTCCGTAATAATTGCCTCGGAATGTCCGGTACTGTACCGGTTAATATGATCAATTGCCTCATATACGGACTTTACAATCTTAACAGAGATGATCTTTGCCAGATATTCCCGGCCATAATCTTCCTCCGTGGCTGCCTTTACCTTTGCACTGATTGCCTGTACCCGTTCATCGCCTCGAATCTCACAGCCCTCCTTCTGGAGGTCTTCTACCAGAAGAGGAATTACCTTATCAGCTATTTTTTCGTGAATGACCAGTGATTCACAGGCGTTGCAGACACCCAGCCGCTGCAGCTTCGCATTATGAACGATTGGTACTGCTTTCTGAACATCCGCATACCGGTCAATATAGATATGGCAGTTACCGGTACCGGTCTCAATGACCGGAATCGTTGACTGCTCCACAACTGTCTGGATCAGCCCGGCCCCGCCTCTCGGAATCAATACATCAATGTACTGCTTCATTTTCATAAATCTGGCGGCTACTTCTCTGCTGGTATCTTCGATCAGACAGATTGCATTTTCATCCACATTCATGGACTTCAATGCTTTACGGATAACGGTCACCAATGCCTGATTGGTATAGATAGCATCGCTTCCGCCACGTAGAACAACTGCATTTCCGGTTTTAAAGCATAAAGAAAATGCATCTACGGTTACATTTGGTCTGGATTCATAAATAATACCAATTACACCAAATGGTACCCGGACCTGTTCAATATGCAGACCGTTCGGGCGATCAAATCTTGAAATAACCGTGCCAACCGGATCGGTCAGACTGACTACCTGTATAACTCCTTCTATGATTCCGTGCATTCTCTGCTCATTTAAGGATAACCGATCAATCAGTGCCTCTGCCATACCGTTTTTTCTGGCATTTGCAATGTCCTTTGCATTTGCCTTCAGAATCAGCTCCTGTTGTTCCTCCAGTGCCTTGCTTACCTTAAGTAAACATGCATTTTTCTTTGCTGTATCCAGCAGATTCAGTGTACGTGCGGCCTGTTTTGCATTCCGGCAGACCTCTTCCAGATTAAATTCCTTTGGTTTCATAATTACCCTGCTTTCTGTTACGACCACATCCGGTCTGACATCATGCACTTCCCGCTTAATACGGCCTACAATCTGAAAATCATATGCCAAAGCTACCTTTTTCATATGAGGATGTGCGGATAAATAACGATCATAATAACCTTTGCCATATCCGATCCGGTTACAGCTTAAGTCAAATGCAACACCCGGCATGATCACCAGGCTTTCCTCATCCTCAACCGCTTCGGTTCCGGTCGGCTCCCAGATATCATATGCACCCTGCTCCATATCCGTTTCATCGGTAAAGTAATAGAATTCCATTGTATCACCGTTGACTCTCGGTGCAGCAAGCCGTTTTCCGTTCTCCTTACAGTACCGGATGATCTCTGTTGTATCGATCTCATTTCCCGTCGGCATATAAACACATACGGTTTTGGCTTCTATCAGTTCCGGAAACTGTAATACCTTGGATACACATGCTTTCGAGCATTCCATTACTTCCTCTTTTTTCAGTGCCAGACGCATCTCCTTAATTGTATTCCGGGTCATCTTTTTATTTGTCGATTGCATAAGTACCACCAACTTCCTTTAAATTCTTGATCGTACCATCCGGATATTCAACTACCGTATTGTCCAGAGTCTGTTTCACATTCTTCCGGATTGCCTGCAGATATTCCTGACGAAGCTTTGCCTGTTCTTTCTTTTCCGCATCTGTCAGTCCTTCTGCGGTTTTTGATTTATGATATAATTCATTAATTCTTGCAACTTTCTCTTCGGTCATTGATGAACCTCCTTCAGATAATTTTCCAGCTTAAACGGGTGCTCCGGATGTGCGTGGAAAATAGTTCCCACATCCTTTCCCTGAAACAGATCCGAAAGAATTCCTATGTTTTCACCGTTCAGGATTACCATATCGGCTCCGACTGCGGTTGCAATCATTGCCGCCGTTATCTTGGTTGCCATTCCACCGGTTCCGAGATTAGTGGAAACGCCCTTACCCATAGCACGCAGCTCGTCCGTGATCTCATCCACTTCTGAAATCAGGACAGCATCTTTGTTGTAATGCGGATCATCTGTATAAAGGCCGTCAATATCCGACATCAGAATCAGGCAATCCGCCTTCACCAGTGCCGCTACAATTGCGGACAATGTATCATTATCACCGAACTCAATTTCTTCTGTTGCAACCGTATCATTCTCATTTACAACCGGGATAACTCCAAGCTGCAACAGTTCATTAAATGTATTAACAGAATTGCGGCGTCGTTCCTCTGAAGTAATAACATCAAACGTCAGCAATACCTGTGCAGAACCCTGATGATATTCTGAAAACAGCTTCTGATATACCATCATCAACTGGCCTTGTCCCACTGCAGCACAGGCCTGCTTCATGGAAGTTGTTTTCGGTCGTTCAAACAACCCGAGTGCCTTGGCTCCGACACCGATCGCACCAGAAGATACCAATATAACATCCTTTCCCTGATTTCTTAAATCGCACAAAAAACGTACCAGTTTTTCCAGCTTTACATAATCTAAGTTCTGTGTATTACTATGTACTAACGAAGATGACCCGATCTTAATAACAATCCGGTTCTTTCTCGCCAGTTCTTCACGAATCCTGCTCATTTCTGACTCCTTTTCAAACCTCATTACAGGGATGGCCCCGTATGAACCGCTATCGCTTCTGCAACCTTTATTCCATCCACTGCGGCAGAGGTAATCCCACCGGCATATCCGGCACCCTCACCACATGGATAAACGCCTTTATAATTACTGTAAAATTCTTCATTCCGTTCAATTCTGACCGGTGAAGATGTTCTGCTTTCAATACCACAGAGAACTGCATCCTCCGATGCAAAGCCCGGTATCCGGTGATCAAAAGCCATAACGCCCTTTATTATAGCATTATTCACAAACTTAGGCAAACAGTCATTTAAATTTGCAAAGGCATATTGCCCTTTAATATCAGGGATAATTGTACCATAGGAGGTTGATATCTGATTTCGTCTATAATCTCCGAATAGTTGTAACGGTACTTTTCCGTTTCCGGCCTGATAAGCTGCCCGTTCCCAATAACGCTGAAATTCCATACCGGCTAACGGTCCTGTTCCGTTAAAGTCCTCCGGCGTAATATTTACAACGATCGCACTGTTGGAATTTCTGGCGTTTCTGGCACGATAGCTCATGCCGTTTACTGCGGTCATTCCCGGCTCTGAGGATGCATTTACAATATGTCCGCCCGGACACATGCAGAAGGAATACACTGCTCTGCCTTCTTCGGTCTGATGGGTCAGCTTATAATCTGCAGCCGGAAGAAACTTTGCTTCCGGAGAATCCCCATACTGTGCACGCCGGATCATTTCAGCCGGATGCTCGATCCGGAGTCCGACCGCAAATGCCTTCGGACTCATCCGGAATGCCCGTTGCTGTAGCAATTCAAAGGTATCTCTTGCACTATGACCGATTGCCAGAACAAGGCAGTCACACGGAATCGTATGCATACCCTGTGCATCCTTTACTGTAACGGAACAAACTCTGTCTGCATCGGCAGTATCCTTCTCAAACGCTATATCTGTCAAACAGGTCTGAAACAATACCTGTCCTCCCAGACGAATGATCTCATTTCTCATATTCTTTACAACATCCCGCAACCGATCCGTTCCGATATGCGGCTTGTTTACATATAAAATATCCTCTGGTGCCCCAAAGCTCACAAAGGTACGGAGTACCTCCCCGATCCGGCCGGTTTTGTCATGGATCATTGTATTCAGCTTGCCATCCGAAAAGGTTCCGGCACCACCCTCCCCAAACTGTACATTGCAGTCAGGATTTAAGTTGCCTCCATCCCAGAAGGACTGGATCTCCCGAACCCGATGCTCCACATTCATCCCCCGTTCCAGCAGAATTGGATGATATCCGGCCTTTGCAAGCTGATATCCACAAAATAATCCTGCCGGTCCGGTGCCGACGATGATTGGAGGATGTTGTAATGCCGGTTTATCCTCTATGAAGTCATGCGAAATCTGAGAAGCAAAATCATATTTTTTGTTTGATGTTAACATAATGTTTTTATTGGTTAGCAATTTTCGGATTTCCTTCTGGGTGAAGCCGGTTTCCGAAATTTCCACAGAATAGCTGTAATGCAGCTTCTGCTTATCTCTTGCATCCAAAGATTGTTTTATGATTGTATATGTTTTTATTTCCGGTTTGCGCAGCACCTTACAGATAGCTTTCTGCAGATCCTGCTCCGTATGC
>HF991369.1:19876-29898 GCA_000431515.1 Clostridium sp. CAG:632 | reverse complement strand
TGAACCGGTAATTTGATCTGATTAATTCGTATCATTTATGCTCTGTCCTGCCCTTCTTCCGCTTTCCCATGCCCACATCAGATTATAGCCGCCACAGCAGCCGTCCACATCCACCAGCTCTCCTGTCAGATAACAGCCCGGACAAAGCTTCGATTCCATCGTATCCAGATCTATTTCTGACAACGGAATACCGCCTGCAGTCACTTGAGCCTGTTCCAGGGTATTCGTATCGGTAATATCTGCCGAAAATCTCTTGACCATCTGAATTAAGCGTTTTATATCCTCCGGTTTTAAATGACGGATTTCTATTTCTTCGGAAATCCCCTGATGTTTTAATAGATAACGTGCCAGCTTCTCCGGAATAATACCGGATAAAACAGAACCGATATTGCGGTATCCGGATATCTGTTTTGCCTGTTTAAACAGCGTCCAAAGCTCCTGCTCTGATAGTTCTACACATAAATCCAGATCGATCCGTACCTGCTTTCGCTTATGTAATGCCACTCCTGCATATCTGGACAGATTAAATACAGCAATCCCGGAAAGTCCGTACTGTGTAAACTGTATTTCACCATGTTCGACCGCAATTCGCTGATTGTCAATAAAAAGGGACGCCTGTCCCTTGGCACGTATGCCCTGCAGCTTCTGAAAATCGGATGCCTGTACCTTTAATCCGCACAGGGATGGCAGGCATGGTGTTACGGAGTGTCCGAGCTGTCCGGCCAGCTTATATCCGGAACCGTCACTGCCGTGCTGCGGAGATGCAGCCCCTCCGGCTGCGAGCACCAGCCTCTTGCATTGATATCGTTCTTCGTTCGTATGGATCTGAAAGCAGTTTCGTTTTTTATTCCATTCTACAGATGTTACATAGGTATTGCATTTGATATGCCCGCCCAGTCCCGTTACTGTCTCTTCCATAGCACGGACGACAGAGCCCGCCTGCTCAGAATGCGGATACAGATATCCGTTCCGTTCTGTAAACGGAATGCCGATTTCATGAAAAAACTGCTCCACGGAAGCTGCGGCGGTCTCCGGAACAACGGACCGAATTTGTTCATATCCGGAAACTCCCATGGAATGATATTTATTGGCACTGATGTTGCGATTGGCCAAATTGCATTTTCCGTTTCCGGATGCATAAATCTTCTTACCTGCCTTTTCTTTTCCTTCCAGGATCAGGCAGGAGATTCCACGTCGTCCCAGTTCTATTCCACATGCAAGTCCGGATGCGCCGGCTCCGATGATCACTACCTCTTCCATCTGGTATCCTTTCTGCTCTTTTTGTTTTCTCTTTATAAAGTCTCGTATATTGTCCCGCTATTTTTAACTGGAATATGTCTGCAGAAAATCAAAAAGCTCCCTTTCGTTTTCTACATAGATTCCTTCCACCAGTGCTGACTGTATCTCCTGTGGCAGCATCCACAGTTCGATATTGGTATATTCGTAAATCGTTTCTCTGTCTGTCATATATACAATCACCGCATTATCTTTTACTGCCAGTATATAGCCCTGCTCCTCCGGTGGCTCTCCATAATATTTAGCCAGAGTCACCTGCTCCGGAGAAAAGGACTCAACAACCATGCGCTCCAGTCCCTTCTTTTTCTCAGTATCCGACGCATGTTCCCGGTATTCCTTGGCATAAATCAGCATATCCAGCCGGTTATTCCCCATCAGTTCTGCACCGGGACTGCACTCTGTCCGTTCGACCAAAGCACCGGATGCATCATAGCTTTCCATGATAATACAGGTATCTCTTGTCACCCGCTCTGCCTTTTGATCCACCGGAACACTGGATGATATATCAGAATCGGAAAAACTGTCTGCCTGTTGCTTACACTGCCTGAAAAAACTGATCTGATATCCTATGATCAGGGCCAGCAGACAGATACCGGTTCCTAAAATTAATTTCTTCCACATATAGATTCCCTCCTGAAAAGATTATTTCCAGAATTCGGTAATCTATACCGTCAAATATTACTCGTCATCCTCGTTTATATCCATATCATGAAGCAGATGCAGTTTTTTTGCAATCCTTACCATAGCATGTCCCTTCGGCATACTGAGCAGTTCCTCCTCCGTAATTCCGTTGAACAGGAACAATGCTACAAAATAGGTCAACATTCCAAGCACAAATGCAACTAAAAAGGCAATCGCATTACTGTTTAAGAAATGATTGATAATATAATAAACAGCCCAGCAGATCAGTGCCATAAAGACTGCCGCAATACCCGGGATCAGAAAAATCCTCTTGATTTCCAACCGAAAATCCAGTCTTCTGTACATAGAAATCAGATTCATCACACACAGGACAACCGCAAAAACAACGGTTGCGATCATAAGTCCCCAGACCTTCATATCAAATACATACATCAGAACAAATGCCAGAATGGTATGGATGACCAGTGCAATTGCAGAATGGATAACCGGCAATCGCAGATAATCCGTAGCCTGAAGAATGGCATTGGTAATCGTAGATAATGCAAAGAAGAACACAAAGGAGCTTCCATAAAGCATCAGATCCCCTGCCAGCTCCGGATACCGGGTACTCGTGCCGAAGATCAGTTGGATGGCAGGACCGCCAAGTACCGCCATACCAAAGGTACACGGAATTGCGATCAGCATTGTAGCCTTAATTGCGAGACTTGCTTTTCTCTGAATGCCGCTGTAATCTCCCTGTGATTTGGCTGCTGCAATATTCGGAAGCATTGCAGAGGATAATGCATTTGCCATAGCTACCGGAATATTCACAAGCAGCAGATACTTGCCTGTATAGATTCCGTGCATAGACTGGATATCCACCTGCTGATAGCCAAGCTTCTCCATAACCGCATAGATCATATAATTGTCAATAAACGGACTTACATTATAAAGAGCTGCACTTAACACCATCGGAGTTACAGTCAGCACGATCATTTTAAAGATATCCGAATAAGAATCGATCGGCGCTTTCTGTCCGCATCGTACCTTTTTCTTCATAGACGGACGATACAGGAAATAAATCAGGACAACAAAAGCCAGTCCGGCAATCACACCGGCTCCGGTTCCTAAGGTGCTTCCCATAGCACCCCTGGACGGAAGTACATCCTCCGGATCCACTGTCATGTATGGACGCACCAGCAGATATGCTGCCAGCACACTGACGATCGCATTAAAGATTTGCTCAAAAATTTGTGAAATTGAAGTTGGGATCATGGTTCCCTGCCCCTGGAATAATCCACGGAAGGTACCTAATATCGCTGAAAAGAAGATTACCGGTGCAAGCACCCGAAGAACCGGAACCGCCGCCTCGGATTTCACCAGAACCGGTGCTGCCACATAGCAGAAAACGGCAGCGACCAGTCCTACGATCACTGCATAGATCAAAGAACATTTAAAAATCCGTTCTGAATTGACATATTCCTTTTGGGAATTTTTAGCTGCCAGCATCTTGGAAATAGCTACCGGAAGACTGTAAGAGGAAATGATCAATATAATACTGTACACGGAATATGCACTGTCATATAAGCTGTTTCCCCGGTCTCCAATAATGTGGGTAAGCGGAATTCTGTATATCATGCCAATGATCCGGACAACGATTCCGGCAATAGCAAGAATGCCGCCCTGAATCAGAAAATTATTCTGACGGCTGCTCTTTGAGTTACTCATATCTGTTATCTCCTTAAACTACTCTGTATGGGATTTTCTTAAATCCGACGATTCTTTCAATTGAAATGCAGCCGGCAATAATTCTTTCACTGTCAATGTTTCGATTCCGTTCGAATCTTCTAATAAAACCATTCCGTCCGGCATAAACTCAGACATTACTTGAAGGCATATTCCACAGGGATATGCCTTCCTATTTTCACTGCAGACAACTGCAATCTTATCAAATTCCCGCTGCCCCTCCGAAACAGCCTTAAAAATCGCTGTACGCTCTGCACAATTGGTAGCTCCATACGAGGCATTCTCTATATTACAGCCATAGAACACCTGTCCATCTTTCGTCAGTAATGCCGCACCAACCTGAAATCCGGAATATGGTGCATATGCCCGTCCCATCGCCTGCTTTGCGTACCCGATCAATGTCTCATTTGTCATAAGACCTCTCCTATTCGAATGTAACTCCTGCAGTATTTGCTGCATCAAAGTAAGTAATCCATGTCTTGCCCGGATTCATGGACAGCTTATCGCCGGACTCCGTATAGTAATGGATGGTTCCGTTCTCATACTTCCAGGTGATTGGGATGTATTTGCCGTTGGTTGCATAATATCCGTTTCCGGACTGATTATTCTTAACCTCCATCAGATAGCCGTCTGCAGAATAAGTCTCTGCAAATAAGATCAGAACATTCTGGAAATGTAACTGTTCATTCGTCTGATCATCAATCTGCTCCTCACCATACTGAAAACGGTAATACTGCTGATCATCTTCATGATACTCAAACCACGGAATCCGGTTTGCATTAAATGCGGTTGTGATCTTCTTCGCATCAGATCCGTTCTCAAGATCCTTTACCTTGGAATTAAATGTAAACATCGGCTCGTAGCTGCTGCTATGAGTTCTGGTAAATCCGGAATTTTCAAGAGCCTTATTTAATCCCTCTTCAGAGGTATAGGCATTATGTGGTGCCACTCTGGAATTATCCCGATAGATAAAATAATTACCCAGGGCAGACATCCCGTCCATATGATCCTGTCCGCTGCTCGCCAGTTCATTATCTGCAAGGGTTGAAGTTCCGATATGGCAGAAAATCGCATCCAGCTGCTCGGCTGCACGAACATAATACTGTCTGGCACTTCTTACCGGTCCGATTTTTTCCAATCCGCTGTAATCAGAAAACACAGCCATCAGACGGGTGATCCCGCCTTCTACGACCATCTCATAGATCACATCTGCCTGTCCGATTCCGGACTGCGGCATTGCCTCTCCGATATTATTGATCATAATCGCAACCGGACGGTTCTGGTTCACCTCAGGGTCTACCCACTCACCGGTCAGATCACTCTGTACCTTGCCTTCTGTATTCACAAGCTCAATATCTGTAACAGAGCTCATTGCCTCTGTCGCAGTGGTCGCTGCGGTACTTGCTTCCTCCTTACCGCAGCCGGTCATTAACACTGACAGACCAAGTACGGCACTTACACTGACTGCAACTGTTTTTTTCATGAATTTTCTCATCTTTCTACCTCGTTTCATTCCGGCCGGGAGATCAATCTCTCGTATAGCCCCTGTTCTGTAATATTTCTTCCTGTTTTGCTTCCATGATAACCCGTTCTGCATCTTCTTCATGGTCATAGCCGCTCAGATGCAGCATACTATGTGCTACCAAAAATGCAAGCTCACGCTCCGGCGAATGTCCAAATTCCTCCGCCTGCTCATATACCTTATCCATAGAGATCACAATATCACCCAGCAGAAGCTCTCCGGTGTCGCTGTTAAAGTAATCTTCCGGATGATCCTCTACGATTTCAAATTCCTCCGGATGATCAAACTCGATCATTGGAAATGAAAGTACATCCGTTGGACGATCGATCTGGCGGTTCTCCCGGTTAATCTCCTGTATCTGCTCATTATCTGTCAGAAGCACATTGACTTCCACATCATACGGACAGCCTACATAATCAATTGCTGCTCCCACGATATCGTGAATAATATGAAGGTAATCTATGGATATTTCACACAAATATTCATTCTCAATATTAACTGTCATAATTCCTCCTAAATATCAACATCTAGTATCCTATTTATTATAAACAACCAGATATATTATTACAAGTGTTTCGGCTGGGTTTTTACATTTTTTCCCTTTGATCGTTTCTCTTCATAAGCATCATAAGCACTGACAATCTTCTGTACCAGTGGATGCCTCACTACGTCCCGGCTGGTCAGACGGCAGATTCCGATCTCATCGATCTTTCCAAGGATCTTAAGTGCCTCATCCAGACCGGACTTAACATTCGGAGCCAGATCTTTCTGGGACAGATCTCCGGTTATAATAGCCCTGGAACCGAATCCGATTCGGGTCAGAAACATTTTCATCTGTGCCGGCGTTGTATTCTGCGCTTCGTCCAGAATAATATAAGCATTATCCAGAGTTCTGCCTCGCATATAAGCTAACGGTGCCACTTCGATCAGTCCCTTTTCCATATTCTTCAGGAAAGTTTCCGCACCCATGATTTCATACAATGCATCATATAACGGTCGAAGGTATGGATCTACCTTGCTCTGCAGATCTCCCGGAAGAAAGCCGAGTTTCTCTCCGGCCTCGATTGCCGGTCTTGTCAGAATGATCCGGTTTACCTCATTATTCTTAAATGCCCGGATTGCCATTGCCATGGCCAGATAGGTCTTACCGGTACCGGCCGGACCGATTCCGAACACGATCATCTTCTCTTCCAGCATATCCAGATACTGCTTTTGCCCATGGGTCTTGGCCTTTATCGGCTTCCCGTTGATCGTATGGCAGACAATATCACGGTCTAACTCTTCCATATGTCCGCTTTGTTCCGTAAATACGGTTGACAATACATAATCTACATTCTGTTCACTGATCTGATTGCCGCGCTTTGACATGCCGATCAATTCTTCTATGATCGTCTGTGCCTGTTGTACGGTACTCTCATTTCCGATTATCTTTAACTGATCGCCACGCATGATCAGGGTAACTGACAATGTCCGTTCGATTTTTTTGATGTTTTTGTCAAACTGTCCAAATACATTCAGCATATGCTCTGCGGGTATCTGAATTGCTGCTTCTACTGTATTCATTCATTCTCCTCCGTTTGTCTGAGCTATTCCTGCGCAGTCAGCGGTCTTCCATAACCGATCCGTTCCCATACGACAACCGTTCCGACAGCCTCGCAGGTATTATCTCTGAAATCTATTGTAACATTATTTTCCATGATTTCTACTTTTTTTTCGGATAAATTACTGATGTAGTTCTGAAACCGCTCTTGTGCCCGATTCCTTGCCTCTTCTTCTGTATAGGTATGCAGGGTCGGAATATATTCCTGATACCGGTTTACCGTAAAGCTGCATGGTAACACGTAGGTGTGCCCCAGCTTTAATTTATGATTCTCTTCTATCTGATCATAATAATCATAAGCTTTGAACGGCAACCGAAATTCTTGTAGAAAACTTCCAAGCTCAAGAGTCAGGGAATACTGCGTTTTTCCGGTATAATCTTTCTCATAATATTGCATATCAAAGGAATCAGAGTATTGGTATACGGTTTCTGCAATCACATCTCCATCCGCAGCAACCATATCTGTTTCCAATACTTCATCATAATCATCATAAATATGGATCACACCGGAAATCAGGATATCCCCTCTGGCAACTGTCATTCCGTTTTTCACAACCGGTGTACCGTTTCGTGTGATCATCTCAACGATCACACCGTCCTTTGCCGCCACGATATCCTGTGGAGTCGCATCGGTCTGTATTGTCTCAGTTCCCTCCAAAGTTTCCTTAATCTCCACATTCAGCTGCGTCCCCTTAATCTCGCAGCTGACCCATGCAATCTCAGGAAAGACCTCTCTTAATTCCTCTTCCAGTTGATGACAATCTACCTCTGCTTTCCGGCATCCGAGTTGTACTGCATTCTGTTCGATGTAATCTGCCACCTGTGCATCAGTATAAAAATATGTACCATGTACATTTACATCCCAGATAAACAGGGAGCCCCAGTATACCAATCCACAGCCGATCAGTGCTCCGAGGACCAGAAGCTTTCGCTTCCGATAGCGGAACATCCAGAATGGAAGTCCATGTTTCTGTCGAATTTCCAGCTTACAACCGGCCTTTTTCCGGATTGCATCCAATTCCCGGAATTTTGACTGCTCCATGAAAAACAGATATCCATTTTCATAAGGTTCTACTTCCCATACCAGAATCTCCTTATGCTTCATTAATGAAAGAAAGCGTTCCGGCCGGTTTCCGGATACATAGACCTGCAAATAGCCCTTTAACCAGGTTCTGATTCTGCCCATAACATTCACCTTTTTATTCTTTTAGCTATAATCTTCAAACTGAATCTTCCGAATCACACCCTGTATTTTCATATCAATATTGCCATAATATTCTATCCGCATTCCATAACCCTCGATCTGTATTTCAGAATATCTACCGGATACCCGGATCCGTTCATCCGTATACTCCATTAAGGTCTGATAATTTTCAAGCCATGCTTCTCCGGCACCGATCACCCGGAGCACCATTGCTTCCTCTGTTACATCTCTGGAAATCTGCATAAAAAAACTCTCTGACATCTTTTTATATTATATGTCAGAGAGTTTTATCCATTCCTGTTATTCTACAGAAATCACATAATAGTAGATTGGCTGTCCGCCATAATGCAACTCGATATCACAGTTTTTATATTTCTTCTCCAAAGCATCCAGTAATGCATTGGCATCATCCTCCTGTACTTCATCTCCATAATAAATGCAGATCAGCTCGGAATCATCATCAACCATATCATCAACCAGTGCAATTGTCGTCTCATAAATATCTGTACCGACTGCCCGGATACCGGAATCTCCGATTCCCATGATATCACCTTCCCGGATCGTCTTTCCGTCAATGCTGGTATCACGGACCGCATACGTAACCTGACCGGTCTTAACCGCATGCATGGCTTCCGTCATGCCGGTGGTGTTATCCTCGATTGTCTGTGACGGATCAAATGCGATGATTGCGGAAATTCCCTGCGGAACCGTCTTTGACGGAATTACCACAATCTTCTTATCCTCTACCAGGCTCTGTGCCTGATTGGCTGCAAGAATAATGTTCTTATTGTTCGGGAGAATAAATACAGTCTTCGCATTTACCTGATCGATTGCATTCAGCATATCCTCTGTGCTTGGGTTCATGGTCTGACCGCCTTCGATCAAATAATCAACACCAAGTCCCTCAAAGATCTCGTTGATACCCTCACCAATCGTAACGGAGATAAAGCCATATTCCTTTGCCGGTTCCGCCGGTTTCGTCTCTGCCGCCGGCTTCGATGCCTGAGCCTCCGGCTTCTTACCTTCTCTTGCCAGCTTCTCCTGATGCTCTTCCCGCATATTGTCAATCTTCATACGGGTCAGCGATCCATACATAAGACCCTTCTCAAATGCCAGACCTGGATGATTGGTATGCACATGAACCTTTACGATATCATCATCGGAAACAACGACCAGTGAATCACCGATAGAGCTTAAATACTCTTTAAACTCTGCTTCTGTTTCCTCATTATACTCTTTCTCCAGAACTACGATAAATTCTGTACAATACCCAAATGTAATCTCTGCATTCGGATCATCTTCGACTGTAAAATCAAATTTCTGGGTAGACTCCATAACCGGTGCCGTCACTACAACTGCCTTACCGATCAGGGCATTATATGCACCCTCCAGGACTGTCATCAGACCCTGTCCGCCGGAATCCACAACCCCTGCTTCCTTTAATACCGGAAGTAATTCCGGTGTATATGCCAGAACCTCATTGCCGTATTCGATTACAATTCTGCCGAATTCTTCAATATCCTTAACTTTGCGATGAATCTCCTTCGCTTTCTCTGCGACTCCGCTCGCAACCGTCAGAATCGTACCCTCCTTCGGCTTCATAACTGCCTTATATGCGGTTGCAACTGCCTGTTCAAAGCATCCGGCCAGATCCTCTGTGGTAAGCGCAGTCTTGCCTGCAATCCCTCTGCAGAATCCACGGAACAGCTGTGAAAGGATAACACCTGAATTACCTCTTGCGCCACGAAGTGAACCGCTTGAGATCGCCTTTGACAGAGTGTCCATCGTCGGTGTCTCAATTGCACCAACTTCCTTTGCCGCTGACATAATGGTTAAGGTCATGTTCGTACCGGTATCTCCGTCCGGAACCGGGAATACATTTAACTGGTTAATATAATCTTTCTTACTCTCAATGCTTTGTGCACCGGCCAGAAATGCCTTCTGAAGCAACGCCGCATCAATACTCATGATAGCCACTTTTATTTCCTCCTTAACTGATTAGTCCATAACCCGGACGCCTTCAACAAAAATGT
>HF991369.1:0-19832 GCA_000431515.1 Clostridium sp. CAG:632 | reverse complement strand
GGCATTCCTGTGAACTCTTCAATCTTATATCGTACTGTACTCATTAAATTATCTGCAACTACGGAAATGCTGACTCCATATGCAACAATAATATGAAAATCAATCGAAATCTGATTATCCTCGATTGAAACATTAACACCTTTGCTGACACTGTCACCCCGGAGCAGCTTAACCAGTCCGTCCTTCATGCTGATGGTTGCCATTCCTACAATACCAAAACATTCAACTGCCGTCAATCCTGCATACTGGGCAATCACTTCATTATCAATTAAGATATCACCATTCTCGGTGCTCATTCGTCCTTTCATACGATAACCTCCATTCTATTCATTTTATCCAAAATGCATATTAATGATATTATAACCGCTTTTCAAAAAAAAAGAAATACAATTTTTCTATATTTTCACTTGCAATTCTAAAAAATATCTGTTAAAATTGACACGTTGTGAATTTAGGTATAAAAATACGAGGAGGTGCTGTATCATGGCAAAATGCGCAATTTGTGATAAAGGTGCTCATTTCGGAATCAAAGTGAGCCATTCTCATAGAAGAGCTAACAGAATGTGGAAATCAAATGTAAAGTCTGTTAAGGTACTTGTGAATGGAGCTCCAAAGAAAATGTACGTATGTACTTCTTGTTTGAAATCTGGCTTAGTTGAGCGTGCATAATAAAAACGGTATGGTCGAATGACTATACCGTTTTTATTTTTATATAAATCTATATAACTCTTCTACTTACAGAACAGGCAGTATGACAAAAGCAGACAGATTGTAATACACACAAATGTCCAGAATCCGCCTGTAAAGCAGTTAATGATCATTCCCACTGCCATAAAAAAGAGAGCAAATCCACATAATCTTTTCATGTGTGTCAGCCCTCCTTTTGCTTTCTATATGCTATTGTATGCAGTTCCGATCAGAATGTTTCCAGAAATATCTCCCGGAGCTGAAGCTTCTTCGCTCCATGATAAACCAGATAAATTCCATAGACTCCATCCGGAATCCGGAACTCTGTCCGGATATCGGTCCAGGTTTCCGGCAATCTGCTGACATCAAGCATTCCAACAGATATCTTCTGTTCAGGATCCGTAAACAGTTCGATATAGGCATCCATATCCTTCTGCCCTGCCTTTTCCTGCAGGGACTGCTTTTCTTCCTTATGATACTGAAGGAAATTATCATCATTCATACTGCGCTCATCCGTCCGTAACGGTCCCTGATAAACGACCCGGTTGGCATCTGTTTCCGTCCGGGCAGATATCCCGAATGCCGTTACTCCGCTACATTCAAAATACTTATATCCGATCAGCGTTCCGTCTTCGATTTCTGCAATGAACCGTTCCTCACCCAGATTGGTTACATTCGGAAACGGTATCTGAAAAATACTGTTGGATCCATGTGGCATATGTCCATTGGTCAGATTACATGCGATCACTGCCGGATACCGTCCTTCGCCCTTTAACGGTCCGTCGTTCAAGCCACAACTGGTAATCTCTACCTGCGGAATCCTTCCGTCCTCCAGAATCTGAATCTTTTCGGCACAGGCCTGTCTGCTGTAATCGGACTTATGAGTCAGTCTGTGATAAAATACATACCATTGTCCGTTTATTTCCACAATGCTTCCGTGTGTGGTTCCTGTCATATTCAGCTTCTCATCTACCGTGCGTCCCTGATAACCGATATCACCATTGGAAACGATCGTGCCGCCGAATGTAAAATCACGATCCGGATACCGGCTGGTGGCATAACAAAGCTCATGATTCTGCCATGAGGAATAGACAAAGTAATACCTGTCTCCGACCTTCCGCATGGATGAGCCTTCAAAAAACGGATGCGCCTCAAAGCCGGTTCCCTTTACCCGGTACGGAATAATATGTCTGGCTTCTTCCTTTACCGTCAGCATATCATCCTCCAGAACCACCATGCAGGCACCCATGATACTATCCGGATAGCTTAAGATCTCCTCTCTGCTGCGTCCGAACATCTCGATTTCTTCCTGCATATAAGAATCATTTTCCATGAAATCTTCTCGCTCTTCATAATCATACTGTGTTCCGTAATAGATTCGGATCGTACCGTTATCATTTAAGGCCGCCGGATCAAAACAGATATATTTCATCATTGGACTGCCATCCGGATTTTTAACAACTCCGAGATATTCATACTGTCCGGCCGGTTCCTCACAGACGGCAACACCGATTGGTCCCTGATAACCGCCCTGTCCGTAATCACCGCCCATGCAGTAATATAGGTAATACCTTCCGTCATTTCCCTGTACTACATCCGGTGCATACATATACTGTGGATCCGGATAACGCGGGTCCTGTTTTGCCTGATAAATCACACCCTCATATCTCCAGTCCGACAGATCCGTAACCGGAGCGGAATAAGCGACATAATCCAGCATACAGAAGGTGTATCCACCCTCCTTGTCATGCGAACCGAAATGATATACCCGGTCTCCGAATACATGTGGTTCTCCGTCCGGAATGTATTCGTTTAACGGTAAAAACGGATTATATACCTGCTGTTTCTGAGTTCCTTTATTCTGACCTTTCATCCTGTTGTTTCCTCCTGTTCTTCTCTGTCATTGCATCCAGATGCTTCTGATAAATGCCGCAATGTCCGTGTGCTTTCAGTGATTTCCGGAATGCGGTCTCTGCTTTCTCGTAGTCTTCCATTGCCTCATATACCAGTCCCTGCTCGAAATAGCCCTCTTCACAACCACAGTATCCGCAAAAATCACAGACATGCATCCGGACTGCCTGCTCCAGGCATTCCAATGCCTTTTCATACTGCTCCATTACCCGGTACAGCCGTGCCAGCCGGATGTATTCCCTTGGAGCCATCATTCCGCTCCTGACACCCTCTGCAGCCTGAATATACTCCGGATAAGCCGTTACCGACCCTTCCAGTCTGTAAATGCTTTCCAAAAGCTCACTGTAATAATTCTGACTACTCTCTTTATTTAAATCTACAGCCTGCTCATAGGCGGTTCTTGCCTCCTGATAGCAACCATTTAATAGCATAACCCGTCCATAGGTACTGTTCAGCCTCGTAAGCTCTTCCTCATTCAGCTCCGAATGCATCTGCAACAGCTGATGATACATGGATCTCGCAAGCTCTGTATCCCCTTCTTCACCGGCTAATTCCATCAGAAGACAGCCGAACCAGAATCGATCCTCTGCCTCTGTTCCCTGCTCCAGGTAATCCCGCAGGACTGCTTCCGCCTCCCGGAACCGGTCGGCACGGGTATAATTCAGAGCCATCTCATATCGCAGATTTCCATCCGCTTTGTCTCCGTATTTCTCTAACAACGGTTTCAGGATAGCGGTTGCCTGATCATACTGATACCGGCAGGTATAGCACCGGGCAATATACCGCTGAATCTGCAGCCGCTTTCTTACTTCGTCCTCATCAAGCTTTGTTTCTGCCAGTTCAAATATCCGGATCGCCTCATCATAGTCCCGCTCCAGAAACCGGATTTCTCCAAGCTCCATATAGCAGGAAGCATTATCCGGTTCTAATTCAAGACCTCGCTTATAGTCTGCAACTGCCGCTTCATATTCCCGCATACTCCGATAAACAGATCCACGGTTTATATAATAAAATGCGAGTTCTGTCAGTGCGAGCTGCTTTGTATACTCTGTAATCGCGGCCGGATAGTCTCCTGTCTTGCGGTACATATATCCCAGATATCCATGCACCCGGTTATGCTCCGGCTGCAATGCAGCTGCCTCCAGATAGCAGGCAATCGATTCCCGGTCGCGATCCGCCTCGTCATACAGATCTGCCAGCATCAAAAGCATTTCCATGTAATCATCCAGATCGGATGTAGCACTATTATAATTCTTTTTCAATGCTTCCAGCAGCCGGATCGCTGCTTCATCCTGTCCCTGTGCCCGCTGATTCACAGCCTCATAATATCGCATACTGTCACTATCCGGAACGAGCTGCCGATAACGATCGATTACCGCCTTGGCATCTTCATACTGCTCTACCTCCTGTAACACACGAATCTCCAGAACATACGGACCTTTTTGATATGGCAGAATATCCTCTGCCTGTCCACATGCCCGAATGCATTCCTGCAGATGATTCAGTTCAAAACAGGATTTTGCAATGTAATTATAGGCCTCCCAAGCCCAGTTTCCGAGCTGTAACAGTTTCCGTCCGGCCTGAATACAGGCCTCATACTCTTTCTTCTGATATAATAACTGACAATAGGCTGCATATGCATCGGACTGCTCCTTATGCTCTGTATGAACCGGAAGCTCCAGATACTGCTCCGCCAGCTCCATATTTCCCAGATTTAAATAACACCGGGCAATCAGATTATGTACATACGGAAGTCTGCGCAACTGTTTATCCGTTTCTTCCAAGAAGTCCTCTCCCCGGTTGGCTTCCTTCTCGTCTAAAACCTCCTTCCAGCGAAGCAGACAGCTAAGTGCCTCCTCATATCGTTTGCCGAAAAGTAAGCTTCGCCCTTTTACATTCCAGTACTGTATCTCCTCATCCGCATCCGGATGAAAACGATTCAGTGCTCCAACTGCCGATTCATTTTCACCATTCCGATAATACGCCCAGGCAACCTCAAATGCCGCCTTATGATCCTCTGGATTCTGTTGCAGAACTTCCAGATTCTTTTCAATGATCTTCTGATTTGCCTGAACCATTCCGATATAGGCATCATCCGCATAGCTATACTTTTCCAGTATATCCATATATACATCTCTGGCAGACTCATACTCCTTCTGAGCAAATCTTGCTTCTCCCAGCATTTCCATAGCAGGATAATATCCCGGCTCCTGTTTCAGAACCGCTTGCAGTAACCGAACCGCCCGTTCATACTCACTGGCATACATAGCCAGCTCCGCAGTTTCCAGTTGCATCTGAAAATCCTCCGGATAGTGTTTCAGAATTTCCTCTGCATTCTGATACAATAGCAGAATTTCTTCCGTCTTCTCTGTCTCTGACAGTTTTTTCACCTGTAGTTTCAGCTTCATCATATCCAGATACGGATGCCGGATATTCATTGCATTTAATTCATCCAGACACTTCTCCGCTTCTTCCGTTTCCTCACGATTAAAGTGCTGCACCATTCTATGATAGGTTCGGATATAGGTGTCCACCTGAGACAGATTCCCTTCAAACAGCTGATAATCAATAGCATCCGGGGTATTTGCACAATAAATCAGATAATCCAGCAGGTTTTCCGGATAGCGTTCCGACAGCTCCTGTTTTCTTCCAATCAGGTCAAAATGCTTAATGATCTCCCGGAATACCTCCCGCGGCATATTATAATGCCCCGCGATATAACGCAGACATTCGTCCAGAACAGTCTCCTCGGTTTCCAGTGCCTGATACGGATCCGTTTCAACCAGCCGGTGCCATTCTTCGGCCTGGATCCGGCGTGCATAATCCTGATATAAGTCATCTAACTCTTGCATGATCACAGAATCACTCTGAGGATCCACCGAAGCTTCCTCCGATTCATCCACCTCCGCCGATTGCTCCGCAGCTTTCATCGCGGCTTCATAAGCACTCCTGAGCTCCATAAAGGCTTCCTGGTCATCCTCCGGATTGACTGTCTGCAGCTTTTTGCGATATGCCTGTCGAATTTCTTCCGTATCCGTTGTTGCCTCGATTTCAAGAATTGTCCATATATCCATTCCGATTCTGCTCCTTTATAATTATTTTCCCGTATGCTCAGTCAGATAAACAAGCCATTTCTGACAATATTCCTGATTCAGATGGATTCCATCCAGTGCCGCATCATCCGGAAGGACTCCGTTTACGGAAACGGCCTCTGCCACGTTCACATAGGTAACCTTCTCTTCTTCTGCCATTTTCTGAAGCAGCTCATTATATTGACTGATCTTATCATTCTTTACATAACTGTGTGTATCGGATACTGCCTGACTGACAGGAAGAACCGACTGTACATAAATCTCAGCCTCCGGATGCGTGGCACGGATATCCTCCAGTATTTTCCTGTAGTCATCAATAAATATATCTGCTTTCACCCATCCGGTCTCATTCACGCCAAACATCAGATATACCCGATTAAACTCAGTTCCTGCAACGGCATCCATGACCGTCATATTCGTGCCATCCTTTGCGATCACCGGATCCGTATACACCGATGCCACATTCAATCCCTTACAGGCATAATATTTTGCATGAATCCCGCTGAGCAGGACAAAGCCTTCGGTTCTGGAATCTCCGATAAAGAGGGCATCCTCAAAGGTATCTGCTGCTACTTCGGTTGTCTCAGCAGTCTCGGTTACTTCCGGTTCCGTTGACACACTTTCCGGTCCGGTATTTTCTGCATCAGTGGTTTCTGTCTCCGATGTGGCAGCAGTTTCATTGTTTTCTGTCTGCGTTGTCGGATCGGTTGTGTCCTTTTCGTTATCCTTCTTATTGGTCGGTCCGGCCTCTGTCGATATATTCTGATTTTCTCCGGGCACAAGGATGCTGATTTCCTTATGATGCATATAAAGAAACCCTGCTCCTGTCAGTATCATGATCATTGCAGGTATCAATATATATAACAATCGTTTTTTGTTTTTATTCTGTTTCATATGCCATACTCCTTTTTATCCTTCTGCTTCTTTCAGATTTTTCCGGGTCAGATGTCTGAAACAGATAAAAAGTTGATATTATTTCTAAAAACCAGGTAAAAAAAGAGATAATCATATCTTACGATACAACTATCTCTCAATTCTGATACAACTCGTACCTAAAATAAGCTACTTACCATTCATTAATCTTCAATTGCTGCCTGATCGTCGCCTTCAATCGCCTCTGCAGACTGCTTATTCTTGTATTCCTTTGCATAATCAGCAACCTTATCTACCAGCTCCGGTACCATATCCAGAATCTTGGTGATGCTGTCCTGATTCTTGATGTTTACCAGCTTGGTATGTCCGTCCTGAATAACCAGTACGGCACTTGGAGACATCTTTCCGCCCAGACCGCCGGCACCGCTGTTCTTGGCACTGCCATCTGAAAATGCACCTGCAGCCACACCAAATGCTACATCTACTAATGGAAGAATAATGGTATCACCAATCTTGGTCGGTTCCCCTACTACGGTTTTGGTAGTTAAGAATGAATCCATTCCGTTAAATAATGTACTTACTGTTGTGTTAAAATCGTTACTTGCCATGATTAATTTCCTCCTATAATCGTTCTAGCTTTCTGAACGGTCTTGAAAAAGTCTCGCGTCAGCATAAACCGCAATAACAGAAATGTCATACGGCCGATCTGTACTCTGCCTTTTGCATAAATCTTTCCTTCAAATATCTGCTGTTCAAAATCCGGTGCGATCACAAAATGATTCCGATATACCGGATACAACATACCTACGACGCCTAACAGCTGACCGGTCGTTGCCGGATCTTCCAATCCAAAATGAATGCTCCCCTGCAGCTTCCTTGGTCTTACATGTTTCCACATCTTTTTCAGAAGCACCTTACCATCTTTTAATACTTTCTTCGTATATGGCTTTTCCAGTAAACTTCTGGCTCCCGTTATTTTCTGAAGAATCATATCCCTCTTCTTTATAACCTTGTTCATATTTTCCGCTAAATTGGCAAAAAAGTCAAGTATTCTTGCCATTAACTCTGAAATTTTATCATGAACCCGCATCGGGATCGTTACCACCCACTCCAGTCCGGATTCGATTCCCTCATAAATGCGCATGAATATACTCTTTTTCTGCGGTTCGGATTTCGTTTTTTGCTCCTGCTCATAGGTCTCAAACTCATCCTCGACTACCTTTACCGGAACCTTCTCCGCTTCGGATGTCTTTGCTTTATCGGAGGATTTATCACTCTCTGCTTCTTCATCCGAGATTGCCCGGTAATGCTTATCTTCTTCGTCATTGGTCGATATCATAAAACCAAATGATTTCAAATAATACAGAAACTTATTATTCCCGTACACACCTTTTAAATCCAGAACAAAGCATAGCCACTGAATCCGTCCGACAGCCTTCACATCCCCATAATATTCCGCATCGATCGTATAATGGAATGGTGCCAGTAACAGTAACAACACCAGAAGTAATACAATTCCAAGCAAAATCAGAAGTGTGATGCCCAGTACCTTCAGTATTAACAATATTACATGTACCAATTCATCACCTCCTCGGATCCAGTCCCAGATATGCTCCAACGGCAAATCCACCGGTATTCTGATATACCTCATCCACGATCAGTCGTACCAGTTCCTCTGCATCCTCCCTGGAATCTGTGATTCCGATCACAATTGCCGGGTGTTCCAGCTCATCATATATCGGCTGGCGCAGCTCTTCATATTCATATATTTCCAAAACTCCGTCCTGAAATACCGGAAGTGTAATGCAAAAAATCGATGAAAGCGACTGATTTCGTTTCATCTTCCGCATAGTAGGAATCACCTTCCGATCCGGAATCCCCCGGACGTACATACGACTAAACAGTTTCATGAAATTCCTGTTATTCCTCCATCATCTCATCAATGATACTCATAACCGCTTTTAACTCACTGTTATTATTGCAATGCTCCAGTGCATAATTCAGATAATCGGATATCTCCTGCTGGCTGTTAAAGAATACCGGAACATTGCCGAGCACCATTGCCATTCTGGCACGATTGATCAGTTTGTTCTGTGTTGCAAAGCTTCTTGCAAACTCCTCTACCAACTCGTCCTCAATCTGCTTGATATACAGACTGTCTGCAATCTCCGGCTGTAACTCATCCGGCTTCAGATCTATAAAAATACTATTACATAACAGTTTCGAAATACGGTTCAGATCCGCATAGGTTTCACTCAGATTCAACTGCTCCAGCATCTCCTGATTTCCGGACCAGAGATCAAACAACAGTCCCTCGCATTTCATCAGATTCTCGGTAATCGCTTCCGGTGCACCCTCCAGAGCAAAGAAACAATCTTCTGCCATCTCATCAATCGGTGTCTCGTTTGCCATTGCTTCCAGAACACACTCCAATACCTTTGTGGCATAACCGATCTCCGGACTGTCCTTCGTTACATAGACAGATGCTGTCATGACAGCATACAGATTATTAATGATCTCCTCCAGCATCAGATAATCGGAAACGATATCCTCAATGTAGGAAGCGGTATCCTGTAACCGGTCTACAGCCTCTTTCCACTCATCCTTTGTCAGATTCATATAATCCAGCTGCTCATAAGAGGTTAGCGTCTCATATAATACCGGATATTCTGTTTCAAATCCCTCCGGCTTATATAATCCGGAGCATGCCCGGATCGTTTCAGCAAAATCATCTACCGTGCTGCATTCCGCACCTGTATAGATTTTCAGACTCTCGTTCAGTATTTCATAGAACCGGTTCTTGGTGATGCGGATCGGCAGCTGGGATACCACCATCTGGATCTTGCTGTTGACTACCATCTTATCATTATCCTGAAACAGATATTTAAATACCTTCTGACCATAGGCTTCCAGATCCACATCCTCGTCTACCAGCTCATAGGAAAACTCCAGGCGGTTCAGTATGTACTCATAAATCTGAAGAGCATCTGTATAACTGGTCAGAACACGCATCTTTGCCGTCACATGATTTCTTACATCATTGATCTTCTTTAAGTCCTGTTTCCGGTTCTCATACTTCTTGTCCAGAACATAGAATCCGGTAAACTGCTGGATCACATCCAATGCTTCTTCCACATAGGCTTCTTCCCGATGGACATCCTGTCTTCTTTCATGAAATGTATACAGATTCATCGCCAGCTGGATCAATGCGTGCTCATAGTAGTAATAATTCATGAACTCCGCATATTTCGGCAGATTCTCCTCCATGTTTTGTTTGTTTTCCAATTGCTTAATAACTAACTTCTCCTGCTTCTGCATGTCCTTCTCCTCTATTTCTTATGTTCATGCGTGAAAATATGATCACTGCAATATTCTAAATTACCTTTACACTTGGAACAGAACCGGAACTGTAATTCCGGATTGGTAAGCTCTGTCCTTCCGCAGATCGCACAATAGTGTCTGGCGCCGCCATGACCGGCAGTGCTTGCCTTGACCTGCTTCTTATAATTGCGCTTCCGTTTCACTTCCTTCGGAGAGTACTTCTGATAATTTCTGGTTGCCAGGAAGAATACCAGGAAGTTCGCCACCGAAAGCAGAATGGATACCGCACCTGAGATTGCAAACACTGTAGTCGCCGGTGACTGTGCCGCCACTGCCAGCATAATATACTGTATAACGTTCCAGCCTAGCAATACACCGTCCAGGATTGCCAGCCATTTCATCTTTACCGGAATCAGGAACATAAAATACACCTGCTGATCCGGGAAGATCGCCGCAAATGCCAGAAATGATGTCAGATTCAGATAATACGTACTGGATGACAGACTGATGGCCTGATCAAATCCACCGATCAGACCGGTGACCAGATAGATCAGCATCGGTGCGATCGTCATCATTATCAGACCCATAAAGATAAACAGATTATACCGGAAGGTTCCCCATACATTCTCCAGCGTCCGTCCGATCCAGAAATAAAACATAAACATAAATATCAAAAACAGACTCGGACTCTGCGGTACCGTACATACCCAGGTCACCAGCCGCCAGACCTGTCCGTGACAGATTGCTTCCGGATCCATCGCCAGAATGCTGTAAATACCGGGTGCAATCCCAAGGCTGTCCATAAAATACAATACATATCCGATTGCATATGCTCCCAGAATGTATACGATCAAATTCTTAATTGCATATTTTCCAAATTTTCGTTCCAGCTTATTGATCCACTGCATGCCTTCTCTTCCTTTTCCTATTCTTATTCTTATCAATATTGTTTTACATAGCTTTTCTAATTATATCCTATTCAATCTTCAAACGCAAGCCTGCTTCCTCTGCTTTCTAAAACCTTAATATTCTCTTTATAGACAATTTAACTATCATGGGATGCATATCAATATCTATGCATCCCATAAGCATCCCATAAATGAAGTCCTGTATGATCGCCATTCTTCCGTCTGTATACCGGCCCGGTTATGACGGTGTTCTCGGGCTCATGACCGGATAATGCAGAACATACCCTGCCGGCACCGGAAGCTCCTGCAGGGACGGATTATACTCTGCAAGCTCCTGAAACGTAGTGTCAAACAGTTCCAGAATGTCCTTTAAGGTGTCCCCCTCCTGCGTGATATACGACCGTTCTCCGGTTCCGCCCGGCACTTTGGAATCCTGTACGACCGGCAGACACAGTTCATCACCGGCCTGCAGATTATACACATTCACATACGGATTGTTTTTCATAACATCGATCAGCTTCAGATCATAGTCTCTGGCAATTTTATACAGTGTGTCCCCTTCTTTTACAACATAAACAAAACCACGGCATTTTTTTGAATTGCTATACATTTTGACCCACTCCGCAAAAGTTCTCTCACTAATCAGAATATGCAGTTTATAATGCAGTGTGAATTTACGTTTTATTTACAGTTTCTTAATCTTCTTGATAGCTTTTGGTTATTGAGTTTTTCGACAAATTACCTTATAATAATCAGGTGCGCAAAGAGGTTATTTTGTTTTTAGAAGGAGGGCGACAGTTTTGTCGCGTAGAAACATGAGTTACACAATTGGAATTGATATCGGTTCTACAACCGTTAAGGTTGCAGTTCTCGATGACGAACATCATATTTTATTTTCAGATTATCAACGGCACTTTGCCGATATTAAAGGGACTCTTGCACGTCTGGTCGAGGATGCCCGCAGTAAGCTGGGTGAGCTTGATGTTAAGCCGACCATTACCGGTTCCGGCGGTCTTGCAATTGCCAAAATCTTAGATGTCCCGTTCTCACAGGAGGTTGTCTGTGTGACCGATGCACTTCAGATGTATGCACCACAGACAGATGTCTCCATCGAGCTTGGCGGTGAAGATGCCAAGATCATTTATCTTACCAATGGTATTGAACAACGTATGAATGGTGTATGTGCCGGTGGTACCGGTTCATTTATCGATCAGATGGCATCTCTGCTTCAGACAGATGCGGCTGGTCTGAATGAGTATGCCAAAAATTACGATACCATCTATCCGATTGCTGCCCGCTGCGGTGTATTTGCCAAGACAGACATCCAGCCTCTGATCAATGAAGGTGCTACCAAGGAGAATCTGGCCGCATCTATTTATCAGGCAGTTGTAAACCAGACAATCAGTGGTCTGGCATGCGGTAAACCAATCCGGGGAAATGTCGCTTTTCTTGGTGGACCGCTCCACTTCCAGTCTGAATTACAGAACGCATTTGTACGTAATCTGAACCTGACAGAGGAGCATATTATTGCACCTGACAATTCCCATCTGTTTGCTGCCATCGGTGCCGCTCTGAATGCTGAGCATACGGAGAGCGTTGCCAGTCTGAAGTCTCTGGATGAGAAGCTTCACAGCGATATTCAGATTGAGATGGAGGTTGACCGTATGGATCCTCTGTTCCATGATCAGAAGGAATATCAGGATTTCTGCGAATCCCATAATCGATATACCGTTAAGAAGGGAGATCTGGCTACCTATGAAGGCAACTGCTTCCTCGGAATTGATGCCGGATCTACCACTACCAAGGTTGCTCTGGTCGGCGAAGACGGCAGCCTGCTCTACTCTTTCTACAGCAGTAACAACGGCAGTCCGTTAAATACCAGTATCCGTGCGATTCAGGAGATTTACTCCCGGATGCCGGACAGCGCCAAGATTGTCCGTGCCTGCTCCACCGGTTATGGTGAAGCACTGATCAAGGCTGCTCTGATGCTTGATGAGGGCGAGGTTGAGACGATTGCCCACTATACGGCAGCTGCCTTTTTCGAGCCGGATGTTGACTGTATTCTGGATATCGGTGGTCAGGATATGAAATGTATCAAGATCAAGAATCAGGCAGTTGATAATGTTATGTTAAATGAAGCCTGCTCTTCCGGTTGTGGTTCCTTTATTGAAACCTTTGCCAAGTCCATGAATTATAAGATTGAAGATTTTGCTAAAATAGCATTGTTTGCGGAGCATCCGATCAACCTTGGTTCCCGTTGTACCGTATTTATGAATTCAAAGGTAAAACAGGCACAAAAAGAAGGTGCAGATGTATCCGACATTTCTGCAGGTCTTGCTTATTCTGTTATTAAAAATGCATTGCTTAAGGTTATCAAGCTGACCGATCCGAGAGATCTCGGAAAGAATGTCGTTGTTCAGGGCGGTACCTTCTATAATGATGCGGTGTTACGAAGCTTTGAGCTGATCTCCGGTATCACTGCGATCCGTCCGGATATCTCCGGTATTATGGGTGCCTTTGGTGCTGCCCTGATTGCTCGTGATAATTACGATGGTGAGACGGAAACGACCATGCTCTCCATCGATCAGATCAACAATTTGAAATATGAAACTTCCATGGCAAGATGTAAGGGCTGTACCAACAGTTGTCTTCTTACCATTAACCGTTTCTCCGGCGGCCGTCAGTTCATTACCGGTAACCGTTGTGAACGGGGAATCGGTCAGAAAAAGAATAAGGATCATGTACCGAATTTATTTGAATACAAGTTCAAAAAACTGTTCGGCTATGAACCGCTTTCACCGGAGCTGGCTTACCGTGGCGAGATCGGTATTCCAAGAATCCTGAATATGTACGAGAACTATCCGTTATGGTATACATTCCTGACAAAGCTTGGATTCCGTGTTATCTTATCTCCGCCTTCGAGCCGTGATATTTATACACTGGGTATCGAATCCATTCCAAGTGAGTCCGAGTGCTACCCTGCCAAGATTTCACATGGACATGTTATGTGGCTTCTGAAGCATAACATTAAGACGATTTTCCATCCATGCGTTGTCTATGAACAGAATGAAACACCGGATGCATATAACCATTACAACTGCCCGATCGTTACTTCCTATGCAGAAAATATCAAGAATAACATGGAAGAGATCCGAAGTGACGATATCACGTATATCCGTCCTTTTATGGCACTGGATAATCGGGAAGCACTGGTCACACGTCTGTATCAGGAGTTTTCAAAATATTATGATATTGACCGGAAAGAAATCAAGGAGGCACTGGATGCAGGATTTACAGAATATGAAGCTGTAAAAGCTGATCTGCAGAAGAAAGGCGAAGAGGCTGTCCGGTTCTGCGAGGAAAACAATCGGATGGGTATCGTTCTGGCCGGTCGTCCGTATCACGTAGATCCTGAAATCAATCATGGTCTTCCGGAACTGATCAATTCGTATGGCATTGCAGTCCTGACTGAAGACTCTGTCGCTCATTTAAGTCAGGTAGACCGTCCGCTGATCGTCTCAGACCAGTGGATGTATCACAGCCGTTTATACCGCGCTGCCAACTTTGTCAAGACCAGTAAGAATCTGGAAATGATCCAGTTAAATTCCTTTGGCTGCGGTCTGGATGCCGTTACAACGGATTGCGTAAACGATATTTTATCCGGTTCCGGCAAGATTTATACCGTGTTAAAGATCGATGAGGTCAGCAATCTGGGTGCTGCCAGAATCCGTATCCGGTCTCTGATCAGTGCGGTAAAGGTACGGAATAAGAAAGGAATCGAACCGCATCCGATTTCTTCTGCATATGAAAGAAAGATCTTTACAAAAGAAATGAAAGATGACCGCTATACGGTGCTTGCACCTAATATGTCCCCAATTCATTTCAGTATGTTAATGCCGGCATTCAGTAAGAGCGGAGTCAACTTCGTA
Source organism: Clostridium sp. CAG:632 (assembly GCA_000431515.1). GTDB lineage: Bacteria > Bacillota > Clostridia > Lachnospirales > Lachnospiraceae > CAG-632. Next base: position 5,111 of record HF991369.1, on the reverse strand, counting down.
ACGCTTCCGGATCCGGATAAATCCGCAGTGGATGTTGGATTAAAATATGTAAATAATGATGCCTGCTACCCTTCTATTCTGGTTGTCGGACAGCTGATCGAGGAGTTGCAGTCCGGAAAATACGATCTGGACAAGACCGCTCTGGCAATCACGCAGACAGGTGGAGGCTGTCGTGCAACTAATTATATCGGATTCATCCGTCGTGCATTAAAGAAAGCCGGATTTGAAAAGGTACCGGTAGTTTCCATTAATGCCGGGGGCATAGAAAGTAATCCGGGCTTCAAATATAACTACACCATGATCCGTGCTTCTATTCAGGCTGTTATTTACGGAGATGTATTTATGCGGTGTCTCTATCATATGCGCCCGTATGAGCAGGTTCCGGGTTCTGCCAATGCATTACATGAGAAATGGGAAAAAATCTGTATCCAGGCAATCAATGACGGTGCTTCCATGAGCAGCTTCCGCAAAAACATCCGAAGCATTATCCGGGAGTTTGATGCCCTTCCGATCAAGGAAGATCTGAAGAAACCAAGAGTCGGTGTGGTTGGAGAGATTCTGGTAAAATTCCAGCCATGTGCAAACAATCAGATTGTGGATCTGCTGGAGGCAGAAGGTGCCGAGGCTGTTATGCCTGATCTGTCCGGATTCCTTGATTACTGTGCATACAATGCCAATTATAAGCATGAGTTTCTTGGTAAGACTAAGAAGTCTGCAATGATCAGCAATCTGGTGATCAAGTACCTGGATATCTTCCGCTCTACTGCAAGAAAAGAACTGGAAGCCAGCAAACACTTTAACAGCATTGCACATATTGAAGAACTGGCTGAATATGCAAAGCCGATCGTATCCCTTGGTAATCAGACCGGTGAAGGCTGGTTCCTGACTGCCGAAATGGTCGAGCTGATCAAGACTGGTGTGCCAAACATCGTCTGCTGTCAGCCATTCGGTTGTCTGCCAAATCACATTGTCGGTAAAGGTGTTATTAAAGAATTACGTGCCGCTTATCCGAAGGCCAATATTGTAGCTGTTGATTTTGATCCGGGTGCTTCTGAGGTTAATCAGTTGAACCGCATTAAGCTTATGCTCTCTACAGCCCAGAAGAACATGCGGGATGCCGAAAAAGCTGTAACTGTCAATAACACTACACCGTTACAGGAGGCAGCAGCCAGCGAATCCTAAGCTAATCTGACCTATTATCTTTTGACCGGAATCATTCACATGATTCACATCAAATATTCATATGTATAAAAATGCACCGACAATCAAAGGGTTCTACTCCTGACTGCCGGTGCATTCTTACTATGATACTCTAATCATGAACTGTGTATTATATCGATAAATCATCTATCTGTCTGATCGATCTCCGAATAGTAAATCTATACATATAGATATCTAGGATTATCAATATGATCATATAGAACAAATATATAAATTGAATCCCGGAATGCGGAATCAGATACAGCAAAAATCCGGTACCACAGATTATACCGGCAGCCAAAATTGCAAATGCCATATTAAAAAAGACATTTAGATTCCCCCGCAGGGCATTTAACTCATCCTCCCAGATCAGTTTCGGATGCATGGAATCCAGCAGGATTCCGAGACAGGTAATAAAGAATACCATAAGTCCTCCCGCAATTCCGTAATAAACAGCCATAGATACCGGCAGTTTTAATATAATTGCCAGTATCACTACATCAATCAGATAACTCGGATAACTGAACAGCAGGCTGATCAGTCCCTTTACATGAATCTGCAGCGAATACGAAACCGGTATATATTTCATAAAATCTATATGTGCTCCCTCTCTGGTAAAGGAGCTTGAGGCCAGTCCGTTAGCGGCTGTAGTCAGCGCTCCCAATCCAAGGAACAGGCACAATGTCAGTACCACTGCCATCACATTACCTGTCTGATACATGGTTATAAATTTCTGTATACTGCCACTGCCCTTCTGCATCATACATACCACAACAATGATCACAGGCCAGAAGAAATTAATCAGTACGCAATTGGATACAAATGCCGGTGTCCGCAGAATCGTCCGCATTTCCTTCTTAAAATAGGTCTCAAATACAGACTGGCTCTTTAATCCCTTTGCTGCATGTGTATTGTGTTCCTTCTTGTTTGCTACTGACTTAAAGCTATACAGTCCCGGAAGATAGATGATATTTGCAACTACCATGAAAAGAGCCAATAATCCTACGGTCAATCCCAGATAAAATAACACATCCGTCCATGACCCCGTTGCAGCCGAATGAACCAGAAGGTATCCCGGATAAAAGATAATGTTCATGGTATTTAAGAATGCATTATTACCACTGGTCAGAGATTCCACATAGGTTTCTATCGAAAATCCCTCCAGTCCCCGGAACGACAGAAACGCTCCCAGAATCAGAAGAATCGTCAGTATGGCCATCACCACATTCAATACCTTACGATTCCGGATACCCTGAAACAGATACATTACGATCATACCGATCATACCGCAGTAGACCAACGGAACGACCGGTAAGGTTATCGTTCCGAGGATTCCGGTTATCACACCGATCGGACTGAGTCCGATTGCAAGCACATAGCCAATATAAGCACTGAAAATAATCATAAACTCCATTACGCTCTCTGCCAGATAAGTCACCCAGAATTTGGCAAGAATCAACTCATGCGTACGCACCGGCAACGGAAGTAAATAATCCAGATCAGAAGAAAAATAGAACTCATTAATAATAACATTCAAACCGAATATCATAGCACAGGCGGAAATAAACTGTACAATAAACAGCATTCCTTCGTCTTTTCCGCCCGCTTCGATCATCGCCAGTGTCATAAAGTAGGCAATCGTACCTACAATGATACAGCACGGAATCATGATAAATAGCATAGCCGCACCGCCAAATACGGTATAGGTACGTTTATTCTTTTCATCCTTTGGCATCTCCATATCCTGGCCACGCCGTAAAAGTTTTAACAAATACAAGACCTGTTTCATTCTGTTGCCTCCTCTGAGCCACCGTTAATCTCAAGGAAGATCATTTCCAGACTCTTTCCGGGATAAGTCTGCCGTAATTCATCAAGGGTACCGTTAAATACGATTTCTCCCGTCCGGATAATAATGATCCGGTCACATAGCTGCTCTGCCACCTCCAGAACATGTGTGGAGAAAAATACACAATTTCCCTCTGCCGCATGCTCCCGCATCATATTCTTTAACTCATAGGCAGCCTTCGGATCCAGACCGGTCATCGGCTCATCCAGAATCCAGACCGGCGGATTGTGAACCAATGCCGCACAGACCATCATCTTCTGCCGCATACCATGAGAATAATCACTCATCGGCTGTCCCAGCACATTCTGAACCTCGAACCGTTCGGCCAGTGCCCGGATCCTCGGCTGCCGGTCTGCCTCAGGCACCTGATAAATATCTGCCATTAACTGAATAAATTCCATACCGCTTAACCGCAGGAACATATCGGGATTATCTGCAACATATGCCAATGATTCTTTCGCTTTTAATGCCTCTTTCTGCATATCATAACCATGAATCGAAATCTTTCCCTCTGTTGGCTTCAGGATTCCGGTTAACATCTTGATCGTAGTTGTCTTACCGGCTCCGTTCTGTCCGACAAAACCTACAATTTCCCCCTTATTAATGGTAAACGTTAAATCATTGACTGCCGTAAATTCTTTTCCGAACTTCTTCGTTACATGCTCTATCTGTATCATTATTTGGTCCCTTCATATGTATTATTTATTATAATTATCTTTGACTCTTCTGAAAATCTTCTATCCTTTCTGCCCTTCGATAAACCTCTGTTTTTATCATACAAGAGTTCTTCTAAAACTTCAACATCCATTTCGATACATTGAATCCCATTTCAAAATATGATAGGATAAAGACATATGATATAAGAAATGGAGTATACCAATGAATAAAAAAGAAACCTTAGAAATCCGAAAATTATTTATGCAGGAATCATCCTGCCTGTCCAAGATATGCAGCTGTTATGTGGACTATAATAAACAAAAAGTATGTACCATGCAGGAAGCCTTTCTGTCCCTTGCCAAGGATGAAGCATTAAAATACAATGACCTTTTTAAGGCAACGTTATCCGGAACCATTGGCAAGAATCTGTTAAACATGGAATTTCCTACAGAACAGGAATTCAATGGCGGTACGCAGGAGTTTCTGATGAAACTTCGTTCTTCCGAGCTGAAGGATGATGCACTTCTGCAGGAGTTTTATGACCGTGTGATCACAGCTTTTGATTATCCGGAAAACTATTACATTATTCTGATCTATGGAAATTATGATGTGCCGGGACGTGCAACTGATGGTGCTGAAATGTTTGATGCTTCTGATGAAGTATATCAGTTCCTGCTCTGCAGCATCTGCCCGGTTAACCGGAGCAAGGGAGGGCTTTCTTATCTGTCCGACAGTAATGTGATTGGGGAGCGCATCCGTGACTGGATCGTAGAACCACCAATGAAAGGATTTCTGTTCCCGGCCTTCAATGATCGTGGTTCCGATATCCATAATGTATTGTATTACAGCAAGAATCCGGAAGACACGCATCCGGAACTCATTGAACAGCTCCTTGGCAGCGTAACTCCTATGTCTCCGGTCAGTCAGAAAGAGACGTTCCAGTCTTTATTGCTGGACACTCTGGGTGAGGAAGCCGATTATGAAGTGGTCTCTTCCATTCATGAGAATCTGAATGAAATGATTGCCGAAACCAAGAACAATCCTGATCCACTCACTCTCAGTCGCAGTGAAATGAAAAATCTGTTTGAAATCAGCGGTGTTCCGGAACAGGAATTACAGGATTTCGATCAGAAATACGAGGAAATTGCCGGAGCCAAGACCAAGCTCCTTGCATCAAATCTTACCAATACCAAGAAATTAAGTATTGAGACACCGGACATTGTCATCAAAGTAAACTCTGATCGGACCGATCTGATCAAGACTCAGTACATTGATGGTCGGCAGTGTTTCGTCATTACCGTTGATGACCATGTTGAGATTAATGGTATGAATGTCCGGACCATGAAAACAGATACTCCGCAGGAATCCTGATCCTGCGGAGCGAGTGTGTGAAACTTTTTCTGTAAAT
>HF991368.1 GCA_000431515.1 Clostridium sp. CAG:632 | reverse complement strand
CGCTTGAGTCTACATCCAGAATTCTGGATCCGAGAATTGTAGGCGAGGAGCATTATAAGGTAGCGCGTGGTGTACAGGAGATTCTGCAGAAGTATAAGGAATTACAGGATATTATTGCAATCCTTGGTATGGATGAGTTATCAGAGGAAGATAAGCTGGTAGTATCCAGAGCCAGAAAGGTACAGAGATTCCTGTCACAGCCGTTCTTCGTAGCAGGACAGTTTACAGGTCTGGAAGGTAAGTATGTGCCAATCGAGGATACCATTCAGGGATTCAAGGAGATTCTGGAAGGCAAGCATGATGATATTCCGGAGAGTTATTTCCTGAATGCCGGAAGTATCGAGGATGTACTCGCAAAAGTTCAGAAATAATATGAAAGGGCGGGTGCATTATGGCAGATAAAACATTCCGATTGAAAATCGTAGCACCGGAGCGAATCTTTTATGAAGATGATGTCCCTTTTGTAGAGTTTCGGACAACAGAAGGAGAGATCGGTGTATATCCGGGGCATATTCCGCTGACATCTATTATTGCGCCGGGTGTTGTGCGAATTCATACAACCGACGGTGAAATCAAAGAGGCAGCATTGTTGGAGGGATTCTCTGAGATTCTTCCAAACGAGGTTGTGATATTGGCGGAGGCTGTAGAATGGCCGGATGAAATCGATGCAAACCGGGCGAAGGAAGCACAGATCCGTGCAGAACGCAGACTGCAAAGCCAGGATGGTGATATGAATCGTGCGGAACTGGCATTAAAACGGGCAATTGTCAGACAGAGACTGGCGAAATAAGAGATATAGGATCACCCTGATTCAGATGGATTAGGGTGATTTTTTTATGCAAATTGCGGTTTGAGGAGACAACTCTGTCCGTCGTCGCTTCCTGTCATATGACTCCTGTGTGGCAAGCTC
>HF991367.1:1724-2444 GCA_000431515.1 Clostridium sp. CAG:632 | reverse complement strand
ACCAGTATCCATTAATGCAGAAGTACATGTTACAAATGATGTTGGCAATACAGAAATTAATGTTTATAAGCAGGGTGAAATCTTAAATATCGAGGATGGAACGTACTCCTTTGGCAGAAAGCCATTGCCGGGCGTGATCTTCGGCGTCTATGCGGATGCGGATATCAAGGACTGCGACGGAAATACGGTTATCAAAAAGGATGACTGCGTCGGCTTTATCAAAACCGGATTAGACGGAAAAGCAGCCTTAAAGGAAGCATTAGTCGGCGGTGATTACTACTATAAAGAAGTGCAGACACTTACAGGTTATATCCTGGATGAAACCAAGCGGGCGTTTACGCTGACACTTGGGAATGAAGAAGTAAACGTGATGGACGTCAATAAGGAAAATCCGGATGTCAACATGCTCTATAAGGCAAAGATCCAGCTGGTGAAGACGGATACTGCAGATCATACCATTACGCTTTCAGGCGTGAAGTTTGAACTGTATCAATCAAACGAAACCGGGGATGTGCTGATGGGTACTTACGAAACAGATGACAACGGTATCATTCGGATAGATGGGCTGCCATACGGAAGTTATTACTTCAAAGAGGTGCAGGCAAAAGACGGATATGTGCTGGATGATTCGCACATAGGCGTAATCGTAAATGGTGATAGTGAAGCAATCCAGATCGACTTCACCAACGAAAAGATTCCGGAAGCACCAAAGACCGGAGA
>HF991367.1:0-1712 GCA_000431515.1 Clostridium sp. CAG:632 | reverse complement strand
AAGACCGGAGACCAGACGCCAATCCGGACAGCAGCGGCTGCAGCTATTCTTTTTGGCTCTGTCGCGTGCGGCTGCTTCGTAGCTGCAGGCTGTAGACGGAAGACAAGGAGGAAAACAAAGAGGGAATAACAATGTAATACATAGCAATCACGGGAAGCCTCTCCGGGCTTCCCGGTTAAAAGCATGAGATATAGATTTTCATACATGAAAAGGGGGTAATGCAGTGCTTGAAACATGGATTTGGGCTGGCAGCTATATGTTGGTATGCCTGATCTGGCTGATATGCGGAAATAAGGCAGGATGTGTCATATGGTTATTTTCATATGCGGCATACCTGCTTTTTGTAGGTTTGATAGTAAGGAGAGAAGAACATGAAAACAAACGTAAAGATTCAAATTGAGCAGATTCAAAAAGAAAAACAGAAAGAACGACTGAAACAGTATGCAGACCGAATTCGAAAAGAGGTGAAAAGCCATGATAAGCTATGAAAAATTTGTAGAAGAAGCGAAGAATAAGATTACGGACTATCTGCCGGACGAATATAGAAATGCAACCGTCAGCATCCAGACCGTCACCAAGGCGAATGATACGGAACTACAGGGAATTTCTATTCTGAAATCCGGAGAAAATATCTGTCCGAACATTTATCTCATTGATTACTACAGACAGTATATGCAGACCGGAGATCTGGAAGCAACACTCAAACAGATCGCAGAGACAAGAATTCGGTATGATGCGAAGCCAATGGATTTACAGGAAGTGCTTGACTGGGAACGTATTAGGAGCAAGGTAACTGCAAGGGTGATAAATATGGATACAAACCAGAAACTGTTAAGCAAGGTTCCTTATACGCCGCTTGCTGATCTGGCAGTGACTTACCATGTGCAGATCAACATGGAGGCAGGGCAGGAAGCGGTTGCAAGGATAGACCATGCGCTGCTTCATACATACGGAGTAAGCGTAGAAGAACTGCATAAGGAGGCCATGAAGAACATCAGCAAGCCGGAGAATATAAGAATCACGAAAATGAGCGATCTCTTTGCGGAGGCAGGATACGAGATGGAACCGGAGATGGTTCCATTAACGATTCTGACGAACCAATCCGGCTCTTATGGTGCAGGGCTGATCNNCTCTTATGGTGCAGGGCTGATCGCCAGCGATCAGGCGCTGCAGATGGCAGCTAAGACAGTCGGAGAGAACTTCTACATCCTGCCATCTTCCGTCCATGAAGTTCTGCTTCTGCCAAAGAACGGAGAGTATGAAAGTGAGATTTTGCAAGAGATGGTTAAGAGTGTCAATGCAACAGAACTTGATCCGCTGGATATCTTGTCTGACCGTGTATATGAGTATAATGCCAGGACGCACAGGCTGACGCTTGCAGGCGATCAGGAACTAACAGACCAGATGAAGCAGGCACAAGCATTAACAGAGCAGACCACGCTGCAGCAAGACGCACAGGAGTTGCTTGCAGAAGCACAGTTGCAGACAGTAAGTCTGACAAGATAGGAGGAATGCATATGAATAAAGTAATTATGATGGGACGACTGACCAGAGATCCGGAGGTTCGCTGCTCTCAGGGTGTCAGCCAGATTGCTATTGCAAGATTTTCACTTGCTGTAGACAGAAGATGGAAGCGAGAAGGCGAACCGGACGCAGATTTTTTTAACTGTACTGTGTTTGGTAAACAGGCTGATTTTGTTGAGAAGTATTTA
>HF991366.1:66878-68957 GCA_000431515.1 Clostridium sp. CAG:632 | reverse complement strand
GATGCCGTATGGTGGTCTGTATCAGCTGACACCGACACAGACGATGATCGCAAAGCTTCCGGTACTGAAAGGAAAGACCGATACCATTACTATGATGAGCTATGGTTTTGATCCATATCTTTCCAGCTGGAGCCCATATCATGGAGCAATTTATGCAGTGATCCATTCGGTAGCAAAGATCGCAGCATCCGGCGGTGATGTATCCAAGATCCGTTTCACCTTCCAGGAATATTTTGAAAGACTGGGTGAGAAACCGGAGCGTTGGGGTAAGCCAATGGCAGCACTGCTTGGCGCATATGATGCACAGGTGGGGCTGGGACTTCCGTCAATCGGTGGTAAGGACAGTATGTCCGGTTCCTTTAATGAGATTGATGTACCGCCGACACTGGTGTCCTTTGCGGTTGATGTAGCAAGCTCCAAGAATGTGGTGACGCCGGAGTTAAAGAATGCCGGTGATACTCTCGTTAAGATCGATATTAAGAAGGATGAGTATGACAGACCGGATTATGCATATATCTTGAAGTTATATGATGATTTATATAAGGCAATTCAGGCAGGAAAGATTCTGGCTTCCTATGCAGTAGGATTTGGCGGTGTGCTGGAGGCTGTCAGCAAGATGGCATTCGGTAACAAGCTAGGTGTGAAGCTGGAAGGTTTATCGAAAGAAGCGTTACTGGCAAAGGAATATGGTTCCATTATTCTGGAAGTAGCACCGGAGCAGGTAAAGACACTTGGCGTACCTTGTACCGTGATCGGTCAGGTGGTTGCAGAGCCTGAATTTATCTATGGTGATGTAGTAATCGGCATGGAGGAAGCATTGAAGGCATGGACCGGTACTTTAGAGGATGTATTCCCGACACAGTCAGATGTAGAGCAGAAGCCGGTTAAGAGTGAGCTGTTCCGGGCAGATTCTATCTATGTATGCAAGCATAAGGTAGCAAAGCCGAAGGTATTTATTCCGGTATTCCCTGGCACAAACTGCGAATACGATTCTGCAAAGGCATTTGAAGCTGCCGGTGCAGATGTATCTACCGTCGTATTTAAGAATCTGGATGCACAGGGTATCCGTGATTCCGTAGAGCTCTTCAAGAAAGAAATCAAGAAGGCACAGATCATTATGTTCCCGGGTGGATTCTCAGCCGGCGATGAACCGGATGGTTCCGGTAAGTTTATCGCAACCGCATTCCGGAATGAGAAGATCAAGGAAGAGGTCATGAAGCTGTTAAATGAGCGGGATGGTCTGGCACTGGGTATCTGTAACGGTTTCCAGGCAGTGATCAAATTAGGACTGGTTCCTTATGGAGAGATCCGTCCGCAGCAGGCAGATTCACCGACATTGACAATAAACAGCATCGGACGTCATCAGTCCAAGATGGTTTATACAAAGGTCGTAACGAATAAGTCACCATGGCTGCGGAAAGCAGAATTAGGTGGAGTATATGTAATTCCGGCTTCTCACGGAGAAGGTCGTTTTGTAGCTGATAAGGAATGGATCGACAAGTTATTTGCAAATGGTCAGGTAGCAACCCAGTATGTAGATGTGAACGGTAACCCAACCATGGTAGAAGACTTTAATATTAATGGTTCCTATGCCGCAATCGAAGGAATCACATCACCGGACGGTCGTGTGCTTGGTAAGATGGCACATTCCGAGCGTCGTGGTGATTCGGTAGCAGTCAATATTTACGGAGATCAGGATCAGCATATCTTTGAGGCTGGTGTTGAATACTTCAAGTAAAACATCAATTAAAGCAGATTGCATATGAGAAACAGTTATCATGATAAAGAATTGAATCGGTTATTAGCCGAGGCGGATGAATTGCTTTCAGATGTGAATCTGAACCTGTATGAAACGCCTGCAGAGGAGCAGGCGCGGAAACAGGCAGAGGCTGCGGAGGCTGCTCGTAAGCAGGCGGAAGAAGACAGAAAACGTGCAGCTGCAGAAGCAGCAGAGCGGGCGCGGCGACAGGCAGCAGAAGCGGCAAGGCAGGCGGCAGCGGAAGCAGAAGCACAGGCGCGGCGACAGGCAGCAGAAGCAGCAAAGCGTGCAGAGGCAGAAGCAGAGGCTGGGGGGGGGGG
>HF991366.1:53157-66847 GCA_000431515.1 Clostridium sp. CAG:632 | reverse complement strand
AAGAAGCGGCCAGGCAGGCGGCAGCGGAAGCAGAAGCACAGGCGCGGCGACAGGCAGCAGAAGCAGCAAAGCGTGCAGAGGCAGAAGCAGAGGCTGTCCGTCGGCAGGTTGCAGTAGAAGCTGCGGAGGCAGCACGCCGACAGGCAGAGGAAGCAGTTCACAAGCAGGCGGAGCCGGTGGAAGAAGTGTCGGAAGCAGTAGAGGAAGAGACAGCGGTGGCAGAACCGGTATCGGAACAGACGGAGGACGATAAAAAACGCAAGGTGAATGTATTGCGGGATTCTGTCTGGGGCACGGTATGTTATGCGGCACTGACGATGATCTACATGGAAGTGATCCTTCATTTTGCGGTATATCGGACAATGGACACCAATGTATTTCAGAGTGCGGCCTTTGCGGCAGCAGCCGGATGTATCATCGTGCTGGCAGTATCCTGGCTGCCGGAGAAGGTGAATCATATAGTATGTATGATCCTGCTGATTCTTGGCTGCGGCTGGTTTGATTTTCAGATTATCAGTCATAGCTGGAATGAGAGCTATGCATTATTAAGTATGGATATCGGATATCCGTTACAGATATTGAAGAATATCATTCCGGCATTGCAAAGTACAGGTGCGGATATGGTATGGATGGTGCTTATGTTTGCACCGGTGATTCTTTTCGGAATCTTTGGAAGGAAGCTGCTTCCGCTGCACAGAGCCGGTTGGATGAACCGGGTATTAATGGGACTGGCCGGTATATTGCTGGCAGTTGTGGGATTTCTCTGTATAGAGGCACATGGTGCAGGAGAAGGAACACCGTATGAGACGGTTCGCCGGTTTGATGCCAATGTGGATCAGGAGCAGGCAGTAGAACAGATGGGAATTACCGGGACCGTTCTGCTGGAAGGCATGGAAGCATTCCGGTAATGAGATAGCAGAAACAGAAGGTACATATCAGGAGATCAGAATGGTGGAGCCTGATATGGAAAAACAGAATTTAAAAACGTAAGTGCTGATTTTGAGAGCTTGTGGGAATTGGAATAGGCGAATCCAATACTGCGGCTCTCAATTGGTTCTGCCATGGGAATTTCGATCAGAGTGCTTTCCTTCAGTTCCTGTTCGACAAATTCGCGGATGACACAGGCTGCACCGATGCCAATCTTGGCAAATTCGATCAGCAGGTCCATGGAGCTGACCTCCAGAATCTGATTGGTTTTGATCTGGTTCCGGTAGAAATAGTCATTGATGTACTGGCGGGTGATATTCTCCTCGTCAAGCAGCATCAGGGTAGCAGAAAGAAACAGATCGGAATCTGTATGCTCCCGGATGGAGAGGTTATCCAGATAAGACTGGGTAGCGACAAAGGTATCCTGGATCTTCTTCAGGGGCAGAAAGGTAAGTGTACCATGATGCTTCGGGGCACCGATCAGGCCAATATCGATCTGACCGCTTTCCAGTAATTCTACCGTATGTAAGGTAGACTGGCATTCAATCGTAATGCGGATATGCGGATGCTGCCGGATGAAGTTCTGCAGATACGGAAGGAGAATATATTTACACAGGGTCGTGCTGACGCCGATCCGCAGCTGCCCAATCCCAAGCTCTGTACGGTGGCGAAGTTCTTCTTCACCGGCCTCGATAGCAGCGAAGGCTTCCCGGATCCGTTCATACAGGATCTCACCGTCTGCAGTCAGGGAAACACCGCGGGAGGTTCTGGAAAACAGGGTACAACCCAGATTTTCTTCCAGACGGGACAGGGATTTACTGATAGCCGGCTGGCTGATAAAGAGAGCATCTGCAGCCTTTGAGATATTTTTATATTTTGCCACCATATAAAAGGCTTTATAGTAATTCAGATTCTGATTCATAGGGTGCTCCTTTCTATATTAAACGTCTGTTTACAAACATGATATAACTTAAAGTTATATTAAATATTATTATTATGTATTTCAATTATAACAAAAGCTATGGTACGATAGCAATAGTCATTAGATGAAAATAAGGAGGATGATAACAATGGGTATGACTATGACGCAGAAAATATTAGCTGCACATGCCGGTCTTGATAAGGTAGAAGCCGGTCAGTTAATAGAAGCAAAGTTAGACATGGTACTTGGAAATGATGTTACCACTCCGGTAGCAATTCATGAGATGGAAAAGTTCAATAATCAGGAAGTATTCGATAAAGATAAGATTGCAATGGTTCTGGATCACTTTACTCCGAATAAGGACATCAAGAGTGCCGAACACTGCAAATGTGTAAGACAGTATGCAGCAGAGCATAATATTACCAATTTCTTTGATGTCGGTGAAGTAGGAATCGAGCATGCACTGCTTCCGGAAAAAGGTCTGGTGGTTGCAGGAAATGCAGTGATCGGAGCTGACTCCCATACCTGCACTTATGGTGCATTGGGCGCATTCTCTACCGGTGTCGGAAGTACCGATATGGCTGCGGGTATGGCAACCGGTAAGGCATGGTTTAAGGTACCATCTGCAATTAAATTCGTATTGACCGGTAAGCCGGCAGAATGGATCAGCGGTAAGGATATTATCCTTCATATCATTGGTATGATCGGTGTAGACGGTGCACTTTACAAGTCTATGGAGTTTGTTGGCGACGGTATTCGGTACCTGTCCATGGATGATCGTTTTACTATGGCAAACATGGCGATCGAAGCCGGTGGTAAGAACGGTATCTTCCCTGTGGATGATGAGACCATTGCATACATGAAGGAGCATTCTACAAAGGAATATACGGTATATGAAGCAGATGAAGATGCAGAATATGATGAAACATATACGATCGATCTGTCACAGTTAAAGCCGACCGTTGCATTCCCGCATCTGCCGGAGAATACAAGAACCATCGATGAGGTTGGTGATGTAAAGATCGATCAGGTTGTGATCGGTTCCTGCACAAACGGTCATATTTCAGATCTCCGGATCGCAGCAGAGATCATGAAGGGACGTAAGGTAGCAAAGGGGCTTCGTGTTATCATCATTCCGGCCACACAGGCAATCTACCTTCAGGCAATGGAAGAAGGCTTATTAAAGACCTTTATTGAGTCGGGAGCGATTGTCAGCACACCGACCTGTGGACCGTGTCTGGGCGGACATATGGGTATTCTGGCTGCCGGAGAACGCGCAGTCGCTACTACCAATCGTAACTTTGTAGGTCGTATGGGTCATGTAGAATCTGAGGTATATCTGGCATCCCCTGCAGTTGCAGCGGCATCCGCTATTACCGGTAAGATCTCAGGACCGGCAGAAGTAATGAAATAATCAGGGAGGAATACAGAATATGAAAGCACATGGAATTGTACATAAATATGGAGACAATGTAGATACGGATGTTATTATTCCGGCAAGATATCTGAATTCTTCTGATCCGGCAGAGCTGGCTAAGAACTGCATGGAGGATATTGATCCGGACTTCGTAAAACGGGTAAAGCCGGGTGATATCATGGTGGCACAGAAGAACTTCGGATGTGGTTCTTCCAGAGAGCATGCACCGATTGCAATTAAGGCTTCCGGCATCAGCTGTGTGATCGCAGAGACTTTTGCAAGAATTTTCTATCGAAATGCGATCAATATCGGACTTCCAATCATTGAGTGTAAGGAAGCGGCAGAGGAAATCGAAGCAGGTGATGAAGTAGAAATCGATTTTGACAGCGGTATGATCTATGATCGTACAAAGGGAACCGAGTATAAGGGTCAGGCTTTCCCACCATTTATGCAGGAAATCATCAAGGCAGAGGGCCTTGTAAATTATATTAACAGTCATAAATAAGCAGACTACTCATAGGCTTTCACAGAAGGTGCAGGAAGATTTCCTGTGCTTTTTGTGGAGGCCTTTGTGTGTATAAAAGTATATGGAGAGAACAGATGACAACGGTATATTTTGTCCGCCATGCACAGACGGATTACTCAAATCCCATAGATAAGGATCGCCCTTTGACAGCAGAGGGAATGCAGGACCGGTATCTGGCAAGGGATTATATGGTAAAACAGGGGATGATCGGTCAGTTGACCCATGTATATGCCAGCAATTTCAGGCGGGCTGCAGATACAGTCCGGCCAATCGCAGAGGCAGCCGGCCTTCCGGTCGAGGAGAAGGAAGAATTCCGGGAGTGGACACTGCTCGCAAAGGGAGAGGAGTACTACTCGATCAGTCAAAGGGCCTGGGAGGATTTCACATACCGGTATGAGACCTGTGAGACCCTGCAGGAGGTACAGACAAGGAATCTCCGGAAGCTCTGGGAACTGGTGGCAGAGCATCCGGATGAAACCATTGTGATCGGAACTCATGGGACAGCACTGAGTACGATCATTCACTATTATAAACCGGATTACGGATATGAAGAGTTTCTCCGAATCATGGAGTTTAAACCATGGATTGTCCGGTTTCAGTACAACGGGGAGCATCTTATAAACATGAAAGAATGTTTCCGGAATGATTTAAACATTGAAAAATCGACATAAATGATTTATGATATAGGATAAAGTTTTTATACCCGCTATAAGGAACAGGAAGGAAGTTGAGACATGAACGTAAATATAGCAGTTATTAAGGGCGACGGTATCGGACCGGAAGTCGTCTCGCAGGCTATGAAAGTGCTGGATACAGTTGGTGAAAAGTATGGACATACATTTAACTATCAGCAGATTCTGATGGGTGGATGTTCCATTGATGCTTATGGAGTGCCGCTTACAGATGAGGCAATCGAGATAGCAAAAGCTTCAGATGCGGTTTTATTAGGCTCCATTGGAGGAAATACAACTACCTCGCCATGGTATAAGCTTCCTCCACATTTGAGACCGGAGGCCGGTCTGCTGAAGATCCGTAAGGCATTGAATCTGTTTGCAAATCTTCGACCGGCAGTGTTATATCCGGAGTTAAAGGGTGCATGCCCTCTGAAGGAAGAGATCTCGGACAAGGGATTTGATATGATGATCATGCGTGAACTGACGGGTGGATTATACTTCGGAGAACGCAAGACTGTAGAAGAGAACGGTGTCCTGAAAGCATATGATGAGCTGACCTATGATGAGAACGAGATCAGACGAATTGCAATTAAGGGCTTTGATATTGCCATGAAGCGCCGGAAGAAGGTAACCAGCGTGGATAAGGCGAACGTACTGGATTCATCCAGATTATGGAGAAAGGTCGTCGAGGAAGTCGCAAAGGATTATCCGGAAGTTACATTAGAGCATATGCTGGTTGACAACTGCGCAATGCAGCTGGTTAAGGATCCGGCACAGTTTGATGTGATCCTGACTGAGAATATGTTTGGTGATATTTTATCGGATGAGGCTTCTATGGTAACCGGATCTATCGGAATGTTAGCTTCGGCCAGCTTAAACGAGACCAAGTTCGGTATGTATGAACCAAGCGGCGGCTCAGCACCGGATATCGCAGGACAGAATAAGGCGAATCCGATTGCAACGATCCTGTCAGCAGCTATGATGCTTCGTTTCTCCTTTGACATGGATAAAGAAGCGGACAGCATTGAAGCGGCTATCAAGAAGGTATTACAGGAGAATTACCGTACCTGTGATATTATGGATGATGGTATGACATTGGTAAGCTGTTCAGAAATGGGCGACCTGATCTGCCGGCGATTATAACAGAGTATAGAAAGATAGCAGTATGTAGCGGATGTCCGCGGATATCCGGGCTGGAGTCTATAAAGGAGAATAGAAATGAAAAGTGATGCAGTAAAGACAGGCATGCAGCAGGCACCACATCGGTCCCTGTTCAACGCACTGGGTATGACAAAAGAAGAAATGGAACGTCCATTGGTTGGTATCGTATGTTCCTACAACGAGATCGTACCGGGACATATGAATCTGGATAAAATCGCACAGGCAGTGAAGCTTGGTGTTGCAATGGCAGGCGGAACACCGATCATGTTCCCGGCAATTGCGGTCTGCGATGGTATTGCAATGGGACATATCGGTATGAAGTATTCTCTGGTTACCAGAGATCTGATCGCAGATTCTACGGAATGTATGGCACTGGCACATCAGTTTGATGCCCTGGTTATGATTCCAAACTGTGATAAGAACGTACCGGGACTTTTAATGGCAGCCGCCAGAATCAATGTCCCGACCGTATTTGTCAGTGGCGGCCCGATGTTGGCCGGTCATGTACACGGACAGAAGAGAAGTCTTTCTTCGATGTTTGAGGCAGTCGGATCTTATGCAGCCGGTACAATGACAGAAGAAGATGTAGAAGAGTTTGAGAATAAAGTATGCCCGACCTGTGGTTCCTGTTCAGGTATGTATACAGCCAATTCCATGAACTGTCTGACAGAGGTTCTCGGTATGGGACTTCGCGGAAACGGAACGATCCCGGCTGTATATTCAGAGAGAATCAAGCTTGCAAAGCATGCAGGTATGGCAGTTATGGATATGTACCGCAAGAACATCCGCCCAAGAGATATTATGACAAAGGATGCAATCTTAAATGCACTGACGATCGATATGGCACTGGGATGCTCTACAAACAGTATGCTGCATCTGCCGGCAATCGCACATGAGATCGGATTTGACTTTGATATTTCCTTTGCAAATGAGATCAGTGCAAAGACACCGAACCTGTGTCATCTGGCACCTGCCGGACCTACCTATATGGAGGATTTGAACGAGGCCGGTGGTGTATATGCGGTTATGAATGAGATCAATAAGCTGGGTCTGCTTCATACAGACTGTATGACAGTAACCGGTAAGACAGTCGGAGAAAATATCGCAGGCTGTGTAAACCGGAATCCGGAGGTTATCAGACCGGTTGACCGGCCATATAGTAAAACAGGCGGTCTGGCAGTATTAAAGGGTAATTTGGCACCGGATGGCAGCGTTGTAAAGCGTTCTGCAGTTGTTCCGGAAATGATGAAGCATTCCGGCCCGGCCAGAGTCTTTGAATGCGAAGAGGATGCAATTGCTGCGATCAAAGGTGGTAAGATCGTAGAAGGTGATGTAGTCGTTATCCGTTATGAGGGACCTAAGGGTGGCCCGGGTATGCGTGAGATGTTGAATCCGACATCTGCGATTGCCGGTATGGGTCTTGGTTCATCGGTTGCACTGATCACAGACGGACGGTTCTCAGGGGCCAGCCGTGGAGCTTCCATCGGTCATGTATCACCGGAAGCAGCTGTTTGTGGTCCGATCGCATTGGTACAGGAAGGAGATATCATTGATATCGATATCGATAACCTGTCATTGAATGTGAGAGTATCCGATGAAGAGATGGCAAAGCGTAAAGAGCAGTGGCAGCCGAGAGAACCGAAGGTAACCACCGGTTATCTGGCAAGATATGCAGCGATGGTAACATCCGGTAATCGGGGTGCAATCTTGGAAATTCCGGGGAAGAAGTAAGGAGAGGAAGAGAATGAAGCAATTAACAGGTTCTGAAATCGTAATTGAATGTTTGAAGGAACAGGGCGTTGATACCGTATTCGGATATCCGGGCGGCTGTATCCTGAATATTTATGACGAATTATATAAGCATCAGGGAGAGATCAAGCATGTTTTGACATCCCATGAGCAGGGCGCAGCCCATGCAGCAGACGGATATGCCAGAGCAACCGGTAAGGTAGGTGTCTGTATGGCAACCAGCGGACCGGGAGCAACCAATCTGGTGACCGGTATTGCAACCGCATATATGGATTCTGTACCAATGGTTGCGATCACTGCCAATGTAGGTGTTACCTTACTGGGTAAGGACAGCTTCCAGGAGGTCGATATTGCAGGCGTGGTTATGCCAATCACAAAGTACAGCTTTATTGTAAAGAATGTGCATGAACTGGCAGACACGATCCGCCGGGCATTTAAGATCGCAAAGAGCGGAAGACCGGGTCCTGTTTTAGTTGATATTACCAAGGATGTAACTGCCAATTTGGCAGATTATGAGCCGAAGAAGCCGGTAGAAATCGAGCGGGTAACGGATACGATTGATGAGTCGGCTGTAAAGCGGGCAGTTGATATGATCAACCGTTCCAAGAAGCCGTTTATTATGGCAGGCGGCGGCGTGGTGATCGCTGATGCAGAGCAGGAATTAAGAGCTTTTGCTGATAAGATTGATGCAGCTGTTTGTGATACCCTGATGGGTAAGGGTGCAATCGAAGGCACTGCAGACCGTTATACCGGTATGATCGGTATGCACGGTACCAAGGCATCGAACTTCGGATTATCAGATGCAGACCTTTTGGTTGTTGTTGGTGCCAGATTCTCGGATCGTGTAATCGGTAATGCAAGTAAGTTCGCAGAGAATGCCAAGATTATCCATATTGATGTAGATCAGGCAGAAATCAATAAGAATATTGAAGTAGATGAAGCAATTATCGGCGATGCAAAGGTAATCCTGCAGCAGCTGATCGATCAGGTGGATGCATCCGAGAAGCCGGAATGGATGGATGAGATCCGTGACCTGAAGGAGAAATATCCGATGACCTATGATAAGGGCGTCCTGACCGGACCGGAGATCATGGAAAAGCTTTATGAGCTGACGGATGGTGAGGCAACGGTTGTTACAGAGGTAGGACAGCATCAGATGTGGGCAGCACAGTATTATAAATACAAGAGACCGCATCAGCTCCTGACATCCGGTGGCCTTGGAACCATGGGTTATGGTCTGGGTGCATCGCTGGGTGCGAAGCTTGCAAGACCGGATGAAACGGTTGTCAATATTGCGGGTGACGGATGTTTCCGTATGAATATGAATGAGATTGCAACTGCAGCCAGATATAACATTCCGATCATTGAAATCGTGATCAATAATCATGTGCTTGGAATGGTTCGTCAGTGGCAGACATTGTTCTATGACAAGCGGTATTCGAATACAATCTTAAATGATAATGTAGACTTTGCAAAGCTTGCAGAGGCTATGGGAGCGATCGGTTGTCGTGTAACAACCATTGATGAATTTGAAGAAGCCTTTAAGAAGGCACAGCAGGCAGGCAGACCGGTAGTGATCGACTGTATCATTAATGAAGATGATAAGGTATGGCCGATGGTAGCACCGGGTAAGCCGATTGAGACCTGTTTCTCAGAGGAAGATCTGGAAAAATAATATTCAGAAAATAATTTAAGGCACTATGATCTCGGAACGGCTGCGAGGTGGCTGTTCCGGGATTGGATGATAGCGAATAAGTCGAGGAGGATTTATAAAATGGCAAGAGTGTATAATTTTTCAGCAGGACCATCTGTATTACCGGAGGTTGTGTTAAAAGCAGCAGCAGAAGAGATGCTGGATTACAATGGAACCGGCATGAGTGTAATGGAGATGAGTCATCGATCCAAGGCATTTGAAGAGATTATAGAGACTGCAGAGCAGGATTTGAGAGATCTGATGAAGATCCCGGATAACTACAAGGTATTATTCCTGCAGGGTGGTGCATCTCAGCAGTTTGCAGCGATTCCAATGAACCTGATGAAGAATAAGGTCGCTGATTATATTGTGACCGGACAGTGGGCAAAGAAGGCAGCAGAAGAGGCTAAAAAGTATGGTAAGGTAAATATCATTGCATCCTCTGCAGATAAGACCTTCAGCTACATTCCGGATTGCTCGGATTTACCGATCGATGATGATGCTGATTATGTATACATCTGCCATAACAATACAATTTATGGAACCACTTATAAGACCTTACCAAACACAAAGGGTAAGATTCTGGTAGCAGATATGTCATCTGACATCTGATAGCAAATATCTCATCTAACCCCCTCCCCCAGCCGGTAAATGTATCAGACTACGGTCTCATTTATTTCGGTGTACAGAAGAACGTAGGACCGGCCGGTGTTGTAGTTGCAATTATCCGGGAAGACCTGATCCGCGATGATGTTTTGGAAGGAACACCAACCATGTTAAAGTATAAGACACAGGCAGATGCCAAGTCCCTGTACAACACACCTCCATGCTACGGTATTTATATCTGTGGCAAGGTATTCAAGTGGGTTAAGGAAATGGGTGGTCTGGAAGCTATGAAGATCCATAACGAGAAGAAGGCAGCTATCCTGTATGATTTTCTGGACAACAGCAAGATGTTCAAGGGCACTGTTGAGAAGAAGGATCGTTCTCTCATGAATGTACCGTTTGTAACCGGTGACGAAGAGCTGGATGCAAAGTTTGTAAAGGAAGCAACCGCAGCCGGATTTGTAAATATCAAGGGACATCGTACCGTAGGCGGTATGCGTGCCAGCATTTACAATGCTATGCCAATCGAAGGTGTAGAGAAGCTGGTTGAGTTTATGAAGAAGTTCGAGGAGGAGAATCAGTAATGGCTAAGGTTAAATGCTTGAATCCGATCGCAGCATGCGGTATGGATCTGTTACCGGAAGGATATAATGTAGTAGAGGATCTGGCAGATGCAGATGTAGTATTGGTAAGAAGTGCAGCAATGCATGATCTGGAACTGCCTGCAGACTTAAAGGCAATCGCAAGAGCGGGTGCCGGAGTTAATAATATTCCGCTGGATAAATGTGCAGAGCAGGGTATTGTTGTATTCAATACACCGGGTGCAAATGCAAACGGCGTAAAGGAGATCGTAATTGCAGGTCTGCTTCTGGCTTCCAGAGATCTGGTTGGCGGATATAACTGGGTAAAGGCAAATGCTGCAGATGAAGGCATTGCAAAGGCAGTTGAGAAGAATAAGTCCAAGTTCGCAGGCTGTGAGATCGAAGGAAAGAAGTTAGGTGTGATCGGTCTGGGTGCGATTGGTGCAAAGGTTGCCAATGTAGCAGTCAGCTTAGGAATGGAAGTATATGGATATGATCCATATGTATCAGTGGATGCAGCATGGAATCTGTCCCGTCAGGTAAAGCATATTTCAAATGTAGAAGATATTTATAAAGAGTGTGATTACATTACCATCCATGTACCGGCTTTAGACAGTACCAAGGGCATGCTGAATGCAGCTGCATTCGGCATGATGAAGGATGGTGTTAAGATCCTGAACTTTGCAAGAGATGTTCTGGTTAATGATGAGGATATCAAGGCTGCACTGGCATCCGGCAAGGTAAGCAAGTATGTAACGGACTTCCCGAATCCGGCAGTTGCGGGTGTCGAGAATGTCATTACATTACCACATCTGGGAGCTTCTACGGAAGAGTCTGAAGATAACTGCGCAGTTATGGCAGTTAAGCAGGTGGTTGATTATATCGAAAACGGTAATATCAAGAATTCCGTAAACTACCCTGCATGTGATATGGGCGTATGTACAAATACAGCAAGAGTTGTGATCAATCATAAGAATATCCCGGATATGCTGACCAGATTTACCGGTGTATTCTCATCAAAAGGAATCAACATTTCCGATATGATCAGCAAGTCTAAGGGTGACTGGGCATATTCCATGTTAGATGTATCAGCCGAAATCACAGATGCCATTGTTGCGGAACTGAATGCAATCGAAGGTGTTGTAAAAGTACGTGTCATCAAATAACATGTAAGATACAGGGTGCGAAAGCACACAACATATGAATATTACTAATAGGAGAGAAACAATGAGTGAGAAGTTACGTGTAGGTATCCTTGGTGGTACCGGTATGGTAGGACAGAGATTTATTTCATTATTAGAGAATCATCCGTGGTTTGAGGTGGTTACCATTGCTGCAAGCCCACGAAGTGCCGGAAAGACCTATGAAGAAGCTGTCGGTGACCGTTGGAAGATGGATACACCGATGCCGGAGGCAGTTAAGAATATCATTGTTCATAATGTAAACGAAGTAGAGGAAGTTGCATCTACCGTTGATTTTGTATTCAGTGCGGTTGATATGTCAAAGGATGAGATCAAGGCGATCGAGGAAGCTTATGCAAAGACAGAGACACCGGTTGTTTCCAATAACAGCGCACATCGCTGGACACCGGATGTTCCGATGATGGTACCGGAGATCAATCCACAGCATGCAGAGGTAATTGAATATCAGAAGAAACGTCTGGGAACTAAGCGCGGCTTCGTTGCTGTAAAACCGAACTGCTCCATTCAGAGCTATGCACCGGTATTAACAGCATGGATGGAATTTGAGCCACAGGAAGTAGTGGTTACTACTTATCAGGCAATCTCAGGTGCCGGTAAGACCTTTAAGGACTGGCCGGAGATGGTAGGTAATATCATTCCGTATATCGGAGGAGAAGAAGAGAAGTCCGAGCAGGAGCCGCTTCGTCTCTGGGGTGATATCGTAGACGGTAAGATTGAAAAATGCACCAATGGCCCTAAGATCACCAGTCAGTGTATCCGTGTACCGGTATTAAACGGACATACAGCAGCTGTATTTGTAAACTTTAAGAAACAGCCGACCAAGGAAGAGCTGATCGACCGTCTGGTAAACTTCAGTGGTGAACCACAGGCACTGGGACTTCCAAGTGCTCCGAAGCAGTTCATCCAGTATCTGGAGGAGGATAACCGCCCACAGGTAAGTTTGGATGTAGATTATGAGCATGGTATGGGCGTTTCTGTTGGACGTCTTCGTGAGGACAGCATCTTTGACTGGAAGTTCGTTGGCCTTTCACATAATACAGTTCGTGGTGCAGCCGGTGGTGCAGTGCTTTGTGCTGAATTATTAAAGGCAAAGGGATATATTACAAAGAAGTAATCTATCATACAGGACAGAAATAAAACAGGCGGGAGAGGATCAGAGATATCCTCTCCTGTTTTGACTATTTACGCAATTCCTTGCATTAATATGCATAGTATGGGGATTTTCTATTTCTATTTCTGATAAAATGTGTTAAAATAGTTGCGGTAACTTTGTAAGATAAGTAATTAATGCAAATGAGAGATAACGAGGAGAAGCTATGGATAATAATCAGAATAATGCCGGTAATCCATTTCACCTGGATGAAAGCAGTATAGGCGAGAGCAAGCCCACGGAATCCGATTTAGGATATGATGCGAAGACCTTCGGAACTGCAGGAAGTAATCAGACCGGAACGTACAATGCAAATCCGTACAATAACCAGACCGGAAC
The DNA here is from genome assembly GCA_000431515.1 of Clostridium sp. CAG:632. Lineage (GTDB taxonomy): Bacteria > Bacillota > Clostridia > Lachnospirales > Lachnospiraceae > CAG-632. The sequence goes on along the minus strand of HF991366.1, from coordinate 53,900 downwards.
GTACAATGCAGATCCGTACAGCAATCAGACCGGAACCTATGATGCCGGGGCATACAATTATAATATGAATCAGAATGCACAGAATACGGTCGCAGAAGGAACAGCATCTCTTCAGGCCGCACAGGATGATGCATGTGCGAAAAAGGCAAAGACCAGTTTGATCCTTGGTATCATTCTGAATGTTTTAAACCTTGGTATGATGTGCAGTACTCTGTTTGGAGGAGGCTTTTTATACGGAGGAATATTTATAATACTGGCGATTGCGGGAATCCAGAACGCAAATCTCGGCAGGAAATCATCCAAACGGGGAATGGCAACCGCGGGATTGGTTCTGAATATTATTGCAGTGGTAGTTTCAGCGTTGTTCCTGATTCTGGGATTCGTGCTGAAATTCATGGATTAATATCCGCAGACAGGATAAAGGTTATAGGTATTGATGATAAAATATGAGAGACAGATAAAGGAGGACTTTTCATGGTAACACTATTTGACGGAGGCGCTTACCTGATCAATGGTACTGAGCTGGTTCAGGATGGACAGGCAGTAGCAGGCTATGAGGCATCGACAGGTAATAAGCTTTCAAAGGAAGAGGCAGCGAAGAATACGATGGCATATCAGATTCTTCAGGCACATAATACATCCGGAAATGATAAAAAGCTTCAGATTAAGTTTGATAAGCTGACTTCCCATGATATTACATTCGTAGGAATCATTCAGACAGCCAGAGCATCCGGACTTGAGAA
>HF991366.1:46626-53135 GCA_000431515.1 Clostridium sp. CAG:632 | reverse complement strand
ACTTGAGAAATTCCCAATCCCATACGTACTAACGAACTGCCACAATTCCTTATGTGCGGTTGGCGGTACGATTAATGAGGATGACCACATGTTTGGTCTGTCCTGCGCAAAGCGTTATGGTGGAATGTATGTACCACCTCATCAGGCAGTTATCCATCAGTTTGCCAGAGAAATGCTGGCAGCCGGCGGACAGATGATCCTGGGCTCTGACAGTCATACCCGTTATGGTGCATTAGGTACTATGGCAATCGGCGAAGGTGGCGGTGAGCTGGTAAAACAGCTGCTTTCCAAGACCTATGATGTAGATATGCCGGGCGTTGTTGCCGTTTATCTGACAGGAAAGCCACAGAAAGGTGTCGGCCCGCAGGATGTGGCTCTGGCAATTATCGGAGCTACCTTCGGATGCGGTTATGTTAAGAATAAGGTTATGGAGTTCGTAGGACCCGGTGTTGAGAACTTAAGTGCAGATTACCGGATCGGTATTGATGTTATGACTACAGAGACAACCTGTCTGTCATCCATCTGGAAGACCGATGACCGGATTAAGGAATTCTATGATATCCATGGAAGAAGCGGAGATTATAAGGAGTTAAATCCTGGTGCGGTTGCTTACTATGATGGTGTTGTATATGTTGATTTATCAGAAGTGAAGCCAATGATCGCAATGCCGTTCCATCCAAGCAATGTATATACGATTGAAGAGCTGAATGCAAATCTGATGGATATTCTGGATGATTGCGAGAAGCGTGCAAAGGTCAGTCTGGATGGTAAGGTTGATTTCACCTTAAAGGATAAGGTAAGAGATGGCAGACTTTATGTTGAACAGGGAATTATCGCAGGCTGTGCAGGCGGCGGATTTGAGAACATCTGTGAAGCAGCAGATATTCTGAAGGGATCTTACATCGGAGCAGATGAGTTTACATTAAGTGTATATCCGGCAAGTACACCAATCTATATGGAGCTTGCAAAGAATGGAGTACTGGCTGATCTGATCGAGACCGGTTCCATTGTAAAGACTGCATTCTGTGGTCCATGTTTTGGTGCAGGTGATACTCCGGCAAATAATGCATTCAGTATCCGTCATTCAACCAGAAACTTCCCGAACCGTGAAGGTTCTAAGATCCAGAACGGACAGATTTCATCCGTTGCATTGATGGATGCCCGTTCCATTGCAGCAACTGCAGCCAATAAAGGTTATCTGACCGCTGCTACGGATGTGGATGTGAACTTTACAAAGAGAAAGTATTATTTTGATAAAGCAATTTATGAGAACCGTGTATATAATGGCGTTGGAAAGCCGGATCCGTCAGTTGAGATCAAGTTCGGTCCGAATATTAAGGACTGGCCAGCCATGTCTCCATTGCCGGAGAATCTGATACTGAAGGTAGTATCCGAGATCCATGATCCGGTTACAACCACAGATGAACTGATTCCTTCCGGAGAGACTTCTTCATATCGTTCAAATCCGCTTGGACTGGCTGAGTTTACGTTGTCCAGAAAGGATCCTGCATATGTTGGACGTGCCAAGGAGATTCAGAAGGCACAGAAGGCCATTGAGGCAGATAGCTGTCCGTGTGAAGCAGTATCCGAGCTGACTCCAATCATGGATAAGATCAAGGAGACCTACAAGATCAGCAGAAAGACTGTTGGTGTCGGAAGTACGATCTTTGCAGTAAAGCCGGGTGACGGTTCTGCCAGAGAGCAGGCTGCATCCTGCCAGAAGGTATTAGGCGGCTGGGCGAATATTGCAAATGAATATGCAACCAAGCGTTATCGTTCCAACCTGATCAACTGGGGTATGCTCCCATTCCTGATTCAGGATAAGGATACAGAGCTTCCGTTTGCAAACGATGATTATATCTTCATCCCCGGCATTGCTGAGGCAGTTAAGAATAAGACCGATGAAATCAAGGCATATGTGGTAAACAAGGATATGAAAGAGTTTACACTGACCCTTGGACAGCTGACAGATAATGAGAGAGAGATTATCTTAAAGGGATGCCTGATCAACTATAACCGTGGAAATTAAGGTTATACATTTGTTATTATGATAGTGAGAAAAATATAGAAAACCCATCATTTCAGCAACCGGGAGATATCTAAGAGTCCCCAGCCCTGCTGAAAATGAGGAAGATTAAGCCGCCTTGCACAGTCGTGCAGGCGGTTTTTTACGTCCCGGTTACTGAGGGAAGGCTCCTGCTCAAGTAAAAGTGCAATGGCACCGCTGACTAAAGAGGTAGACATGGAAGTTCCGGTCTTGGCGGTGTAGCCGAGTCTCTGGTTATTGCAGCTGATGATCTGGCTGCCGGGAGCGACAAGCTCCGGTTTGACAGTGCTACAGCCGGTTGGCCCCCGACCGGAATACTGCCGATGGATATTGGAACGCAGGGCAGGAATATTATCATCCGAGGCACCGACGGTGATCACCCGGCAGCTGGAGCCGGGGGCACTGATAGAACCGGGAGCCGGTCCGTTGTTTCCTGCAGAGGTACACACGATCAGGCCGTCAGTCCAGAGCTGTTCCACTTCCTGAATCAGGAGATCGGAATGAGAATAGCCGGAAGATAAAGTGGTACCGATGGAGATATTGACGATTCGGATGTGATAGGAAGACTGATAGTGATGAATCCAGCGCAGGGCACGGATAAAGGTGCTGAGCGGAGCATTTCCGTTCTGATCCAATACCTTCAGAACGACCAGATTACAGGCCGGAGCAATTCCGAGATATTCAGAACCGATAGGATGAGAAGATGCGATTTTTCCGCAGATATGGGTTCCGTGTCCGGCATCATCATAGGGCAGTGAACGTGCATGGACAAAGTCTTCAAAATGCAGAATCCGGGATGGAGCAGAAGCATCCGGCAGAGACAGAAAATCAGCCCGTGGCTGAATGCCGGAATCCAGAACAGCAACTGTCACACCACGGCCATAGATATGACGGTGGTGTGCATAGTCTGCTTTTATAATGTGATTGGAAGATAGTAGTTGTTCAGAAGTAATACCGGCAGCCATGTGTCACCATACCGAAGACCCCTTTTCTATATGGTATGCGGCAGGGACTTTTTAGGCTACTGGTTAACGATCCCATTTATCGCAAAGAGAGTTGATCTGATCGGTAAATTTGATCAGATCCTTGTTGGTACCGCCTTCATTATGGCGGATTACAGCAATCAGGCGCTGACCGGCAGCAACGAGACGCAGATAAATATTGGTAGCCCGGATAGATTTTTCTTTTACGGTGCTCTGCTGCTTGTGGATATGATTACCGTCACTCAGCCATGTGCCTGTCAAAAGATCAAAGGAAGCACCGGTATATGGTGCCTCTGCATCATAACCATGCTCGTCACGCAGGCAGGCTGTAAAAGAATCACAGACATTGTCCTCGCCATGAACAATAAACACCTTTTTCGGCTTAGGGGACATTGCCTCCAACCATTTGATCAGGTGATCCTTATCGGCGTGACCGCTGATGCCATCCAGTTTCTCAATGTGAGCAGTAACCTCGATCGTTTCACCAAACAGTGTCACTGCCTTTGCACCTTCCAGTAAGGCACGGCCAAGTGTACCGTTTGCCTGATAGCCAACGAAAAGGATCGTACATTCCGGACGCCACAGGTTATGTTTTAAATGATGACGGATACGGCCTGCTTCGCACATTCCGGAAGCGGAGAGGATAACCTTTGGATTTGGATTGAAATTAATCGCTTTCGACTCATCACTGGTAACGGAGGTCTTCAGACCAGGGAAGGTGATCGGATTAATTCCCTGACGGACCAGTGCCATGGCCTCTTCATCAAAACAACTATCTACATTACGGTTAAATACACTCGTAGCCTCCACAGCTAACGGACTATCTACAAATACTTCAAAATCCGGATATTCCGGAAGCAGGTTTTGTGTCTTGATCTCACGGATGAAATATAATAATTCCTGGGTTCTTCCGACTGCAAAGGATGGAATGACTACGTTGCCACCGCGTTTAAAAGTATCCCGGATAATGCGGGTAAGAGATGCCACATAATCGGGAGTGGCAGTATGATTCCGGTCACCGTAGGTGGATTCCATAATGACATAGTCGGCATCGGAAAGATATTGCGGATCCCGGATTAACGGCTGGTTAATATTGCCGACATCTCCCGAAAAGGCCAGTTTTACGGTCTGGTCATCCTCGGTAGCCCACAGTTCAATGCTGGCAGAGCCTAGTAGATGGCCGACATCGGAAAAACGCACCTGAATTCCGTCACAGATGGTAATAATAGTATCATAGTCTAAAGAATGAAAATGAGAAATGACATTTTCTGCATCTTGGATAGTATAGAGAGGAATCACTTCAGGAAGACCGGAACGTCTGGCTTTTCGATTCTTCCATTCTGCTTCCATCTCCTGGATGTGAGCACTATCACGTAACATGATCTGGCATAGATCCGTGGTTGCTTTGGTTGCAAAAATGGTACCACGGAATCCGTGTGAGTAAAGGAATGGCAGATAACCGCTGTGATCAATATGTGCATGTGTTAGAAATACATAATCCAGATCAGCAGCGGCGCAGGGAAGCTCTTCATTCTCATAGATGTCAGCTCCTTGTTCCAGTCCGCAGTCAATAGTCAATCGTTTTCCTGCAATTTCCAGATAGTGACAACTGCCGGTAACCTCGTGATCAGCCCCAATAAAAGTTAGTTTCATAAGCAGGTACCCCCATAAATTGATATTATTATTATAATATAGTTTATGGGGGTTTTCAATGTGCAGATGTAAGGAGACCGGTGGAGAAACAGGTGCTTACAGGAACTTATCCAGTTCTGCTTCCACCTGCTTCCGCTTCCTGATCTTTGGATGATTGAGAATAGTGCCTCTGGTAATCACCATTTCCGGGTATCTCAGAGCACGCAGATCCTCCAGTGGATTTCCTGAGATGACGAGCATATCGGCGGATTTTCCTTTTTCTATAGAACCCGTAATATGACCGATTCCGGCAAGCTCGGCACTTCGCCTGGTCGCAGTATAGATAGCAAAGGCATTGGAAACACCGACATACTTGTGGAAGTAGTAGAGTTCACGCCAGAAGTCATACTGCGTGATCCACGGACAGCCGACATCATTACCCAGAACAACCGGGATATCATGTTCCAGAGCTGCCTTTGCACAGGCAATGATTCCCTCGAATACAACATTGCCATTGTACTGTTCTACCTCTGTCGCATTGGTGACAGAACGGTCAAATAAAGCATACGGCAGAACCGGTGAGATCGTGGTGCAGAGGAAAGCACCACGTTCCTTGAAGAGCTTGATCATATCATCACTTAATTTGGCACCGTGTTCAATGGAGTCGACACCGTTTTCTAAAGCAACGCGCACGCCCTCCGGAGATTCCACATGGGCAGCAACCAGGTAGCCGTCTTCATGTGCCTTCTGACATACGGCATGCACCATTTCCGGTGACATTTTCAGTTCGCCGGGAACCCCCTTTTCCTTGGCATCCATAACACCACCGGTAATCATGAGCTTGATCAGATCGACTTTTTCTTCCTCTGATTTTGCAAGCTGGCTGAGAGCATCATCCGCCGTCTCGGCAGCAATGGCAACCGAGCCTGCCATGTGGCCGCCGGGAACAGAGATTCCCTGATTCGCGGCAAGGATACGGGGACCTGTTTTGGTTCCGGCCTCGATCTCGTCACGCAGACGGGTATCGAAGTCACCGAGACCACCGACGGTCCGGATGGTGGTAACACCGCTCAGAAGTTCATCTTTTGCAAAGCCGGAGACCATTTTATAAGCAATCTTACGAGTAAGAGAAGATCCCATGATAGTATTAACCAGCTTCTCATTGTCACGTTGCTTTTTCTGCGGCTTGCCATTTCCGGCAAGGTGGACATGCATATTGATCAGACCCGGCAGAATGTAATTCCCTTGCAGATCAATGATGTTGTAATTCTGAAGGTCTGCGGTGCCCGGCACAATATCGGTGATAATGCCGTCCTGCACCAGAATATAGAGTCTGTTCTGTACCTGCATATCTTTGGTTCCGTCCAAAATTTTTCCGTTTATAAATGCGTAGTTCATATTCATTCCTCGATTCGTTCGGATTATTATCTAACTATACAATAGAGGGGAAATACTTGGCAAGATTCTTTATGTAAAATTGTTTACTTGAAATACCTACAGGCAAAGCTTATAATAAGTGACAGGTATTATAAATGGAGCAAAGAAGGAAGGGCTAATATGAGTCAGACATCACGTCCCGTTCCGGGACAACGTTATCGTCATTTTAAGGGGAATCTGTACCAGATCCTGACACTGGCATATGATTCTGAGACGAATGAGGAAATGGTGGTATATCAGGCATTATATGGAGATTTTATAGTATATGTCCGCTCGCTGGAGATGTTTTTGGAGCCGGTAGACCGGGAGAAGTATCCGAACGCCGGACAGCAGTACCGGTTTGAACGGGTTTATCCGGAAATCGTACCGGAACCGGAGACCGGAATCAGCCGAAGCGATGCAGCAGGCTT
>HF991366.1:44274-46582 GCA_000431515.1 Clostridium sp. CAG:632 | reverse complement strand
GGAGGATGTGTATCAGCAGTCGACCGTGCGGCCTGCAGCCGGAGGAACGGCAGAGAGGGCAGACGAAGCAGAGACCACGGGTGTGGATCCACTGTTGATCCAGTTTCTGGATGCCGATACCTATACGGATAAGCTGAAAGTATTCCTGGAAATGCGGGATACGATCAATGAGGTTCTCCTTACGGATATAGCAGCGTCTCTGGATATATCAACAGGAACAGGTAGCCTGGAAGAGCAGTATGCCAGTGTGCAATACGCATTGCATACGCTCGCAAAGTACGAGAGAAACAAGCGGTAAGACATAGGACATAAGACAGCGATAGGATAGTGAATGTTCGTAAGGCAATGAAAGGCAGGGGGACTATGGTTAAACGGAAAACCAAGCAGGCATTGGAAGGTAAATTAAACGAGCTGAAGATGAACCTGGAAAATAACTATAAGGATTTGGCGAGAACTGCGCTGAAGGAGTATCAGGAGCTGGTAGAGCAGTATCGGAGCTCCGGCGAGTTAAAAGAGAAGGATTACGGAAAATACAAACAGATCGCAGATGAATATGAGATGCGTATGCAGAATTATCATCATTAGATATAGAAAAAGAAACGAGCAACAAAAAGAAAAGGTCAGCCTATATGCCAAGGCTGGCCTTGATTTTTGCAACAAAATTCTGTGTTTCGGCAAAAGGAGGAATTCCGCCATACCGGTCAACAGCACCGGAGCCGGCATTATAGGCAGCCAGTGTCAGTGAAAGATCTCCCTGATAATGCTCAGATAACTGGGCTAATAGCTTTGCTCCGCCCATAATATTCTGATACGGATCATAAGAATCCGTAACACCCAGATAGGCTGCGGTAGAAGGCATCAGCTGCATGATACCGACTGCACCGGAAGAAGATACGATATTGGATTGGAAATTCGACTCCTGCTTTGCAACGGCCTTTAACAGATCAACGGAAAGGTTATAGGTGTCTGCCGCTTCGCAAAAATAAGCATCCAGATCTTCGGGAGAAGTGATACTGCGGTCGGCAGTAGTCTGAACCGTCCGGTCGGAAATGGCAGATGTACCGGAAGAGTAGGATGCCGCACTGGTATTTAGCATCTGCTGAAATGTACCGGAAGAATCACGCCCATAAGAAACAGCAGCAGACTGTGCGTTCTGTTGTGCAAGCTTTGCTGCTTCAATTGCCTGTAAAAATTGTGCTTCGGTTGCATAAGTCATAGAAGAAACGTATGCCATAAGAATCTGTCTCCCATCATTTATAAATCTATTAAACAGTATAAAGACCTGCAGCGAAAAAAGCAAGTCCCAACCGGATGAAAGACAGCCGGAAGAAGCAACTTCTTTCATAGACAGACATGGGCGAACGGTGGTATAATAATCCCAAATGTATTAAGACGTAAAAGAGTGGAGGTTCAAGATGCGAGGTTTAGAGACAGATGTTCGCAGACTGCGGAAGCAGGTATTTGTGGAGATTGCAAAAGTAGCATATGATTCGGATTCTATTAATGATGATATAGAGGCGATTCCCTACAAAGTAACACCGGGAGATACGCCGCAATATTGTGATAACATATATCGCGAAAGAGCGATTACCAGTGAGCGGGTCCGGCTGGCTATGGGTATGTCTCTCCGCCCGGAGGACAGACCGGTTCATGTAACACAGGGGCTGGAAGAAAGTGCGATTGATGAGAAATATTATGAACCACCGCTGATGCAGGTTATCCCATCTGCATGCAATGCCTGTGAAAACAATATCTACGAAGTAAGTAATCAATGTAAGGGCTGTGTGGCGCATCCATGTATGGAGGTCTGTCCTATGGATGCCATTACCTGGGTAAACGGTCATTCTTTTATCGACCAGAATAAATGTATTAAATGCGGAAAATGTAAAGCCAACTGTCCGTATGATGCCATTGCCAATAAGCGGCGGCCGTGTGCGGATGCCTGTGGTGTCGGTGCCATTGAGAGCGATGAGCATGGCCGGGCGAAGATCAATGAGGACAAATGCGTTTCCTGCGGTATGTGTATGGTAAGCTGTCCGTTTGGAGCAATTGCAGACAAGTCCCAGCTGTTTCAGCTGATCCGTGCAATGAAGTCCGGACGGGAGATCATAGCAGAGATCGCACCGGCATTTGTCGGACAGTTTGGTGAGTATGCAACACCTGAAAAGATCAAGGCAGCCCTGATCAAGCTTGGTTTCAAGGATGTATATGAGGTTGCCATGGGTGCGGATATCGGAGCTATGGCAGAGGCAGAGCATTATGTGGAGGCCGTGGCCAGTGGAAAACAACCGTTCCTGCTGCCCTCCTG
>HF991366.1:16872-44264 GCA_000431515.1 Clostridium sp. CAG:632 | reverse complement strand
CCTGCTGACCTCCTGCTGTCCGTCGTGGGCAATGCTTGCCAAGAAGTATTTCCCGGAGACGATCAGCATGATTTCCAATGAACTGACACCGATGGTTGCCACCGCCAGGATCATCAAGAAGGAGCATCCGAATGCATCGGTGGTATTTATCGGACCGTGTGCGGCAAAGAAACTGGAAGCATCCAGAAGAACTGTTCGAAGTGATGTTGACTTTGTTATTACGTTTGAAGAATTGGATGCAATGTTCATTGTACAGGATATTGAGTTCGATGACTTCGGACAGGGCGTTCCGATGGAAGATGCAACCGGAGCCGGACGTGGTTATGCGGTAGCCGGTGGAGTTGCAGATGCAATTCAGTCATGTATTAAGGAGTATTATCCGGATGTGGAAGTGAAGATTGAACATGCGGAGGGACTAAGTGAATGCAGGAAGGCGCTGATGCTGGCAAAAGCAGGTCGGAAGAACGGATGTCTGATCGAGGGAATGGGCTGCCCGGGAGGTTGTATAGCCGGAGCCGGTACCAATATACCATTGAATAAAGCGACAGTTGCAGTCCGGAACTTCAAGGGTGCAACAAAAAAATCCGTCCCGGATATGTCAGTCCTTGATCAGGAAATGGATGCATCAACGCTAAAGACAGCCGCAAAAGAACAGGAAAAACCGGAAAATGAGAATCGCGAGTCATAAATACAACAGACAGCAGGGATGAGGGAGTGGTTACTATGAAGAAAGTTCTGGAAGGACTGAAAAACGGCGATTGGAAAACACGTTTATATATTATAGGAACCACAGTCCTTATGCTGGCAGGACTTGGTGGAATTGTTGTATCTTTTATAGTGAATTCCATGTGGCTGTTTCTGGCCGGTGTGGCAGCAGGCATTGCTGCAATTGTGATTGTACAGAAGTTTTCAATTGTGACGGAAGAACTGGACGCAGAGGAACTCATGCCGGAGACAGAGGCAGAGTCTGAAACAGAAGCAGAGACGGCGGCAGAGTCTGAAACAGAGTCTGAAACAGAGACAGATGCAGAGCCTGAAACAGAAATAACAGAAAAGGATGACCGGCATAGGATAGAGGAACGTAAGAAAATACTGGAGTCCTATGACGAGAAGAAATTAAAGCAGGTTTTTTATAAGTATAAGGTGAAGCGGGATCACAAATGCATCATTATTGATTCGTGGAAACAGCATCAGGTATTGCAGGCACCTGCTTATATATGGATCAGCCGGAAGAAGGTACATTTTCTGATCGTGGAGAAGGAGACCCGTGAGATTGAAGTGCCGCGGACAGAGTTCACGACACTGTTGTATCATCCGGGGATTGTGTGCCGGACGAAGGAGGAATATCCGCAGTTTCGGAAAGAAACGATGATGTCAAAGATTTTTTCCAAATATCTGCCATCTTATCGCTCCGGCAACCGCAATGGACGACCGGTTATATATAAGAATCTGTTTGAACTGGGAAATGGGCTTTATCTGACCAACACATCAGCGAGGGTTGTACTGGACATGCTGCAGCCTGTATTTCAGGTAGATGATCAGGTGACCAGGGACGGACATTGTCAGGAGATAGTAAAAGATATTTATAAGCTGGGTATCCTGCTGCGGAATCTGGTATATACGGCAAAGGAATATAAGGATCTGGTGGATGATAAGATCCGGACATTGGCAAATACCGGAATCAGTGAGACAGAATATACGGAAATTTTGCAGCTGTTGTTTCGCATGAATCTGATCACAGCAGAATATATGGAATATTATAAGCGATATAGAGCGGAAAGACAGAGATAGGAGAGAGGGATAGAAATGAATCTGTGGAATACATGGGAAACTATGATGGCATGGATATCACCGGCAACCGGAGATAAGGTAAGACCCTGGCTGGCAGCGGTGATATTGATCGTATCGATCATTGTACTGGTGGTTATGCTATTGGTTAGTCGCCGTTCCGGTGATAATGACAAAGGCAATGAGGCTTACCGGGATGAAGACGAGGATGAGTAAGATTTATAATAAAACGGACAAAAGCCGGCATAGGATTTGACAAATGAAAAGACTATGCGTAAAATGAAAAGCTAGATAAACTTGATAATCAGGAGGACTACACATGGAAAAGATTAAAATGACCACTCCATTGGTTGAGATGGATGGCGATGAGATGACCCGTATTCTTTGGAAGATGATTAAGGATGAATTATTGCTTCCTTATATTGAATTAAAGACGGAGTATTATGATCTGGGTCTGGAATACAGAAATGAAACCAACGATCAGGTAACGATTGATTCTGCAGAAGCGACCAAGAAGTATGGAGTTGCCGTTAAGTGTGCAACGATCACACCGAATGCAGCACGTATGACAGAGTATAACTTAAAAGAAATGTGGAAGAGCCCGAACGGCACGATCCGTGCAGCTCTGGATGGAACCGTATTCCGTGCACCTATCGTTGTAAAAGGAATCGAGCCATGTGTAAAGAACTGGGAGAAACCGATCACATTAGCAAGACATGCTTATGGTGATGTTTATAAGAATACAGAGATCCGTGTTCCGGGTGCCGGCAAGGCAGAGCTGGTATTTACAGCAGAAGATGGTACCGTTACACGGGAAACCATTCATGACTTTACCGGAGCCGGTATCATTCAGGGTATTCATAATACGGATAAGTCGATTGAAAGCTTTGCAAGATGCTGCTTCAATTATGCATTGGATACGAAGCAGGATCTGTGGTTTGCTACCAAGGATACGATTTCTAAGAAATATGATCACAGATTCAAGGATATTTTCCAGGAAATCTATGATGCAGAGTATGATGAGAAGTTTAAGGCAGCCGGCATCGAGTATTTCTATACATTGATTGATGATGCGGTAGCCCGTGTTATGAAAGCAAAGGGTGGATTCATCTGGGCATGTAAGAATTATGATGGTGACGTTATGAGTGATATGGTATCCAGTGCATTCGGTTCTCTGGCTATGATGACCTCCGTACTGGTATCACCGGAAGGCTATTATGAGTATGAGGCTGCTCATGGCACAGTTCAGAGACATTACTACAAGCATTTAAAAGGCGAAGAGACATCTACGAACTCTGTAGCGACGATCTTTGCATGGACCGGTGCTTTAAGAAAGCGTGGCGAGATGGATAATCTTCCGGAGCTTGGCAGGTTTGCAGACGCACTGGAAGCAGCTACCTTAGAGACCATTGAGTCCGGAAAGATGACGAAGGATCTGGCATTGATCACAAGCATCCCGAATCCGACAGCATTATCAAGTGAGGGATTCATCAAGGCAATCCGTGAGACGCTGGATCAGAAGTTGAAATAAGAATCTGAGATAAGAAGCATAAATGAAGAATCTGTTGTAATAACAGGAGAGGATAAACAAAACGCAGGCTGGTATCGATCAGTCTGCGTTTTGTTTTTTATCCGTTATTGATGATTGTTAAATCATGGATATTTCGATGATTCAGGCTTCAGAAATGACGTTCTGCTTCCTTTTGATAATCCGCTCATGAATGAAATGGACAGTTTTATAAGTGGCCTCTGCAAATAGCATGAGGAAGAGGATCACAATTGCCAGATTAACAATCAGCAGCCCGATGTTCTGACCGTTCAACTTGGAAATAGATTGTAACGGATTCAGAATCAGGGCAAATAGGACCACATAAATGAACTCATACCATTTTTTTTCTTCATTGAAAAATAAGACAATTACAGGAAACAGATAAAGTGCACAATACAGTCCACAATTGGTAGGAACAAGTAAGGTGATACAGATCAGCAGGGCTATCCTTTTCCATGTGCTGTCCTGAAAAGCATTCAACAGAAGACTGACGATGCAGATAATGTAAATCGGTGTCTTCATGGAAGCTTCCAATGCTTTCTGCGCATTTGGAAGCTCGGATAATCCATAGGAAAGAAAATAGTAAAGTCCAAGCTTGGGATTGCATATGAAACTATAGGCTTCTGAATTCAGCTTTACATTCGCCCGGAAGATATTCAGATTCTCATGAAATCCGCCCGGCAGAAACTTAAAAGGAATAAATGCAAATCCAAGACCGTAAATCAGCAGCCGGATGGCTTCTTTGTATTCCCTGCGATAGATCAGCAGTAAGCCTAGAATTGCAGGATAACCTTTCAGAGCGGCAGCCAGTGCCAATGCGATATAACCGAGTTCGCGAAGAACCGGATTCTTAGATGTATATGTGGCGAGAAAGATAACCATGCATCCGGCAGCAATCAGAATAGAATTTCCGCGTTCAAATGAAAATAGGAAGATACCGGATAATGCAAAACACAGGAGTAATAGATAGCGATATCCCCGTTTCAAATCAGATAACTGTTCTAAAGCCAGAAAAAGAATCAGACAGAATCCGGACATGATCAATATAGCAGACAGGATCTGCATATGAGCCGTCGGAGTTGGCACCTCCAGAGAGTCATAATCAATGAACTGGCTGAACCAGTGGAAAATAACATAGGTAAGAGGGAAGTAGGCTTTTTCTGCGGCACCGTTATACGTGGAGTGATATGGGTCTAAATCCTTGGAATAGTAGGTGACATTAAAATAGTCGGCAAAAAAATCGTCCCCCTTATTAAAGATAATATTAGCCTGATGCCCTGACAGATCTTTTGTGTAGAGATTGGCAAAAATAATAAAAAGGCTCAGGATTGCGACTGCAAGGATGCATAAAAAAACCAGATTTTTATGTTTGTTTAATTGATTTCCAAAATTCATAATAAACCTCCGATATACTGATTAATCAGCATAAGTTTCCCACTCTTCATATAAAGATTCCAGAGCGGCTTCTGTTTCTTCTTTTTCTTTTGCAAGCTCCATGCACCGGGCGGCATTAACGGCAACCTCCGGCAGGCACATTTCATCTGTCAGCTCCTGACAGCGGGTTTCCAGTTTTTCAATCTTATCCTCCAGCTTTTTCAGATCATTTTCCCGTTTGCGGATCCGGGCCTGCTCCTCCTTTTGGGCTTTCCAGTCCAGCTTTGATTCGGAAGCTGTATCCGGTATCGGAGCAGACGGTGCAGATCCGGCAGAGTTTCCGTTGAGACTCTCCTGATACAGGCGTTCCACCAGCTCCTTTTTCTCCAGATAGTAGTCATAATTTCCCTTATATTCATTCAAATGCCGGTCGGTCAGATCCAGAATTCTGGTAGCGGTTTTGTTAATGAAATACCGGTCATGCGACACATAAAGGACAGTTCCGGTATAGCTGCAGAGTGCTGATTCCAGAATCTCTTTGGATGTGATATCCAGATGGTTCGTCGGCTCATCAAGTATCAGCAGATTCGCAGAGGAGAGCATCAGCTTGGCTAAGGATACCCGTCCGCGTTCACCGCCGCTTAAGTCATGGATCTGTTTAAATACATCATCTCCCGTGAAAAGGAAGGCGGCAAGCACGGTTCGGATCCGTGTATTGGTCAATGCAGGGTAAGCATCGGAGATTTCCTGAAAGATTGTCTTTTCAGGAGAAAGGACCTGATGCTCCTGATCATAATATCCGATCTTTACCCGGGAACCGAGGACGATTCGTCCGGCATCCTTCGGGAGATATTTATTGATGATCTTTAATATAGTAGTTTTACCGGTTCCGTTGTTTCCAATCAGGGCTACCCGTTCTCCGCGCTTAATATCCATGGACAGATCCTCAAACAGACAATGACTGCCAAAGGATTTAGACAAATGCTCGATCAGCAGAACGTCATTTCCGCTTTCAACCTCCGGTTCTAATCGAATGCGCATGGCATCCCGAATCTCCTGTGGTTTATCCAGCACCTGAATGTGACTGAGCATCTTTTCCCGGCTTTCTGCACGCTTGATGGATTTCTCACGGTTAAAGGACTTCAGCTTGGTGATGACTTCTTCCTGGTGCTTGATCTCTGCCTGCTGGTTTAAATAGGCTTTCATCTCACTGGCACGGATCTCTTCCCGTCTGGAAGCATAATAGCTGTAGTTCCCATTATAGACACGGCTGGTGCCGAATTCCAGTTCAATGACCTTGGTAACAATGCGGTCCAGAAAATAACGGTCATGGGATACGATCAGCACTGCTCCGTCATAATTGGTCAGATAGGTTTCCAGCCAGGAGATGGAGTCCATATCCAGATGGTTGGTCGGCTCATCCAGTAATATAATATCCGGATGACTTAAGAGTAGACGGCCAAGAGCCACACGGGTCTTCTGACCGCCGGAAAGGGTAGAGATTCTGGTATTATAATCGGATTCCTGAAAGCCCAGTCCTTTTAATACACCGTTGATCTCACTCTTGTAGGCATAGCCGTTGGACTGCTCGAACTCGTGGTTCAGACGGGTATAGGTGTCCAGTAGTTTGGCGAGTTCGTCACCTTCCGCATGTTTCATGGCAGCTTCCGTATCACGGATCTGCTGATCCAGTTCGATGATATGCTGCTTTACGGAAAGCATTTCTTCATAAATCGTATGCTGATAGGAATGCTCCTGCTGCTGAGCCAGATAACCGATGGTCTTGTCTTTACCGAGTGTTACCTGACCGGAATCAGCGGATTCTTCCCCTATAATGATCTTAAGTAAGGTTGATTTTCCGGCACCGTTGATGCCGACAAGTGCTGCTTTTTCGTGATCTTCTATGTGAAATTGAATGTTTTTTAATACTTCCTTTACTCCAAATGACTTGGAAACTGACTGGCATGCCAGAATCATGGATGTTTCCTCCAATCTTTTAACTCATATATTTCACAATTATATCATAGAAAGATGTGGAGATACAAGGGAAAAGCAGGGGTTTGACAAATCCATATCATAAGCTTATGATGAGGAGAAAAGGAGACTGAAATCATGAAAGTAATTGCAACAGGAACAGAAATACAGGCGGTGGATGCCTGCACGATCAATGAAATCGGAATTCCGTCCATGGTACTGATGGAACGGGCGGCATTGGCAGTGGTACAGGTATTGATGGATTATATGGAAGAACTGGATCTGTTTGGCTATCATTATGCACCCACGGTTCTGGTTGTTACGGAAGGCGGAAATAACGGTGGAGACGGACTGGCAATTGCACGGCTGTTGTCCGAACGTGGCTGCAGTGTGGATGTGTATCAGGTGGGCGGTTTAAAACGGGAATCGGAACAGTATCAGCAACAGAAACATATTCTGCAACAGCTTCATATAGATATAAAAGAAGGAATTACAACAGAAGAGATGGAACAATGGAAACACTCAAGATATGACGTGGTGGTCGACGCATTGTTTGGTGTCGGGCTGCATCGGGAGATCGCGTCACCGCAGAAGGAAGTGCTGGAGGCACTGAATGCACTTGGCGGATTGAAGTGTGCCGTGGATATGCCGTCGGGCATTGACAGCACGACCGGACATTTGTATGGAACGGCATTCCGGGCAGATCTGACAGTGACATTCGGCTGCATGAAAACCGGACAGCTTTTGAATGAAGGACCGGACTATTGTGGGGATGTGATTACTGCGGATATCGGATTCCCGGCAGTTGTTTTTGAAAAGCAGTCCTTTGCATGCTATGCATATGAATCGGAAGAACTGAAATGTCTGCTTCCGGTACGGAAGTCAGGCGGCAATAAGGGTACATTCGGTAAGGTGGCTATAGTTGCAGGCAGCGAGACGGTATGCGGAGCGGCATTACTAAGTGCAGAGGCTGCCTACCGGACCGGATGCGGACTGGTGAAAGTGGTCACACATATCAATAACCGGGAAGCAATACAGGAGAAGCTTCCGGAGGCACTTCTTCAGGTGTATCAGAGTGCAGAGGAAGCGGAAGCTATGATAACGGAAGCAGCCGGATGGGCAGATTGCATGGTGCTGGGACCGGGCATTGGTACCGATGAGACCGGGCACAGACTGGTCAGCCGGGGCATGCAGGCGGAATGTCCTGTGATTCTGGATGCAGATGCGATTACGATCCTGTCGGAAAATGCCGCGTGGAGAGAACAAAGAACAGCATCCGCAGGAATGATCCTGACACCGCATATGAAGGAGATGGAACGGATCAGTGGCCGAAGGATCGGAGACTTGAAGCAGTGTCCATGGGAAGAAGCCCGGCGGTTTGCACAGGAGAATCAGGTGATCTGTGTCATGAAGGATGCACACACCGTAGTGGCGGTACCGGATGAGGAATCCTCATATATGAATCTGTCCGGCAATGACGGAATGGCGACCGGCGGTTCAGGGGATGTGCTGACGGGAATGATCGCAGCACTGGTGGCGCAGGGACTTACACTTTCACAGGCAGCGAAGAGCGGAGTCTTTCTCCATGGACTGGCCGGGGACCGGGCGTCGGAGTTGCGGGGAGCCGCATCCATGCTGGCAGGCGATATTATCAGCGGACTGGAGTCCGTATTACGGGATATTCATCATCATATAGAAGGGAAGCAGGAGAATTATCATGAAATGGTATAATGTACAGGCAGAAGTGGACTTAGATGCCATTCGGCATAATATAATGGAAATGAGGCAGCATATCCGGCCGGATACACTATTGCTGGCAGTCATAAAAGCGGATGCATACGGACATGGAGCGGTTGCGGTAGCAAAGGCTTTGGAGGACCTGGCAGATTATTATGCGGTAGCTCATCTGGCAGAAGGAGCGGAGCTTAGAAGATATGGAATCCGGACGCCGATCCTGGTACTTGGAGCCTGCATGCCGGAGGAGTTTGAGGAGCTGATAGAGAATCAGATAACAATTAATATTTTCAGCCTGAAGGATGCCTGCCGATTGTCGGAGACTGCGATGCGTATGGGCCGGAAGGCAAAGGTACATATTAAAATAGATACCGGTATGAGCCGGATCGGATTCTCATGTACTCATGAGTCGATCGAAGATATTAAGAAGATAGCAGAGCTTCCCGGCATTGAACTGGAGGGTATATTTACGCATTTTGCAAAGGCGGATGAGAGAAATAAGGATGCGTTTGAATACCAGTTAAATCAGTTCCGGTATATACTTGGCGCTCTGGAATCAGAAGGTGTCCGGTTCCCTATCCGGCATGCGGCAAACAGTGCGGCAATCATGGAATGCGGAGATCTGGGACTGGATATGGTCCGTTCCGGTATCAGTACTTATGGATTATATCCGTCAGAGGAAGTAGAAAAAGAAAGTGCGGCCTTGATTCCGGCAATGTCACTTCGCAGCAAGATCACATATCTGAAAACCGTACCGGCCGGTACGGGAATCGGATACGGATGGACGTATGTAACATCGAAGGAAACGCGGGTAGCAACAGTCCCGGTCGGATATGCAGATGGTTATAAACGGGCCCTGTCCAATCAGGGTAGAGTCTTGATCCATGGTAAGTCAGCACCGATCATCGGAAGAATCTGCATGGATCAGTTTATGGTCGATGTAACGGATATTCCGGGTGTAGAAGTGGAAGATGTGGTCACTCTGTTTGGCAGAGACGGAAAAGAAATGATTCCGGTCGAGGAAATCGCAGACGCAAGTGCAAGCTTTAATTATGAGTTTGTATGTGGTATGACCAGAAGAATTCCACGTATTTATACATTAAACGGACAGCGGGCAGGTGTGCTGGATTATCTGGCAGAGACTCCATATCAGTGGAATGAGAATGTATGGAATAATTAAGAAATGAAAACGGTGTATACTCCGGATAACTTTGGAAATACTCTAATCAGTAAAGAAAGTCTGGAGTGTGAAACATGATTATTAAACGTGGAGATATTTATTATGCAGATTTGCGGCCGGTCATAGGTTCGGAACAAGGGGGCGTAAGACCGGTACTGGTAATACAGAATGAGGCAGGCAACCGTCACAGCTCTACGGTGATCGTTGCGGCTATTACAAGTAAGATGACGAAAGCAAAGCTTCCGACACATATTGAGCTGGATTGCCGGCGGTGTGAGATTATTAAGGATTCGATCATACTATTGGAACAGATTCGTACAATTGATAAAAAAAGACTGCGTGAGAAGGTCTGTCATCTGGATGATGAAATCATGCAGCAGGTGGATGATGCCCTTATGATCAGTCTGGAACTTACATAGGGAATTGACGGAATAAGGAAAAACGTGATATTTTGATAATGATAATATTTATTAGGAGCTTGTGTGAAAGGAGAACATATAGATGAGCCAAAATGGTCCCAGTCGCTTGTTTCGGAAGATATTCCGTAACAAAACCAATTATGAAGAACAGGTAGAAGATGAAATCCGATCCATGGTAACGGAAGGACACGAACAGGGTGTGATTCTGGAAGATGAAGCGGAAATGATCAATAATATCTTCGAATTTGGCGATAAGGAAGCCAGGGATGTTATGAGTTCCAGACAGAAAGTAGAGGGGATTGACGCAGCCCTGAGTCTGGAAGAAGCTATGAATATTATGCTTGAAAATGGATTTTCCAGATATCCTCTCTATGAGGAAGATCTGGACAATATTATCGGAGTCCTGCATTTAAAGGACGCCATGCGTTATTACATAAAGGATAAAGAGACAAGTCTGACGGAGATTGCCAGAGAACCGTTTTTTGTGCATCCTACGCAGCGGATCAGTAAGCTGTTTAAGGATATGCAGACGAAGAAGATACATATGGCCATTGTTGTAGATGAATATGGACAGACAGAAGGCATCGTGGCAATGGAGGACATTCTGGAAGTGATTGTCGGAAATATTCTAGACGAATATGATGAAGAGGAGCATGATATCATTAAGCTTGGTCAGGAGGATGCTTATCTGATGCGGGGAATGGCAAGGCTGGATGAAATAGCTGATCTGCTGAATATAGAATTTCCGGATGAGGATATAGAGACGCTGAATGGTTTTCTGCTGTATGAGCTTGGAAGACTTCCGTTGGAAGATGAAGAAATCAATATTATATATCAGGGATATTCATTCCAACCGATTGATATCCATGACAAGATGATCGTCCAGGTAAAAGTGACCAAAATAAAAGAGGATACAAAGGATAAAGAAAAATAATGGATATGATGGTTGTGGTCAACACGATGGTGGAGCTGTTTCTGCTCTTGATCCTGGGATATGGACTGGCTAAAAAAGGCATGATCGATTCCAAAACAAACGGAAAACTTTCCGGACTGGTAGTACATGTGTCATTGCCGGCACTGATTCTCGCGTCTGTGTTCGAGAACATGGACAAGGGCAGTCTTTCGGAGGTGTTTCATTTCTTTCTGGCCGGCCTGGGTTTCTACGCAGTGATGATCGGGTTTGCGTGGGTGCTTACCCGGCTCAGCCGTACGCCGAAGGAGCAGCGAGGCATCTATCAGTTTATGCTAATTTTCAGTAATTGTGCATTTATGGGATATCCAATCATGGAGGCATTATATGGCACAAAAGCAATTTTTCTGTCGGCCATCTTCAATCTGCCATTCAATCTGCTGGCTTTTTCATATGGAATTATTCTGATATCCGATGGAACGGAGCAAACATCCGGCTTTGATCCGAAGAAACTGTTGAGTCCCGGAATCATAGCATCTGTGCTGGCACTGGTGATATTTGCTGTCCGGCTTCATGTTCCACAGGTAATGGAGCAGACGCTGGATATTGTGGGAACGTTAACAACTCCGCTGTCTATGCTGGTGCTTGGAGCGTCATTGGCGGAGGTTCCGTTAAGGGAAGTATTCCGGGAGGGGCGGATCTATTGGATGAGCTTCCTGCGTCTGATCGTACTTCCGATGATTACATATTTTCTGATAAAACTGATAACAACAGACAGTCTGCTGATCGGAGTTGCAACGATGACGGCAGCAATGCCGGTAGCCTCGCTGGCAGTTATGTTAAGCAGTCAGTATAAGGGGAATGTCAGACTGGCTTCAGTCGGAGTATTTATATCAACGGCACTGTCGGTTGTCACCATTCCGGTGATCGGGTGGCTGATTACCAAAATATGACGAAATCGATTCTATAGTCGGAAGAGTTACATTCCGGACAGAATCTTTACAGGTGGTTAAAAGAGTGATACAATATTGAAGGTTTAGGGACTTTGAAAGACCCATAGTTGAAAAAGAATGAGAGAAATAGAAGGAGAAAACAATGTCAGGACATTCAAAATTTGCAAACATTAAGCATAAGAAAGAAAAGAACGACGCTGCAAAGGGTAAGATTTTTACTATCATCGGAAAAGAAATCGCAGTTGCGGTAAAAGAAGGTGGTCCGAATCCGGATAACAACTCTAAGCTTCGTGATGTGATTGCAAAGGCAAAGGCAAATAATGTACCAAACGATACCATTGAACGTGGTATTAAGAAGGCAGCCGGCAATGCAGAAGCGGTTAACTATACATCCATCACATATGAAGGCTATGGACCGAACGGAACGGCAATTATCGTAGATACATTAACTGATAACAAGAACCGTACTGCTTCCAATGTAAGAAACGCATTCACAAAGGGTGGCGGTAATGTAGGAACAACCGGTTGTGTATCTTTCATGTTTGATCAAAAGGGACAGATCATTATTGATAAAGAAGAGTGTGAGATGGACGCAGATGACCTGATGATGCTGGCGCTGGATGCAGGCGCAGAAGATTTCTCGGATGAGGATGACAGCTACGAGGTGATCACTTCACCGGAAGATTTCAGTGCAGTCCGTGAAGCATTAGAGAAGGAAAACATTCCTATGGCATCCGCAGAAGTAACAATGATTCCACAGACATGGGTAGAATTAAGCAGTGAAGAAGATATAAAGAAGATGAACCGTATTCTGGATCTGTTAGATGAGGATGATGATGTTCAGGCTGTATATCATAACTGGGACGAGTAAGTAGACATATTTGGGAGGATGTATGCTGAGGGAAGTTATGAGACTTAAGTGCCGGTTTACATATCCGGCGATCAGTCAGGCACTGCGACAGATAACCGGGGAAGAAGATTGGATGGGATTTAAGAGTAATGGGGAGGATCCGATCCGGAATTTCCGTAGTTATGTTCAAAAGGGACTGATAGAAAAAGATGGGAATGAAGTTGTTATCTATATGGATCTGTAGGATTCGTTGGATGGTGGACAGCCGGTGCACACAGAATAATCGTACATACGACTACAGGATATTATGTGCTTAAGATCGATACGGATACAGAGTTCACTCCGTGTGATGTATTAAATGATATGGCAGATGATATTATGCATGTACACGGAGAACAGGTTGTTACAAAGGATGGCAGAGTTTATAAGTTTGTGGAAGATTAGCGGTAAGCTCTTTCGGAATACTAAATATGAAATAGCATCTACTTTTGGACGGGTGGGATGCTATTTCTTTTTATTATTATGATCGTCTATGTAAGAATTATAAAATTTTGATGGTTTCAAAAAGGTAGGAGTTATGATATAATAAAAGCCTTAAAGTTGTATAGTAAAATAACATAGAAAGGCGAAAAACCTTAAAGACAAAGGATTTTCGAATAGGTATATTAAGATATGAAGCTTGGAATCGTAGGCCTTCCGAATGTCGGAAAGAGTACCTTGTTCAATTCATTGACAAAAGCGGGAGCAGAGAGTGCGAACTATCCGTTCTGTACGATCGATCCAAACGTAGGAATCGTAGCAGTTCCGGATGAACGGCTGACGAAGCTGACACAGATGTATAATTCTGCGAAAACTACACCGGCAGTGATCGAATTCGTAGACATTGCAGGTCTGGTAAAGGGTGCGTCCAAGGGCGAAGGATTGGGTAACCAGTTCCTGGCCAATATTCGGGAAGTCGATGCGATCGTACATGTAGTACGCTGCTTCGATGATACCAATGTGATTCATGTAGATGGCAGTGTAGATCCGTTACGGGATATTGAGACCATTAACTTTGAGCTGATTTTCTCGGATATTGAGGTGCTGGAACGGAGAATCGCAAAGACTGCCAGAGGTGCCAAGAATGACAAGGCATTGGCAAAGGAACTGAAGCTGCAGGAGCGGATCAAGGAGCATCTGGAGGCAGGGAAGCTGGCTAAGACATTTGAGACCACGGATGAGGATGAGTTGGCATGGTTGCAGGAGTACAATCTTCTGACTTATAAGCCGGTGATCTTTGCGGCAAATGTATCCGAGGATGATCTGGCAGATGACGGAGCAAATAATCCATATGTAGAAGCGGTCCGGAAATACGCGGCAGAGTCTGATTGCGGAGTATTCGTAGTCTGTGCAGAGATTGAGGCAGAGATTTCGGAGCTGGATGAGGAGGAACGTCAGATGTTTCTGGAAGATCTGGGTGTCAAGGAATCCGGTCTGGATAAGCTGATCCGGGCAAGCTATTCCCTGCTCGGACTGATCAGTTATTTGACAGCCGGTGAGACAGAGACCAGAGCCTGGACGATTAAAAAAGGAACTAAGGCACCGCAGGCAGCCGGTAAGATCCATTCGGATTTCGAACGCGGTTTTATTCGCGCTGAGATCGTAAGATATGAAGATCTGATCGAGCTTGGCAGTCTGAATGCAGCAAAGGAGAAGGGTCTGCTTCGCTCAGAGGGTAAAGAATATGTAGTACAGGACGGCGATGTGATCCTGTTCAAGTTTAATGTATAAAAAGTAAAACAAGAAACATTTATACA
Source organism: Clostridium sp. CAG:632 (assembly GCA_000431515.1). Taxonomy (GTDB): domain Bacteria; phylum Bacillota; class Clostridia; order Lachnospirales; family Lachnospiraceae; genus CAG-632. The sequence continues at coordinate 29,737 of HF991366.1, read as the reverse complement.
GGCGGAATATGCCGGGAGGTAACTATGTATCAGATTAGTTTTCCAAACATTGGAATTCATCTAAAGTATGTGCCGGATAGTTTTCAGATTTTTGGAATCCAGGTCAGACTCTACGGACTGATAATTGCGTTGGGATTTCTGATTGCACTGGCAATTATATCAAAGGAGGCGAAAAGGACCGGACAGAATCCGGAGCTTTATCTGGATTATCTGTTATACGGAATCATACCATCCATCGTATGTGCGAGACTTTATTACGTAATCTTCAGCTGGGATTATTACTTTGTACCGGGAGCCGGAGTAGGAGAGACACTTCTGAAGATTATTAATATCCGGCAGGGAGGTCTGGCTATTTACGGCGGATTGATCGGCGGTGTGCTGGTATGCTATCTGTTGGCAAAGAAACGGAAGGTATCATTTCTGACTATGCTGGATACAATCGTACTGGGCGTGCCGTTTGCACAGATGCTTGGAAGATGGGGAAATTTCTTCAACCGTGAAGCGTTCGGAACCTATACGGACAGCCTGTTAGCAATGGCAATCCCAACCGACTACTATACACAGAATGGCACATGGACATCATTATGCAGCGCCGGGATCATTACGGATGAGATGCAGAATCATATTGTGGATGGATGCATCTGGGTGCATCCGACATTTCTGTATGAGAGTCTGTGGAGTCTGGCATTGTTCATCTTTCTGTTGATCTGGAGAAAGCGGACAAGCTTTAAAGGTGAGCTGATGTCTCTTTATGTAGCAGGCTATGGACTTGGCCGGTTCTGGATCGAGGGCATGCGGACAGATCCACTGACGATTGGCAATACACCACTCCGGGTATCGCAGCTTCTGGCAGCCTGCCTGGTGGTGGGAGGACTTGTATTTTTCATTGTTAATAAGATACGTGCGGGAAAGTCTGTGAGTGCCAAAGTGGGGAATGAAGGACAGACGGGTAGCCAAACACAGAATATAGACAATTAGTATATACTAACAACAAAATATAGTACGCTAAAAAAAGAACTGATAAGAATCGGTTCTTTTTTTAGTTTAAATATACAAAAAAACGACAAAAAATTTGTGCAGTTTAACACGAAGAAATTCCAAAAATGCGGGTGGTATTACTTGAAATTTACTTATAAATCAGATAAAATATGATTATGTTGTGGTGAAAAGTGGAAGAAAGTAGCGGTGAGTGGAGGGATAAAACCCAAAATGGAGGAAAGGAACCTATGTCTGGCGGATTAAAAGGACAATTTAATCATAGTATTGACGCCAAAGGCAGAATGATCGTTCCGAATAAGCTCCGGGATAAACTTGGCGAGTCATTTGTTATCACCAAAGGGCTGGATGGATGTCTGTACGGATATCCGGAGGCAGAGTGGGAGACATTTGAGGACAAGATCCGGACTCTTCCGATGCAGAACAAGAAAGCACGAGAAGTAAAAAGCTTCTTCATCTCCAGTGCCATCGAGTGTGAGCTGGACGGACAGGGAAGAATCCTGATACCACAGAACTTAAGAGCATTTGCCCACCTGACAAAAGAAGTGGCAGTAGTCGGTAATCTGGAACGGATTGAGATCTGGGATCTTGAGACCTGGAATCAGAGAAGCGAACAGATTGCTGAAAATATGGATGATATTGTAGAAGATTTGGAAGAGCTTGGAATTGTATTCTAGGAGGACAGCATGGAATTTGCACATCGCTCCGTATTGTTGGAGGAGACCATTGAATATTTGAATATACGACCAGATGGAATCTATGTAGACGGTACGCTTGGCGGTGCGGGACATTCCAGTGAGATTTGTAAGCGGTTATCGGACTCCGGAAGATTGATTGGGATTGATCAGGATGAGGATGCGATCCGGGCGGCAACGAAAAGACTGGAACCGTATAAGGAAAAGGTTACGATCATTCGCGATAACTATTGCAACATGAAAACGAGGCTGGAAGAAATCGGGATTCAGGGGGTCAATGGAATCTTGTTGGATCTGGGTGTTTCGTCCTATCAGCTGGATGATCCGGAACGGGGGTTTACATATCGGGAATGCGCACCACTGGATATGCGTATGGACCGGCGACAGAGTAAGACTGCAAGGGATATCGTAAACGGATATAGTGAGCTGGATTTATACAGGATCATTCGAGATTATGGTGAAGAGAAATTCGCCAAAAACATTGCCAGACATATCGTGGCAAGGAGACAGGAGAAGCCGATTGAGACCACGGAGGAACTGAATGACATTATAAAAGCGGCCATACCGGCAAAGGTTAGAGCTACCGGCGGACATCCATCGAAACGTACCTATCAGGCGATTCGAATCGAGTTAAATCATGAGCTTGAGGTACTGAACAACTCTCTGGATGATATGATCGACCTGCTGCTTCCGGGCGGAAGGCTTTGTGTGATCACATTTCATTCTTTAGAGGACAGAATGGTAAAAACAATATTTAAACGGAATGAAAACCCATGTACCTGCCCACCGAACTTTCCGGTATGTACATGTGGCAAGAAATCAAAGGGAAGCATGATCACAAGGAAACCGGTTGTTCCCGGCGATCAGGAATTAGAAGAAAATCCACGCTCGAAAAGTTCGAAACTTCGGGTATTTGAAAAAATAAAAGAGTGAGAAGGTTGGAAAAGTATATGAGAGAGAATCAGAGAAGCTATTATGAGTATTATACAGAAGGAAATACAGTACGGAAGAGGGTTGTAGAGGCACCGCAGCGGGAAACACGGCAACAGGAGCTGCCGTCCTATGCGAAGGTACGTAGAGTAAAACCAAACCAAGGTATGGCGTTGGCCATGAATCCCGGATTTGCAGTATTTTTAGGACTTTCGGTATTGATCACATTAGCTGCATGTGTCATGATGTTATCTATGCAGGCTAAGGTTACCAATCAGGGAAATACGATTACAAAGCTGCAGGCGGAAATCGAGACATTGACCGATGACAACAATGCATATGAAGCAAGGATCAATAGCAGTGTAAATCTGGAACAGATCCGGGATGTTGCAATGAATCAGCTGGGAATGGTATATCCGACAGATGGACAGGTTGTTTATTACGATCAGACAGAAGCTGATTATGTAAGACAGTATCAGGATGTTCCGGAGGTAAAATAAAACAGGAGATGAGATTATGGCATCACAGGGAAAAAAGCCAAAGATAAAGAAAAAGCTTCTCCATAGAATGAAATTAAAGCTGACAGTCGTATTTGGTATCGTACTTGCCGGCTTTATTGTTATTTTATGCCAGCTTGTTTTGATTCAGGGAAAAAAGGGAGATGAATATGAAAAACGTATTTTATCCCAGCAAAGATATGACAGCCTCAGTATTCCTTACCGGCGGGGAGATATTCTGGACCGGAACGGAACAGAGCTGGCAACCAGCAAAAAGGTATATAATCTGATCGTGGAACCGAAGATTATTCTGGATGAGGGTGGCAAGACGATCAAGCTGTCAGTAGAAGGCTCTGATGAGAAGAAGGAAATAACCAAAAAGGAAATTACGATAAATGCACTGCGGACATATTTTGGATTGACGGATGAGCAGATCAGTGAAGCACTGCAGGATTCGGAATCCTTTTATAAGGTTATGGCGAAGAAGTTATCCTATGAGACGGTAGAGCCGTTTAATGAATATCTGACAACGGCTGAGGGCTCCGGTGTGGTAGGCGTGTGGCTGGAGGACGAGTATCAGCGGTATTATCCGTATGGGACCGTAGCGTGTCAGGCACTTGGATTTACGGCAAGCGGTAATGTAGGAAACTCCGGCATTGAGCAGTATTATAATGAAGAATTAAATGGTACAGAAGGCAGACAGTATGGCTATCTGACCAGTGGTCAGGTGCTGCAGAGAACGATCAAAGAGCCGATTAACGGATATTCGGTTGTGACGACGCTGGATACGAATATCCAGATGATCGTGGAAAAGAAGATTGCACAGTTCATGTCGGAGACCGGTGCGAAGAATGTATCGGTGCTGGCAATGGATCCGAATAACGGAGAGATTCTGGCAATGGCGAATTCTTATACCTTTGATTGCAACCGGCCGTATGAGGAAAGTACATTCTATTATCAGTTTGCGAATGGAGACGGTTCCTATTCTTTTGAACGGGAAGAAATGCCGGCAACAGAAGAAAGTACGGCAACTGCGGAGGAAGGAGCAGAAACAACAGAAGCTCCGGAACCGATCGTGACAACGATTTCTGCCGGCAGCGGAGAAGAACTGGCTGCCCAGATGACAGATGACGAGAAAATCGCAGCCTTAAATAAGGTATGGAGAAATTATATTGTCAGTGATACGTTTGAGCCCGGTTCAACATTTAAGCCATTTACGGTAGCGGCAGGTCTGGAAGAAGATGTGATCCACGACGGAGATACATTCTATTGTGCAGGACATTATACCGTTATTGAAGGACAGAAGCCGGTAGGCTGCCATTTGCGAAGCGGGCATGGCGAGATTACGATAGAGCAGGCAATCATGCAGTCCTGCAACAGTGCAATGATGCAGATCGTGCAGAAGGAGGGCGCTGCTACGTTTTACCGGTATGAGAAGGTATTCGGGTTCGGCAGCAAGACCTATGTGGATCTGCCGGGTGAAGCAGATACTTCAGCATTGGTATATTCCGAAGAAGGCTTAAATCCAATGGAATTGGCAACATCTTCTTTTGGACAGGGACAGAATGTGTCCATGATACAGCTGGCAGCCGGATTTTGCTCGCTGGTGAATGGCGGTGATTATTACGCACCGCATATTATGAAGCAGATTGTAAATGAAGACGGAGCTGTGATCGAGAATAATGAGCCTACGATTTTAAGAAAGACCGTATCAGAAGAGACCTCAAATCTGTTAAAGGAATATATGTACCAGACAGTAGAGGCGGGAACCGGTAAACGGGCAAAGGTAGAAGGATACAGCATCGGCGGTAAGACCGGTACGGCAGAGAAACAGCCGAGAGGAAATAACAAGTACCTGATTTCCTTTATCGGATTTGCACCGGTAGAAAAGCCGCAGATTGTATTATATGTAACTGTAGATGAACCAAATGAGGCTGAACAGTCCCACAGTGGTGCATCTTCTATCCTGGCAAGGGATATTTTTATGGAGGTTCTTCCATACATGAATGTATTCCAGAGCAGCACCAGTGTAGATGATGGTTCGGCCCCGGTAGATGAACAGAGTACACCGGTTCAGGTGGATGATGTTCAGACAACCGAGAACGGTTCTACAGAGGCAGGAGCTGCTGCTACGGAAGGGACACCTGCGGAAGGCAGTTCCACAGAAACGGGAACTACATCGACAGAGGGTGGTTCTAGCCAGTAAAAATCCACGTATACTGTAAAGATACCAGTATAAAGATGGAATGCAGATGGCACAGGTTAAGACCTATAATCGCAGAAAAGTATTTGTGATGTTTCTGATCATTTATGCGTCTGCCATGTTTTTGATCGGCAGGCTTGGATATATTATGATAGGAAAGGGCGATTATTACTCCTCCAGAGCACAGGCGCTCCATGAGCGGGAGCGGGCAATCAAGGCTCCACGCGGGAAGATCTGTGATCGTAACGGAGTGGTTTTGGCCGGCAACCGACCGGTGTGTACAGTTTCTGTGATCTACAGTCAGGTGACAGATCCGGAGGCTGTGATCGATGTTTTGTGCAGAGAACTGGGAATGGAGGAGAACGAGATCCGGGAAAAGGTGGAAAAGGTATCCTCCAGAGAACGGATCAAGAGCAATGTAGATAAAACAACTGCGGACCGTATCCGGGAATATCATCTGGATGGGGTCATGATAGATGAGGATTATAAGCGATATTATCCGTATAATGAGATGGCATCCAAGGTGCTTGGCTTCACCGGGGCGGACAATCAGGGAATTGTCGGCCTGGAGGTGGAATATGATTCGGTCCTGCAGGGAACCGATGGCTATATATTGACTGTAACGGATGCCAATGGAATTGAATTAAAGAATACGGCAGAGGGCAGACAGGAGTCGGTTCCGGGGAACGACCTTTATCTGACATTGGATGCCAATATACAGAAATATGTACAGCAGGAAGCGGAGAAGACCCTGATCGCCAAGGAAGCGATTGGTGTATCCGTGATCGTCATGAATCCGAAAAACGGCGAGATTTATGCAATGGTGAATGCCCCGGAATACAACTTAAATGAGCCTTACACCCTGAATGTAGAGCTGGATGAAGCATCCACACAGACGAAGCAGGATGCGCTGAACCGGATGTGGCGGAATTTTTGTATCAATGATACCTATGAGCCGGGGTCTATTTTCAAGACCGTAACGGCAACTGCCGCATTTGAGAAAGGGGTGCTCACAGTAGAGGATACTTTCTCATGTCCGGGATATCGTATCGTAGGCGATCGGAGGATCCGATGTCATAAGACAACCGGGCACGGCGTGGAAACCTTCCGGCAGGGCATTATGAATTCCTGCAATCCGGTATTTATGGATGTGGGAGCAAGAGTTGGCACAGCAGATATGTACCATACCTATGAACAGCTCGGATTGATGAACCGGACCGGTATCGATCTTCCGGGAGAAGCGAACTCCATTATGCATAAGCAGGAGGAGGTAAAAGAGGTAGATCTGGCGATCATGTCCTTTGGGCAGTCGTTTCAGATAACTCCTATGCAGCTGATCACTGCAGTCAGTGCTATTGTAAACGGCGGCAATCTGGTGACTCCGCATTTTGGCATGTATGCAGTGAATGCGGAAGGGGAAACAATAAAAACATATGACTATCCGGTGCAGACCGGAGTGATCTCAGCAGAGACATCAGCAACTATGCGGGATCTGATGGAATCGGTTGTGGCAGAAGGCTCCGGGAAAAACGGGCAGGTAGAAGGCTATCGCATTGCAGGAAAGACGGCAACCAGCGAGAAGCTGCCACGTGGAAACGGTAAATATATTTCCTCCTTTATAGGCGTAGCACCTGCGGATGATCCGCAGGTGATTACGCTGGTGTTGATCAATGAACCGACCGGTGTGTATTACGGAGGAACGATTGCGGCTCCGGTAGCGGCGAGGATTTACGAGAACATATTGCCGTATCTTGGATTAGAAGCGGTTTATCATGCTGAAGAACCGCTGAATGAAGAGGCTGATTAGGGTTGATTCTCACAGAGAAAAGCATTATACTAGGATAGTTAAAGTACAAAAGTGCGAGGTGTAGAGAGTTATGAAAATAAATTATGATGTTGTATTACCGGTGTTGATCGCATTTGGAATCAGTGTGGTTTTAAGTCCGCTGGTAATCCCTTTTCTGAAAAAACTGAAATTCGGACAGTTTGTCCGGGATGACGGACCGGAGTCCCATTTAAAGAAATCAGGAACCCCGACCATGGGTGGTCTGATCATTCTTTGCAGTATTGTAGCGACTTCGCTGATCTATGTCAAACAGTATCCGAAGATCCTTCCGATCCTTTTTGTAACTCTGGGATTCGGACTGATTGGATTTCTGGATGATTATATTAAGGTTGTGATGAAGCGGTCACTGGGACTGCGGGCATGGCAGAAGATGGCGTTGCAGATCATAGTGACAGGTATTTTCTGCTACTATATTATGACGCAGACGGATCTCGGCAGTCGGATGCTGATCCCATTCTGGCATGGACATTATCTGAATGTGGGATTCTGGTACGCACCGTTACTGTTCTTTGTTGTACTCGGAACCGTAAACGGAGCTAATTTTACAGATGGACTGGATGGTTTGGCATCTTCTGTAACAGTTCTGATTGCAACGTTCTTTACGGTTGTGGCGATTGGCATGAAGGCAGGAATTGAGCCGATTACCTGTGCTACGGTCGGAGCACTGCTGGGATTCCTGGTATATAATGTATTCCCGGCCAGAGTATTTATGGGTGATACCGGATCACTGGCACTTGGAGGCTTTGTGGCAGCGACAGCTTATATGCTTGAAATGCCGCTGTTTATCCCAATCGTTGCATTGATTTATCTGGTAGAAGTATTATCGGTAATTATCCAGGTGGTATCTTTTAAGACAACGGGAAAACGTCCGTTTAAGATGGCACCGATCCATCATCATTTTGAGTTATCGGGATGGCCGGAAACAAAAGTAGTTTCTATTTTTGCAATTGTGACGGCTGTTCTTTGTCTGATTGGATTTTTAGCGATTTAGTGGAGGTTAAATGATGGAATTCAACAAAAGAGTTGTAGTCGCAGGAGCGGGTAAAAGTGGAATTGGAGCAGCCGGATTGCTTCTGAAGCTTGGCGCGGAAGTAATTATTTTTGATCAGAATGATAAGACGGATAAAGTAGAAGTCTTACATAAATTAAGCGAATATGAGAAGGTCGGAGTTGTGGTCGGCAGGCTGGATGAAGCCCTGCTGGATACGATCGATCTGATGGTGATCAGTCCGGGAATCTCGGCAGAGGAACCGTTTGTAGAAGAGTTCCGTTCCCGGAACATCCCTGTCTGGAGTGAGATTGAGCTGGCATATCATGTAGCAAAGGGAAAGCTTGCCGCAATCACCGGTACGAACGGAAAGACAACAACAACTGCACTGGTCGGAGAAATCTGCCAGGCATATAATCCAAACACATTTACGGTAGGTAATATCGGTATCCCGTTTACACAGGTAGCAGCAGATACAACAGAAGACAGCCTGATCGTAGCAGAGATCAGCAGCTTCCAGTTAGAGACCATCGTGGATTTCAGACCGGATGTCAGTGCGGTGCTGAATGTGACACCGGATCATCTGAACCGGCACCATACCTTTGAATGCTATCGGGATACCAAGAAAAAGATCGCAATGAACCAGGCGGCAGACCAGATCTGTGTATTGAATTATGATGATGAGAATACCCGGAAAATGGGTGATGAGATTACTGCGGCTCCGTTTTATTTCAGCCGGATGGAGGAACTGAAGGAGGGTGTCTGCTTAAAAGGCCGGCAGCTGACCTTATGTCATAATGGAGAAGAGATTCCGGTTCTGACGATCGATGAGATGAAGCTGCTTGGAAATCATAATGTAGAAAATTATATGGCAGCGATTGCAATTGCGTACTTTATGGGCATTCCGGTGGAAGTGATCCGTAAGGTATGTATGGAGTTTAAAGGCGTGGAACACCGGATCGAGTATGTGAAAGAAGTCAAGGGTGTTGCATATTATAATGATTCAAAGGGAACGAATCCGGATGCTGCGATCAAAGGCATTCAGGCAATGAATCGTCCGACACTGCTGATCGGTGGCGGTTATGATAAGAAGGTTCCGTTTGATGACTGGATCGAAAGCTTTGATGGCAAGGTAAGGTATCTGGTGTTGATCGGTCAGACGGCACAGATGATCGCTGAAACAGCCAGAAAACATGGATTTGACTCCATTATTTTTGAAGAGAATCTGGAGGCTGCGGTGAAAACCTGTTATCGTCTTGCAAATCCGGGTGATGCGGTTTTATTATCTCCGGCATGCGCCAGCTGGGGACAGTTTGATAACTATGAGCAGCGCGGCGATATGTTTAAAGAGTTAGTACGGAATCTTCCGGAATAATATTGGAAAAGGAGCAGATTGATGAGGCAGATCCAAGAGGTAGAACAACCGAAGGAAAGTAGAAGACCAATCCGGTTCTGGAATCCCGGGAAATTCTATGATTTCACATTGTTATTTATTGTGATTTTTCTGGTGGGATTTGGACTGGTCATGGTATATAGTGCCAGCTCTTATACGGCGGCACTGGATCATCAAGGGGATTCGGCATATTTTCTGAAACGGCAGGCGTTTTTTGCGGTGATAGGATTAGTCATTATGTTTGTTGTTTCCCAGATTGATTATCATATTTTGAAGAAACTTACGGTTATTGGATTTCTGGGAATTTCTATATTGCTTTTGGTGACAATGGTTGCCGGCAGTGCCGGAGGAGCCGGAGAAGGCTCTACCAGATGGATCGAGCTTGGTCCGATCCGGTTTCAGCCTTCAGAGCTGGCAAAGCTGATCATTATCATGTATGTGGCATATGCGGCAACGCAGCAGGTCTGGAAACTGAACGACTGGAGGGTGCTGGCGAAGATTATGTTTCCGCCATTGATCATTATCGGTCTGATTGTGAAAGAGAATTTAAGTACGGCGATCATCTGCGGCGTGATCACGATGGCAATCTTATTTGTGGCCAGTCCGAAATACTGGCATTTCGTTGCACTCGGAGCCGCGGCAGTTGTAGGCGGGATCGCAATGATATTTCTTGTGAGTTACCGAAGCGATCGAATCGATGCGTGGCGGAACGTGGAAACACATCCAAAGGGATATCAGACGTTACAGTCCTTATATGCGATCGGCTCCGGCGGCCTGTGGGGAAAAGGTCTGGGGCAGAGTATCCAAAAGATGGATTTTATTCCCGAAGTACAGAACGATATGATTTTTTCGGTTATCTGTGAGGAGCTGGGACTGGTAGGCGGAATTGCTTTGATCCTTTTGTTTATATTCCTGATCTGGCGGTTAATGGTTGTAATTATAAATGCAAGAGATCTGTATGGATCGCTGCTGGTTGTAGGTGTTATGGCACATATATCCGTACAGGTGCTGATCAATATAGCAGTTGTAACGAATACGATACCAAATACTGGTATTCCGCTACCGTTTATCAGCTACGGAGGAACGTCCCTGACGTTTTTGCTGGTTGAAATGGGAATTGTGCTATCGGTTGCAAAGCAGATTAAGATGCGGAAATAAAATAAGTTGAACCGGGTGATGCTGTGAGTAGAAATGAACAGAAAACATCGAAGGATCGGGAGCATTCTAAAAGAGGATTCTGGATTGCCGGGATTCTGGTGATCCTGATACTTTCCGGTGTGATTGTGATTCTGACGCAATTTAATATCGAAACAATTCAGGTAACCGGAAATGTACATTATACAGAAGAAGAAATCATTCAACGGGTTGTAGGAGATGAGCATTGGAATAATACACTGCTTTTGTATCTGAAAAATAAGATCAAACCACCGGAAGCGATACCGTTTGTACAGAAGGTAGATGTGGAGTTTATTTCCAGACATGTGATCACGATCACCGTATATGAGAAAGCATTGGCAGGATGCGTGGAATTTATGAATGAATACATGTATTTTGACAAAGATGGTATGGTGCTGGAGAGTTCATCGGAACGGATGGACGATATTCCGTGTATTACCGGTATCCGGTTTGACCGGATGATCATGTATGAACCGCTGCCGATTGAGGACAAGGATTTTTTTCATACGGTATTGACGTTGACGCAGCTATTGCAGAAATATCAGATTCCGGCGGAAAATATCCAGTTCACAAGCCAGAAGGAAATCATCCTATATTATGAGAATATTAAAATCCTGCTGGGAGATGGCAGTAACGTTGAAGAGCAGATCAGTGAACTTGGAAGTATTCTGAAAAGTGTTGAAGGAAAAAGCGGAACTCTTTATATGAAAGACTATAGTCTGGAGAAAGGTGATGTGATTTTTCGTGAAAATCAATAAGTTTCAGTTGAAATTTTGGTAAAAAAATTATATTATAAAGGATAGGTATATGTGCCTGTTCGGAGCACAAGGGAATGAATGAAGATTAAGGAGGACATAACTGTGATCGAAATCGAGTCTAAAGAAGAGAAAACACCTGCTAAGATTCTTGTAATCGGTGTGGGAGGCGCAGGTAATAATGCGGTCAACAGAATGATAGATGAAAATGTAGAGGGAGTAGAACTGATTGCTGTAAATACAGACAAGCAGGCTCTTGCATTGAATAAAGCAACAACGAAGGTTCAGATCGGTGAGAAGCTGACCAAGGGTCTCGGAGCCGGAGCAAAGCCGGAAGTAGGCGCTCAGGCAGTAGAAGAGAATCGTGAAGAGATTGTTGATATGATCAAAGAGGCAAATATGGTATTCGTGACCTGTGGTATGGGTGGCGGTACCGGAACCGGTGCGGCACCGAAGATCGCAGAGATGGCTAAGAATCTGGGTATCTTAACAGTCGGTGTTGTAACGAAGCCGTTTAAGTTCGAAGGAAAGCCGAGAATGAATAACGCACTGACAGGTATTGAGCAGTTACGTCAGAATGTAGATACGTTGATCGTAATTCCAAATGATAAGCTGTTACAGATCTGCAGTAAGAATACTTCTATTCCGGAAGCATTGAAAAAGGCAGATGAAGTACTGCAGCAGGGTGTTCAGGGCGTAACAGACCTGATCAACAAGCCGGGTCTGATCAATCTGGACTTTGCAGATATTCAGACAGTTATGCGTGATAAGGGTATTGCCCATATCGGCATTGGTAAAGCATCCGGCGAGAATAAGGCCGTAGAAGCGATCAAGCAGGCTATGGACAGCCCATTGTTAGAGACTACTGTATCCGGTGCGACCGATATTATTATCAACTTCTCCGGAGATGTTGGAATCATGGATACCAGCGAGGCAGTTTCTTATGCATCTGAGATTGCCGGTGATGATGTTAATATTATTTTTGGTACTGTAGATGCAGAGGCAGGCACGGATGAATTAAGTATTACAATTATTGCAACCGGTATTGATGCACCGAAGCCGGCAATGGCAGGCATGGTTATGCCTAGAAAGACGTCCGTACAGAATGGACCGACATATGCGAATCAGGCACTTGCAACAGGAAGCGGACAGCCGACACCGGTACAGCCGGTATCTGCGGCAGCAAAGCCTTCTTTCTTAGATGGCAGAAACACATCTGCAGTTCAGGCGCCGAAGCCTGCAGCTACCCAGCCGCAGCCGGTTGAGAGAAAAGCTCCGGCAAAACCAAAGGCAGAGGGCGGAATTGTGATTCCTACATTCTTAAAGAGAAAATAATCAGAATACCCTCTCATAAGATAAATATCAGACGATTAATAGACAGAGTTT
>HF991366.1:9415-16850 GCA_000431515.1 Clostridium sp. CAG:632 | reverse complement strand
GAGTTTAGAAATAAAATGCTCCGGGAAAGCTGGTAACGGTTGTCCCGGAGCTTTTGTGTTATAGCACAGAGAGGGCTCCGGCGTGGAATGGTCGTAAAACATCGGAATTGTCAGCCAGAATGAGACAGGAATCGCAGACGGATGGATGTAGAATACAGAAAAGAATGGGAGGCGGGAAGTGAGATATAGAATCTATCTGGATATTTTGTTTTTGATCAATTTTGGAATGGATGCATGGATTCTCTGGCTGACCGGCAAGCTATGCAGAAAACATCCGGTGTGGTGGCGGCAGCTGATTGCAGCACTTGCAGGAGCCTTTCTTGTAACGATTCTTGTATGGATCCCGGTACCGAAAGCCTGGATCTATACGGTTCTGGGATATGGAGTTATGGGACTTTTCATGTGCTGGCTGGCGTTCTCACCACATTCGGTATGGGAGATGGTAAAGAGCTATCTCTGTATGCTGGGGGTAACCTTCCTGCTGGGAGGAATTATGAACTGGCTGTATCTGGAGACGGGCTTGGGTACATATATTAAAAAACTTTGTACGGAAAACGGATTAGGGCTTCGCGGACTCACAATACTGGTAATTGCATCCGGTGCCATATTCGGTATTCTGGGGACCGGAGCAGCCGGTATCCGCGAGGAATGGCAAAATCCTTATTATCAGGTAATTTTGTGCTGGAAAGATAACCGGATACAGGGAAGGGGACTATTGGATACCGGTAATTTTCTGATAGATCCGATCAGCCACCGGCCGGTGATATTAGCGGAGGCGAAATGGTTCCGGACATTGTTGTCACAGGACTATGAGAGTCTTGTACAGACATATCTGGACACCGGCAGGATTGATTATGACCTGATCGCAGAACGGGCGCTATCCGGCATTCGATGGATTCCATACCGCTCTGTCGGAAAAGAACAGGGAGAATTATTGGGGATCATATGTGACGCAATGATCATAAAACAGAAACACCTGGAAAGCATTCATAGAAATGTAGTAATAGCCATCAGTCCGACTCCGCTTTCCGGGGATGGACGATATCAGCTTCTGCTGCAGAAAAAGATCATAGAATGGGAGGAAACGGTATGTTGCAGGTAGTTAGTAATGAGCAGTTTAAATTTACAATGGTAGGGAGATTTGCGGGGCTTTTCTTTCCGCCAAAGAGTGAGATCCATTATATAGGAGGGTCAGAAATTCTTCCACCACCGCTGGAAGCGGCACAGGAGCAGAAATTATTAAAGAAGATGGGAACGCCGGAGGAAGGAGAAGCGAGAAGTATTCTGATCGAACACAATCTGCGTCTGGTTGTATATATAGCAAAGAAATTTGATAATACGGGAGTTGGGGTGGAAGATCTGATCTCAATCGGCACGATTGGTCTGATCAAAGCAATCAATACATTTGCACCGGACAAAAAAATCAAACTGGCAACCTATGCTTCGCGTTGTATTGAAAATGAGATTCTGATGCATCTGCGAAGGAGCAACAAGACGAAGATGGAAGTATCGATTGACGAACCGTTAAATGTGGATTGGGACGGAAACGAGCTGCTGTTATCCGATATTCTGGGAACGGATGAAGATGTGATTTACCGGGACATTGAAGACGAGGTGGACCGGACAATGCTTCGGAGAGCATTGTCCGTACTGACACCACGGGAACGTCTGATCATTGAACTGCGGTTTGGACTGACTTCCGAGAGCGGAGAGGAGCTGACACAGAAGGAGGTGGCAGATATGCTTGGGATATCCCAGTCCTATATTTCCCGGTTGGAGAAGAAGATTATCAAGCGTTTAAAGCGAGAAATGGTCTCCTGATAAATATTTTTTCATATGCCGGAGGGCTCCTTTTTCCAGACGGCTGACCTGTGCCTGGGAGATGGAGATTTCTTCGGCCACCTCCGTCTGGGTCCTCCCTTCAAAAAAACGCAACCGTATGATATCCTTTTCTCTTTCGGGCAGTCGTTTTACAGCTTCTTTTAAGGAGATTTCTTCCAGCCAGGCATCCTCTGTGCATTTTTTGTCCCGTACCTGATCCATCAGATACAGGTGATCGCCGCCATCCTGATAAACCGGTTCATAAAGAGAAAGAGGGCTGGAAATAGCATCCAGGGCAGTGGTAAGAGTTTCTTTATCGGAACCGACAGCCTCTGCCAATTCTTCAATGGTGGGCTCCTTGTCATAGATTCTCAGAAATTGTTCCTTTGTATAAATAGCTTTATAAGCAATATCCCGCAGAGAACGGGAGACGCGGATAGAATTGGAATCCCGGAGATAACGTTTACATTCGCCCATGATCATGGGAACTGCATAAGTTGAGAATCTGACATTTAAGGAGCGGTCAAAGTTATCGATAGCTTTCATAAGACCGATGCAGCCGATCTGGAACAGGTCATCGGCACACTCGGAGTTTCCCGAAAAACGCTGGATCACACTTAAAACAAGACGGAGATTTCCTTCAATCAGATGCTCTCTGGCATACGGATCTCCCTGCTCCATCTGTATAAATAGCTGCTCTTTTTCCTCATTACTCAGTAATGGAAGCTTGGAAGTATTTTTTCCGCATAAATCCACTTTGTTCAGTGCCATAAGATTTTCCTCCAGATGAATGACTTCTAAATATAAGGATTTACGTAATGAAATAGATTTATACGATGGAAAAAATGGAAAAACCGTGTTATACTACCTCTAGCAATTGAACCAGTATGGAGGAAACAGAATGTCTCATATAGATCAGAGCAAGATTCGAAATTTTTGTATTATAGCACATATTGATCACGGAAAATCAACACTGGCAGACCGGATCATTGAAATGACCGGCCTGCTTACCAGCCGTGAAATGCAGGCGCAGGTGCTGGATAATATGGATCTGGAGCGTGAACGTGGCATTACGATCAAAGCACAGGCAGTTCGTACTGTGTATAAGGCGGATGATGGAGAAGAGTATATTTTTAATTTGATCGATACGCCGGGACATGTGGATTTTAATTATGAGGTATCCAGAAGTCTGGCGGCATGTGAGGGTGCTGTTCTGGTGGTAGATGCGGCACAGGGCATCGAGGCACAGACCCTGGCGAATGTTTATCTGGCACTGGATCATGATCTGGAGGTTATGCCGGTCATTAATAAGATTGATCTGCCAAGTGCCGAGCCGGATCGGGTCAAGGATGAGATCGAGGATGTGATCGGACTTGAGGCACAGGATGCGCCGCTGATTTCAGCTAAGACCGGATTAAATGTAAAAGAGGTGCTGGAGCAGATCGTGACAAAGATCCCGGCACCGGCCGGAGATCCGGAGGCACCGTTACAGGCGTTGATTTTTGATAGTATTTATGATCCGTATAAAGGTGTTATTATTTTTTGTCGGATCAAGAACGGTTGTGTGAAGAAGGGAACCCGGATCCGTATGATGGCAACCGGAGCGGAGGAAGAGGTCGTAGAGGTCGGCATTTTCGGTGCCGGTCAGTTTATTCCGGGCGAAGAGCTGTCAGCCGGTATGGTAGGATATATCACAGCCAGCTTAAAGAATGTAAAGGATACACAGGTAGGTGATACGGTAACAGAGGCAGGCCGGCCTTGCGCGGAGCCTCTTCCGGGATATAAGAAGGTCAATCCGATGGTATACTGTGGTCTTTATCCGGCTGATGGAGCGAAATATCCGGATCTGCGAGATGCACTTGAGAAGCTTCAGTTAAATGATGCAGCACTGCAGTTTGAGCCGGAGACGTCCATTGCGCTGGGCTTCGGTTTCCGGTGCGGCTTTCTGGGACTTCTGCATCTGGAGATCATACAGGAACGTCTGGAGCGGGAGTATAATCTGGATCTGGTTACGACAGCTCCGGGTGTTGTTTACCGGGTGCATAAGACCAATGGCGAGATGATCGAACTGACGAATCCATCCAATCTGCCGGATCCGTCGGAGATTGAGTATATGGAAGAACCGTTTGTATCGGCGGAGATCATGGTGACGAAAGATTTTGTCGGACCGATCATGCAGCTGTGTCAGGAACGGCGCGGTATTTATATCAGTATGGAATATATGGAAGAAACACGTGCATTGTTAAAATATGAGATGCCGTTAAATGAGATTATCTATGATTTCTTTGATGTACTGAAGTCCAGATCACGCGGATACGCATCCTTTGACTATGAGATGAAGGAGTATAAGCAGTCCAAGCTGGTGAAGCTGGATATCCTGATCAACCGGGAAGAGGTTGATGCCCTGTCCTTTATTGTACATGCGGATGGCGCATATGAACGGGGAAGAAAGATGTGTGAGAAACTGAAGGAAGAGATTCCGCGTCATCTGTTTGAGATTCCGATTCAGGCAGCGATCGGAGGTAAGGTGATCGCACGTGAGACTGTAAAGGCGATGCGTAAGGATGTTCTTGCCAAGTGCTACGGCGGCGATATTTCCAGAAAACGGAAATTGCTCGAGAAGCAGAAGGAAGGCAAGAAACGGATGCGGCAGGTAGGAAATGTCGAGATTCCGCAGAAGGCATTTATGAGTGTCTTAAAGCTGGACAGCGAATAAGATAGAAAAGAAATACGCAGGAAGGAGATAGGAGAAGAATGAGACAACCGATCAGTCTATATCTGCATATACCTTTCTGCGTGAAGAAATGTCATTACTGTGATTTTCTGTCCTTTCCGGGATGCAGTTTGTCCCGGCAGGCGGAGTATGTGGATGCAATGATACAGGAAATTCATGCATACCGTGAAGCGGCAGAGGATTATGAAGTAAAGACTATATTTCTGGGAGGCGGTACGCCATCCCTGTTGGAGAAAGAGCTTGTGGAACGATTGTTCCATGAGCTTTATTCCGTCTGGAGAGCGGCTCCGGAAACGGAGATTACGATTGAAGCGAATCCGGGAACGCTGAGCCGGGAGAAACTGATAGGTTATCATATGATTGGAATCAACCGTCTGAGTCTTGGACTGCAGAGTACGATCGCGCAGGAACTGGCAACCATTGGCCGGATCCATAATTATGAACAGTTTTTGGCGAACTATTATCTGGCAAGGGAAGCGGGATTTGACAATATAAACATTGACATTATGTCAGCACTGCCCGGTCAGACACTGATCTCATACGGAAAAACCCTGGAACGGATCCTGAAGCTGCAGCCGGAGCATATCTCTTCATACAGTCTGATTCTGGAAGAGGGAACAGACTTCTGGGAAAATGCGGAGATCGAGCGTGCATTGCCTTCGGAACAGACAGAGCGGATCATGTATCATTATACGAAAAAATGTCTACAGAATGCGGGATATGAGAGATATGAGATCTCGAACTATGCAAAGCCCGGTTATGCATGCTTACATAATCAGGTATATTGGACAGGAGGAGAGTACCTGGGTCTTGGACTTGGAGCAGCTTCGTACTGGAAGGGCGCACGGTTTTCCAATACACCGGATATGGAAGAATATATGGAAAACTGTAGCCGGGCGAGGATTACAGAGAACCGGAAAGAAATTGTGACTGCAACACAGAAAAGCCGGATGGAAGAGTATATGTTTCTGGGGCTGAGGATGATCCGGGGCGTTTCAATCCGGGAGTTTGAACGACGTTTCGGAATTCCGATGAACCGGATATACGGAACGGTGATCCGGTCCTACATCGGGCAGGGATTGTTAAAAATCGAACAGGATCGCCTGATGCTCACGGAAAGAGGAATTGATGTGAGCAATTCGGTAATGGCAGATTTTCTACTGGAAGAATGAAATATAAATAAGTAAAAAAAATTAAAAAATTCCCTTGACAAAGGTTAAGGGGAGTGTTAAGTTATACCTAGATGTTAGCACTCGGAATAAATGAGTGCTAATAATCCAAGAAAGGTTGACGAAGAATTGTTTTCGAGGAAAGGGTGATTGCATGGAGCAGTTAAGCGAGCGAAAGATGAAGATTCTTCAGGCGATTGTTGCTAACTACTTGGAAACAGGCGAACCGGTTGGTTCTCGTACAATTTCAAAATATACGGATTTGAACCTAAGCTCTGCTACGATCAGAAATGAGATGGCAGATCTGGAGGAAAGCGGATACATTGAACAGCCACATACCTCTGCCGGACGGATCCCGACAGATGCAGGGTACCGGGTTTATGTAGACCAGTTAATGCAGGAACGGGATACCGAAGTGGCAGAGATGCGGCAGGAACGGGAAGGACTTTTGGAACGGGTAGACCGGATGGAAGTCATGCTGAAACAGGTTGCAAAGGTATTGGCATATAATACCAACTATGCAGCTATGATCACAGCCCCGCAGAATCAGCAGATCCGGGTGAAATTCCTACAGTTGACAATGGTAGATGATCATCATATTCTGGCGGTTATCGTAGTAGACGGAAATGTGATCAAGAATCAGCTGGTGGAAGTGGAAGAACCTCTTGGCAATGATGAGGTTTTGAAACTGAGTATTCTGATGAATTCATTCCTGCAGGGAGCTTCGCTTTCCGATATTAATATTGAAATGATACAGACGATGAAGGTTCAGGCAGGAATATATGCCGATGTATTGGACAGAGTATTAAACGGAGTTGTAGAAGCTGTTCGGGAAGCAGATGAACGGCAGATTTATACAAGTGGAGCAACAAATATTCTGAAGTATCCGGAAATCGGAGACGCAGAGAAGACCAGCGTACTGCTAGATGCCTTTGAAGAGAAGAAGATGTTAAATAAACTGGCAGATGAGACTCTGAGTAGTGATGAGAAAGGCATTCAGGTATATATCGGAGATGAAACTCCGGTACAGAATATGAAAGATTTAAGTGTGGTAACTGCCACTTATGAATTACAGGAAGGTGCCAAAGGTACGATCGGTATCATTGGGCCGAAACGTATGGATTATAAGAAAGTGGTAAACACATTAAAAGAATTGACAGTTGAGCTGGACGAGATATTTAATAAGAAAGAAACATAGAAGCAAGGAGATGAGTCACTGAATGAACGAACTTCAAAAAGAATATTTTCAAAAACTGGAAAAAGAACAAGCAGAAGCGGAAGCGGCAGAGGAAGCAAGACTGAAGGCAGTCATGGAAGCGGAACGGAAGAAAGAAGCCGTGAAGAAAGAAATGGAAGCCAAAGCCAAGGAAGAAGCTGAACGCAAAGCGGAAGTGGAGGCTCAGGAAATCATTGATCGCGTAAAGGCGAATATAGCAAAGGAAAAAGAAGAAGGCAAGAAGCCGGATGCAGATAAGACGAAGAATCCAGAAGCCGGAAAGAAGAATAGTAAGGCAGAGAATGGAAAGACAAAAGCACCGGAGAAGCCGAAGGCAGAGACTGCAAAACAACAGCCGGAGACATCTGAAGAGAAAAAGGAAGAGGATGGAAACATCTACGAGCGGGAACCGGTCGGAGAAGCATCGATGCCGAAGAAGAGTCCAAAATTCAAGAAGGGTGCTCACAAGAAGCCTGTAACAGGAACCACCGGTTC
>HF991366.1:3933-9379 GCA_000431515.1 Clostridium sp. CAG:632 | reverse complement strand
AAAGAAGCAGCGGCGACCGCTGAGACACCGGAGGCAGAGGAAGTTCCGAAGGAGACCGCAAAGTCGGAAGAAAAAGCAGCAGAAAAGCCACAGGATGCGGCGACTGCGGAAACTGCAGAGGCAGCAGAAACTGCAGAAGAGACAGAGGCAGCAGAACCGACGGTTAAAAAAGCAACACCGGAGAGCAAGGCGGCTTCTGATAAAGAAGCGAAGCTTCAGGAGCAGCTGGAGGAAGCACAGGATAAATATAAACGTCTTCTGGCTGAGTTTGAAAATGCAAGAGCCAGAGAGGCGAAGGAAGCATCCCGGATGTATGATGTGGGTGCCAAGGCGGTACTGGAGAAGTTACTACCGGTAGTAGATAACTTTGAACGTGCGATCCAAACCATCCCGGAAGAGGATAAAGACAGAGCCTTTGAACAGGGTGTGGATAAAATATATAAGCAAATGATGACTATTCTGGAAGGCATCGGTGTAGTGCCGATGAACGCAGAAGGCACAGAATTTAACCCGGATCTTCACAATGCGGTTATACATGTGGAAGATGATGCATATGGCGAGAATGTTGTGGCAGAAGAGATGCAGAAGGGTTATATGTATAAAGATTCTGTATTACGATACAGTATGGTAAAAGTTGCAAATTAAAATATGGAGGTAAATAAACATGGGAAAGATTATTGGTATTGACTTAGGAACAACAAATTCATGTGTAGCAGTTATGGAAGGTGGTAAGCCGGTAGTTATCACCAATGCAGAAGGTGCAAGAACAACACCATCTGTTGTAGCATTTACAAAGACCGGTGAGCGTGTCGTTGGTGAACCTGCAAAGCGTCAGGCTGTTACCAATGCAGATAAGACTATCTCTTCTATTAAGAGACATATGGGTACTGATTACAAGGTAACAATTGATGACAAGAAGTATTCTCCACAGGAGATTTCAGCAATGATCCTTCAGAAGCTGAAAGCCGATGCAGAAGCATACTTAGGTGAGAAGGTAACAGAGGCAGTTATTACAGTACCTGCTTACTTCTCAGATGCACAGCGTCAGGCAACCAAGGATGCAGGTAAGATTGCAGGTCTGGATGTAAAGCGTATTATCAACGAGCCTACCGCAGCAGCTCTTTCATATGGTCTTGATAATGAGCATGAGCAGAAGATCATGGTATACGACTTAGGTGGTGGTACATTCGATGTATCTATCATTGAAATCGGTGACGGTGTCATTGAAGTACTTGCAACAGCCGGTGATAACAAGCTCGGTGGTGATGATTTCGATAACGTAATTACAGACTATATGTTGAGCGAGTTCAAGGCAAAGGAAGGCGTTGACTTATCAACCGATAAGATGGCAATGCAGAGATTAAAGGAAGCAGCAGAGAAAGCTAAGAAAGAGTTATCTGCATCAACCACAACCAACATCAACCTGCCATTCATTACGGCAACTGCAGATGGTCCAAAGCACTTTGATATGGATCTGACAAGAGCTAAGTTTGATGAATTAACAGCAAGCCTGGTAGACAAAACTTCAGGTCCTGTACAGACAGCATTAAAGGATGCAGGCTTAACAGCAGCAGAGCTTGACAAGGTATTACTGGTAGGTGGTTCTACACGTATTATCGCAGTACAGGATATGGTTAAGAAGTTAACCGGTAAAGAACCATTCAAGGGTATTAACCCGGATGAGTGCGTAGCAATCGGTGCATCTATCCAGGGTGGTAAGTTAGCAGGTGATGCCGGTGCCGGTGAGATCCTTTTGCTGGATGTAACACCATTGACACTGTCTATCGAGACTATGGGTGGTATTGCAACACATCTGATCGAGAGAAATACAACAATCCCTACCAAGAAGAGCCAGATCTTCTCAACAGCACAGGATAATCAGGATGCCGTTGATATCAATGTTGTACAGGGTGAGCGTCAGTTCGCAAGAGATAACAAGAGCTTAGGACGGTTCCGTCTGGATGGTATTGCACCTGCAAGACGTGGCGTTCCGCAGATCGAGGTTACATTCGATATTGATGCAAACGGTATTGTAAATGTATCCGCTAAGGATTTAGGCACAGGAAGTGAGCAGCATATTACAATCACATCCGGTACTTCAATGTCAGATGATGATATTGAAAAGGCTGTAAAGGAAGCTGCCGAATACGAAGCACAGGATAAGAAGCGTAAGGAAGGCATTGAAGCCAGAAATGATGCAGACTCTATGGTATTCCAGACAGAGAAGGCATTGGATGAAGTTGGTGATAAGTTATCAGATTCCGATAAGTCACAGGTACAGGCAGACTTACAGGCATTAAAGGATGTACTGGCTAAGACAGATACAGAGAACCTGTCAGATTCTGATATTGATGAATTAAAGGCCGGTAAGGAAAAACTGATGACCAGTGCACAGAATCTGTTCGCTAAGTTGTATGAGCAGAATGGCCCTGGAGCAAATGCAGGTACCGGTACAGGTACTCCAAATTACTCTTCTGATGACGGCGATGTTGTAGACGGAGATTATACAGAAGTTTAATACTTGCGAATACGCACAGATGTATGCTATTATACATCTGTGCGTAATTTAAATAAGTGATAAGGTGATAGACGATGGCAGATAGTAAGAGAGATTATTATGAGGTTTTGGGTGTACCCAGAACGGCTGATGAAGCAGAACTGAAAAAGGCCTATCGTACTCTGGCAAAGAAGTATCATCCGGATATGCATCCAGGCGATAAGGAGGCAGAAGAGAAATTCAAAGAGGCCTCTGAAGCGTATGAGGTTCTGAGCAATCCGGAGAAACGTGCGAAATATGATCAGTTTGGTCATGCGGCATTTGAACAGGGCGGAGGTCCGGGCGGCTTTGAAGGCGGCTTTGGATTCGATATGAACGATATGGGCGATATATTCGGTGATATATTCGGGGATATGTTTGGCGGCGGTGCGAGCCGCAGACAGGCCAACGGTCCGATGAAGGGTCAGAATATTAAGACAACTGTTCGTGTGAAATTCGAAGAAGCTGTATTCGGAGCACAGAAGGAACTGGAGCTTCCGTTAAAGGATGAATGTGAGGTATGTCATGGTACCGGTGCACAGCCTGGTCACAGTCCCGAAACATGTCCGAAATGTAACGGTAAAGGACAGGTGGTTACAACCCAGCAGTCCTTGTTTGGTGTGGTACGTAGTGCGACGATTTGTCCGGAATGTTCCGGAACCGGTAAGGTAATCCGGTATAAGTGCAGCCACTGCGCAGGAACCGGATATGTAAAGAGCAAGAAGAAGATTCAGGTAGTGGTTCCGGCCGGTATTGATAATGGACAGAGCATCCGGATCAGAGGAAAGGGTGAACCCGGCATCAATGGTGGTGAACGTGGCGATCTGTTAGTATCTGTATTGGTAGATAAGCATCCGAAGTTCCAGAGACAGGAATATGATTTATATTCTTCTGAGCCGATTACATTTACGCAGGCAGCACTTGGCGGAACGATTCAGATCAATACCATAGATGGTCCGATGGATTATAATATCAGTCCGGGAACCCAGACAGATACGAGGATTACTTTAAAGGGCAAAGGTGTACCGACATTACGGAATAAGAATGTCCGTGGTAATCATTATGTAACACTGGTTGTTCAGGTGCCGGATAAACTGACGGCAGAGCAGACGGATATACTGAAGCAGTATGATGCCGCAACCGGCTCAACAGCAAGAAGATCTACCGATTCCGGTGGATTCAGTTTCGGAGATCATAAGAAAAAAGGATTTGGTGGTAAAAAGAAATGATATGGAAGAAAATAACCATAGAAACGACCACTGAAGCAGAAGATATGATAAGCTATACCCTCGGCGAATTAGGCGTCGAGGGTATTGAGGTTGAGGACAAGGTTCCGTTATCGGAGGAAGATAAGAAGGCGATGTATATTGATATCCTTCCCGAACTTCCTCCGGATGATGGCATTGCCCTCATTTCGTGTTATATAGACAATCCGGAAACGGATGTAGATGCTTTGGTGAAAGAGATTGAAACTGCCCTGGAAGATATGCGGCAGTATATGGATATCGGGACCGGTAAGATCACACTGGACGAGACAGAAGATAAGGACTGGATCAACAACTGGAAAGAGTTTTTCCATCCGTTCTGGCTGAACCGGATTCTGATCAAGCCAACCTGGATTCCGGAGTCTGAGGTGGAACGGAAACCGGGAGATATCATGATAGAGATTGATCCGGGAACTGCATTCGGCACCGGCTCCCATGAGACAACAAAGCTGTGTATAGAACAGCTTGAGAAGTATCTGACAGGAACGGAAACGGTTCTGGATGTCGGCTGCGGAAGCGGAATTTTATCTATTATTGCGGCGAAGCTGGGAGCAGCGCAGGTGTTTGGCGTAGATATCGATCCATTGGCAGTGGAAGCAAGTGTGGAGAACTGCCATGTAAACCATATTCCGGAGGCGCAGGCCGCATTTATGCGCGGCGATGTGATTGGAGATGCGGATTTTCCAGAAAAAATGGCACGGGAAACGGGCAGTCTTCCGCAATATGATATTGTTGTGGCGAATATCCTGGCAGATGTGATCATACCGTTATCCGGAACGGTTGCTCCATATATGAAGCCGGATGGAATCTTTATATCCTCCGGTATTATCAACACAAAGGAAGAAGCGGTCCGACAGGCACTGCTGGATAACGGATTTGAGATTATAGAAACAACCTATATGAAGGACTGGGTATGTTTTACGGCAAAACAGAAATAAGCAGGAGAAACTATGTATCGTTTTTTTGCAGAGCAGTCTGCCTGTAAGGGTGAGTATATTAGTATCGGTGGTGCAGACTGGAATCATATGAAAAATGTCCTCCGGTTGAAGACCGGAGAACAGGTGACAGTCAGTGATGGCAGTGAACGGGAGTATATTTGCGAGATCGCAGAGTATCTGGAGGATGAAGCCAGACTCCGGGTTCTGGACATTCTGGACAGTGCAGCGGAGCTTCCGACAGAGATTACGCTGTATCAGGGCTTCCCGAAGGGAGATAAATTAGAATTGATCATTCAGAAAGCGGTAGAACTGGGTGCGGTCCGGATCGTCCCGGTTATGACGAAACGATCGATCGTAAAGCTAGATGAGAAGAAGGCGGCGAAACGGATTGAACGCTATAATGCAATTGCATTAAGTGCAGCGAAGCAGTCGAAGCGCAGCAGGGTTCCGGTAGTTGAGCCGGTGATGACCTATGCACAGGCATTAAAGGATGCGGAAGGATTGGAGATGAACCTGATTCCTTATGAGGATGCAAGGGGAATTCAATATGCGAAGGAAATCATACATCAGGTATCCGGAAAGAAATCATTGGGGATATTTATAGGCCCGGAAGGCGGATTTGAAGAGGCAGAGGTTGAAGCAGCGAGAAAAATCGGAGCAGAATGTATTACGCTTGGACACCGGATCTTAAGAACAGAGACAGCAGG
>HF991366.1:0-3913 GCA_000431515.1 Clostridium sp. CAG:632 | reverse complement strand
AGGAATGGCAGTGTTGTCGATTCTGATGTTTGAACTGGAGCAGGACTGAAAGCGGCTTTGACGACGGATAAGCAGACAAAGGAGCAGATCAATGGAAGCATATTTTGATAATGCAGCGACCACACGGGTGGCACCGGAGGTACAGGATATTGTAAAAAAGGTTATGGATCTGGATTACGGCAATCCATCTTCAAGACATCGGAAGGGTGCAGAGGCAGAAAAGTATATAAAAGAAGCACAGGACATCATTGCCGGCACGCTGAAAGCGGAACCAAAGGAAATCATATTTACTTCCGGAGGAACAGAGTCTAACAACATGGCGTTGATCGGGGCTGCTTTTGCCAATCGCAGAAGAGGAAATCATATCATATCTACGAGAATTGAGCATGCATCTGTATATAATCCATTGCTGTTTCTGGAAGAACAGGGATTTCGGATCACATTTCTGAATGTAGACAGACAGGGGCATGTAGATCCGGAAGAGTTAAAACAGGCGATTTGTCCGGAGACGATTCTGGTATCGGTTATGATGGTGAATAATGAGATCGGTGCGATAGAGCCGATCGAGGAGATTGGAAAAATCATAAAAAAAGCCAATCCGGATATAGTATTTCATGTTGATGCCATCCAGGCATACGGAAAATTGAAAATCTCCGTAAAACGGTGTAAAATTGATTTGTTATCAGTCAGTGGACATAAGATACACGGACCGAAGGGAACCGGATTTCTGTATGTGCGGGATAAGGTGAAACTGCGGCCAATCATTTATGGCGGAGGACAACAGCGGGATTTCCGCTCCGGTACGGAAAATGTTCCGGGAATTGCGGGACTTGGAATGGCGGCGAAGCTGATCTATACGAATCATGCAGAAAAAATAGAAAAGATCAGACAGGTGAAAGACACCTTTTTAACCGGTGTAAGGAAGCTGGACGGAGTGGTAGATAATTCAGGCGAGGCACCGCATATCGCGAGCGTGAGCTTCCGGGGAATCGAACGGAGCGAGGTACTGCTTCATGCGCTGGAGGCAAAGGGTGTATACTGTTCTTCCGGCTCGGCATGTTCGTCCAATCATCCGGCAATCAGTGGCACCTTAAAGGCAATCGGTGTGGAAGATGAATTGTTGAATGCGACCTTGCGGTTCAGCTTCTCGGTGTATTCGAGCGTAGAAGAAGCAGAGTATGCCGTGCAGGTACTGGCAGAGGAACTGCCGAAGCGACGGGAGTTTGTGAAACGCTAGGTATTCGTGACACGTCAGGTATTTGTGAAGCGTCCGTCATTTCTGAAGAAAAGAGATAGAGAAAAAGGAAAGCGATAAGAATATGGAATATAAATCATTTTTGATCAAATATGCAGAGATTGGAACCAAGGGAAAGAACCGGTATGTATTCGAGGATATTTTATGCAAAAATATCCGGTCTGCCATGAAACGGATCGAGGGAAAATTCCTGGTGCGTAAGGAGTACGGCAGAATTTTTGTGGACTGTCTGGAGGAATATGATTTTGATGAAGCAGTCGAAGCACTGCAGCATGTGTTCGGCATTGTCGGTATCTGCCCGGTGCTGGTAGTTCCGAATCAGCCGTGGGATGAGTTAAAAGAGCAGGTGGTTGAGTTTGTACGCGAGAATTATGAGGACTGCCATTTTACATTTAAGGTGAACTGCAGACGTGTGAACAAAGAGTATCCGATGCATTCCATGGAAGTGAGCCGGGAGGCAGGTGCAGTGCTTCTGGATGCGTTTCCGGAGCTTAAGGTAGATGTACATCATCCGGATGTGATGATCCAGATAGAACTGCGTGACAATATTTATATTTATTCCGTTACGTTACCGGGACCGGGTGGTCTGCCGGTAGGAACGAACGGCAAAGGCATGCTGCTGCTCTCCGGTGGTATTGACAGTCCGGTAGCAGGCTATATGGTATCGAAACGTGGTGTGAATCTGGAGGCAGTTTATTTTGATGCACCGCCGCATACCAGCATTCAGGCGAAACAGAAGGTCATTGATCTGGCAAGGTTGGTTTCTAAATATGCAGGAGCAGTCAGATTGCACATTGTGCATTTCACGGATATTCAGGAGGCTATCTATCATAAATGCCCGGAGGATGAGATCACGATTATCATGCGCCGTTATATGATGCGGATCGCACAGATTCTGGCAGAGAAGAATGACTGTCAGGCGCTGATCACCGGTGAGAGCATCGGACAGGTAGCGAGTCAGACGATCTATAGCCTGCAGGTAACCAATGCAGTCTGCACATATCCGGTATTCCGTCCGTGTATCGGCATGGATAAGCAGGAAATCGTGGATATCTCGGAAAAGATCAAGACTTATGAGACATCGATCCTTCCATATGAGGACTGCTGTACCACCTTCGTGGCAAAGCATCCGGTGACGAAGCCGAAGCTGGAAGACATCGAAGAGTCTGAGAAGCTGTTATCCGATGTGATCGATGATATGATGAAGCAGGCATTAGAGACAGAAGAGGTTATGAGTGTATGGTAAGACAGGGCCTGGCAGGTGTCCGGATCGGGACGCTGACCCTTGGATGCAAGGTAAATCAATATGAGACAGACAGTATGCGGGAACTGTTGGAGGCAGCCGGTGCCGAGCTGACAGAGTTTGAGGATGAGGCAGATGTTTATCTGGTAAATACCTGCTCTGTTACCAATATGGCAGAGCGGAAGTCCAGACAGATGCTTCACCGTGCCAGAAAAAAGAATGCAGATGCACTGGTGGTAGCAGTTGGCTGCTATGTGCAGACCACACCGAAGGAAGTATTGAATGATTTATCGGTAGATATAGTTGTTGGAAATAATCGTAAGAAGGAGATTGCGACGATTCTTGAGGATGCGATCGCAAAGAGGAATCCGTCCGGAGAAGCCTGCCACTGGCTTGATATTAACAGGAAAGCAGAATATGAGTCATTGACAATCTCACACATGACGGAGCATACCAGAGCTTATATAAAGATTCAGGATGGCTGCAATCAGTTCTGCTCTTATTGCATTATTCCATATGTCCGGGGAAGGATTCGGAGCAGGGCGCCGGAAGAGGTTCTCGAAGAGATCGAGCATCTGGCGGAGCAGGGATGCAAGGAAGTTGTCCTGACGGGTATTCATCTAAGCTCCTATGGAAAAGATTGGGAACAGGAGACGGCTTCCGATGGAAGATTAAATGGAGTTCCGTTATTACAGTTGATTCAGAGGATAGATAAGATTAAAGGGATCTGCCGGATACGGCTCGGTTCACTGGAACCGAGAATCATGACAGAAGCATTCGTGACGGAGCTGGCAAAGGTCGAAAAGCTCTGCCCGCATTTTCATCTGTCTCTCCAGAGCGCCTGTGATGAAACGCTGAAGCGCATGAACCGGAAGTATACAATCGAGGAATACATGGAAGGATGCGAACGACTCCGAAAAGCATTTGATCGGCCGGCACTGACGACCGATGTGATTGTAGGATTTCCGGGAGAAACGGAGGAAGAGTTTG
Organism: Clostridium sp. CAG:632; assembly: GCA_000431515.1. Taxonomy (GTDB): domain Bacteria; phylum Bacillota; class Clostridia; order Lachnospirales; family Lachnospiraceae; genus CAG-632. Next base: position 425 of record HF991366.1, on the reverse strand, counting down.
AGACGACTTATGAGAATCTGAAAAAGCTGAACTTGTATGAGATGCATATATTCAAATACTCCAGACGACGGGGGACCAGGGCGGAACAGATGCCGAACCAGATTCCGGAACCGGTGAAAACGCTCCGCAGTGACAGATTATTGGAGCTGACGGCAGAACAGAAGAAACGGTATGAAGACAGCTTCTGTGGAGAAATACAGCGTGTGCTGGTAGAAGAATGCCTGGATACGGAGAAGAAACGGCTGGCTGAGGGCTGCAGAGAAGAAGCAGAAGCCGGAAAGCAATGGTATGTGGGACATACAGAGCGATATCAGAGAGTGACGCTGCAGTCTGAACGGGATGTAAGAAATCAGATTGTGGAAGTGATCGGAAGTTAAGACAGAGGTGGAAAAGATGGATATAACAAAGGTGGAAGAACGTGAAGT
>HF991365.1 GCA_000431515.1 Clostridium sp. CAG:632 | reverse complement strand
GATGATAAAGCACCTTATGATGCTTTCGACCGGTAATCATGAAAAGATTAGTTTGCTGAAATCTTTACTTTTTTAATAAAAGAATGATATAATAAGTAAAGATATATCAGGAGGTTACGGAAGTGATTTCATATGCCGGACTTGAAAAATTTCTAAAAGAAAAAGGAATTGGAAAAACAGAACTCAGTACGGAAGTGGGGTTATCCACGCGTACCGTTGCAAAAATTGCAAAGGGTGAAAAATTATCCGAGCGCAGCCTAAACAGGATTGCCGAGTATTTAAATGTTGCGTCCGAGCTTCTTTGTCGCCAGGAATCCGACAACAAAATTCTTCAGATATTAAGGGATGAAAAAGAAATACAACTTTCCGGGGGCCTGTATCATGAACTTCAGGTTAGAATGACCTACAATTCCAATCATATGGAAGGAAGCAAGCTTTCGGAGGACCAGACCAGGCTTATTTTTGAAACGAACACGATTAACATGGGAGACGGTATCCCTGTGGATGATATTCTGGAAACGGTTCATCATTTCAGAGCGATTGATTATTGCATTGACATTGCAGAGGAGAAACTGACGGAAGAAATCATAAAAAAGCTGCATTACATGCTTAAGCATGATACAAAAGACACCGCATTTCCCTGGTTTGCAGTAGGAGATTATAAAAAACGTGCGAATGTAGTGGGGGGGAGAGAAACCTCAAAACCTTCAGAAGTTGCCGGAGATATGAGGGCACTTCTTGAAAGATATAATGCCGGGGATAATGTTACGATAGAAGATATTATTGAATTTCACGCAGAATTTGAATACATTCATCCTTTTCAGGATGGGAACGGAAGAGTCGGGAGGCTGATAGCTCTAAAAGAATGCCTCAAAAATAACATCATCCCTTTTATTATTGAGGATAGCAAAAAAAGCTTTTATTACAGAGGACTTTCCGAGTGGAGAAGGGAAAAGGGCTGGCTTGTGGATACGTGTCTGGACGGACAGGACACTTTTGTGAAATTACTGGATATGCTGGAAATTCCGCATGAATGAAATGGGTGCGGGACAAATCGGAGGTTTATATGAATTATTTGATAAGAGAATTAAAACAAGATGAAAATAAGGTATTAGATACTTTTTTGTACGAGGCGATTTTTATTCCTGAAGGTGTTCCTGCACCGTCCAAAGATATCATTAACAAAC
>HF991364.1:25756-36924 GCA_000431515.1 Clostridium sp. CAG:632 | reverse complement strand
AATTGCGAGACTGTTTGATATTTCGCTTGATACATTACTTTCTTTTCATGAATATCTTTCAGATACTGAAATCGAAGAAATTATCAGGAAGATGGACAGGATGTTTTCAGAAGAAGGCTATTATAATATTTTTCGTCCGGAATATGTACTTGAGCATGTATATGATGAAAGTGATAGAGATTTGCGGGCTGAATTTTACGCGTATGCAATGACGAACGAACATGTAGTATACAGTTCAATGGTTGTAAAATGTAGCGGAACAATTGTTAATAATTATCAGATTGTAGCATTAGATGGAGGACGGTATACAACACCTACGCCAGAGTGGGGATTTTTAGGAAAACGGTTAACAGAAAATGACCCAGAGTTTTCATACAAATATTTTTTGAAAGATTCCTTTGATATAGTCTTCATAGTTTTATGTATCACGAAGAAAATGGAGAAGAAAGATATGCGCATGATGATTTGATGGACATTGTTTTGTTATTTGATTCGGTGGATGAAAAGAATGAATTTGAAAGATATGTTGAATATCATATTCAGAATTTGCGGGATAGAGTTGATGCGCAAAACGAGTATTCATATGTAAGGGCAGACTCTGAAGCGGAAACCAGATTTATTATTCATAGACTTAGAACTGCACGTGTGTTGCAAAGTATTTTAAAAAATATAGAGAATGGGTGAAAAATCATTGTTAGATAGGTAAAAATAGTAAAAGGAGGTGATAGCCGTATGGCACAGAGAACAGTAGCTCTCTGCAATGGTAAATATATTGGAATTGAAACTATCTATACGGTTATCAACGGCCGGCAGATAAATATTCCAGAGAAATTAAAGGAATTAAGAGCTCAGAGCCAGAGAAATGAACTGTTTTGCCCTTGTGGATGTGGTACAAATCTCATACTCGTAGCTGGTGATAAAAATTTAAGAGAGCAGCATTTTAGGGAAAAGCCAGGAACGGGTACATATGAATGTAATATGCCAACAGAGGGTAAAACCTCGGTTGATTCCAAGATTGTGTTAAAATGTTGGTTAGACGATAAGCTTGAATCGAAAGATATTGAATCAAGGGTTCCGATAGATACTGTAGAAGATACTAAAAGAAAGCCGGAATTTACATTCTTATCAATGGAAAACAAATTTGCGATTCGTTATTGGAGAACACGTGCAAATGTCCTTGATGATAAGCTGGATGTATTGGCTGGTAATTTATCAGGAATAAAAGTTGTGTACATCGTGGATGAGTCAAATGGTGGTGCCAATGGCCAATATCCGGAAGCGCTTATGAAACTACAGGATAGGCAGAATTTTTGCTTGTTGTTGTCAATTCAAGAAGCAGAGTATGATAAGGCTTGTTTGAAGGCAGTATTTTATGAAAAGGACCTGGATGGACTCTGGAAGGAGAGCGTTTTTGCTGAAGGGAAATTGCGCGATTTCTCGATAGCTCATAATGAAATAATATATGCAGGCAATACATTGGAACAATTATTATCTGCAACTAAGGCTAATTTTTATAATGAACAGCAGATTGAGAAAGAACGTAGAGCTGAGCAAGAGCGATTAAGAGCAGAGTATATTAGAAGAATGCAGGAGGAAGAGGAACGCCATAGGCAGGAACAGCAACGTCAACGTGAGGAAGCGGCGAAACGACTTCAACAGCAACGAGAAGAAGCAGAAAAGCGTCAGAAGGAATTTGAAGAAAAAAGAAGAAAAGAGGCTGAGCGGCAGCAGGAGGAGAAGCATCAGAGAGAAGAAGATTTTAAGCGTAATATGGAATCAAATTTTTCACAGCAGGAAACGCAAGTTAGAGATGCAGCAGGAAACCGCTGGATTAAATGTGAATTTTGTGGAAAGATTGCGATGGAAAGTGAGTTTAACACTTATGGCGGAGCAGGGCACATTAATTTAGGAACTTGCAAGGAATGTTCTACAAATAATCCGGCTGTTAAACAAAGAGCTGAAGAGCAAACAGCAAAATTGAGGAGCAAGTATGATCCGAATGTATGTCCGGAGTGCGGGGGAAGACTTCGCGAGAGAAGTGGACCGTATGGGCGCTTCGTGGGATGTAGTAATTATCCAACTTGCCGGTATAATAGAAAAATGCGTAATTAAGGCAACGAAACGCTCAAATGTATGGCGGTGCTGTACCAGAGTTGAGAACGGGTCAAGTGCATGTGATGCGAGAACGGTCCAAGAGAGTGACTTGCAGCAGGCGACGGTGGAAGCTATAAACCAGCTTCTTAAATGTTCCGATTCCATGATGGATGTACTGGTGCAGAACATAAAGACAGCACTTGCAGATGACAATACAGGCGAGCTTGATTCCATAAACGAGTTGCTTAGCGTAAAGCAAAGAGATCTTGTAAGGCTAGCACAGGCGAAAAAGGATTATACAATTCTTGCGGATGAGATTGACCGGATGAAAGAAAAGAAGTAGCAGCTTTTGGTAGATAAGGCTGAAACTGAAGGATTCAAATTGAGAATCGGAGAGTTGGAGGCTTTTTTAAAAGGGACGAACCACGAGCTTACAGAATATGATGAGGCGATGGTCAGAAAATATATCCGGGAGATAAAAGTGTATGAAGATCATTTGCAAGTGTGCTTTAAAGCAGGAATTGACGTGGATATTGATAGATAAATATTAGCGGTGAGGTGATTATCCTTGCCGCTTTTTTTAATTTGATTTTATTCGTACTTTGGCATATAATTAAATGTAAGTTGTAAAATGTGTTTTTTCTATCTAAGAAAGGATAATATGGAGTACTTATCTATAAAACAAACATCAGAGAAGTGGGGTATATCCGTCAGGAGAATTCAAGTGTTGTGTTCAGAGGGCCGCATACCAGGTGCTACAAAGATAGGTTCATACTGGGCGATTCCTTCAGATGCAGAAAAGCCAAATGATGAGCGTATAAAAAGCGGAAAGTATATAAAAGAGAAGAACACCAAGCAGTCATAGGCTTGTTTATTAAATCAATAAAGAAAAGAGGCGGTTACATTGTCAACGGAGTGGTTTGTATCAGGAAATCCTAAAAAATATGATTGTATAAATGCTTTTAGGGATTTGAAAAAAATCGATTGGAAACAAAGTACAAATGTCGAAGAGGGTGACATTGTGTACATTTATGTTTCTGGGGAAGAGCATGCCGTAAGATTAAAATGCCATGCAAACAAAGTAAATATTGAGATACCCGACATAGATGATCGAAAATATGATCTTACCGGTGAATTTGATGGTAAGGCAGGACGCTATATGGAGCTTGAGCTTGTAGAGGAGCTTGAGGGAGATTTGTATGACCGTTTTACTCTGGAAAAGCATGGATTTGGTACGCCTCAGAGTCCTGTAAGAGTGAGTCTGGAAACAAGAGAGTTCTTGAATATATCACAGGAATTACAGCACGTTGATGAGATGGATCCAGATAAGCATGATGGAAGTTATGAGCTCGCGCGTGAAACAGTGCGTGCTTATAAAAATATGGGCAACCTTGATCAGATCGATTTTAAGGATATGAATCTGATTTATCACATGGTTATTGGCACTTGGAGGCAGAAGGTAGATATTAAGAAAAAATCCATTTCTGAAAGTCATCTGCCGGACAGTGAGAAATCAAGATTAACAGAACTGCTTGATAAAATTTGGGAGAATGCAAATAACAATGTGTATTCCAATCGCGAAGGTGATGCCTCAATTGGAATGTTTGGAACCGCGTTCTACTCTTTTTATGATGCAAAGAAAGATGATTGCATTCGCTTTATTCAGATGTGTATAGATATTCTGGATAATGATTCCGACGAAGAAATGTTTGAAATATGTCAGAAAGCATTATCTACAGGAATTCCTGGAATGCAGGCCGCATCAGCTTCAGTAATACTTCATTGCCTTAAACCTAATACATTCCCTGTGTTTAATTCCAATTCGGGTAACCCTAACATATATCTTTACTTTGGAATTGAGCTTGAGAAGGTATCTGATTTAAGCAAGTACATAGGAAATTGCAGAAAAGTAAAAGAGTTCAGAGATAAGAATTTCACTGTTAAAAACTATAGAATTTTTGACCTTGCGGCACGAAAGCTCGGTAAGGGCGACAAAGAATATGATGCAATTGACTTTGAAAGGATTGTAGCATTCCTTAGGGATTATGCTGGAAAGCATTATGTTAATCCTGATAAAGCTGGTCCTGATAGAGAGGCAATGGAGGCTTTCAAGGAAGAAGGCGGAAAGGCTCGTGAAGAGTACACAAAGTTCTGTGCGCATGTTGTTAGTGCGTTCCCTGATTTGGAAGCGCAGTCGTGCTCCGGCTGGATAAATCAAGGTAACAATACTCAGAAATATTTCTGGGTTGAGCTGAAGGGAAAAGACTGGAAGAATTACCCTCACAGTATTACTATTTCGCTTAACGATAAGAGTGTAACTGATGAAGAATGGGTACTTTCCGTAAGAGTTGAAACCAGAGATGGTGCAAGTAAGGAAGAGGACTATTCCCGTCATAATGTGATAGCTGATATGGAAATACCGGAAGGTGTCGATGCTTATTATGCATACACAACTAAGCAGGGAGACTATTTACCTGCAGAGGGTGGCCAGCAGGAGGTTAAAGAGCTTCGTGATAGCGGCAAGGCTAGAGAAATTCAGGTTATAAAGAGAATTTCAAAACCATATGACTATACCAGAACAACGGAAATTGTGAAGGAGACACAAGACGCCGTTAAGTTTTTGATGCCGTTTTATAAGTATATCTTTGAGAAAGCTGGGGTATTGGGCGGAGCTGCAGAGTACTGGCCTTCTCAAGAAGAATACCCTGTGAATTTAACAAAGGATGATTGGAAACGCTTCATCGATGAAGTGGAGAGCAAGTCGCATAATGGATGCATGAGAGTTCTTGCTTGCTATGTTGATATTGGCGGTATTGGATCACCTAAAACATTATCAGACAAATATAAAGGGCACCCGACCGTTTATACAAGCAGCATTTTAAACACAAGCAAAAGAGCATTAAGTTTCTTTGGAATGAACCCCTGCCCGGATGGAGATACACAGCGATACTTTCCGATAGCTTTTCAGGGACGTATCGGCAGTGAGGTTAACGCTGGAACCTATGAGTATAAGATGCGTCCGGAATTGTTAGAAGCATTGCAGGAAATGGATTTAACAGGAATAGATCTCATGTATGATAAGGGTGGTGATGATGAAATGAATGAGGCAGAATTCGATAAGAACATAATTCTTTACGGACCTCCCGGAACAGGAAAAACATATAATACCGCCATTTATGCTGTGGCTATTTGCGATAAATTGAGCCTTGATGAAGTTAAGGCAAGACCATATGAGGAAGTTCTGGATAGATATCGAGTTCTTAAGGATGAAGAGAAGCGCGTGGCGTTCACGACATTCCATCAGTCATATGGTTACGAGGAGTTTATTGAGGGAATTAAGCCCAAGATGGATTCTGATTCCTTTGATGTTGAATACACAATAAAAGATGGCGTATTTAAAGATTTCTGTGATAGAGCGTCTAAAAAGAAAACAAGTTCAAGTGGGGTTAATGTTGGAGAAAATGCTCGCGTATGGAATGTGATTCTTGGCGGAAGTGATGATCCTGATTTGAAGAAGAGATGTTTTAACGAAGGCACTATTCGAATTGGCTGGCACAAGTCACCAGAGGTTATCACAGATGAAACGGAAGGACTGAATGATAAGGAAAGACGTATCCTTTTAAACTTCCAGGATGAGATGGAAATAGGTGACGTTGTTGTTGCACGCGCTACCAGCGATGCTGTAGACGGAGTGGCGATTATTACTGGCGAGGTAGAGTTTGATACTTCAGATGAATATTATCCAAGGAAGCGTCAGGTTCAATGGTTGTATAAGGGAGCTAATATTAGCATTATCGATCTTAATGGTGGCACAAGATTGGATCGAAAGTCCGTCTACCCATTAAACCGAATCAGTGTAGGTGATTTGTTAAGCAGAGTTCCTACTGAGTCGGGAGTGGAGGTAGAGGATGAAACAAGGCCTTTTGTATTTATCATTGACGAGATTAACAGAGGTAATATTTCAAAGATATTCGGTGAACTGATCACCCTTATCGAGCCTACCAAGAGAAAAGGTGCAAAGGAAGCTATGGAAGCGACTCTTCCGTATTCAAACGTTCCTTTTGGAGTACCGAATAATGTTTATTTAATTGGAACCATGAATACTGCAGACAGATCCATCGCCATCATGGATACGGCATTACGGCGACGATTCCAATTTGAAGAGATGATGCCCAATCCACAAGTGCTCAGAGACCTTGGTGCGGATAAAGTTGTTGAGGGTGATGTTGAGCTTGATGTAGCAAAAATGCTTGAGGTTATTAATAAGCGTATTGAGTACTTATTTGATAGAGAACATACAATAGGGCATGCTTTCTTTACAGGACTTAAGGATGATGCAACAGTTAGTAAGCTTGCAAGTATTTTTAAGAAGTCAGTTATTCCTCTTTTACAGGAATACTTCTATGAAGATTACAGTAAGATAAGGATGGTCCTTGGAGATAATGGTAAAGAAAATACGGAGCACATGTTTATTCTTGCTACGGAGATAAAGTCAAACCAGATCTTCAGAGGGGATATATCCGATGTTGATATACCGGATTACTCTTATGTGATTCAAGACGAAGCCTTCGACAACATCATGAGTTATAAAGAGATAATGGGTTAAGAAAAGTGGTGATTAGATGAAGGAGCTCTTGGAGTTAAAAGAGTTTGAGACAGTAATTGGCAATCCCGATTATAAGGATCAGTATAAATGCATGGATAAGGACTCTTTTGCAGACCTCATTGAGTTCATTCATGCATTTGATTCGGATGAGGCGGAATCAGATGTTTTAGACTTTATCAAGATAGGCTATAAGCGCAATTTGGGTGAGACCGTTACCTTTAAGAATTACGTTGGCCTTATCCAGATGAAGAATAATTATCAGATACAGGTTTTGCCTAAGATAGAGTTCGTGAATGGTGAGAAGGATGAGACAAAGCAGGTATTTATGAAAATGCTTCGAAGTATGAAGGATTTTCCGAGCAAAGTATTCACGAATGCCAATCTAAAAATAGATCGTATGAACCTTTATGAAGTCTTCATCAATATGTATTTGCAGGAGGTAAGAAAGCTTGTAAAGCATGGCATAAAATCCTCGTATGCAAGGCAGGAAGATAATCTTACTGTGTATAAAGGAAAGCTGATGGTTAATGAGCATATTAAAGCTAACCTTGCACATAAGGAAAGATTCTATGTGGGCTTTGATGAATATCAGGTAAACAGACCGGAAAATAGGTTGATAAAATCAACTCTTTTGAAGCTGCAGAATATCAGCAGTAGTGCAGAAAACGGTAAAGAAATTAGACAGCTTCTTACAGCGTTTGAGCTTGTTGAACCATCAAAGAATTATGATAAAGATTTTGCAAAGGTAGTAATTGACCGTAATACTAAGGATTATGAAATGCTAATGAAGTGGTCCAAGGTATTTCTCAAGGATAAAAGCTTTACAACCTTTTCTGGGACGGATAGCGCAAGAGCGCTGTTGTTTCCTATGGAGAAGGTATTTGAATCTTATGTGGCCAGGAACATGAAAAAGATCTTCAGCAGGGTTAATTGGGAAGTTTCCGCTCAGGACAAGGGGCACTATCTATTTAATACATTAAATGGAGAAAAATATCGGAAGTTTGCGCTCAGGCCAGACCTTGTTGTTACCAGGGATGATGGCAGTGTTGTTATTCTCGATACCAAGTGGAAGAGTCTCGTCAATGACAAAGGGGCCAACTATGGAATATCGCAGGCCGACATGTATCAGATGTATGCATATTCCAAGAAATATGGTACGCCAGAAATATGGCTTCTTTATCCGGTCAATGCCGCTATGAAAGATAGCGGAAGAATTACTTTTGATAGTGGAGATGGTGCGACGGTTTCATTGTTCTTTGTAGATGTGGCGAATATTGAAAAGAGCATGGAAGAACTTTTACGTATTCTATCTCCAAACATTACAGATGAGAATTTGACGGAGGATTACATAGATGGCGTTAACGCAGTTGGATGAGACGCAAAAGCTATCATTAAGAAATCGAGCAAAGGATGAACTGGTTCGTATTGAGAAACTGGTTGCTGATAAAGATAAGAAGAAGTTGATAGATGACTTTAAAGAAAAGTTCTCTATATAATATAGATGTCAGACTGAACAGTTTTGTTTTGATGACAAGAAGATATACTTAGTCGGATAGAATGGAAATACAACAGAGGAAATTGTGTATGCCAGCAGAGGAAAATAGCAGACGGTCGGAGCATATTTGATATAGGAGAGAATAATATGTGGAAAGATGGAATCTTTGGCCTGATCATAGGAGATGCACTTGGTGTCCCGGTAGAGTTTTTAAGCAGAGAAGAAATGAAACTGAATCCGGTGACAGGAATGCGGGCTTATGGCACACATAATCAGCCGGCAGGGACCTGGTCCGATGATAGCAGTATGACACTTGCTACGTTGGAAAGCATCAAACATAAAGGTGGAATTGATTATAAGGATATCATGGATAAATTTACGGGATGGTGTCTCTATGCAGATTATACACCATTTCATGACGTATTTGATATTGGAATAGCAACATCCAGAGCCATTATTCGATATGGAAAAGGGGCATCGCCTATTGAGTCAGGCGGTAAGACAGAATGGGATAACGGAAATGGTTCTCTTATGAGGATTCTTCCGGTGTGCCTGTATTTATATAACCGGCAGAAAATGCTGTGCATTCCGGAAGATGAGAATATATCCATGATACATAATGTGTCATCACTTACGCATGCACACTTCCGCAGTCAGATTGCCTGTGGAATATACTATTTTATGATTAAATCGGTAATTGGAGAAACAGGAGATTTACGGTCAAGACTCCAACTGGGAATAGATGAGGCATGTCGATATTATCGGAGAGATATGGAAAGAAATATTGAGATGAAGCACTTTTCCAGAATATGTGATTTGGAAGCGTTTGGAAAACTCCCTGAAAAACAGATAAAGAGCAGTGGTTATGTGGTTGATACATTGGAAGCGGTGACATGGTGTTTGCTAACGACTACGTCATTTAAAGAGGCAGTTTTGCAAGCAGTTAATCTCGGAAACGATACAGATACAGTTGGAGCTATAACCGGAAGTCTGGCGGGATTGTATTATGGTTACGATTCGATTCCAACCGAATGGGTGAAGCAGCTGCAATGCCGGGAATGGATAGAGAGTTTACTGCCGGATGAAGATGCATGTTAGCCCCATGCCCTTATTCTTAACATATTCCTCCTTATTTTGTTAATTTATCTTGGTGGATATCCTAACCGTATTTGCTTAAAATATGTTAAAAATAGTTGCAAAGGTTGGAGATTTATGCGAAAGATATACTTGGATAATGTGCGTTGGATGACCGTAGTGCTTGTGGTGATTTATCATGTGATTTTTATGTTTAATGGGGTGAGCACTGCCGGAGTGATCGGACCGTTCCGGGATTTTCAGCCGCAGGATACGTATCAGTACATTGTATATCCGTGGTTTATGCTGTTATTGTTCACGGTATCCGGAATGGCAGCTCGGTTTGAATTAAATGGAAAATCCGGAAAACAGTTTATAAAGGATCGGACAAGGAAATTACTGGTTCCTTCTACCATTGGTCTGCTGATCTGGGGCTGGATCCTGGGTTACTATAATATGGCTATAGCGGGGGCGATAGACCAGATGACGGCAGTGCCGAAACCAATCCTGTATATAATCATGTGCATTAGTGGTATCGGTCCACTTTGGTACATACAGGAACTTTGGATATTCAGTATTTTTCTGGTTGTTATTCGAAAGCTTGAAAAGGATAGATTATACAGACTGGGAGGCAGGACTAATATAGTAGTTTTATGTCTGTTAGCAGTGGTGATCTATGGGGCGGCACAGATTCTGAATATGCCGGTTGTTATTTGCTATCGTTTCGGAATCTATGGAGCCGGTTTCCTGATTGGCTATTTTATATTGTCTCACGATGAAGTGATGGACAGAATGGGGAAATATTGGATCCTTTTTACGGTACTGGGAGTCATTTCAGGCGTTGCTTTCGTTGTGATGTATAGTGGACAGCCGTATCCGGAGCATTCTGTCCTGGATACATGGATGTGTAATCTTTATGCCTGGTTTGGAACCTTGGGTGTCTTAGCCTTTATGAAGAAATGGGGGAATTTTGAAAATCGTTTTTCTAAATGGATGTCAAAAAAATCCTGGGGCTTATATATCTTTCATTACATGTTTATTGCGGCAGCGGCCTGGTATTTAACACCTCTGTTAGGAGATACTTCTCCGTTATTAGTATATATTCTGGTCGCAATTGTCGGATTTGGAGGCTCGTATATTCTATATGAGCTGGTAAGCCGGATTCCGGTTATCAGGTGGTGCGTGCTTGGAATGAGAAAATGCAGGTGAGATGCCAAACAGTGAGTATAGATAGTAAAGTTTTTTGTTGAATGACAGGTGGAATAATGATAAGATTTATAAAAGACAGCGAGATATACGGCTTGAATGGAACATGATTTTCTAAGAATTTAGAGGCTGAGAATAGGAGGTAGTAGGATGGGTGAAATTATATTAAACAGACTTCCACGGACATTGGAGGAATTAAAAGAGATGCCGCAGGCAGGTCTGACCAGACCGGAGGAGGTAGCAGCGCTGACTGTAGCAGCATTGGCACTGTACCCTGAAAATCCGGCCGAGACAGAAAAAATGTTGGATTTTCTGCGTGGTCCCAGACCGTTAAACGGAATTGACAAGCAGTTTATAAGGGACAGATTTCGCGGGAAGGAATATCTGATGCGTTCTTATTTTTCGGGAGCTTTTCCGGAGAATAATTATACACCGGAGCAACCATATCGGATTGTAATATCTGAAAATCCATATAGTCGGAGTCAGATTGGAGAGGGGTATCTGACCTTGTATGTGTTGTGTAACGGAGCAGACAGTCCCAGACCGTTAAAGCTTCGGAACAAACCGTCTACAGGACAGTGGTTTTTATGGGAACAGCAGTTGCTCACCGGTATCAGAATTCCGGTGGAAGCTGATCCTTGGGCATAAGAGACAGGGTAGGTGAAATGGCTATGAGGCGGTATCAGTTCGCCG
>HF991364.1:19862-25717 GCA_000431515.1 Clostridium sp. CAG:632 | reverse complement strand
GCAGGGGGAGACACGTATGAAATAAAGGAGAAAAGCGGATGCCCAAAGTATTAATTATGTGTGGAAAAATATGCAGTGGAAAGTCTACGTATGCGGAAAAACTGAAGCTTGAAAATAAAGCAGTCATTTTGTCTGTAGATGAGCTTACCCTTGCACTTTTTGAAAATCAGGCAGGAGAAAAACTTGATTTTTATGTTGAAAAACTGAAAGAATATTTTTTGAAAAAGTCGTTAGATATAGTTGAAGCAGGTGCGGATGTTATATTGGATTGGGGATTTTGGACTAAAAAAGAAAGAGATTATGCAAGAGAGTTTTATGATTCGAGAAATATAAGTTATCAGTTTTATTATATGAATGTTGGAATTGATGAATGGAAAAAACGGATATTGAAAAGAAATCAGAAAATAAAAAGAGAACAGCTGGAGGCATATCCAATAGATAAAGGATTGTTGTCTAAGGTAGAGAAGATGTTTGAAGAACCGGACAGGAAAGAGTTAAAAGATATGATTATCATAGAATAAAAGAATAAAAGAATAGACCGGATACTTGCTTTTTGTCTGACTTTCTATTATTATAGTGAAAGGGCGTAATGAATCGAGATTATACGATAGGGGAGGAGCAATATGGCAAAGTCATCCAATCAGAAATTGAAGCTGGTCTACCTTATGAAAATACTGTTAGAGAAAACCGATGAGACACATAGTATTACAATGTCGGAAATCATAGATGCATTGCAGGCATATGGTATCGGTGCAGAGCGGAAAAGTCTTTATGATGATCTGGAGACGCTTCGGGTGTATGGGATGGATATTATAGGTACGCAGGAAGACAGAAAGTATTATTATCATGTCGGCAACCGGCAGTTTGAGCTGGCAGAGCTGAAATTACTTGTGGATTCCGTACAGTCGGCAAAGTTTATTACCGAGGGGAAATCCAATGAATTGATTAAGAAGATTGAGGGACTGGCCAGTCAGTATGAGGCATCACAGCTTCACAGACAGGTGTTTGTCAATGGCAGAGTAAAGACCATGAATGAAAGCATTTATTATAATGTGGACAGGATTCACACCGCCATTGCAGAGAATTCACGGATCCGATTCCGATATTTCCAATGGAATGTAGACAAAGAGATGGAACTCCGGCACAACGGAGCTGTCTATGAAGTGAGTCCATGGGCATTATCCTGGGATGATGAGAATTATTATCTGATCGCATATGACAGCATCCAGGGGATCATTAAGCATTTTAGAGTAGATAAGATGCTTAACATAGAATCCAGTGGAGAACAGCGGGAAGGAAAGCAGATGTTTAAATCCTTTAACATGGCTGCATATGCCAGAAAAACGTTTGGTATGTATGGCGGTGTTGAAGAATGGGTGCGGATAAAGTGCGATAATTCACTTGCCGGGGTTATGATCGACCGGTTTGGGAAAGATGTATCCATGACACGATTGAACGAGAAACAGTTCGTTGCGACCGTTGATGTGGCGGTGAGCAGACAGTTTATGGCATGGGTGATCGGCCTTGGAGACGGGGCGGAGATTATAGGACCTGAGTCGGTAGTGGATGAAATGCGGGAGGAAATCAAGCGCTTGGCCAGACAATATGGGAGATCAGAGGAGTAGATTGTTCAATATATTCGAAAAAATTATGATTTTCTATTGCCAGAATGGGCAAAGATGTCTAAAATACAAGTGTTAGGCTCGTTTTGGAACGGGATCTTATGAATATGGAGCAGGTGCGGGGAGAGTCGCACGAATGAATTCAGGAAAGAAAAGGTAAAATCTCAATGAAAAAAGTAGTCAAATTTGGTGGTAGTTCACTGGCAAGTGCAGAACAGTTCAAAAAGGTAGGAGATATTATCCGTGCGGATGAATCACGTGTATATGTAGTACCTTCTGCACCCGGCAAACGGTTTTCGGAAGATACAAAGGTTACCGATATGCTTCTTCATGTATATGAGACAGCAAGTGAAGGAAAAGATATCGCAGAAGAGATGAAGGCAATTAAGGCAAGATATGATGAGATCATTCAGGGCCTTGGGCTGAAGGATTTCTCTCTTAATACAGAGTTTGAAGAAATTGCAAAGGCGTTGAAGGAAGATCCACAGAAAGACTATGCGGCATCCAGAGGAGAATTTCTGAATGGTAAGATCATGGCTGTATATCTGGGTGTAGAGTTTATCGATGCTGCAGAGGTGATCTTCTTTAATGAAGAAGGAAATCTGAACAGTTATAAGACTGAGAAAGTATTATCTTCCAGATTAAAGCAGTGTGAACGTGCTGTTATTCCGGGCTTTTACGGTACCGGTAAGGATGGAAAGGTTAAGACCTTCTCCCGTGGCGGTTCCGATGTGACCGGTTCAATCGTAGCACAGGCAAGCCGTGCGGATGTATATGAGAACTGGACGGATGTATCCGGCTTCTTAGTAGCAGATCCGCGGATCGTTCCGGATCCAAAGCCGATTAAATATATTACTTACAGAGAGCTGCGTGAGCTTTCTTATATGGGAGCGTCTGTGCTTCATGAGGACGCAATCTTCCCGGTTCGCCATTGTGGTATTCCGATTAATATCCGCAACACGAATGCACCGGAGGATGCAGGTACCTGGATCGTAGAGAGTACCTGTCAGAAGCAGGATTATGTAGTTACCGGTATTGCAGGTAAGAAGGATTTCTGTACCATCTTTATCTCAAAGGCAATGATGAATTCAGAGATTGGCTTTGGCCGAAAGGTATTGCAGGCATTTGAAGAGAATGAGATCTCATTCGAGCATATGCCGTCCGGTATTGATACCATGACAATTGTTGTACATGCGGATGAGTTTATTGATAAGGAGCAGAGTGTTGTTTCTGCGATTCACCGTCTGGCAGAGCCGGATTCCGTTGAGATTGAGTCGGGTCTGGCATTGATAGCAGTGGTTGGCCGAGGTATGAAGTCAGCCAGTGGCACTGCAGGTAAGTTATTCAGTGCTCTTGCAAAAGAAGGCATTAATATCAAGATGATCGATCAGGGTTCTTCAGAGCTGAATATCATTATCGGAGTTAAGAACAGTGATTTTGAGACTGCAATCAGAGCGATTTATCATACCTTTATTACAAAGTAGGATATTCAGATTGTGAGATCATACGGGTTGGTTCCGCTTGGCAGAGACAGGAAACGATAAATCATATAAATGGATAAGAAGAGGCTGGGGCAGAGTGTCCCGGCCTCTTTTCAATATGCGGGAAATGAATTTTTGCAATGAATTGCAGTTCAGCCACAAGTATACTATAATAAGGCAGAGAATCTTAGGGGTAATGAAATGCATGGATATCCGGAAGGAGAGCGGTATGTTCAGTGATAATCTGATTGAATTAAGAAAAATACATAAGATGTCGCAGGAGGAGCTGGCAGAAAGGCTGCAGGTCAGTAGACAGACCATCTCCAAATATGAGACCGGAGAGTCCCTGCCGGATATTGACAAGTGTAAGCAACTGGCAGATATTTTTAATGTATCCTTAGATGATCTGGTGAATTATGAGAAGGTGATTGATGACGTTGGCATTCCACCGCGGGGCAAGCATCTGTTCGGAACTGTCAAGGTAGGTGAGAAGGGCCAGATCGTAATACCGGCAAAGGCAAGAAAGATATTTCACATTGAGACCGGGGACCGGCTGATCGTTCTCGGAGATGAGACGCAGGGAATTGCACTGGTCAATGAAAAGGAATTTCTGAATATGATGAAACAGCTTCGGAAAGATAAATAGCAAGATAGACAGGAGTCAGGAAAAGGAGTCATAACATGAAAGTATTGATTATTAACGGAAGTCCGAGAGTCAACGGTAACACAACGATCGCTATCCGGGAGATGGAGCAGGTGTTCGCTGAGAATGGTGTAGAGACGGAAACTGTACAAATCGGAATGAAGGATGTACGCGGTTGTATCGCCTGCGGACACTGTGCAGAGGCCGGAAAATGCGTATTTGATGATGTGGTCAATGAGCTGGCACCGAAGTTTGAGGCAGCAGACGGTCTGGTAATTGCCAGTCCGGTTTACTACGCATCGGCGAATGCGACACTGATCGCATGTCTGGACCGGCTGTTTTATAGTACCCATTTTAACAAGACTATGAAGGTAGGAGCCAGCGTGGTCTGTGCAAGACGCGGCGGCTGTTCTGCGACCTTTGATGAGTTGAATAAATACTTTACGATCGCCAATATGCCGATCGCATCCAGCCAGTATTGGAACAGTATCCATGGCAGAGAGCCGGGAAAGGCACAGATGGATGAGGAAGGAAAGCAGACCATGCGGGTACTTGCACGGAACATGACGTTTCTGATGAAGAGTATCGCACTGGGAAAAGAACAGTTCGGATTGCCGGAAACGGAGGAGCGTGTCTGGACACATTTTATCCCATAAGGTGATTTGTTGGAAATCCCCGGTGTCTGCTTGCAATTTTACAGAATAACAGATATGATAAATAACAGGAGTTCGCATGGATTCCTGTTATTTTTAACAATTACCGGGGAGAATGATATATGGAAGAAAATAAAAAGTTCGATATTCAAGCGGAGATCCTTTATTTAAAACAGGTAGTGACAAGACTGCGGGCGGAGGATGGATGTCCGTGGGACCGGGAACAGACACACCGGTCGCTGAAGCCGGAGTGCGTGGAAGAGGCTGCAGAGGTGATCGGCGGCATTAATATATTAGACCGGACCGGAAACGGTGATAATCTGAAGGAAGAACTGGGAGATTTGCTTCTGCAGGTTGTGATGCATGCAGAGATAGCAGAGGAGGAAGGCCTGTTTGATCTGGCAGACGTCATTCATGGAGTGGCGGAGAAAATGGTACGCAGACATCCGCATGTGTTCGGAGAATCCGATGCGAAGGATGAGGCTGCCCTGAAGGAACAGTGGGGCAGGATCAAGGAGCAGGAGAAGAAAGGCAAGGAGTGGATGGAGAAGTTTCTTCCGGAGGCTTTTGATGAATCGGAGCAGCTGATCGAGGCAGCCAGAAAGAGAAAGGGACTGCATGCGGCAGATGGTGATAAGCTGATTCACGGAATCCATCATGTTTCCATGAAATGCTGCAGTGCGGAAGAATATGCAAAGGTGATCCATTTCTATCGGGATATTCTGGGACTGCCGGTGCGTCGGAGCTGGGCGAGCGGCATTATGCTGGACACCGGAAACGGACTGCTGGAGGTATTTCCGGATGGGGATGAGCCGTTAGAAAAGGGTGTCATCCGGCATTTTGCATTTACGGTAGATGATCCGGATGCCTGTATAGAGGCAGTGCGAAAGGCCGGCTATGAAGTGCTGATCGAACCAAAAAACATCATGATTGCGTCCGAACCGGAATTCCCGGCGAGAATTGCATTTTGCAGAGGACCGTTAGGAGAAGAGATTGAATTCTTCTGCGAGAAATAGGCGGAAGGATAGAAGTAGACAGGGAATAAAATAACAGAAAAGAGAAACACTAAGAGCAGACTGTGAGTGCAGGCTGCTTTTTGTGTTATAAGCAGTCATGCGGGTATGTAATTTCAAAGCTAGGAGGAAGAAAGTATGCAATGGAAAATTGTGACGGATTCCGGTTGTGATATGCCGGGAATAAAAGCCGGACAGAAATCGGGACAGAGCGAGATCGGATTTGAACGGGTGCCATTTACGATTATGATCGAAGGCGAGGAATATGTAGATACGAAAAGTCTGAAGGTCGCAGAAATGCTCTGGCGCATGGAAGAGGGAGAAGAACCCGGAAGAACCAGCTGCCCATCTCCGGCGGCATGGCTGGTAGCGTATGAGGGAGCGGAACAGGTTATAGTTATTACGATGTCAGGAGCACTTTCCGGCAGCTGCCGGAGTGCAGC
>HF991364.1:7716-19713 GCA_000431515.1 Clostridium sp. CAG:632 | reverse complement strand
GGAGAAGAACTCATACGGAAAGCAGAGATAGAACGGGAACAGGTACAGGTGTTATTTGCGTTGTTTCATTTTGAGAACCTGATAAAGGCAGGAAGAATGCATCGTCTGATCGGTTATGCAGTGAACCGGTTGAAGCTCTGCCTGATCGGAACGGGAAACCGAGAGGGTAAGATTGAGATCCTGCATAAGATACGGGGAGAGCACCGGGTCTGTGATCGGCTGATAGAGGACATGGAAGAACGGGGATTCGACGGAAAGTCAGTTATGATCAGTCATTGCTTTCACCGAAAGGCGGCAGAACGGCTGGCACACCGTGTGAAGGAACGATGGCCGGAGGCAGAGGTCCGTATCACACAAATGCACGGAATCTGCAGCTATTATGCGGAACGTGGAGGATTAATGATTGCATATAGGAAAAGAAGTAGAAGATAGAAAGTGATAATGCTATAATTTCAATAGAAAGGAAGTACTGAAGATGAAACAAGTTATAAAGGCAATGATAACATTTTGGAAAAAAGAAACCGTGTTAATGATCGCGGTAATATTAGCGGCTATTTCAATGGTGATCATACCACCGGATTTAAATTATATTTTCTATATCGATTTCAGAACACTTGGAATATTATTCTGTCTGATGGCAGTTGTTGCAGGCATGAAACAGATTCATGTATTTGATCGGTTGGCACAGGGACTGCTTGCACAGGTAAGAGGAAGCGGCGGAATCGTATTGACTCTGGTATTGTTGTGTTTCTTTTTATCAATGCTGATTACCAATGATGTGGCATTGATCACGTTTGTGCCATTTACGATCATCATCATGAAGCAGCTGGGAGAGAAGGTTCAAAGAACCTGGATGCTAAGGGTGGTTGTTATGCAGACAATTGCGGCTAATCTCGGAAGTATGCTGACACCGATCGGTAATCCACAGAATCTGTATCTGTATGGAAAAGCCGGAATCGGTATTCCGGGGTTTCTCCGATTAATGCTTCCGTATACGGGAATTTCATTATTATTACTGGGCGTATGGATTGCGATTTGTGTAGGAAGAGAGAAATTTGAAAAGGTAGATGTGACCGAAGGTAAGACTTTGATAACAGAGAAAAATCAGGAACTTAGGTCGGGGGAAGATCAGAGTATCTTAATGAGAGAAGCAGATACGGATAGAAGATATCCCATAGATAAGAAAAAGCTTGGATGTTATTTGGCATTATTTCTGGTCAGTCTGTTATCGGTGGCACATATCCTGCCGTTTCCGATTCCGTTGCTGCTGGTGATCGTATACATTAGTATCCGGGATAGAACGATATGGAGACAGATAGATTACTCATTGCTTGGAACATTTACGGCATTATTTATTTTTATAGGAAATGTAGGAAGAATACCTGCGTTCAGCCGGTTTCTTCAAGAGTTTATTAACGGCCGCGAGGTGATAACGGCAGTAATTGCCAGTCAGGTCATGAGTAATGTACCGGCAGCAATCCTGCTTTCCGGATTTACCGATAATATTCAGGCATTGATCGTAGGAACGAATCTAGGTGGTCTGGGAACTCTGATCGCATCGATGGCAAGTCTGATCAGTTTCAAATACATTGCGAAAGAGAATCGTAAGCTTCGGGGAAAATATTTCATTCTGTTTACGATTGCAAATGTGATTTTTCTTGTGATTCTTCTGGGCTTTTGGATGATTTATCCGATTACCTATTGACATAGTAGGTGAATAGGGTTATTCTGTGGTGAGAAGTTAAAGAGTATGAAGAAAGAAGGAACAGCAGGCATGGTGATTTCATCAAAGGGGAGATATGCACTGCGGGTCATGGTCTATCTGGCGGTACATCATGATGGCAGCTATATTCCGTTAAAAGAAATATCGCAACAGGAAGAATTGTCCCAGAAATATCTGGAAAGTATTACCCGGTTGTTGTCGAAGAATCATCTGATCGAGGCAGCCAGCGGACATGGAGGAGGCTATCGTCTGACCAGAGAACCGGGAGATTACAGTGTGGGAGAGATTCTGAAGCTGACAGAAGGCACTCTGGCACCGGTCGCATGTTTAAAAGATGATTCCACGCCATGTGATCGATCGGAGCTCTGTTACACGCTCCCAATCTGGCAGGGACTGGCAGATCTGATCAATAATTACTTTGATAATATGACGCTGGAGGATGTGGCGAAGGGAGCTGTCGGACAGACGGGTGCGACACAGGATCAGAAGTAAGTGGCATAGATGCCTTAGGAATAGAACCGTAAACAGATGGAACGATCAGGAGGAAGAAAGATGACGGATAAGCAGTTATTGGAAGTAAAGGATTTATATGTAGAGGTTGAAGATAAGAAGATTCTTCACGGCGTGGATTTATCCATTGGCAGTGGTGAGACTCATGTATTGATGGGACCGAACGGCACCGGAAAGTCAACGCTCGGTTATGCTCTGATGGGAAATCCGAAGTATACGGTAACCGGTGGTGAGATCCGGTTTCAGGGAAAGAATATTACGGAGGAGCCGGTAAATGAGCGGTCTAAGGATGGTTTATTCCTGTCTTTCCAGAATCCGCTGGAGGTTCCGGGTGTGACCTTGAGCTCCTTTATCCGGAATGCACTGGAGCAGAAGACCGGAAAGCGAATCAAGCTGTGGGATTATAAGAAGGAGCTGGAGAAGACGATGGCATTGCTGCAGATGGATCCGTCATATGCAGAGCGTGATCTGAATGTAGGTTTTTCCGGCGGTGAGAAGAAGAAGGCAGAGATCCTTCAGCTTCTGATGCTGAAGCCGGCACTGGCCATTCTGGATGAGACAGATTCCGGTCTGGACGTAGATGCTGTACGGACCGTGTCTGCAGGCATTGAGGAATATCAGAAGAACTGCAACGGCAGTCTGCTGATCATCACACATAGTACAAAGATTCTGGAATCCCTGTCTGTAGATTATACACATGTTATGGTAGAGGGTAAAATCATTAAGACCGGAGATGCATCCCTGGTGGACGAGATCAATGCAGAAGGCTTTGGCAGATACGAGTCACAGAACCGGTAATGGGAAAGGAGCATCCGAAGGATATGAAAGAGAAGACTTACGTAGAAGATATCGACCGTAATATATATGATTTCAAAGACGAGGAAAAGGATGCCTATAAGCTGAAGGCGGGTCTGACTCCGGAAATCGTAGAACAGTTATCGAAAGAAAAACATGATCCGGCATGGATGCAGACCTTCCGTCTGGAGTCCTTGCAGATCTATAACAATATGCCGATCCCGGACTGGGGACCATCTATTGAGGGACTGAACATGGATAATATCGTAACCTATGTCAGACCGAATACAAAGATGAAGGCGAAGTGGTCCGAGGTGCCGGAGGATATTAAGAATACATTTGAGCGTCTGGGAATCCCACAGGCAGAGCGGAAGTCTCTGGCCGGTGTCGGTGCCCAGTATGATTCCGAGCTGGTTTATCACAATGTCAGGGAAGAGGTTGCCGAAAAGGGTGTTGTCTATACCGATATGGAAAGCGCATTAAACGGTGAATATGCAGATATGGTACGGACACATTTTATGAAGCTGGTCCGTCCGAATGATCATAAATTCGCCGCACTGCATGGGGCGGTATGGTCCGGCGGTTCGTTCGTTTATGTACCACCGGGTGTTTCGGTAGAGATTCCGTTGCAGTCTTATTTCCGGTTAAATGCACCGGGAGCCGGGCAGTTCGAGCATACCCTGATCATTGTAGATGAGGGCGCAGATCTGCATTTCATAGAGGGCTGTTCCGCACCGAAATATAATGTGGCGAATCTGCATGCAGGCTGTGTAGAGCTTTTTGTCGGCAAGAATGCAAAGCTTCGTTATTCCACAATTGAGAATTGGTCCAAGAACATGTATAACTTAAATACAAAGCGTGCAACGGTAGCGGAAGGCGGAACCATTGAATGGGTATCCGGTTCCTTTGGTTCCCATGTATCCTACCTGTATCCGATGAGCATCTTAAAGGGCAAGGGTGCCAGAATGGAATTTACCGGTGTTACCTTTGCCGGCAAGGGACAGAATCTGGATACCGGTGCAAAGGTCGTTCATGCGGCACCGGACACCAGCTCCTATATGAATACACGGTCTATCTCCAAGGATGGTGGTATCAGTACGTTCCGTTCCTCTGTAGTCGTGACCAAGGAGGCGGAGCATTCCAAGTCCGCCGTATCCTGCCAGTCTCTGATGCTGGATTCTATTTCACGGTCCGATACGATTCCGGCCATGGATATCCGTACCAGAAAGGCCAATGTCGGACATGAAGCACAGATCGGAAGCATCAGTGATGATGCGGTATTCTATCTGATGAGCCGCGGAATGAGTGAAGAGGATGCCAGAGCCTGCATTGTCAGCGGATTTGCAGATAACGTATCCAAGGAGCTGCCACTGGAGTATGCATTGGAAATGAATAATCTGATCCGACTGGAAATGAAGGGCAGCATTGGTTAAGGAGGTGCCGGAAATGGAAGAAAATTACGAGATGAAGATTAATGCATTGCCATCCAAGACATGGCATTGGTTACATTTAAATGATACAACGATACAGTGGAAACCGGCACCGGCACCATGTCAGGTGCTGACTGAAGGCGGAAAGCCGATCGAGGTGTCAGAAGAAGAGAAACAGGCGGTGGAGACAGGAGCAGGGAAGGAAGCAGATGTACTGTTTACCGACCCGGATGTGAGCGGCTATGGGATTCAGGCAGATGAGACAAACAAGGGTGAGACTGTTCGTATGACGATCGGCAGCCGGGAGGCAGAAGACTCTGCAGGCATGCTGTTTGTAAAAGCGGAGAAGGAGTCTGAGCTGACACTGATCCAGACCTTCCCGGAGGGCAATCTTCCCGCTGACCGTCTGGCATTTCGGACACAGATCCGGGCGAAGGCCGGAAGTAAGATCCGTCTGGTGCAGATTTTTATGCAGGGCGAGCAGACAGAACTGCTAAATGATATCGGATGCACCTGTGAAGAGGGTGCGAAGTTTGAACTGCTGCAGATGGTGATCGGCAGGGGAAATCTGTACAACGGAATCCGGACAGATCTGAACGGAGCTGCATCGGATGTACAGATTGCAATCGGCTATCTGGGACAGAAGAAGCAGATACTGGATATAAATCTGATCGTCAATCATTTTGGAAAGAAGACCAATAGTCTGATCCAGGTCGATGGTACCTTAAAAGATTCTGCACAGAAGATATTCCGCGGTTCCATTGATTTCAAGAACGGTTCTTCCGAATCCAAGGGGGCAGAGACGGAGAATGTCCTGTTGCTTGGAGATGATGTGGTGAATAAGACGATTCCGCTGATCCTTTGTGCAGAGGAGGATGTGGAAGGCTCTCATGGAGCAACGATCGGTGAACTGGACGAGGATACATTATTCTATTTTGCTGCCAGAGGTATCGGGGCGGAGACCGCTGAGGATATTATGGCAAAGGGCAAGATGGAGGTGCTGTATCGTCAGATCCGGGATGAAGAGACAGAGACACTGGTAGAAAAGCAGCTGGCGGAGGTAATGGCGTATGACAGAGCATGATTACAGAAAGGATTTTCCGCTTCTTCAGACGAACCGGACAATCTATATCGATAATGCGGCAACTGCCCAGAAGCCGGCGGTTGTCATAGAGGCAGAGAAGCAGTTTTATGAAGAGAGCAATGCGAATCCGTTGCGTGGCTTTTATCCATTGAGTCTGCGTGCCACGGAGGTTTATGAGAATGCGAGAGTGACGGTCCGGGATTTTATCCATGCGGATTCTGAGAAAGAGATCATCTTTACCAGAAATACGACAGAGGGACTGAATCTGGTGGCTTATAGCTATGCCTGTCACCATCTGAAGCCGGGAGATGAGATCGCGGTTACGATCATGGAACACCACAGTAACCTGTTGCCATGGCAGATGGCGGCACAAGTGACGGGAGCGACACTTCGGTATCTGGAGTGTGAGCCGGACGGAACCCTGACAGACGAGACCTTAGAGATCGGAATCAATGAGCATACGAGGCTTCTGGCAGTCGGACACGTATCCAATGTGCTTGGTTGTGTGAATCCGGTTCGGAAGATGGCAGACCGGGCACATGCATTTGGTGCAGTGGTAATGGTAGATGCAGCACAGAGTGCTCCGCATATGCCGATTGATGTCCATGAGCTGCAGGCTGATTTTCTGGCATTTTCCGGACATAAGCTGATGGCTCCGATGGGAATCGGTGTGTTGTATGGGAAGGAAGCACTGTTGGAAGAGATGCCGCCATTTATGACCGGTGGTGAAATGATCTCATCGGTATCCCGAGAAGGTGCGGTATTTGCAGAACTGCCGCATAAATTCGAAGCAGGAACGGTAAATGCAGCCGGTGCAGCCGGACTGGCAGCTGCAATCCATTATATTGAAGAGGTTGGATTTGAGACGATTGAAGCGCGCGAGCTTCAGTTGACCAGACGGGCAATGGAAGGCTTGGCTAAGATCCCGCATGTGCATGTGATCGGTTCGGAGAAGCCGGAGAATCACACCGGAATCGTAGCATTTACGATCGAACAGGTGCATCCGCATGATGTAAGTGAAATTCTGGCAGCGGACGGAATCGATGTGCGTGCCGGACATCATTGCGCACAGCCGCTCCTTACCTATCTGAAGGTCTATAATACGACCAGAGCAAGCTTTATGTTTTATAATACACCGGAAGAGGTGGATGCATTTGTAAAGAGTGTATCGGAAGTAAGGAGGAAGATGGGATATGGAGAATAGAAGTTTTTATAATGAGATCCTGACAGAACATAATATCCGTCCGGATTTCAAGCATGATCTTCCGGATGCCAATGTGGTGTTGGAGGGTGTGAACCCGAACTGTGGAGACGATATCTGGTTAAAGTTAAAGGTAGAAGACGGTGTGATCAAGGACGGAGCATTTATCGGAGACGGGTGTGCGATTTCTCAGGCATCTGCGGATATTATGCTTGGAATGATCGTCGGCAAGACCGAGGAAGAGGCCAGACATCTGAGCGAGCTGTTTCTTAAGATGATCAAGGGCGAGACGACCGATGAGGAGCTTGATGAGCTGGAAGAGGCGTCCGCCCTGAAAGATATATCACATATGCCTGCGAGAGTAAAATGTGCAGTCCTCGGCTGGCATACAATGGATGAGGCATTAAAGAAGCTGTAATTAACAGTAGATCGGATTAACCGAAGATGCTATCTACTAATGCTTCGCGTACAGAGTCATAGTGCGGTCCGACGATGCCAAAGTTCATTTCTTTGTAGGTCCATACGGCGCGACCAATGCCGTATTTTTTGAAGACAGAATTAATATCATGGAACCAGCGGATGGTATCTTCCGGTGGTGCCTGATCAATGACTCCATATTCACCACAATAGAGAGGAACATCAAAATGCTCGGCAGCCTGAATGCCGTCTAAGAACATTTTTTCAAAGAAATCCGGACCAAGAGAAGTCAGGTTCAGTCCTTCTTCTGCCAAAGCTCCGTTCATAGTTCCTTTGATTGTTTTACTGATTTGCATGTATACATCAAAGTTTCCGGGATAATTGATATGAAAGTCTGCAGGCATTCCTTCCACCCACTGTGCGGTCTGGTGAGTAAACAGAAGAGGTTCATAGCAATGGAAGTTGTAAACGATATTTTCATCTGCCGGAGGTAATAGCTTCTTAATGGAGGTAACCGCATTATAGCATACACCACCGTATAAAATCTTTGCAGTCGGAGCATATTTCCGGATCAGCCGGATGCCGCGCTGGGAAAGGTCATTCCATTCATCGACCACATCGGCAGGTACAACTTCATTTAATAATTCAAACATCATCATATCGGAATCTTTGGCATAACGGGTGATGATTTTCTCCCAGATAGACAGAAACCGCTGCTGCAATGCTTCACTATGGAAAAATTCACTTGAATAGTCCGGGTCATCGAAGATATAACCATAGGTTTTATGAAGATCCAATACCAGATTCAGATGATGCTTGCGGCACCAGGCAATACAGTTATCAATGTATTGAAAACCTTCTTCCTTGGTGCGCCCATCTTCGTATTCAATGTTTTCATAATCCAAAGGCAGACGAACATGGTCTGCACCCCAGGATGCAATTTTCTCAATATCGGATTCCTGAATAAATGTATCCAGATGTGCTTTATTCAGAGAACCCTGTGATAACCAACCACCCAGATTGATTCCTTTTTGATATCCTTCTACGATTCGCATAATAAGACCTCCTAATTTGAATTGCATTTATAAAATAAAACTTCTTTGCTGTTGAAAATAATTTAGCACGAATATAAAATAAAAAGTAATATAATCTTGTTAAAAATAAAAAAATATTGTGGTATAATACAATAAAAACAACGAATTGAGAAGAAACAGAAAGGACAGGGTATTAAAACGGATATATGAAGAAATCTTCAGAACGGGGACTGGTTGTTCAGCAATTTCTCGCACACGAGGAGGGCATCCGGCATCCAAGCTATGATTCAGAATTGAATTTCTATGAAATGGTCAGTGATGGCAGGATAGAAGAGTTAAATAAAAAAACGGATTATGCAGATGTGGATACGAAGGCGCGGGGAAGACTGTCCGAGGATCCAATCCGGAATCTGAAGTATCATGTAATTGTAACAATTGTGATGATATCAAGGTTTTGTATTGAAAAAGGAATGGATGAACGTATCAGTTATGGCTTGAGTGATTATTACATTCGTAAAATTGATGAAGGCAGGACAGATGCGGAATTAAAACAACTTCATAAAGAGGTGATTTTTGATTATGCAGAACGTATGCAGAAGCTGAAACGGTCAGGTGGTTATTCTATTCATTGTATACGGGCAATGGATTATATCCAGACACATTTACATGAGGCAATCAGATTGAAGGATGTCGCATCCTATGTCAAGCTGGAGCCGACATATCTGAGCCGTTTATTTAAGCAGGAAACAGGTGATGGAATATCCGATTATATTACAAAAGAGAAAGTAAAAGTAGCCAAAAGTATGCTGGAATATTCAGACTATAGCTGCACAGAAATTGCAGAATATCTGGCATATTCATCCGACAGTTATTTTGGAAAGATATTCCGGCGGGAAACCATGCAGACACCGAGGGAATATCGTAGAAGCCATTATCGCAAGCATTGGGTGGTAGAGAAATCGTAAGTTGTCTTATCTGTATCTTTGCCGGCGTTATGTTATTATGATATAGAACCATCTGTAAAGACACTAGGATAAGATTCGTAAGAGGTGGAATATGAAAAAGCAGCTGATTATAATTAAAAACATAAGTGTAACGATTGCTATATTATTGGCGGGTTTTGGATTGTGTCTTGTTATGCAGAACGTATTTGAGGAACATGTGCTGATTCCCAGCATTTTCATGCTGGGGGTGTTCCTGATTTCGGTTATCACGGATGGCTTTGTATATGGAGTGATAGCATCCGTAGTAAGTGTACTGGCTGTGAATTATGCCTTTACGTTTCCTTATTTCCGGATTAATTTCACAATTCCGGAAAATCTTTTATCTGCGATCATTATGATCGCAATGACACTGATTACCTGTTGTCTGACGAGTAAGATTAAGCATCAGGAACAGATTCGACTGGAAGGCGAACGGGAGAAAATGAGGGCGAATCTGTTGCGGGCTGTATCACATGATCTTCGGACACCTCTGACAACTATATACGGAGCGAGCTCTGCTCTGCTGGAAAATGGACAGGATTTCACAGAGGAGCAGAAGAATCAGATGCTGGAGGGCATCAAGGAGGACTCGCAGTGGTTGCATCGGATGGTGGAGAATCTATTGTCAATTACCAGACTGGATGGGGAAAATGTAACGATCATCAAGACGCCGACAGCATTGGATGAGCTTCTGGATTCTGTCTTGGTAAAGTTCAGTAAGCGGTATGCCGATCAGGAGGTAGAGGTCGATATACCGGATGAACTGGTAATGATACCGATGGATGCACTGCTGATCGAGCAGGTAATAGTGAATATTTTGGAAAATGCAGTTCAACATGCAGAAGGAATGGATAAAATATGGCTGCGGGCATTTACCATTTCTGATAAGGTTATCTTTGAAATCCGGGATAATGGCAAGGGTATCCCGGAGGATAAGTTAAAGACGATCTTTGCAGAAGGAATTGGATTGTCGGTTTGTGCAACAATCATCAAAGCACATGGTGGGGATATTACTGCTGAAAATTCAAACAGCGGGGGTGCGGTTTTCAGATTTACCCTGGATGTAGAGGAGCGGGAAAGTGATGAAGAATCGATATAAAATATTAGTGATAGAAGATGAGGAAAACATCAATAATCTGTTAAGTGCATTGATGGAGGCGAATGGATATCAGGCAATTTCCGGATATTCCTGTGAAGATGGAATGATGTTATTTACATCCTATCATCCGGATCTGGTGATTCTGGATCTGGGTCTTCCGGATAAGGATGGCATTGCATTCCTGAAGGAAATCAGAAAAGAATCTCTGACACCGGTGATTGTCCTGTCGGCCAGATCTGATGAACAGGATAAAGTAGAGGCATTGAATCTGGGTGCCAATGACTATGTGACGAAGCCGTTCGGTTCTGCAGAGCTGGTAGCGCGGGTACAGACTGCACTTCGGACCAATTCACATCGTGCAGAGAATGGAAAACTGCCGGGAGGACAGTTTGAGACCGGGGAACTATCAATCGATTATGATGCCCGGACAGTCCGGATCGCAGATAAAGAGATTAAGCTGACGCAGACGGAGTATAACATCGTAGCATTGCTCTCCGAGCATGCCGGAAAGATGCTGACTTATAGCTTTATCATTCAGGAAATCTGGGGCTATAGCGACATCGGCAGTACGAAAAAACTGCAGGTGAATATGGCAAATATCCGGAAGAAATTCGGCGCGAAGCCGGGTAAGAAGAATTATATCATCAATGAATTAGGTGTCGGATATCGTATGTGTGATCATTGCGATACCGGTACTGATCTACAATAAAAAGGAAGCGGATGAATTATCATCCGCTTCCTGTCGTTTCTGATTAAATTGACGAGTATGATACTCAGATCAATTAAGCCTGAGGACCTGCAGATACTAAAGCCTTACCTGCTGCATTTCCTTCATACTTAGCAAAGTTCTTAACAAATCTTGCAGCCAGATCCTTAGCCTTCTCTTCCCACTCAGAAGCATCCTTATAGGTATCACGTGGATCCAGGATTGCAGGATCTACACCAGGAAGCTCTGTAGGTACTTCAAAGTTGAAGTGTGGAATGGTCTTAGTTGGAGCTGTTAAAATAGCACCACTTAAGATTGCATCGATGATACCACGGGTATCCTTGATAGAGATACGTTTGCCGGTACCGTTCCAACCTGTGTTAACCAGGTATGCCTTAGCACCGCTTACGTTCATCTTCTTAACTAATTCTTCAGCATACTTTGTAGGATGTAACTCCAGGAATGCCTGGCCGAAGCAAGCTGAGAAAGTAGGAGTAGGTTCTGTAATACCACGCTCTGTACCGGCTAACTTAGCGGTGAAACCGGACAGGAAGTAGTACTGTGTCTGCTCTGGGTTCAGGATAGATACCGGAGGAAGTACGCCGAAAGCATCTGCTGACAGGAAGATAACATTCTTAGCTGCCGGTGCAGAAGAAATAGGGCGAACAATATTCTTAATATGGTTGATTGGGTAAGATACACGAGTATTCTCTGTAACACTCTTATCTGTGAAATCAATCTTACCATTTGCATCCAGAGTAACGTTCTCTAATAATGCATCACGCTTAATTGCGTTGTAGATATCTGGCTCAGAATCCTTATCCAGATCGATAACCTTAGCATAGCATCCACCTTCGAAGTTGAATACGCCGTTGTCGTCCCAGCCATGCTCATCATCACCGATCAGAAGACGCTTAGGATCGGTAGACAGTGTAGTCTTACCTGTACCGGACAGACCGAAGAAGATTGCTGTATTCTTTCCATCCATATCTGTGTTAGCAGAGCAGTGCATAGA
>HF991364.1:3292-7641 GCA_000431515.1 Clostridium sp. CAG:632 | reverse complement strand
CTTCATCTCACCGCCGTACCAGGTATTGATGATAACCTGCTCATGGCTTGTGATGTTGAATGCTACACATGTCTCAGAGTTAAGACCTAACTCCTTGAAGTTCTCAACCTTAGCCTTAGAAGCGTTGTATACTACGAAATCCGGCTCGAAA
Organism: Clostridium sp. CAG:632; assembly: GCA_000431515.1. Classification (GTDB taxonomy): domain Bacteria; phylum Bacillota; class Clostridia; order Lachnospirales; family Lachnospiraceae; genus CAG-632. The sequence goes on along the minus strand of HF991364.1, from coordinate 7,490 downwards.
TCCTTTAATTCTTCCTCGGTAGGACGAATGAACATATTTGTTACGAAATGAGCCTGCCAAGCAACCTCAACGATGAAACGGATTGCCATACGGGTATCTTTATTAGCACCGCAGAATGCATCAACAACAAACAGTCTCTTGTTTGAAAGCTCTTTCTTTGCGAGTTCCTTTACAGCTTTCCATGTATCCTCTGCCATTGGATGGTTATCATTCTTGTACTCATCAGATGTCCACCATACAGTATCCTTTGAGTTCTCATCTACTACGATATACTTATCTTTAGGAGAACGACCTGTGTAGATACCGGTCATTACATTAACAGCACCAAGTTCACTAACCTGGCCCTTCTCATAACCTTCCAGCTCAGGCTTTGTCTCTTCTTCAAATAACATCTCATAAGAAGGATTGTAGACAACCTCTGTAGTTCCGGTAATGCCATACTTACTTAAATTGATTTCTGCCATCTTACTTTTACCTCTTTTCTTAATTTGTAATATGAAAACACCTGTGAATACAGGGTTCATGATATCGATACAAAGAAGCGACACCGGTCAACTTCTTCTCCTCATATTATACATAATTAACTGATAAAATCAATAAAATTTCTGTAACTTTTTTGCAGGTAGTTAAAATGTAGTAAAGAAAAATGAAATCCTATATTTTAAAAAAGAAATTTTGGTTGACAAAAATAAGACATAATTCATAATGTTATTAAAGAGCCGGGGGGTTCCGAGATCGGAAGCAGCCGGATACAAGATGATAAAAAGAATCAGAAACGGGGAGAAGAGAATTGAAAAATATTATACATATATTCTTAAAAGATTTAAGGGGCTTGAGCCGTAATTTCTTTGCGTTGATCATTGCAATCGGGTTATGCTTTATTCCATCGTTTTACGCATGGTTTAATATTTATTCGAATCAGGATCCATATGCCAATACTGGCAATATCGCTATAGCAGTGGTATCAGAGGACCGGGGATTTCAGACAGAGGACGGAACTACCGTTAATATGGGGAATGCCGTAATTGAGCAGTTGAAGGAGAATGATTCTATAGGCTGGAAATTTTTGGACAGTTCCGAAGAGGCGGTTGCCGGTGTGGAAAGCGGAGATTATTATGCTGCGGTGATCATCAATGAACGGTTTTCGGAGAGTATGTTCAGTATATTTACGGAAGGACTGGAAAATCCGACCATTACCTATTATGAGAACGAGAAGAAGAATGCCATCGCAACCAAGATTACGGATACTGCGGTAGATACCCTGAAGGCGAGTATTAATGAAACATTTTTAGAGACAGCGGCAAGCACTATGTTTGCACAGATGGGAGAACTATCCGGGAAAATTGAACAGGAAGGCGGCGTGGATGGTTTCCGTGAGAAATTAGTAGAAATCAATGACAGTCTGGAAAATTATAATATGATGATCGATCAGTTCCTGGAAGGAAACCGGACTCTGGCGGGTGGAATAGAAAAGGCCAATGCACAGATTCCCGGGGTTGAAAACCGGATTCAGACTGCGGAAGATGCAATGAAAAATTCACAGACGCAGTTGGATACAACAGACGCAACTCTGGCCACGTTTTCTCAAAATGTAGAAAAAACATTGTCGGATATTGAGGCATCATTAAACAGTATAGCAAAGGATATTGATGAAGCAGACTTAAGTAACTCTGCCAAAAAAACAGTTGAGAGCATTGAACAGACCGGCAAAGATGTACGAGCACTGATCGAGCAGTTAACACTTCTTCACAGTACGATATCGGAGCTGGAGCAGAAGAAGGAGCTGGCGGAAGCACAGCAGATGGATGTCAGTGATATTCTGGCGCAGATTGAGAAGTTAAAAGAAGCGGCAGCACAGATTGAAGATATTCTGAAAAAAATCGAACTGGAACAGGGAGCCGAAGCAATCGGCGATGCAACAAAGACTGTTGAAGAACATGTGAAGCAGTCTTTGGCTACCTGCAGGCAGACGGTAGAGAGCATGAGAAACATCTATACCAATCAACTGGTACCGGGAGTATCCGGGATCCTGGATACAGCATCACAGGTTCTGGTGAATGTAACGAATCTGCTGAATAATCTGAATCATACATTAGGTGATATGGAAACAATCTTCAACGGAACACAGGATATGGTCGATTCTACGGATGAAAGCTTTCGGCAGATCCAGTCTCTGTTAAAATCCAGCCAGGCAAAGATTCAGGATGCGATTGACCGGTTGGATGCTGCGGAAGAAGATGAAAAGATGGGGATAATCGTAAATCTTTTAGGAGGAAATGCGGAAAGTTATGGAAAGTTCTTCGCACAGCCGGTGCAGGTAGAGACACAGGAGGTATATCCGATCCGAAATTATGGGTCTGCGGTAGCGCCGTTTTATACAACACTGGCGATCTGGGTCGGTGCACTGGTTCTGGTTGCGTTAATTAAGGTGCGTGCAACGGGTGAGAATCTGGAGAAACCGAAACGGCATGAGTTGTTCATGGGAAGATATCTGATCTTTTTCCTGCTTGGACAGGTTCAGACGCTGATTATCGTACTCGGAAATATTTTCTGGCTGCATTGTCAGGTGGAGAATCCGTTCCTGTTCTGGTTTGCGTCAGCAATTACCAGCTTTACGTTTACATTACTGATCTATGCCCTGACATTATCCTTTGGCGATATTGGTAAGGCAATCGCAGTGGTGCTGGTTGTAATACAGATCGCAGGCTCCGGCGGAACCTATCCGATTGAAATCCTGCCGGAGTTTTTCAGGAAGGTCTATATATTCTTCCCATTCCCATATGCTATCAATGCCATGCGGGAAACTGTCGGTGGTATGTATGGCGGAGCCTATGAGAAGTATCTGGCGGAGCTGCTGATCTTTGCAGCGGTAGCATTGCTGGTCGGACTGTTGATACGGATTCCGTTTATGGGTGTGATCCACTTCGTGGAGAAGCGGATGGAAGATACAAAAATGATGTAGGGAGAAGGTGATACAGATGGAAAAGAAAGAAAACTATGAGGAACTTTATGGAAAACTGGTCGCCTATGAAGAGGAGATTCACAGAAAGAACCAGAAGCGGATTAAGATTGGATTGAAATGTCTGTTTATTATACCACCTGTATTTCTGGTCCTGCTGTTTCTGACCGGAAGTTCGAAGACGGTATTTCTGATTTTATGGATCGTATCCTTATTTATATTGGCAGGATATTTGATTTTTATTGAGTATATAGACGATAAGCTGCAGCAGAAAATGAATGAGATCTCTAATGGAGAGAGAAATGAACGGGAAGCTCTGATCGGAGAGAACGTGGAGCAGATGGAGAAAAAACTGCGTACAGTGATCCAGAATGTCGAGGCTGCGCAGAAACCGGAGAAGGGAACAATGGAAGAAGCGGAAATAACGGCAGAGAAAACCACGGAGAAAATGACGGAAGAACCTGCACAGGATGAAGAGAGCACAGAGAAAAATGCAGAGGAGGCGAATCAGGCATGAAGAATATAATTCGGGTGTTTTACCATGATTGGAAAAGAATACGGACGAATGTGGTTGCTGTGGTCATTGTGATCGGTCTGATCATCATACCGTCTCTTTATGCTTGGTTTAATATCCTGTCAAACTGGGACCCATACGGTCCGGATGCCACTTCTAATCTTAAGATTGCAGTTTACTCCGGAGATAAGGGTGTGGATCTTGGAGGTGTGAAGCTGAATATCGGGGATAGTGTAGTTGATGCATTGAAAGCCAACCAGACTATGGGATGGCAGTTCGTAGAGTCGGAAGATGCGGCAAAGGACGGTGTTTACAGCAGCGAATATTATGCGGCAATGATCATACCGGAGGATTTCTCAAAGGACATGATCAGTTTCTTAAATGGAGAAGTCGAGCATCCGCAGATGATATACTATGAGAATGAGAAAAAGAATGCCATTGCACCAAAGATTACGTCAAAGGCGAAAACAGCGGTGCAGGAACAGGTAAACGCAACATTTGTGAGTAGTCTGGCAGAGGTATTGCTGAAGGCGGATGATCTGATGGCAGAAAACGGAGTGACATCGGATTCCGTCATGAATCTTATGACAGCTCAGTTACAGACATTAAGCAGTAGTCTGGATGATTATATTGCATTGTTGAATTCTTTTGAAGGAATTACCAATTCCGCATCCAGCCTGATCTCAACTACACAGGTTATGATACCGAATCTGAATATGATGGTA
>HF991364.1:0-3219 GCA_000431515.1 Clostridium sp. CAG:632 | reverse complement strand
GAAGCATGAATGCAGGTGCACTGGCGGATATCATATCAGCCAATCTGGATACAATTGCAGATAATCTGGATACAGTTGCTCTTTTGATTAAAAATATGCTGGAGGAACTGGACGATCATGGAGAGCTATCCGAAATCCGAATTCAGAATCTGATCGACATGATGGATCTGATCCGGCAGTTATTTGAAAACAGTGTGAAGGAGTGGGAGGATGATCCGGCAGTGGCGGCTAAGATTCAGGCAATCCGGGAGAGTCTGGATAAGATCGAAGCGGACTTAAAGGAAGTGCAGAAGAATATAAAAGCCGGAAATGCATCTGTGGAAACCTTAAAGCTTCAGGTGTCGGAAGAAATCGAAAACAGTAAGGCACAGGTAAAGTCCTTAAAAGAGGAGTTTGACCATTCGGTAAAGGGACAGCTGGAGACGACAATCCTTTCCATGCAGAACTCTTTAAATCAGACGCAGGCGATTCTATATGGTATCGATGGTGATTTTAATGAAGTATCCGGGGCATTGGACTCCTATGATCAGACGTTGGATTTAAGTAAGGCCAGTCTGTCCGAGTCATTAGAGGCGGCGCAGAATCTAAAGAATGCATTAGATACGCTGATTGTGAAGCTGGATTCGCTTGGGATGAGTGATCAGTATCAGACAGTAGTGAAGCTTTTAAAAACGGATCCGGAGTCTCTCGGCAGCTATTTATCATCACCGGTAAATATGGAGACAAAAGAGATTTATCCGATTGAAAATTATGGTTCGGCGATGTCACCGTTTTATACGGTTCTGGCACTGTGGGTCGGTGCGCTGGTTCTGGTGGCGATTATTCATGTGAAGGTACTGCCGGATGAGGACGTACCGGATGTAAAACCATATCAGAAATATTTTGGCCGCTATATTACATTTTTTCTGATCGGACAGGGGCAGGCGCTGTTAACAGCACTTGGAAATCTGCTATATATCCGGATTCAATGTGTGAATCCGTTCCTGCTATGGTTTGCATGTTCGTTCTGTAGCTTCGTATTTACATTATTTATGTATTCGCTGACAGTTGCATTTGAGAATATCGGTGAAGCGCTGGCGGTCATCATTATGGTAATTCAGGTAGCGGGTGCCGGTGGCTCCTTCCCAATTGAGGTGCTTCCGATGATTTATCAGCGGATATATAAATTCCTTCCGTTTCCATATGGCATGAACGCATTACGTGAGACGATTGGCGGAATGTACGGAATGACCTACTGGAAATGTATCGGAGTGCTTGGAATTTATGTGATAATATCACTTATGATCGGACTGGTGATCGCGATTCCATTCCGGAAGCTGAATGCAAAGATAGAACGGAGCAAAGAAGATTCCGGAATCATGTTATAATGAGTACCAGAGAGTAATTATAAATCAGAATTTGGCAGGGAGGCAGCAGAGCAGGACGGAGTGATCATCGGTTATGCATATGCAGGATCGTTTAAGGAGCTGAAGAGTCACGGCTTTGAGCCATGGGCGGAATCAACCGATTCCGCCTAAAATAATACCCAGAATTAAAACCAGAATACAGATCGGACAGTAAACATATTTGCAGATTGGAAGAAATTTATTGGTGAAAGGCTTCTCCCTTCCGGTATTGACCTGTGTCTCCACGTATTTCTTGCCACATATCCAGTAGAACATGACACCGGCAAGACCGGCGCCCAGTGGGCAGATGTAGATGGAAAGAACATCCATCCAGCCGGATACGATTCCCTGAATGCAGATCGATACGACGAGTGCGATTCCTGCAATGACTCCGCAGGCCGCCTTTCTGCTAAGGTGCAGCTTCTCCTGCACGGTTGCAATCGGTGCCTCATATAAATTAATGAGGGATGATAACCCGGCAGAGAAAACAGCCACAAAGAAAATGATGGCAATGATCCGTCCACCCGGCATAGACTTAAACAGAGCCGGCAGATAGATAAACATCAGACCGGGACCACCCTGATCAAGCCGGGCACCGGTCGTTGCCATTGCGGGAATGATAACCAGAGCGGCAAGCAGGGCAGCCAGTGTATCGAAGAAGGCAACTCTGCCGGCAGCAGCCGGAATGTCTTCCTTATCCGGTAAATAAGAGCCGTAGATCAAGGTACCGTTTCCGGCTACGGACAGAGAAAAGAATGCCTGTCCGAGTGCAAAAATCCAGGTCTTAGGATCGGCAAGGGCCTGTGGGTCAATCCGGAAGATATAACGGTATCCTTCAATCGCACCCGGCTGAAATGCCACATAGATGCCGAGGACAACGAAAAGCAGGAAAAAGATCGGCATCATGATCTTATTCGCCTTTTCAATCCCGCGGCTGACACCGAACATCAGGATTGCAATGCCGATGACCAGAGCAACGATCTGCCAGAGGTTGTTACCGAATGCGGATGCCATGCCGCCGAATTCAGCAGCGAAGCCGTCTGCGTCTGCAGGAGCCAGAGTAGAGCCGGTAAAGGTACCGATCATATATTTGAGGATCCACCCCATAACGACGGTATAACCGATTGCCATGGCAAGGGCACCGAGTACCGGAATATAGCCTAAGAGTTCCCCGACTTTACGCTTACCACGGATACCGCAGGCATAGGCAAAGGCATCGACAGGACCGGAGCGTGTAGCACGTCCAAAGCTCATTTCACCGATCACGCCGGTAAAACTGATCAGTGCAACGAAGATGAAATACGGAATCAGATAGGAGCCACCGCCATACATGGACACTCTGGTAGGAAACATCCAGATATTTCCCATGCCGACTGCCGAACCGATACAGGCCAGAATAAAGCCCCATTTGTTGTTAAAAGAATCGCGTTGTTTTGTTTCCATAGTGTTCTCTCCCGAATTAATAATTATATGAAGGCAGTTAAGACTGCTTCTGGTTTTTAGGATGGATTTCCGGAATCGCCACACCATCATAGGAGATGGACGGTTTTTCATCCGGATCCGTTGAAGTGTGGATTGTTTCCTTCTTTGTATGAATCTCCGGAATCGCCAGATTGTCATAGGTTAGATTATAGTCAGCCTTGATATATTTCTTTTTCTTAAACAGCATGATAATGAACCTCTCTACTTAATTAATATAGTCTGTAATCAATATTCCAATCATAATAGGTTGATAAAAAACGTAATGACCAGGCTGTTGATAAAGTCTGCAAACAGGCTGCCGATCAGTGGAATGAGCAGATATGCTTTAACGGAAGGAGCATATTTGTCACAG
>HF991363.1:653-32269 GCA_000431515.1 Clostridium sp. CAG:632 | reverse complement strand
CCTTCCTCATCAAATTCGATTTGGGGAGATGAAAAACTGTAGCAGCCGGAGCTTCTGTCATATACTCCTGTGGGGCTCTAGAAGCACGTTGGCACTTAGGCTGTGTTCTTTACAGCCTTACGTGCCACTACGTGCTGGCAGATGCGAGAGCTTGCCACACAGGAGTCATATGACAAGAAGCGACGACGGACAGAGTTGTCTCCACAAGCCGCAATTTACTTCTCTTCCCATTTAATAAGATTCCATTGCTTCCAACTGTGGCATCAGCGCATCATAGATTTCCTCTGCCACCGCCAGCTTATATGCCAGTCTGGTCGGCTGTGGTGCTATCTCCCTATAATAAGACTCTGTATGTCCTTTTATCGTGATTGCAAAATATACCTGTCCCGGTACCGAACTGTCCGGATTCGCCGGATCCACATTCCCCATGGTTCCGGTGACACCCAGTCCAATATCCGCATCATATGTCCGGGCGCAGGCTTCCGCCATGGCTGCCGCTATTTCTTCCGAATATACGGTATACTTGTCCAGGATCTCTGCAGGCACTCCCTGCATAATCTTCGCTTCATTACAATAGGTAATAAACGCGCCTTTCAGAACCGCCGATGAGCCTTCCGTATCCGTAATGAGTGACGCGATCTGTCCGGCAGTCGCACTCTCCATGGTTGTGATTGTCATATTATGTGCAATCAGAAATCTAGTAAGATCCCTGTAATTTTTTCTGATATCTGATTCTATATATTGCTTCATTCTGCTATGCTCCTTAAACTCCGCAAAATAAGAGGTTCTTTTATCATTCCATGCTTTTCTGCACTTCTATAACCTCATCTTCCTTACACTCCACAAGAGTCATAATATCCGCTATGGAATAATTATGCAACAACATGTTTCTTATTACCTGTTGCTTACCTTCTTGCTGCCCGAGCTCCCGCTCTTCCTTTCTCATATCCTGGATTGCTTTACACATATTCACGACCTCCTCTTCTTCATCCATTTCCATCTCGGCTCCGGTCACTAGATTTAACAACTGTACCGCCTCTCTTTCCATATGCTTAAATCGTTCTGCATCTGCCTGCATGATCTGTGCCAGCTTCCTCTTATCCTTTGAATACTTGATGAAGTTCAAAACCTCACGCATACTGCTCTGAAACTTACGTAATTCATCTTCCGTCATATCTGCCGGAGCAATCACATGAATCTTATAATCCTGCACATATTTCAGAACCGCCGGATCTGTTGTATTCAGCATTTCATGAATAGATTTCGGTCCGTTCCATGTCTGATCCTGAAATAAGATAACAATTGTAATGATCGGCAATAGCTTGTCCTGTTCTGTCATCCCAGACAAAAACTCTGCATGTATCTGCCCCTCGATGGGAGTACATTCCTGCATCTGATTCCCCTGCCTGCCTTGCTGAAACCGTTCCCTTCGAATCTGCTCCACCTGACGCATATACCGCATAGCATCATTCAGCATATTCCGAACCGGCATCGCATAATGTACCTCCGATTGATTCTCAAGACTAACCAGCATGTAAATAGCATCCTTATCCTGCCGGATCACTGCCTTCTTCATCACATCCCGATAACGCTGCTGCTTATCTTCTCCCTTCAGCATCAGTTCTTCGTTTCCTAATTCCATCAAATCTGCAGGATGTACTATCTCGACCCCATCATACACCATGTAATTCACAATATCTGCAAATATCCGATTATTCTCTGTATATAACTTCTCTGCAATATCCTTCTTTCCCAATCTGTAACTCCTTCCTGTATCAGAATCCCTGGAGCTTATACCAGATATGGCGCCGCATGATGCCAACTTCTGCCTAGTGTATCCATTCCCCAAAGATCCTGTCCTCTGTTCTCTTGAATTTCAGCAAGACCTTCTTTCCAGAATGGTAATGACTACCTGCGACTATAGAAAAAATAGATAATATATACTTGCTTGATACTAAGTATACATTACCTATTTCTGCTTGTCAATATATTTGTTTTTATTTTTTTACTGTTTTTACATTTCAATTCACATATAAATCTCTTCGTCTGTCGTTACACAGTAACAGCCGAGCATACCACCCTGCTCCCGGAAGCCGGAACCGGAGTCAATATCCATATAATACTTCGTCCGATAAAACGTATTCCCCATATTTTCATTCAAGCGAAACACCGGCACATGCCCCACAATTATGTAGGTATCGAGCTTTCTCTTCTCTGCCACCGGTATCTGATGCAGGTCCATTTCAATCATATACCGATACCGATTGCATGCAACAGCTCTTTCAATCGACTGTTTGACGTTGATCGTTCCATCCGGATTCCATACATAATGGTCACAGTCGATGCCTGTATGGGTAACGATCGCCCTGCCTAAATAATCCGAATTAATCTCCTGATAATATGGAAGATTCTCCAGAAACTCCAACAAATCCGCCCGCTCATCCGTCGATAGTTTCTGAATATCCCGCAGTGTTTCACGACCACCGAAGGCGATCCATTTCCGCTCGCTTAACTCGGATTTCAGATACATTTGAGCAAACAGTTCATGATTGCCCATCAGCAGCTGCATCGAACCGTCCCGGATATAGGGAGCAATATATCTCAGTAATGGAATTCCATCCGGTTCTCTGTCAAATAAATCCCCCAGGATGATCATATGATCCCTGCTTCCGGAGAAATCAATCTTGCATAGCAGCTCCTGAAAGTCTTTCAGATTGCCATGAATATCAGAAACTAAATACAGCATACCATCACCTCATATTTCAAGAACTTCTCATTCCCCTTTTACTCGCTTAGGCCTCTTCCAGATTTCTCCTGTGATCAGCCTCAGATAAAGCATCAGAAAAATTACCGAGCTTTGCGGGACGTACCCTATCGGTGCATATATCCGCATCTCAAATATTCCCGGTACACTTAGTATCTGCATCAGATAAATGAAAAGTATCATAATCGTCAGCAACATAGCTGCCAGCTTCTGCTCAAATCCCAGACGTCCGATCCGGACTGTCAGCCATATCAAAGCAATAACTAACAGTGTCTCTGCCGCCACCAGAAGCCATCCCCAGACCGTAGGTGCCTGGATTGCTAACAAAAACACATTCCATATATGGCCCGTTTCAATACTGCCTCCCAATATAAAATGAACTCCAAGCACTGTAAGCAGAACCGGCTCTAATGCAAACAGCATTGCCTCCCCAATCCTTCTCCCGATGGAAATCTCGGAACCAACTCTGTAATAAAGCTGTATGATCGCATAGCTAATGCCGATTATGCCCCCAAATGCGATAAATCTCTGTGTAGATTCAATACCGACCGCAAGACCGATGAAACAAAATACCATAGCAATTATAATGAAATTATAGAATAATTGCCATCCAATATTGTCCAGACATGCGGTTATCACCATACTACCGAATATCACCGTCAGAATCCCGAGATACAGTACAATATCCCATTGATTTTCCAGACCATAATATTGCGCCAGATGCAGGAAAACTCCATAGCATACCACTCCGGCACTTATAACACACACTTCTTTCAGACCGGTTGTTTCACTTCTTATATGATCCCTGAAGACCTTCTTCAACCAGTTATAGATCCTGTGGTACGGCACAAGAAAGGTAACGACTGCTATAATACCGGCTGCAATCCATTTGTGCCAGGGCCTTCCGACAATATCAGTTGCCCCCTGTGCAATCAAATACTCTATTTCCACCTTGGTAACAAGCATTGTAACAGTCATTGTAATTACCGTCAGCATGCCCCAGAGAATTAATGCCCTGCGACGATTCTTCCTATATGCTCTTTCTTCCACCGACTGCTCATCCTGTATAACCTGATCCATTCTCCTCGCCTCCGTTTATTGATCATAAATGTTCTGTCTGTCACGATACTGCACAATTAAAGTGCCACAAATATATGTACAAAGCGGTATTCCAATTCTCGCATCCGGCCAGTAGATATACGGACACACGAATGCCCCTGCTTCTGTCAACACCTGAAAAACCGACAGCACCGCATATATGCTGAATATGCCGAATACGATTGCAGCATCTTTCTTTAAATCATCATGTATCAATTGATAAATTGCCTTTACAGTTGCCACTGATAGAACCACAAGCAGCACGCCAAAGGCACTTATACCCCATATGCCTAATTCCTCTCTTATCAACGTTAGCATATAATTTCCGTTCTCAAGTGATACCGGCATGTCTCCGGTTGTTATGTATATATTCCACAATGTCTCCCCTGCTGCCGGCTGCAGATCCCACACCTTACTCCAATGTCCGGTTGTCCAGATTATAAGCAGGAGCGCCACTATCGTACTGCTGATTATCCTTAAAATGCACCGCCATGCCGGCCTCTTCGGATGCCTGAACCATACAGTACACAAACACCATGTCAGCCCTTCAGCCAGAGTAATGAGAATTGCAAGGGTAATTTTAACACTAAGCGCTTCTATCATGTATCCATTAATAAATAATACAGAAGCACCGACCAGCCACTGAATAACATTGCTCTTTATCTGATCTGCCAAATCTGTAAGTACCATTAATGAACCAAGCACAAGCCCCAAAATACCATAATCCGCAATCCGTCCATCATAATAACCCATCTGCATCCAAATGCAGCATACAATTACCCATATAGAATATGATACCAGTTCAAGCCATACAATCTGCCCCGGTTTCCGTGCTTCAACCTTCTTTCTTACAAATCTAGTGATCAGAACCAATACACTCCCCACCAAGGCACCAACTAAAATCGGAAATATGTAATAGATCACAGGGATTTCCATATGAAAGACTCTGCTCCTTGCTATGTGGCAGAGCAAATACAGACTTACATAGCACCCGAGCAGCACTGTCCCTAACAAGCAGGCATTGGAATCTTGCTCTTTCTTACGGTTCGTTATAGCAGCTTTCATTGCTCCATCCTCCCTGTTTGTTTTTGCAGTAGCAGTTTCCTTATATCTCTATTATGTCATTGTATAAGGCTCGATGTTTCCGGTCAACCATCTTATCTATATGATGGTGTCCAAAAAACCACGTCCGGTATTTCAGCCTTCCATCTACATACATCAGAAAATCCGTAAGCTTATCGGTCTGTGGATGATGCGTTAATAATTGATATGTAATATTATTCCCGCAGCAGTGCGTCAGCACATAATCCACCTTCCAGTTATGCCTGTCCAGATTCTCAGTCGCAGTTTTATATTCTTCTTCATTCGGAAGTTCTTCCGACCACCACGAACAGCCTTCTATCCGCCACCATTTATCAACAGACTGGGCTCCGCCCATCGCAAAGAACTTTTTTCCACTGATATCGTAAACCTGTCCCCTCATCAGATGAATCACAGACGGACGTATCCTATGGATTAAACCTCCATGCCATTCTTCTACAGGAAAGGCGTTTAAACGTTTATGATTTTCATGATTTCCATCAATGAATAGCGTAGTAAAGTTTCTCTGCTCGTACCAGTTCAAACGATAATCATCTCTCCTGTCCCCATACCAGCATGCTCCAAAATCGCCTACAATGATAAGAAAATCTTCCTTTGTGAGTTGTGATTGTATTCTGAAATTTCTGGTATATAATTTTCCTACATCATAATCGCCATGCGTATCTCCGGCAATGAATATGCGGCTCAAATTATCGCCCCTTTTATATGTAAAATTATTGGTCGTGTGCCTCTAGAATTTATAGTGTTTATTCGAATAATTATAGTTTATCGTATGGTGCAAACGGACATTTACACTTCTTATAATGCTTATGTGCACATTTATTCTTTTTTTGACAATCCCTGCAAAAGTTTTTGCACTCCTCTTGCAAAAATAACAATGCCACCGTACATGGTATTGAACATTCCTCCACCAGACACTTTTCTGAATTCTTCTTTTTCTTTTTTCTAATTAATTTCTTTATGCTACGTCTTAATGCTTTAATACTATGTGCGTCTATATTATATCCCGCCATCACCTCTGATGCCTCAGGCGAAAATCCATAGCCGAGGGCCTCTGTATCCAATTTACTGATACCAACAAACTCTGGTTTTCCAGCCTTTTCTAACCATCTGAAATACCCTATGATTTTTGTATTAACACACTGAAGAAACTCTTTCTTTGAAATCTCTCGATTCCCATAAGTCTCTTCCCATAATTCTCTTTCCATGCCATAAATAAGTGCTTTTCGGAATCCATCTTCTTCTTTTATAAATTTCTTACAATCATTCCAATCGACAGATCCACTACCACTCGGAACAATAAGCCCTCCACTACTTTGTGCCGTTGGATTTTGTCTCCACAAATATATATATCCATCTTTTGTAATACAAAGTGTAGTTACCCCTGGTTCATTCGCTCTAGTCTTATTTCCAAGTGGTTCTAAAATCTTTTTTTCTTCCACCATATAGTACGGTAACGCTACCTCATCATAATCTAATATTACTTCTCCATTTCTATTACTTAATAACCGCTTTCCAGGAATAATATTAGTCAAATACGAATCAAAATAACACGTTTTGTGAATATATACTGCATCCTCGTCATCAAGGTTTAGCTCTCTGGATATTCCCCATTTCTTCTCGTTGTAAAACTGTCCACCCTTCCACTTTGTATTTATATAATTATTATATAAAAATGGTTTTAATTGCTTTTGCCAGCGATCTATTTGTCCTATGTATTTTCTTAATTTCTTTTCTCTTGATTTATCTCGCTTTAAGCTGATCTTTTGATTTTCTTTTAACCTCATATTAACGGATTCATCTATAAATACCGTCCCCAATTTTTGTTTTCTGTTCTGATCATATATACTTATTTTTCTCAGTTCTGCTGTTTTCGACATTACCTTTTTATAACATGAACTATCTGTTTGAATGTTCGTAAACCTCATCTCGTATGTATCAGCATAGTTTTTTATATTTATAATTCCTGTGGCAATAAATCCAACTGCATTTAACAATCGCAGCCACATATTCCCATCCATCCAACCTACTACCCAATCCATCACAAGGCCTATCAATGATACCAACATAACAATAACACTAGCCAAGCCCAATATATTTACTTGTTGTTTGCTAATGTACTTGTAATACGATATTCTATTATCAATGGCTGTCTGCAACGGCTGCAGGGACTGTGTTTTATCTCCGAATTTCAAAACTATTCGTTCTCCTTGTATTTCTAAACATACATCCAATTCACGCTTCTATTAAATCCACATTATTTATTGCTAATTTTTTTCAAAGCATCTATATCCTTAACCAAACATATATATCATATAAACGATAAACATTATAGAAAGTACTATAATTATAATTGATATTACAATTGCAGCAATTGCTGTTTTCCGATAGGGCGTTTTTAATGTTTTAATACCTAAGCTAAGTCCAATAATCGAAAGCACACCATAATCAAACACACCCAGTAATGCTAATACCAATGCTAAGATTGCTATATTATTATTATCATTACCATTTACGACTTTTTTCCCCAAATGTACCGTAGGCGAGACCACTCCTTTGGTCATATGTTTAACCCCCCCTACTGTATAAACAAGAACTACTCTAACAGAATAATCTTTGCCATTTGGCAATCCATTAATTCGACACGTGTCACCCTCGATGGTGTCTATATACTGTTCTTTGGAATCATTAATTACATATATTTCAGCAATTGCGGATACTGGTTTTTCATGTATAGAAATGTCTATATATGAATCGCCCGCCGTCACGGATACATTTTTCACCTCATAAAAATTAATTATCGGCTTTATATCTTCCTTTACACCGCATGAGTATTGATTATTGCGTCTGTAAAATACATTATAATAATATACTTTACCAGGTTGAATTTGATTATCTACATATGAGGAAGCCTTGCCTTTAAATATAATGCTATTTCCTTCCTCTATGTATTCTACCGAATTATTTAAACTCCGCACCAATATATATGTAACAGATTGGTCCGATACTGCAGTCCAAGATATTAAATTTGCTCGTGCTGCTGCATTGGGCACCACCTTAAAATTTGCAACTGCAGGAAGCTCCGCAATATCTTTTGGGGGTTCTTTCTGTACAATAACTATTCTTTCAACTTTACAAAAAGAAATCAAAATATTAGATGCAAGTACCTGATTTTTATAAATGCATTCCAGTTTTTTTGCATATTCTTGATATTGTATTTGGTCTATTTTCCAATCTGTAACCTCTGCAATATCGTGAAGCATATCTAACAATTCTCTACAACTTTTCCACCTTAAATAATCATCATATTCTTTCCTCGTCGTTCTATCTGCAAATACTTTTTCACATACTACGCACAGCTTCTTTCCATTTCCACTCCTGCTATCAGATTTTATAAAATTTTTCTTCTTCTCTTCCACTAGTTGTAAAAGTCTGTCACAAGATATGGCATCAGCATTCATGGCATCAATATTTTTATCCAAAAACTCATATAGATTGTCAACTTGAAATGCGGACAGCATATCTTTTTGTCCCTCATAATTATTAACCGACTGAGGTTTATTTCCATAATACATATCTACGATTGATTGATGATCAATCGTAGATATTATCTCCTTTTTTATTCCCAGTCTTTCAACCCTACTATTTACAACCTCTATTGAAGTTTTTTTGAGCTGTGCAATCTTTTCTATCTCCTGATTTGTAATACTGCCTTTTCTTGCAATTGTCTTCAACATTTCATCAATCGGTCCGTATACTTCATTACATGCTTGACTTATCAACTCTTTCCTTATGTTGTTTGGTCCAATCATATCCCTTTCGATTTGTCTTAGATTATCATGCCAAGTACGATACTGTGCACCTTTTTTATAATCATTAAAATTGGATATCCAAAACTTATCCATTTTAACAATCTGATTTTTAATAATTGTCTCATCTTCTATTGGTGGATCAAAGCTCAAATCCAAAATTATATACCAGTTAAACGTCTGTTCCATTCGTACATACCCTTCTGCTCTCGTCATATATTAGTACTTAAATCATTTAAATAGTTGTCCAACGTTTTATTCAACAACAATGCCTTTACTTTTTTCCTTTGCCTTTTTAATTTCCTCTTTTGTCATACTAATACCATTTGTCGCTACAAATTCAGCATTCACCTCTTTCTTGGTAACCAAATCAACACCTCGGAGTTTCAATATTCCTTCTGTATTTAATGAGAAGGTAACTTGCAACGGCGAATCGGCTGGTAAATTTCCCGGTAATGGTAACGTGGCTGTTCCAATTAAGTAATCATCATCTATTTCATACCACTCATCCATAAAATCACTTTCATAAATATTGAATTCAACTTCTGTCTGATTATCTATATGCGTACCATATTCTTTCGTTACTGTTACTTCTCCATTTGTCATCTTTGCGTTTTTAATAATTATATTATTACACAACAATTCATTACCATTTCTAAATACATCCAACCCATAGCTCTTCGTCGCCGCCATTTCAATCTTAATATCCTTAATTGTTCCTCCACCTATTGTCGGAATGTGCTCAGGTCTTACTGCCAACTCTGATTCCGGTTCCTCCTCTTGATTGCTTTTTTGATTGGAATATGCAACTACAGCATATAACGCTGCACCTTTAGCGACCGCCTGGTCCGGATCTAATACACTAATCGGAACTCCGTACCTTTCTTGCAATATTCTTGAAACTTGTGGCATTTTTGTCGATCCACCCACCATAAATATTTCATCAATCTCGCAATTTTTACTTTTTGCCACATTAAGTACAGCATCCGTCTTTTCAATAGTTTGTTCAAGTAACGATTCTGTAATCTCATCAAATATATCCTGTGTCACATTGATTCTTGCCCTCAGCCCCTCTGCATCTAACATAACCGGAACCTCCGGTCTCTGTGTTAGTTGTTTTTTTGCAGTCTCTGCTTTCAGTCGTAGTGTCTGTTGTCCATACTCATCAAAATCGCCATCAAAACCTGTAACTTCACAAAATTGTGCTGCTAGATAATTCATCAACTGTACATCCCAATCTTTACCCCCAAGATCATGATCTCCATCCATGCATACAACTTCTATATTACCATCAACACTAACTTTCATTACGGTCACATCGAATGTTCCTCCTCCCAAATCATATACTAAAAATGTCTTCTCCTCTGTGGCTTTTGTTACACCGTAATAAAGAGCTGCAGCTGTTGGCTCTCTCATAATCTCGATAACATTTAGACCTGCAATTTCACCTGCTACTCGTGTTGCTTCTGCCTCCGTTGTCCCAAAATAAGCAGGACATGTAATTACAACATCTCGAACTTCTGTATTTAACGCTTCAGCCGCATCTCGTGTCAACTTTTTTAATATTTCCGCAGACACCTGTTCAGGTGACCAATCTTCACCATTGTAATTAATTGCAAACTTACTTTTTCCCATCAATGTTTTTACTAAAGAAATTGTATTTTGAGGATCAATTTCCGCAACTTCTTTTGCAATTTGTCCTACTACCACGCTATCTGAACTTGCAAAATTCACTACTGATGGGGTTGTTGCATCTCCCTCTTTATTCGGTATTACTGTTGGCCTACCCGTATCATCTACATATGCAATACATGAATATGTAGTTCCCAAATCAATTCCAAATACATATTTTCCCATTTACTTTTCCTCACTTTCATTTTGTTCTTTTTCATAAACATATACCGATACTTTCTCAGCCGAAAGTACCTTGCCATTATACTTATATCCATCCGCAAATGATTCAATAATTGTTCCATGTTGTTCTAAATCATTTGTAGGTATTTTCTTCACAATATGATGCAAAGCCGGAATATATTTTCCACCTTCTGTTGTCTTATATATTTCCACTTCATTTTTTTCCAAAATATCTTGTAGATCATATGAATAATCCGAAAATATATTCAATGCTATGTTTTGCTCGTCTTCCAGCTTATTTTTATAACTCATGGTCACCCGCTGAATACTATCTCTTGTTGCAATTATGTCTAATAAAATCGGGCGAATTAATTTTGCATACATATCTAATTTATATTGTTCCAATTCTTCATGCATTTGATCAACTATTTTCTCTTGGTATTCTGTGTACATTATTTTTTTTGTAAACAATTTAGACAATTCATCGATTTTACTTGATAAGTCTTTTATAACACTATCCAACTCTTCCGTTTTTTCTGTATTTTCCTCCTGTACTATATTTTCAATATTATCCATTTCATCTACTACCATTTCCTCTTCGCTTGGCACGAAATTATCATTGTTTTTTACATCTTCCATCCCTAAATCTCCTCCTTCAATTTATACGTAAATTCTTCCCTTTCCTCTACTATATATTTTGTCCACTTTGACTATTCATCTCTTTCTAAAAAGTGTCATTGTCTGCATACACCGTATCTCGTTTCTATCATTACATTGATTGGCTTGACTATGTTGTCGATGTTTGGACTAATTATGCCCTTATCATACAGCGTGCATGGGAGAACTCTGCTTATAACAACACATTTCTCGCATATTTGACCATCGATATTCTCCAGCCCCATAATTCACACCGGCAAACTATTTTCTTGTAAAATATCCACTGCATCCTTCTGAGCTTTCATAAGGATAATAATATGCACGATTTCTAGTGCACCAGATTCTCTGGTCATCTCCCGGTTCTGCCCAACCGCAATCTCCACAGCAATACGCACAACAGGTTCCCTTACATACCTTTTCTTTCTTCTCCATAGTTCATTTCCCCTTTCTTTTATCATCTATTTTGACTATGCATCCATTAATTTGATGTTGCATTCCTTTACATCACATCCCAGCAAAACCTTGTACATACAGATTCGAATCTCTACCCCGTGCACAACTATTGGAAATAAAATACTTTCAGTCTCATTTTGTTTCAGTAAACATTGCGCATAATACACATCTGCATAAGACAGTCTTTTCATGATTCCGGGATGACTATGAATGATTCCGGCAAACCTGATTTCATCTTTCTCCCATTTATCAATTACTTCATTAATCGAATCTGTCGTAGGTGAATATGAATTTTTATTTCCGATGGCTTTTTCATCAAAAAAATATCTGCATATCACTCCATTTTTCTCTCCCAAAGCACCACCTGTTTCCGGAGCATATTTTCCAATAGTATTCATAATTTCCTTATATACACTTTGTGTAATTCTTACTATTTCCATTCCTATTAACTAGATGTTGTTACATCCATTATGATTCCTGTACTTATCAAATTACAAATCTCGCTATGCGATTCTGCAATCAATAGGTTTCCTCTCTGATAATATCTTTCTGTTACATATGTTGCAGAATATCCTAATGCAATTAATTGACCATTTCATATGTATACATATCACTATCGCTCGATGAATACGCTATCAATTCCGGAACACTATCTAAGCCCACATCCACCAAATATCCTGCCAGAAGACCTAATTCCGAAGTTGTATCAATCTCATTTACCTGTAATATATACGCCGCTTTCCACTCTTGTGCATCTACTGCTCTTTCTTCTGATACTTCTGTTTTTTCCTCTTCTTCTCTATTCTCTTTATTTCCCATTATTAATTATACTGTACCTCTATTTCATTTAGGTCTTTTCGCAAGCGACATTCCCGCCTTTTTACTATTTTTTGACAATAACCGCTTTTTACTTCCTTGTCTTCTGACACTATCTTTTCAGAGCAGCTTGAAGCCGCCACCGGACAGATTGATTACACTATAACAATACCTATCTGAACCTGGAACTGCAGGTTGAAAATGAGAGAAATTGGTCGAGCTTCGCTCTCACAACATCCAGCCTTAGAGAATCCGAGGCCGCATTTTGCGGCCTCAGACCATCTGTAATATGCAGTTTTCACATATCCCCTGCTTGATACCCTATCCTTACAGTCCGAAGCTCTTTACGATCTTCCGGAACTCCGGACAGCCGGCAAATGCTTCTAATACGCTCTTCCTGCTTTCGCCCCGGTTCAGACGACCTATCCAGTAGTTTAAGCCTCCCCGATCTGCTTCTCGTCCCATAAAGGTCCGATAAAGCACTTTTACATAAGCTGTGTTATTCAACTTCTTATTCGTAAATTCCGGTGCAAAGAAGAATTGTTCTGCCACCTGTACCGGCGTCTTACGTCTTGCATTGATCTCTGCAGTCCAGTATTTTAATCCTGCGATTTCCGGGGATCTTCCCAACGCCTTTGTATAAATTCGTGCTACATAGGCTTCGGTTTTCGTATAATTGCGTACTGTAATTTTACAGGTTGCCTTCTTCCCGCTGCCATCCTTTGCCGTACAGGTAATCGTAACTGTTCCTACTGCTTTAGCTGTTACCTTTCCAGTACCGCTGACAGTTGCAATTCTGGTATTAGAGGACTTCCATGTAACTGCCCGATTGCTTGCATTTGTTGGTGTAACCGTTGCTTTTAGTGTCAATGCATCACCTTTGACCAGCGTTGCACTGGTTTTATTCAGTTTGATGCCAGTTACTTTCACAACTGTCGGTGCCGGATTCGTCACTGTCACCCTACAGGTTGCCTTTTTGCCACTTCCATCCTTTGCAGTACAGGTAATGGTAGCTGTTCCTGCTGCCTTTGCGGTTACCTTTCCACCGGATGTAACCGTTGCCACTGCTTTATTGGAAGAGCTCCATGATACGGTTTTGTTACTTGCATTTGTCGGAAATACTGTTGCAGATAACTGCAATGTGTTCCCTTTCACAAGACCGGCACTGGTCTTATTTAATGTTATTTTTGAGACCTTTACCACCGATGGTGCCGGTGGATTCGGTGCCGGTGCGTCCGGATTCGCTGTCTTTTCTATAGAGAATAACTGTGCCTTATTTCCGTTACTTCTACACATCTGAACATTGCTTCCCTCACCCTGCTCAGAGTTTGCAATATCAAGAATGCACTCCGAGCACTGTGACTGCAGCTGACAGGTACCGGTGTTTCCATATAGATACCAATGCTGAGCAGGATGCCCCCAATATCCATAAGTCTGTACATTAATTCCGGATACAGTCCCTGCGCCCTGCACATCCAGTACATTTCCATCCAAACAATTGTAAATAACATAAGCTCCATCACTTCGACGAACGAAATGCCAGATCTGACGTCTGATATTATCACAGTTTCCTTTACTGCGGATAGATACATTGCTGGAGTCATTCGTCAAAACCTTACTTGCCAGATTGCTGTAAATATAGGCATAGAAATCATCTCCCATATTTGCCGGGTTATCCGGCAGGATTATGGATGCATTGACCTGATCTATGCTGAATGACTGCGCCTGATAGCCGTTATATGCACACATCTGAATGTTTGTCCCATCCTCTTTTCCGGAGTTCGCCACATCCAGAACGCATTCCGTGCATTGTGCCCTCAACCGGTAGTTTCCATAACTACCATAAACAAACCATCGCTGTGCAGGGTGTCCCCAGTAACCTAATGTCTGTACATTCGCACCCGAACCGGTTCCTGCTCCTTCTACCTCTAACACATTTCCGTCCAGACAGCTGTAGATAATATAAGAGCCATCACTCTGACGAACGAAGTTCCAGATCTGACGTTTAATTGCCTCCCGGCTGTCACCATAACTGCGGATAGATACATTTCTGGAATCATTGGTCAATGGCTTCTCTGCCAGATTACTACGAATATAGGCATAGAAGTTATCCCCCAAGTAAACAGGAGTATCTGAACTCACTCCGCCGCGATTGATCAGGATGGTACACATTTTATTGGCGCTTCCTGCTCCATAGTTCCATACACGTTCATCAATATCCCTTGTATGACCAGTTACAATTGGAACACCATTGCTATTATATCCAATACAAATGGTTGCATGCCCCCAATAATTCTTTCCCTTCCACTCATAAATAACCGGATTGCCGGGATAGATTTGATCTGCAGTCGGATTTTCAATTACCTGATATCCCCTTGCCTGCATTGCTCTTACAAAACTGGGAACTCCTACCCAGGAACTGGTATATGGCTGCCAGTCACCACCAAGCTCAAGGCCACCGGCTCTCAAACATTGGGATACGAAATTCATACAGTCACCACCGGATCCTGTATAATCGTTATAAGCGGGATTTCTCCTTGATCCACCCCATTGTCTTGCATATGCAGCCGCACTTGCAGGATCATACCCACTTGCTGCTACCTTCGTCACAGGTGTCAGAATCCCTGTACTTGTCAGTACCACTGCAAGTGCTATCAGAATTCCAAGCCATCGTTTTCTGTTTCTTACTTTCTGCTTCATAATTTGTCTCCTCCTTTTCTATTTGTTTCCTCTATCCATCCTTTATTGTAATCATTTCTCCGGATTTTGGGTCTTTTCACACAAGACATTTCCGTCATTCTCTCGCAACAGACCCGACCAGTTCTGTCCTCTTCAGTCCGTATATTTCTGAGAAATAACAGATTTCATTATTTACCACGTCTGCAGAATAGATTCCCTTTTCCAGACAATATTTCACGATCTGATCCGTCAGGCTTCCTTCCTCAAAATGATATCCGGCCAGATAAAGCAGCTGTTCTGCCTCCCGAATGCTAAGTCCCAATGCCAGACAATATGCCATTGCGGTTGTCTTATATGGCTTATATTGATCGGTTGCATGTTTTAGCTTATTGTGGACCCTGCGGTCAATACTGCCCCGTTGATAAATACTGCATTCCTTAAGGAACTGCTTTTTATCCAACATTTCCTGCATCCGTGTTAATACATATTTTCGGAAATTCATCTTCGGTTTCTGTACATAATGCTCATCCAGATATGCCTGTATTTCGCTTTCGATGTTTGTCACTCATTTTCATCCCCTTCCGCTTCCTCTATGCCCCTTCAATGTTCACAATCTTCCGGCTACATATATGGACTTTGCTGAGATTTCCCGGTTCCTCTCTTGTCAGGTATTGTAGAATATGCTAAACTTAATTTACTTTTGTCGTTGCAGACGCTACATGTGAACCGTTGATCTGTCTCTAAAATAGCCTTTGCGGCGACCGATAGCTAGATTACGAAGTATTACAGAACACTTAGTAATACGCGAATTGGGGGAATGTTTATGAATTTTCGCAACGCAGTATCTGATACTGTTCCATCGGTAGAAGCGATTTGTACGAATGTACTGAAGATGAATCCTTTTCCATATGATTTAGGAAAACCGTCAAATCGGACTATGGCATATTCATTATTCTTTTATGCAGAATGCCTGACACCGGATTCCTCGGAAGAGGAGATTCTTGCACAGTCCATATTTACAGATGATTTTATTCGCAGGCTATCTCATATTGATCTGACACATGACACACAATATGAGAATCCGCTGCTTTACTACATAATTCACCGTACGGAACCGTTTCCGACGAGCAGTAAATACAGCCAGTTTCTATCGAATTTATTTCAGAAAAATTATTCCGGCAAGAATCAGCCGAAACAGATCCGGATGCTACTGAACTCCATAGACTTCAAAAAATTGTCGCTTCGAATAGACAATCTGATTCAGAATCGATCTACCGCACATTCTTCGGAAACAGACATCCCGGAAATCACAGAAATCTTAGATCACTATCTGAAAGACCTTACCCTTGCAGAACCCGCACTTACATATATTTTTGCAGAATGTAAAGCAGACAGTATCAGCACCGAACTGGCACTTGTTCTTTTATACAGTTTGTTCAATGAGAGCAGTTTTCACGATTATATGACTGCTAATCTTTTATGCGATACCACCTTAACTCCGGAATATCCGACATCGGAACCGGAAGCTTCGATTAACATCGGTTCTGATCGGGATATCACCCTTTCAAAGAAGTACCGCAGACTGCATACCGGCTATCACGTTGTAACAATTACCCTAATCTGCCTGATAGCACTGCAGATGGTCCTGCTTATTATGCCATTCGCCAATGCCTATACATGGGAGTCTTATCATCCGGAAAGCGTTGCTTTCCTGCTTTTCATGTTATTAATATCACTGGCACTTTTTTCTCTGCGAAAGATTCCTTTTTCCCTCGCTAAAAAATCTGCCGAGTACCGGTTACAGCTATTGCCGGAGGAAGACTTCTTACTGAATGATGCCACCTCCCACTATCACCGCTTTCAGGCAAACAGTCAGCATTTTAAAACTCATGATCTAAAGCGAAAAATCTGCATTTTTTCAGAAGGACTGCTCTGGCTGATTTTTATCGGACTGGGACTGATTTTCCATAGTCTTCCATTATTCATTGCAGGAGCCGCACTGTCGCTGGTTATTTATCTGGAATGTGATCATCTCCTGAATCGCCAATATGCAGTTCATTATGATAAACAGCATCCCTTACATACTGACGATCCGGCTAAAAAGGGAACCGTTGCTTCCGGTGAAGGTAAGATTTACAGTTGGGACTATGATGCGGCAGCTGATTCGTTTCATCATCATGGATTTACTCAGCTTCCGAACTGTTCCGCTGATTGTATCCGGTATATTTTCTATGCCCGGATCGATCGATATCAATATCAGTGGACAATTGCCGGTGTCGTCCTGACAACTCTGACAGCATTTACAATTATTATTGGAATCCTGCAGTTTATGCTTCCAATCTCCGATTTCATCCGTATTCCAAATCAGAATTGGTTTTTATTTTTCTGCCTGATTCTTTTGATTACAACCGGAATTTATTATATAATTCTCTTGTCGCGCACAGAAGAACGCTTCCGGAATCAGACCCGCCTGGCCTATTACTGCAGTGATGCGCCGCTTTCAGATCAGTTCCTGAAAGCAGCATTTCTCTCATTATACGAACGTGGAATTATCAAAAATGTAGATATTGGTCATGGCGTTTATAGCTATGATTGTGTCATGTTTGAGAATGGAAAACAGATTACAGATCTCCGGAAAGATGATCGTATGATTGTCATTCACCGCTATTACGATGCCGTCCAACGCATCTCCCTTGATTTTCTATTCTTTACAATTGCCTATGTTTGCTTCTTTGTCTGGCATTTAGGTATTACTTCTGCCCTTTGGGGCCTGCCGGGCATTGCGATTATCTATTTTGTGTTTGCATTTTACCTATTCCCGAGATGGGATGAGGCCCTTATGAAACACAAGATCCGGAAATATACACTGTAAACTGTAGTAGAACGCTTACTTACCGATATATCCCCTTACTCCTCAATCAGCTCCCGATACACATCCCGCTTGCTGATTCCGCGGTCTGCTGCCACCTGTTTCATAGCCGCCTTTTTATCCATACCCTGCTCCATATAGTAGGTCACATGCTCCGGAATGCTCATCGTCTCCCATTGTTTCCGTTCTTCTTCTTCCAGTGCCTTGAAGCTCACGCCCTCCATAACCAGCACACATTCCCCTTTCGGTTCCTGTGCCGTATAATATTCTACAGCCTCCGGCAATGTGGTCTGAAAGACAGTCTCATGCTTTTTCGTCAGTTCCCGGCAGACGGTCAGTCTGCGGTTTCCCAGTGTCTCTGCCAGCTCCTGCAGCGTCCGCACCAGGCGATGTGGTGCCTCATAAAGCACAATCGTCCGTGTCTCTGTCTTCAGCTCTTCCAGCACCCGGCTCCGTTCTTTCTTATCCGTCGGCAAGAATGCTTCAAAGCAGAATCGTCTCGTCGGCAGTCCACTGATCACAAGTGCATTCACGCAGGCACACGCCCCCGGCAGAGAAGTCACCGTAATCCCGGCCTCATGGCACTGTCTGACCAGCTCCTCTCCCGGATCAGAGATTCCCGGTGTTCCGGCATCCGTAATCACCGCTATATTCTTGCCCTCCTGCAGGTATCCTACCAGCACGCGTGCCTTATCATACTTATTATATTCATGATAGCTGGTCATCGGCGTATGGATATCGAAATGATTCAACAGCTTAATACTGTTTCTTGTATCCTCTGCCGCAATCAGATCAACCTCCTGCAGCACCCGGATTGCCCGGTACGTCATATCCTCCAGATTTCCAATCGGTGTTGCACACAGATATAATGTTCCTGCCATGTCATTGCTTCCTTTCCTGCGATATCAATCCTCCACCTTTACTCCCCATATAGCTTCCGCACTTCATCCGTATACACGCCCTTTTCCCGATACACGATCAGCGGCGGCTCCACCTTGATCCTTGACCGTCCGCCACGTACCGCTTCCACCATAACCATGCCCGGCTCCTTAGCCACATAGGACTGGATCATGCGCATCCGCTTCGGTTCCATCTTATACTTCATCAGCACACCGAAGATCTCCGCCAGTCGAAACGGCTTATGGATCATACAGAAACTGCCTCCCGGCTTTACCAGATAGGCTGCTGCCTTCACTACATCCTCCAGATTACAGAGAATCTCATGTCGTGCGATATTTTTCGGCTCGTATGCATTCTGCAGGCCATGCTGATTTGTCATATATGGAGGGTTCGATGTGATGACATCAAAAGAAGCTGCAGGAAATAATCCTGCGGCTTCCTTAATATCACCCTGTTTAATTGCAATTCGGTCAGACAGTCCGTTCAGGCGCACACTGCGCTCTGCCATTTCCGCACTCTCTGTCTGTATCTCCAGTCCGGTAATATGTGCAGCCTCTGTCTTTGCAGCCAGGAGAATCGGAATAATCCCGGTTCCGGTTCCCAGATCAAGAATCCGATTTCCACACTTGACTTTCTCTTTCACGAATTCTGACAGAAACACCGCATCCACACCGAAGCAGAACCGCTTCGGATCCTGAATGATCCGGTAACCCTTGCACTGCAGGTCATCCACTCGCTCTCCTGCATGCACCAGTGGCTCCACCGGCACATTCTCGTTCATCAACTCAGTATGTGCCGGTTCTATCTTATTTTCCATCACACTCTCATCCTGTCTGAGCTTCATCTGCTGCCCATCGTCCGCTTCTGAATGAATCCGTCCTAATCATCCAGCTTGGACTTACCTTCCTTCTTTTCCTGTTTCTCCAGTTCTTCCAATTCCTTCATTTCCTCTGCACTGACTCTGGATTTATCGCGTCTGCGCTTTGGCTTGAACCGCAGCTCATCCACCTTGAAGTCCAGAACCTCCTTCTCACCGGCATCATTGGTGACTACCACCTTCACCAGCTGGCGCAGTACATTCGTACCGGTTACTTCCCCCTTCTGACCGGTCGGTGTCTTTACATAATCACCGATATTCGGCATCCGGTCATTCAGATACTCATAGGTCTGCTCCTCATAGCTCAAGCAGCACATCAGACGTCCGCATACACCGGAAATTTTAGTTGGATTCAAAGAAAGGCTCTGCTCTTTCGCCATCTTGATCGATACCGGTACGAAATCCGATAAATGACTGTGACAGCACAGTTCACGTCCGCAGATACCGATACCGCCTACGATCTTGGTCTCATCCCGTACACCGATCTGCCGCAGCTCGATTCGTGTCTTAAACACAGCCGCCAGATCCTTAACCAGCTCTCGGAAATCGATTCGGCCGTCTGCCGTAAAATAAAACAGCACCTTATTGTTATCAAAGGTATACTCTGCCTCGATCAGCTTCATTGCCAGCTTATGCTTCGCGATCTTCTGCAGACAGATATTAAATGCTTCCTTGCTCTTCTCCTTATTCCGTCTGTCGCGCTCCGCATCTGCCTCCGTTGCTTTCCGGATGATCGGCTTAATCGGAGTCTGCAGACTCTTCTCATCAAAGGAATATCTGCCCCGGACCACCTTGCCGTACTCCATGCCTCTGGCAGTCTCCACAATTACAAAATCTCCCGGCTCTACCTGTATATCTAACGGATTAAAGGAATAGATCTTACCATTTTCCCGAAATCTAACTCCGATTACTTCTATCATTCTGATTCTCCTTTATTGTTAACAGCAGAAGCTCCATTGCTATGTCGAAGTTTACATTCGCTTCTAGCCGTACCTTAACCTTATCCAGTGCCTTCAGCACATTCTCAATACCTTCATAAGAAATATAATTGGCCTGCTGCTTTAATGTCGCATACTCTTCCTTAAACAGCAGCTTATCCGGCGATCCGGACACTTTTAACATCAGAATATCCCGGTACCACATCATCATGATATCCAGATAATCATAAATATCTAATTTATACTTGGACATCTTCTTCACCGCATCGATCAGATCGTAGATCTCCATGCGATTAATATCCTTCAGAATCTGCACACAATCATGCTTGATCTCATTATACTCCTCCGAGGTGGCCAGTCGAACGGCCTTCCCCAGATTGCCGAATGCAAATCCGACACAGAACTTGGCCTTTGCCTGCGGAATCCCCATTCTGGATAAATACTCCATCATGTCCAGCTCGCCTACCGGCTTCAGGTTCAGTGTAATGCACCGCGACAGAATCGTCGGCAGCATCTTGTCCAGATTATTGGTCAACAGCATAATGATCGCATATTCCGGCGGTTCCTCAATCGTCTTTAACAATGCATTCTGCGCCTGCGGATTCATCAGCTCCGCCTCCGGAATAATGTAGATCTTATACCGGCTGCTGTATGGTTTGATAATAATATCATTATTAACCTGTTCACGAATATCATCTACCGAGATCACAGTCGGCTTCTCATGTGTTACCCAGATAATATCCGGCTGGTTTCCACTGTCACACTGGATGCAGGAACGACAGGTTCCACACGGATCCGTACCACCGGCCTCACATTGCAGTGTCTTGGCAAACAGTCCCGCCAGCATCTTCTTTCCGGTGCCCTTCTCTCCATGGATCAGATAAGCATGTGCCACTTTTCCCTGCTCAATACTGCTCTTGAAATGCCCTATAATACTCTCATGTCCTACTACATCACGAAATGTCGTCATGGCATACACCCTCTTTCTGTTACGTCAAAATGTCGATCAGCATTCCCCGTATTTCATCAATTAACCGGAGAATCTCTAGATGATCCTTCTCCTCTGACAACAATGCCTCTGCCAGTTTATCCAAATCTTCATCTACCTGATGAATGATTCCATATACCCGATGTCTTCCCTTCCGATCCAGAAAGTTCTCTCTGGAAAATGTATGGGAATGGGTCGTAATTTCATTCATAAATTCCTTAATCTTCGCCCGATACCGCTTCATGTCCCGGATATCCTTCCGCCTGGCGATCCTCTGCCCCTCGGACTCAATCTCCTTCATCAGGCCCTCCAGTTTCGCCTGAAGCTCACTCTCCTGAAGGTGGCTGACCAGAGTAAATTTGAAATCATCATTTCCGGTGTTCTTTACTGCCTCTGTGGCATCGATCTGTGTTAACTTCGATATGGCATCCAGATTAATTTCCATTACTCCGACCTCCTTCCGGTATCATGCAATCCTTATAATTATCATCCTATCATTATTATCGGCTGAAAATCCGTTCTTCAATAGCTGATACTATTTTAGCATGAATCTCATCTACCGGTAAAGAAGCAGATATCTTCATAATTCTATCCTTTTCACGGTCTGCCAGCAGCCGGTAGCCCTCTACGACCTTCTGATGGAACTGCAGTCCCTCTGCTTCCATCCGGTCCAGCTCCGCCTGATTCTTCTTCCGGCGAAGACCTTCCTCCGCAGACAGATCCAGCAGGATCGTCAGCTGTGGCCGCAACCCTTCCAATGCATAATCATTGACCGCATAGACCTTCTCCACGCCCAGACCTCTGGCAATCCCCTGATAAACGACCGAAGACTCCAGAAACCGGTCACAGATCACCGCCTTGCCTGCATCCAGCGCCGGCCGGATGACCTCCTGCACCAGCTGTGCTCTGGCTGCCGCATATAGCAAAAGCTCTGTATTCGGACTCATTTCCGTATACTCTTTATTCAAAATAATCTGACGAATTGCCTCACTGATGACCGTTCCGCCCGGTTCTCTGGTGATGATCACATCATATCCCCGTGCAGTCAGATATGCCCGCAGCAGTTCGATCTGTGTGCTCTTACCGGCTCCGTCCGGACCTTCCATGGAAACAAATAATCCCTGCATCTTGACGTCCCGAACCTTTCTTATCTGTTTATAGCCCTACAATACCTTGGATAAAAATTCCTGTAATCTCGGATTCTGCGGATTACCGAAAAACTCCTCCGGCGTATTCTCTTCCTTGATCTGACCGCCATCCATGAACAGGACTCTGGTTGCCACTTCTCTGGCAAAGCCCATCTCATGGGTTACGATTACCATAGTCATACCTTCATCCGCCAGCTCCCGGATCAGCTCCAGTACTTCTCCGACCATCTCCGGATCCAGTGCGGACGTCGGTTCGTCAAATAACATCGCCTCCGGATTCATAACCAGTGACCGCACGATCGCGATTCGCTGCTTCTGCCCGCCGGATAATTTATTCGGATACTCATCCTTCTTCTCGTATAATCCGATTCTCTTTAACAGGGCACTTGCCTTCTCGGTGGCTTCTTCTGCCGACTGCAGCTTCAGCGTTACCGGTGCCAGTGTCAGATTCTCCATAACCGTCAGGTTATTAAACAGATTGAAATGCTGGAACACCATGCCGACCCGCTGTCTTGCCAGGTTCACATTCACCCGGTTCTCCTTCTCGATCTGTTTTAAAAGATTCTTATATTCACTGCCCTCATGCTTCTCATTCAGCAGATCTTCCTCTTTGATCCGGCGAATCAGCTCCTGCTCCAGCTTGGCAGATAACTCCTCTGCCTTCACGCCGGACCCCGCCTTTGCCATCTCCTCTGCCAGAAGCTTCTGGTAGGTTTTTGATGCTTTCATAACCTCCGGATGCAGGTATGGGTCTGCCGGTGTCAGCAGCTGGTCATCCAGCCAGATTTCACCATAGGTAGGCTCCTCTAGCAGGTTCATGCAACGAAGCAGGGTACTCTTACCGCTTCCGGAAGGACCGATGATCGCTACCTTCTCACCCTTCTGGATCTCGCTGCTTACACCCTTTAATACATGTAAATCTCCGAAATTCTTATAAATATTTCTAACGCTTATCACTTGCCCGCAGCCCCCTTTCCATCATCTTTAACGCAAAGGTTATGATCAGAATAATCACAATATAAATCACTGCCATAACAAGGAATGGCATCATGTATTCATAATTTCCGGAACCAATGTTACGGAATGCCTTATACAGATCGACGACACCGATGAAGCTGACTACCGAGGTCTCCTTCACCAGCGAGATCAGCTCATTACCCAGAGTCGGCAGAATATTCTTAACTGCCTGCGGAATGATGATCTTCCACATAGTCGTTCCATAGCTTAATCCTAAGGCACGACCGGCCTCCATCTGTCCGATATCCACCGATAAGATACCGGAACGCATAATCTCCGATACATAGGCACCACTGTTCAGACCCATGATCAGGGTAGCCACCACGATCGAAGACAGATTAATTCCAAGCAGCGGAAGGATTACGAAATATCCTAACAACAGCTGTACTACCATTGGTGTTCCCCGGAAGAACGCTACATAAATCCCGGATATCTTCTTCAGAACAGCCAGAGTCTTCCCCCATGCGCCATACTTCTTCGGCTGTACTTCAATTGCCGCAATGATCGTTCCGATGATAATACCGAGTACCAATGCCAGCAATGCAATAATCAGGGTATTTAACAACCCTGTTAATACTTCCTTATAACCACCCTTGTTCAGGAAGGTGTCAAAGAACATATTCCATTTTGTTACAAGTGATTGAATCGTCATAGTTTTTTCTCCACGCATAATATGAGAAAAAACCTGTCGTATTCAGACAGGTTTCCTCTCAATGCCGCTCATTAATTTGCTGCATTTACCTTCTTCACAATCATTTCAGCCGGTGCCTTATCGATCATTACATAATTGATATTACCGGATAACATATCGTTTACTGCTAATGAACCGGAAGTATAACCTACCCAGCTCATATTGGAAATTCCATCGAATCCCCAATCAGAATCGCCCTTTACATAGAACTCAGCGGTTGTTCCGCTCTGTCCGCCGATACGGCCTGCATCCTGATCTGCCAGAACTGCCAGTACATCATCGGCTGTCTCGCAGGAATCAAATGCTGTATCACTGCTTGGTACGATCAATACCTGAGACGCTGTATAGTAAGAGTCAGTAAAGTTTACACTCTCTTTTCTGGTCTCATTAATGGTCAGGCCGGCGATTGCCATATCAGCCTTTCCGGTATCTACATAAGTACAAACAGCCTCAAAATCCACATCCAGGATAACCAGTTCCTTGTTCAGATACTCTGCAAGTCCCTGTGCGAGCTCCATATCAATACCGTAGAAGGTATCACCTTCCTTATACTCAAACGGCGAGAACTCAGCATTGGTAGCTACTACCAGCTGATCCTTAGAATCATCTTCCTTTGCGGAGGTAACACCAACCGGCTCACCATCGCCGAAGTAATGCTCGCAGATAGAATCCAGTGTTCCGTCACTCTTGATCTGCTCGATATACTTATTGGTCTGCTCTAACAGGTCTGCATTGTTCTTATCCACTCCAAATGCGTACTGCTCATCGGTCAGCGAAATATCAATGGTCTTAACCACACCGGCTCCGCTTCCGGCTCCGGCACCACAGCCTGCCAGTGACATCGCCATAGCCGCTACAAGTCCTACTGCAGCAATCTTTGAAATTAACTTTTTCATGTTACTTACCTCGATTCCTCATTCTAAAATCTTTACTTACATCTTAGCGAATTTTACACTATTTTCACATGATTTGTCAATGGTCTGACCTATAGTTCCGCCATTTGACCACGCTTTTGTCCTATATTTTCTAAAATATTCTAATAATAGGTATACTTTCCGTTATTTTCCTCTACCTGTACTACCGGCTTTGGGTTCTTGCTTGATGCAATCAACAGAAATACAACGGATGTGATTGGAACAATAATGCTGACGATTGCAAATGGTGTTGCCTGTGATTCATCCACAAACATCTCATACAGATCCTTGTATGCAGAGTAGGTAATAAAGATTCTTGCCACCATAATCGCGATCGGTACCAGCGATACAATGATCGGTCCGATAACCGGAACCACCGTAAACACAGAGAATATTCCCTGAATCACACCACCGCCAAGCGTAATGGCAAGCCAGATCCAGAATCCGGTCGAACGATCGACTTCCTTATTGAATGCCAATACCTTCAGCTTCTTATCCGGAAGTGTAAACAACAGATACGTGTTTGCATATGGAATCCATGCCATCCATGGATACTGATGACCTAGCTTATTTGCCATCTTATAAAGTGCAACTGCCTGCAGCACATAGACGGCAATAGACAGTAAAAGCATAATGCCTATGATTGCAATTACCATTATCAGTGCTCCGGATGCAACCAGCCCTTCTACTAATGATTCGACGTCACTATTAGACATATTCATTCCTCCTTTGAATTATCATTCTTACTTTTATGTCATTTTTATAGTGTATCATAAGCTTTTCCAAAAAACCACCTATATTTATTTCAATCTCTTTACAAATTGCTGTTCTTTTCATCTTCCTCCGGATTTTCTTTCAGAATTTCTTTCAGTACCTTGATTCTTCCTTCTGAAATTCCATATATTGTCAGACCGGCTTTCCTACAGGTTTCCAGATATGTCACCTCTCCCGCTCCGATCAATTCTCCCGGCACCAGCTGCGGAATCCCCGGCGGATACACCGTCACATAATCTCCGGCAATTCTTCCGGCCGCTTCCTCCGGTGTAACGGTCTCCGTTTCCCGGTTCCATGCCTGTGCCGGAGTCAGTACCTCCCTTGCATCTTCCTTGCATGGAGAATACGTATATGTTGAACTTCTCCTTGCAGAACCATTTTCCTCCGGATGTACTTCGAACTCATCACCTGCTTCTTGATCTTTTCTTTCCCTCAGAAGCTGCTCGGTCGCTGCCAGTGCCCGATCCAGCCGTTCAAAGGCTTCTTCCGTGTCTGCTACACTGGTCATTGCCAGTGCATAATGTAACGAAGCCATCTCAAACACCAGTCCGTACTTCTCTTCCATATAGTTCAGAAATGCTTCACCACTCCATCCGCCTTTCATGCAGAATACCAGCTTGGAACAGTCATAGGCATATCCACCCTGTGCCCGGACTTCTTTCTCCGTCAGCAAATGGATTGCCTCATATGCCTCCCATTTCTTGCGATATTTCTTCAATCTCTTTCCATACTCTTTCATCCGGTTGTCACGCCAGCTATCCATTGCTGCGATCACATCCTCCATATTCGCTACGAATAAATACGATGGCGAGCTGGTCTGATACATACTCATATACTGTTCAACCCGTTCCTGAAGTTCCTGCTGCCGGTCAGCTCCGGTCCCTTTAGAAACTATCTGATCAGTACCCTTTCCTATATGAAGAATGGCACACTGCGTATAGCATGGCAGAGTCTTATGCAGGCTCTCGATCACCAGATCTGCGCCGCACCGGATTGCCGTTTCCGGGAACATGTCTCCAAACTCCATATGTGCTCCATGAGCTTCATCCACGATCAATTTGGCACCTGCTCTGTGTACCGTATCACTGATCGTCCGTATATCAGACACAACCCCTTCATAGGTCGGTGAAGTCAGAACCATTGCCTTCGCCTCCGGATGCTCCCGGAACGCCATCTCAACCTGCTCCGGTAAAATGCTTCCACAGATTCCGTATTCCTCCATTGTCTCCAGATAGATATATACCGGTTTCAGACCAAGTAACAGCACTGCATGATACACTGACTTATGACAGTTTCTGGCCATGATCAGAGTGTCACCCTGCCTGCAGCACGCAGAAATCGCAGTTAAGATTCCACAGGTACTGCCATTTACCAGATAATATGACTTCACGCTTCCATATACCTGCGTCAACTCCCGCTCAGACTCCGCAATCGAAGCTTCCGGTGCGTTCAGATTATCCAGCCCCGGCACCTCCGTCACATCCAGCTGATTCCCCATTCCAAGCGTTGGAATGGCCTCTGCTAATGATGCCTGACGTTTATGCCCCGGCATATGCCATGGATAATAATCTTTTCCACAATATTCACTTAATGTCTGATTAAATATCCGCTTCATTCGTTATCTTCCATTATGATATTACTCACATTTATTTTTAAAATTCTGTAGCCAATCTTTAACGTATACTAATACTCATTATTATTAAAATAAATGTAGAAATCATTCCAAGAACAGCTATTAAACAAAAGAAAGACTGTATTCCTTTTATACTATGTACCTCTTGGGCCATCTTACCTATCGTCGAATCAATATATTCCTGCCGCTTTCTCTCATTTATTATTTTTGTTGCGATTCCTTTTTCTATCGGAGATTCTGCATTTCCACTAATTGCTACTAATTCCTCTGTTGACTTCATTCCATAGATTAACATTAATTCCTGAATATTTTTTTCATCCATATCTTTTCTCCTCAATAATATTATTTTTAAATTATTTCTCCCTTCTCCCCCTAATCAATCAAAATTGAACCACTCTTCTTTATCATCAACATTTGTTAATGCCGGTGTTAAAGTCATCATAGTTTTATCTTCATTAAATCTGACTGTAATTTTTTTCCATTTTTCATACTGTTTTACTTTTATCGTATTGCCGCCAATAACCTTATACTCTAATGTACCTATTGTCGTATCCAGCCAAAAATATCCTGTTTCAACCCTGTATTCAATTTCATCTTCTGAAAAATCTAAAATACACAAAATATAAGAACCATTTTCTCCTTTCACATTTTCCCAATCACGCATTAACTCTTTCTTCAAATTAGATGTCCTTATTGCATGGACAACAAAGCCAGCAATAACAAATAATAATACTATTCCGATTATTATTCCTATTTTTTTCTTTGAATTCTTCGTTTTTACTTGCTGATTTTCTTCAATTTTTGTCCCACATTTCACGCAAAACAAAGAATCACCCGGCAACACCTCGCCACAATTAGGACAAATCTTCCCCTTCTCATCTTCCATAACAAATTCTCCTTCTCCTCATTTGATATTTGCATTATACCTTATATTTTACCATCAAACATTATAGAAATCTAGAAAATTCTATTTTCAACTATTAAATGTGACTTGGTGTTATATTATCTATGCTATAATTCCATAACAAAAAAGAACCCAACCTTATGAAAAGATTGAGTTCCTTGATTTCATGCCCAGAACCGGAATCGAACCAGTGACACGAGGATTTTCAGTCCTCTGCTCTACCAACTGAGCTATCTGGGCCAGCAGCAGTTATTATATCACATCCGTTTCCGTTTTACAATTTCTTTTTACAGAATTTTCCTCGATTTTTACAGAAGGAGATTTTTCCCGATTTTCTCATGGGCGAGAGTGGTATTTATCCGCAAACAATACCACTCCCTGTTTTAAGACCTCCATTTGAGATTTCAAATAATATTCGTCCCCAAACATAGCATAATGTACACTTGCGCGAACAAATATAAAAATCAGCGGCGTTATCGTTGTATACGGAATTCCGATCTTTGGCTCCAGCTGCTTTGCATACTCGGTATATCGCTCATTTACCTCCTCAAAAAACTTCTTGCCATATTCAATATATTTCGGGTGGGTGTAAATCTGATACATCAGCCGGTATTTTTTTCCGTGTTCTCTCGCCGTCCAATAAGGTACTTCCTCAATAAACCGCATAACATCCTTAGGATCTGTTGGTGCTTTCTGCATGAATTCATCCTCAACCTTGGTCATGCAGTAGGCAGTCGACTCAGTAATCAGCTCATCAAGATTTCTGAAATAAGAGTATAGGTTTGCTTTTGTGCATCCACAGGCTTCTGCTAATGCCTTAATCCCTGTACCGGTCAGGCCGTTTTCCGCATAACATTCAAAGCATTTCTCCATGATCTCTTTTTTCCGCTCGTTGTGTTGCTGTTCTGTCATCTTCATGTATGTGCCTCTTTCTTATCTTTCCTTCTTAAATACAGTCATACCGGTCAGCATACCACCACTGATAAAGAGCAATGTGATCCACAGCATAAGGTTACTGTTATCACCGGTCTGCGGGACTTTTCCGTCTGCTTGACCCTGTTTTTCTGTCGTGCTTGCTGTCTCTGTCGTACTTGTTGTCTCTGCCATACTCGTTGTCTCTGTTGCACTCGTTTCTGTTGTTTCTGTACTTTCCTCTGCCTCGCTTGTCGTCGGTTTCGGATCTGCAGGCTTTTTCTTCAGCGCATGGATTGCATCCTCAATTGCCTGTGCCATTGCATCCACCTCTGCCTGCTCTGTAATATTCTTTCCCCGGATAACCGCTTTCATCGCCTTCTCCACCGCCGTGAAATCCTTGTAATCATTCTTATTCAATGCCTTTGCCTTCGCTATCGCTGCATCAACCTTGCTGTAATCCGCATCCTTGTATTTCAATGCGGCAATAGCATCCTCAATTGCCTGTGCCATTGCATCCACTTCCGCCTGCTCTTTAAAGTTTTTGTTTCGATCAACGGCTTTTACTGCTGCTGTAACATCAGAAAAGTTTTTATATAGATTTCCATTCAGCGCCCTTGCCTTGGCAATTGCAGCATCGACCGCTGTATAATCTGCACTACGCAATACCAGAGCTTTCACTNNGCAATACCAGAGCTTTCACTGCATTCTCGATAGCCTCTGCATATCCGTCTACCGTTGCCTGTTCTGTGTAATCCTTGTTATATTCAACTGCTTCAATTGCTTCTGTCACCGCTGAGAAATCAACGTAATCATCCTGATTTAACGCATCTGCTTTACGAATCGCTTCTTTCACCGCCTGATAGTCCGCCTTCAGTAATTCCGGCTGTTCATATACGGTATAGACTAGCTCAAAGCTTCCACCCTCTATATCACCTCTGTTCCATAAAACATCCAGACGGTCGGAATCGTCAAGAATCATTCCCGGTGTCGTTGCGAAAGCATTCTCATTACTTCCGAGCAGTTTAAGTGGAAGTAACATGAACTTGTCAGCCTCACTGTTATAATAATACAACCGAATATCTTCCTGGCAGAGATCACACTCCTTATTCTGCTCGTCAATCCATTTTCCATCAGCTGTTCTTGTATATTTTTTGCCGCCAATCGTGACTTCCGTTTTATCTGTTTTCAGGGAAGTATATTCTCGCGCTGAAATGTAAGCGATCGAGCCTTGTTTAGAGATAACAGAGTATCTTATATCTCCCGTTCCGGATACATCTGCGATCGTATCTGTTTTTAAACCTGTCGAGCTATCGGGACTTCCGCTGATTCTGAATATATTGCCATCATGGTAATAGTCTAATTTCGACAAATCTGTTTCAACAATAGAGGAATCTGTATCCGCCGGTACAATATTATGAACTATCCCCCTACCAAATGTGGCTAAATTCAGCTCCTTTGTTTTCACCGGTTCCGGATCAAACCGATAGCCCCCATTGTAAATTATATTATAAAGCACGTCAGAGACCCGCGTGCCA
Source organism: Clostridium sp. CAG:632 (assembly GCA_000431515.1). GTDB lineage: Bacteria > Bacillota > Clostridia > Lachnospirales > Lachnospiraceae > CAG-632. The sequence goes on along the minus strand of HF991363.1, from coordinate 935 downwards.
TCCGTCGCCTCTTCAAAAAGAACCGTAATCGCATTGTCCACTTCGGCAACAGAATATGCAGAAATGTAATTGCAATCTTCCGCAAAAACCATAGGAATCAGCTTTCCGTTTTCATCCGTTGCATTATCGTTGGTAGAAAAGCTGTTTGCTTCCGGATCATAATACAGTCCTTCTATCGAATATGCACCGGCATCATTCTTAACATCCTTGCAGACAATCCACGTAATCAATATTTTGTTTCCAACCTTCGTCACACGAGAATTATAATGACAGACATCATCC
>HF991363.1:271-553 GCA_000431515.1 Clostridium sp. CAG:632 | reverse complement strand
TCGCATAGAACCTGCCGTCCCCGCCTTCGTCTCTTCCTCTTCCTCTACGGTATTGGCTTTCGTAATTTCTTTATTTGCATCTGTCCAGGTAATAATTATGTTGTTATCATTCGATGCATGACTGTCCGCATATACAAACTCCTGCATATCACAGGTCGTATCATCTTTCAATAGGCGCGGAACAGAAAATGTACCATAAGAAGACTCGAAGCTGTAGTAAATCCCATTATTGCCTACTTCGTTTTCAGGGTTATCAAGCGACATCACCAGCATTTTTCTTGA
>HF991363.1:0-242 GCA_000431515.1 Clostridium sp. CAG:632 | reverse complement strand
TTTCTTGATGTATTCGGTATCTGCACTAATTTAGTTTCACTGAATACCCCCATTCCTCCTATTAATGGGATATCATCTTTACTCTCTGCTGCAGATACCCCTGTCGGTATCAGTCCCATCATCAATAATAAGGCCAGACCAAGTGCCTTAATTCCTGTTCGTTTTTTGATATTTTTTTTGATCATATGAATTCCCCTCTTTCTTTTAATATTAAACGACCGTTCGGTTATGATTAATATATC
>HF991362.1:46671-47540 GCA_000431515.1 Clostridium sp. CAG:632 | reverse complement strand
ATTCCGGGTATTCGGCCTGGAAAACCGACCCAGGAATATCTGGAGAGGGTATTAAAGTATATCATCTTTATCGGAGCCGTTGGACTGGTAATCGTAGCATTGATCCCAATTTTCTTCAGTGGTGTATTCGGTGCGAATGTATCCTTTGGCGGTACTTCCCTGATCATCATAGTTGGTGTTATTCTTGAAACCATGAAGCAGATTGATTCCAAGATGCTGGAACGTAATTACGAAGGATTTCTGAAATAAGATAAACATAAAATAAGCTGTAGAATTTCTACAGCTTATTGGTGTGTTAGCAAAACTAATAGATTGTATAGACAGATACGAGGAGGAAGATGAATGAAGATAATTATGTTAGGTGCTCCCGGAGCAGGTAAAGGAACACAGGCAAAAATGATTGCCGAAAAGTACGGAATCCCACATATTTCTACCGGTGATATTTTCCGTGCAAACATTAAGAACGGCACAGAGCTGGGTGCAAAGGCTAAGACATATATGGATCAGGGACTTCTGGTTCCGGATGAACTGGTAGTAGATCTGGTGATTGACCGGTTTAAGGCAGATGACTGCAAGAAGGGTTACATTCTGGATGGATTCCCGAGAACGATTCCGCAGGCAGAAGCTTTGGATAAGGCATTAGCTGCAATCGGTGACAGTGTTGATTATGCGATCAATGTAGAAGTACCGGATGAGAATATTGTTCGCAGAATGTCAGGCCGTCGTGCATGTGTCGGTTGTGGCGCTACATATCATATTGTATATAACCCGACAAAGGTTGAAAATAAGTGTGATGCTTGTGGCGGCGAACTGATCTTAAGAGATGATGACAAGCCGGAGACCGTGCAGGAGAGACTGGCTGGTGGTGG
>HF991362.1:46105-46656 GCA_000431515.1 Clostridium sp. CAG:632 | reverse complement strand
TTTTATCATGAGCAGACACAGCCGTTGATCGATTATTATAATAAGAAAGGCATTATGAAGGAAGTTGACGGTACCGTTGATATGAATGATGTCTTTGCAGCAATTTGCGATATTTTAGGTGAATAATCATGCCAATTACCAGAAAATCTCAAAAAGAGATAGAACTTATGCGGGAAGCCGGCAGAATTCTTGCTATTGTGCATAATGAACTGGCAAAAGAAGTGAAGCCGGGCATTACGACCAAGCGAATCGATGAAATCGGTGAGACAATGATCCGGGATTTCGGGTGCGAACCATCCTTCCTGAATTATTGCGGATATCCGGGTTCCATCTGCGTATCCATTAATGATGAAGTGGTACACGGAATTCCAAATGAGAAACATATTGTCCGGGATGGTGATATTGTAAGTCTGGATGCGGGAGTAATCTATCAGGGGTATCATTCCGACGCAGCAAGGACAATTATGGTTGGCAATGTTTCGGAAGAAGCCAGAAAGCTGGTGGAGGTGACCAGGCAGAGCTTCTTTGAAGGGATTAAATATGCAAAACCC
>HF991362.1:7114-46056 GCA_000431515.1 Clostridium sp. CAG:632 | reverse complement strand
CGGAAGAGCCATACAGGAATATGTAGAAAAGCATGGATTTTCAGTGGTTCGGGATCTGACGGGACATGGAATCGGAAAGAAGCTTCATGAGAAGCCGAATATTCCGAACTTCGCAGATCGTCATAAAGGTCCGAAGCTAAAGCCCGGTATGACCATTGCAGTAGAGCCGATGGTGAATGCCGGTGAGTATGATGTGGAATGGATGGATGATGACTGGACGGTCGTTACTTACGATGGAAGCTTATCTGCCCATTATGAAAATACGATATTGATTACGGAAAGCGAGCCGGTGATTCTTTCACAGGCAGACGGAATTCCATTATAGCATAAGGTTTATTTATAGAAATCAGGAGGTTTGAAAATGTCAAAGGTTGATGCAATTGAAGTAGAAGGTGTTGTTTTGGAGAAGTTACCCAATGCTATGTTCCGTGTACAGTTGGAGAACGGACACGTGGTACTGGGACATATCAGTGGTAAGATCCGTATGGGTTATATCAAGATTCTTCCGGGCGATACCGTAAAGATTGAGTTGTCGCCATATGATCTGACAAAGGGCAGAATCGTTTGGAGAAACAAATAAAATCTATCAGAAAAAGTTATTAAGAAACAGAAATAAATCAGAATAAAAAAGTTAGGCAAAACGAGAAAAAACTATTGCAAAGAATTGCAAAAGGTGATAAAGTATTAGCTTGTAGCGGACTTTTTCGAAAGGAGAGATTTTCAATGAAGGTTAGAGCATCCGTAAAACCAATTTGCGACAAGTGCAAAATCATCAAAAGAAAAGGAAGCATCAGAGTAATCTGTGAAAATCCTAAGCACAAGCAGAGACAGGGCTAGTAATTGAACATTTGTTGGTGATTTGTGTTATTCCCGCACAGATCTTAATGAATGATTCCTCAATCTGCTATCGACCGTAAGGTCACAAACAGAAAGCGGCTGTAGCATAGACATATGCTAATTAAATAAACGTCATAGTAATAGTATGAGAACGAACGTATGCATTTCACCCCATACTTAATCGGTATGCGGATACGTAAGTTTTTATATTAGCAGAACAGAATACTAATATTTTATGGAGGTGCGAAATACATGGCTCGTATTTCAGGTGTTGATTTACCAAGAGAAAAGCGTATCGAAATCGGTCTTACCTATATTTACGGTATCGGTAAAACAAGTGCTGCGCGTATCTTAAAGGAAGCTAACGTAAATCCAGATACCCGTGTCCGTGATTTGACGGATGATGAAGTTCGTAGATTAAGCGAAGTTATTAATGAGACTCAGACTGTTGAGGGTGATTTACGTAGAGAAGTAGCAATGAACATTAAGCGTTTACAGGAAATTGGATGTTACCGCGGTATCCGTCATAGAAAGGGACTTCCGGTTCGTGGTCAGAAGACTAAGACAAACGCTAGAACCCGTAAAGGTCCTAAGAGAACAGTAGCAAATAAGAAGAAGTAATAATTGAAATGATACAGGCGCATCAGGCGCTGAATACCTAGGAGGTTTAGTAATGGCAGCAGCAAAGAAAGTTACTAAAAAAGTGACAAAAAAGCGCGTTAAGAAGAATGTTGAACATGGACAAGCGCATATTCAGTCATCTTTTAATAATACAATTGTTACCTTGACAGATGCACAGGGAAATGCTTTATCTTGGGCAAGTGCAGGCGGATTGGGCTTCAGAGGTTCCAGAAAGTCTACCCCATACGCAGCTCAGATGGCAGCTGAAACTGCAACAAAGGCAGCATTGGTACATGGATTAAAGTCAGTAGACGTTATGGTTAAAGGCCCAGGTTCTGGTCGTGAAGCAGCTATTCGTGCGCTTCAGGCATGCGGTCTGGATGTTTTAAGCATCACAGATGTAACCCCAGTTCCACATAATGGTTGTCGCCCACCAAAGCGTCGTAGAGTCTAATAGGAGGTACAGATAGATGGCAGTAGATAGAACTCCCGTTCTTAAGAGATGCAGATCTTTAGGCATGGAGCCAATGTATCTCGGAATTGACAAGAAGTCAAACAGAACATTAAATAGAGCAAACAGAAAGATGAGTGAATATGGTCTCCAGTTACGTGAGAAGCAGAAGGCTAAGTTCATTTATGGCGTATTAGAGAAGCCTTTCCGTAATTTATATGCAACAGCAGAGCGTATGAAGGGATTAACAGGTCCTAACTTAATGATTTTATTAGAGTTAAGACTGGACAATGTTATTTTCCGTATGGGTCTGGCACGTACACGTAAGGAAGCAAGACAGATCGTTGATCATAAGCATGTACTGGTAAATGGCAAGTGTGTAAACATTCCATCTTACAGAGTAAAGGCTGGCGATAAGATTGAAATCAGAGAGAAGAGCAAGTCTTCTCAGAGATATAAGGACATCGTGGAAGTAACCGCAGGAAGATTAGTTCCGGCATGGTTAGAGGCAGATCAGGAGAAGTTAAGTGGTACTGTTATTGAATTGCCTTTAAGAGAGCAGATCGATGTACCTGTAAATGAAACTCTTATCGTTGAGTTGTATTCTAAATAATCCATAAGTATTTAGGAATAACCTCAACTTATTAACCCAAAAGGAGGGTCCCAGTAGTGTTTGAATTTGAAAAACCTAGAATTGAAATTGCAGAGATTTCTGAAGACAATAAGTATGGGCGCTTTGTAGTTGAGCCTTTAGAGAGAGGTTATGGTACAACTCTTGGTAACTCATTAAGAAGAATTATGCTTTCTTCTTTGCCAGGTTCCGCAGTTACTTCTGTTAAGATTAAAGGGGTATTACATGAATTCAGTTCTATCCCGGGTGTAAAAGAAGACGTAACCGAAATTATCATGAATATCAAGGAATTAGCGATTAAGAATAATTCTACAGCAGAGACATCTACCGCTTACATCGAGTTTGAAGGTGAAGGCGTTGTAACAGCAGCAGATATTCATGTAGACAGCAATATCGAGATCCTGAATAAGGATCTTGTAATTGCTACCTTAAGTGGTCCGGATTGCCGTCTGGATATGGAATTAACCATTTCCAAGGGCAGAGGCTACGTAGGAGCTGACAAGAATAAGAAGGAAGATTTATCCATTGATGTGATCGCAGTTGATTCAATCTACACACCGGTTGAACGCGTAAACATGATTGTTGAGAATACTCGTGTTGGTCAGGTGACAGATTATGATAAGTTAACATTGGATGTATTTACCAATGGTACACTGGCACCGGATGAGGCAGTCAGCCTTGCCGCTAAGGTATTAAGCGAGCATTTAAACCTGTTTATTGATTTATCTGAGAATGCAAAATCAACAGAGGTTATGGTAGAGACCAAGGATGATGAAAAGGGTAAGGTGCTTGAGATGAGCATCGACGAGCTGGAATTATCCGTACGTTCTTATAACTGCTTAAAGCGTGCAGGAATCAATACAGTTGAAGAATTAACGAATAAGACTTCAGAAGATATGATGAAAGTTCGTAACTTAGGACGGAAGTCATTGGAAGAAGTATTAGGTAAGTTAAAGGAATTAGGTCTTGAGCTTCGCAACGGTGATGAGTAAGACCTATGTATGCCACTAAAGCTGAATAAGAGTAAGCATAGTGAAGATGCAGAGCAATCTGCATGATTATCCACAAGGAGGACAAATCTATATGGCAATGTATAGAAAGCTTGGTAAGAAATCAAGTGCAAGACAGGCATTACTTCGTAATCAGGTAACCATGTTATTATACAATGGTAAGATTAAGACTACAGAGGCAAGAGCAAAGGAAGTTCGTCAGATCGCTGAACATCTGATTGCTTTAGCTGTTAAGGAAAAGGATAACTTCGATGAAGTAACTGTAACCGCAAAGGTTCCAAAGCTTGATAAAGATGGCAAGAGAATCAAAGAAGTAGTTGATGGTAAGAAAGTAACTCAGTATGACACTGTTGAGAAGAAGGTTAAGAAGGATCAGCCTTCCAGACTTCATGTAAGAAGACAGATGTTAAAGGTTCTTTATCCGGTTGTTGAAGTTCCTGCAGAGGGCGCCGGCAGAAAGAAAGCAACCAAGAAGGTTGATTTAACAGCTAAGTTATTTGATGAGTATGCACCGAAGTATGCAGGCCGTCAGGGTGGTTATACACGTATCGTAAAGATCGGACCACGTAAGGGTGATGCAGCTATGGAAGTAATTCTTGAATTAGTATAAGAAATGTACAAGGCTGTCGCATAGAATGCGGCAGCCTTTTTTCACATAGTAAGATAGGAATCGGAAATTATGATAAAAGCAGAACATGTATCATTTGAATATTTTCGCAGAGATGAAAACGGCAATGTATCTGATATGGTGGAAGCGGTTAAGGATCTTTCTCTTGAAGTAAAACAGGGCGAATTTATAGGAATTCTGGGCTGTAACGGTTCTGGAAAATCGACATTTGCTAAGATGTTGAATACATTATTGGATCCGACAGAGGGAGAAATCCGGATAGAAGGCATGAGTACGAGAGATGAGTCCAATACCTGGAATATCCGGAAAAATACCGGTATGGTATTTCAGAATCCGGATAATCAGATTATAGGAACAATTGTGGAGGAAGATGTGGCATTCGGGCCGGAGAATCTGGGCGTTCCGACAGATGAGATATGGAGCCGTGTTGCAGACGCATTGGAGACCGTTGGGATGACTGCATATCGCGAGCAGTCACCGAACCGGTTGTCCGGTGGACAGAAGCAGAGAGTGGCAATTGCGGGTGTTCTTGCAATGCAGCCTAAGTGTATTATTTTTGATGAATCGACAGCAATGCTGGATCCCAAAGGCCGGCAGGAGGTGCTGAGGGCGGCACATATGCTGAACCGCGAAAAAGGAATTACAATTCTGTTTATTACACATAACATGGAAGAAGTTGTAGAGGCAGACCGAATCGTAGTGATGAATCTGGGTAAGCTGGTAGCGGAAGGGACTCCGCAGGAGATTTTCAGTCATCCGGAGCAGATGCAGGAATACGGACTGGAGCTGCCGGGGATTACAGAGCTGGCGGTTCGCCTGAAAAAGAACGGACTTCCGATAAACGGTACGATTCTGGATGAAGATACTCTGGTGTCAGAGATTGAAAATGTGGCCGGGCGGCTGAGCGGAGGACATGCCGGACGGGCAGCTTATATGGGTCAGAAGATACAGGCAGAGCACGCAGCTTATATGGAACAGAAAGCACGGGCAGAGTATACAGGGGATACGGAGCGAGAGGACCTGGCTGAGGTGATGCGTTCCGGATTGATCCTGGATCATGTTTCTTATCGATATAATCCGGGAACGATTTATGAGTATCCGGCACTGCGGGATGTCTCGTTATCGTTTGCAAAGGGTGAATTTGTAGCAATTATAGGACATACCGGTTCCGGAAAATCCACGTTGATCCAGCAGTTTAACGGTCTGCTGGAGCCGGATAGCGGGCATATATATTTTGAAGGAAAAGATGTTTTCGAAAAGGGCTATAACCGGACACATTTGCGGGAAAAAGTGGGACTGGTATTCCAGTATCCGGAATATCAGCTATTCGCAGAAACGGTGCTGGAGGATGTGAGCTTCGGGCCGAAGAATCTGAAGCTTCCGTTACTGGAGGTACAACAGAGAGCATTTCAGGCGATTGAGGCAGTCGGATTATCGGATGCGGTTTATGATTCGTCTCCGTTTGAACTGTCCGGCGGACAGAAACGACGGGTGGCAATAGCAGGAGTTCTGGCAATGCGGCCGGATATTCTGGTGTTGGACGAGCCGGTGGCAGGGCTGGATCCGGTTGGACGGAAAGAATTGTTGCAGATGTTGCAGCAATTGAATCAAAAAGGCATGACAATCGTATTAGTTTCACACAATATGGAGGATGTCGCAGAATATGCCGACCGTGTAATTGTAATGAATCAGGGCACGGTTGACTTTGATGGGAAAACTGCAGAGGTATTTCAGCGGGAAGAATATCTGCAGGAGCTGGGACTGGATATACCGGTTGTTACACATGTGATGAAACGGTTACGAGAAGAGGGGTATCAGGTGAATGCGGGAGAATATCGGATGCAGCGTGCAGTGGAGGAGCTGGCAGCATATTTATCCGGGCAGGTGTAAGCACTGCCTGACAGGAGGTAAGCATGATTCGAGATATTACCATTGGACAATATTATCCGGTGGAATCTGTGATTCACAGATTGGACCCAAGAACAAAGCTGGCAATCAGTTTTTTGTATATTATCAGTCTATTTCTGGCAAATAATAAATATATGTATCTTTTGGCATTGGCAGCACTGGTAGTTTATATCGGATGCTCGAAGGTCCCATTAAAGTTTATGCTGAAGGGGCTGAAGGGAATTGCAATTTTTATTCTTTTTTCCGTAGTGCTGAATATGTTTTTTACCAAAGGAGATCCATTTCTGGATTTCGCATTTATTCATATATCATGGCAGGGATTCCGAACGGCCTGTTATACAACGGTGCGGATCATTTTCCTTGTGCTGGGAGCTGCGGTGATCACGTATACAACGACACCAACCAAGCTGACAGATGGCCTGGAACGGGCATTTTCCTGGCTGAAACGGTTTCGTGTGCCGGTGCATGAGATAGCGATGATGGTAAGTATTGCCCTGCGTTTTATTCCGATTCTGGTCGAGGAGCTGGATAAGATCATGAAAGCGCAGCAGGCACGATGTGCGGACTTTGAGAACGGCAGTATCTGGAACCGGTTGAAAAGTCTTTTTCCGGTTATCCTGCCAATGTTTGTGTCTGCGATCCGGCGGGCAAACGATCTGGCACTGGCAATGGAAGCACGGTGCTATCACGGCGGAGACGGCAGAACGAAGATGAAACCGCTTAAATATACGGTCTGCGACCGGGTGACCTATATTCTCCTGCTGGTATATCTGGCGGGTATGATCAGTCTGCGGATATTGTTATAATTAAAGTACAAAGTGGAGAAGCAAAATGAAACGGGTGAAATTAATTGTCGCATATGATGGAACGAATTATTGCGGCTGGCAGATACAGATAAATGGAATTACAGTGGAAGAGGTATTAAATAAGACCATTTCCGAGCTGGTAGGAGAACCGATTGCAGTGATCGGTGCCAGCAGAACCGACTCCGGGGTTCATGCAATGGGAAATGTAGCAGTGTTTGATACCGAGAGCCGGATTCCGGCAGAGAAGATGAGCTTTGCGTTAAATCAGCGACTGCCGGAGGATATTCGGATTCAGGAGTCCTGTGAGGTGCCTCTGGACTGGCATCCACGCTATTGCGATACCAGAAAGACATATGAATACCGGATTCTGAACCGACGGTTTGCAATCCCCACCGAGCGGCTTTATAGCCATTTCTTCTATTATCCGCTGGATGTGGAGAAAATGCAGCAGGCGGCGGATTATTTGGTTGGTGAACATGATTTTAAGAGTTTCTGCTCTACCAGAACGCAGGTGGAGAATACCGTTCGGACGATCTATTTTCTCCGGGTTATAAAGGAAGGGGATATGATCCGGATTCGGATTAACGGAAACGGCTTCCTGTATAATATGGTGCGGATCATTGTCGGAACCTTGTTAAAGGTCGGAACCGGTATGTATCCACCGGAGCATGTAAAGGAGATTCTGGAAGCGAAGGATCGGCGGCTGGCAGGACCGAAGGCAGAAGCCAGAGGATTGACGCTGATGGAAATCGAGTATTTGTAAAACTTATGTAAAACATCTTGAATTGTGTGGAAAAATGGCGAAATATATCGTGAATTCATGATGATATCCACAATAATATCAACAATTCGTGGAAAACTCTTGCGAAAAAGCACGATAATTCTGTGAATTAGGTCACATGTTAAAAATATATGAGTAACAAACGGAAAGCAGAGAATGCTAAGACACATTACTAAGATATGCGGTGATAGGAAACAATGGAATATAAAAGCCTTAAATCGGAAAAAAATGAAACTGTAATAAATCAGGTGATAAAGCGATATCATTTCCTGGAACAGGACAGGGAAAGCCTCTCTGTTTTATATCAGGCATTACTGCCATTGATCAGGACAGAGGTATTCTATATTTGGAATCCGGTGCTGAAAACGGAAGAAATGCCGAAATGCGAAACGACGTCGAAATGTGAAACGATGCAGTCAAATGTAGATGCGGGGGATGAGAGAAACGAGGATCAGGCCCTTGTATTTCTGAGTCTTGGAAAGGCGATGGATGAGTTTCAAAGCATATATATGGATGCCGGATGCCTGCGGGAGGCTTATATGCTTGAATGCATCGGACTGGAGCTGCTTACAGAGGCCTATGAGGAGTTTGTAAAACAGGTACAGCAGGACACGCACAAATGGGCGAAACGACTGGAATTTGTGGGAGATAATTGCCCGATTGAGACACTGCCGGGTTTATATCGACAGGTTTTTACAGAGCCGGGACCAATCACCTACTCGGAGCAGTGCATTCTCTCACCAAAGAAAAGTGTCGCATTTTTTCTGATCATGTCAGATAAAAAGGTGGATAGTAAACCGTGCCATATATGTTCGCAGTGTAAAAATACGGACTGCATATTCCGTCAGGCAGCTCCTGACAGTGAGAAAATATACACAGGTAATCGGTATTCCTATGGGTATCAGCGATTTTTCGGTCAGCAGAAGCAGTTGAAAGAACGAGCGGATGAGAAGCAGGGCAGATAGAACCAGGCAACCGGAGAATCAGCAAAGACAAATGGGTATGAGAAGGGAGAGAAGAAAATGACGGAGAACATGCGTGTACAAGAAAAGAAACAGATTGCCTGCATACATGTATATTGCGGAGATGGTAAAGGGAAAACGACTGCGGCCATCGGGCTTGCCATCAGAGCGGCAGGGGCCGGGAAACAGGTATTGTTCTCTCAGTTTATGAAGGGCGGGCAGTCCTCGGAGCTTCAGATTCTGAAAGAGATTCCGAATATCAGACTTATGCGCAGTGAGAAGAAATTCCCATTTTACGAATATATGTCAGCAGAGCAGAAGCAGGAATTAACGGATATTCATAATGGGATGCTTCAGAAGATGATAGAATCACTGGATGCAGGCTGCTGTTTTGGAAGCGACAGTTCAGTAAGCAACAGCCCTGCGAGTAATGAAGCGGTATGGCGTCCGGATGTGATCATAATGGATGAAATCACGTACCCATATAATTGGGAGCTGCTGAACCGCAGCCTGTTCCAACAGTTTCTGACGCAGGCAAAGGGCAGGGTGGAGCTGGTGCTGACCGGGCGGGATCCCGCAGAGGAAATCCTGCAGGCAGCCGATTATATAACAGAGATGCGTAAGCTCCGGCATCCGTATGATCAGGGGATTCCCGCACGGATCGGGATTGAACTGTAAAAGCGGAGAATCGGCGGAAATTTAGCAGAAAATCAGCCGAAAATAAAAAGAAAATTGGTTGACACACATGGAACGGTGTAATATAATATACAAATGTGACAAGAAAGATTAATACTTAAACCAAAGCCCCGGTAATAGTATTTATCGCATATATGTTAGGTTAAAATTTGAAGGAGGAACAACCATGAAGAGTTATATGGCTAGCCCATCAACGATTGAAAGACAGTGGTATGTAGTAGATGCTACAGGACATACATTAGGACGTTTAGCATCCGAGATTGCAAAGGTATTAAGAGGTAAGAACAAGCCTACTTATACTCCACATATTGATACAGGCGATTATGTAATCGTAGTTAACGCTGATAAGATTCAGGTTACAGGTAAGAAGATGGATCAGAAGGTATATTACAATCACTCTGATTATGTAGGCGGAATGAAGGAAACTACATTAAGAGAAAAGATGAACAAGAAGCCGGAAGATGTTATCTACTTGGCAGTTAAGGGTATGCTTCCAAAGGGACCTTTAGGACGTGAGATGATCAAGAAGCTTCACGTATATGCAGGTCCAGAACATGAGCAGGCAGCACAGAAGCCGGTTGCTTTAGAGATTAAGTATTAATTGTAGAAGGAGGACATAACAGTGGCTAAGAAGAAAGATAACAAGTTTTACGGAACTGGTAGAAGAAAAAGCAGTATTGCCAGAGTATATTTAGTACCTGGTACAGGTAAGGTTACGATCAATAAGAGAGATATGGATGAGTATTTCGGATTAGAGACTCTGAAGTTAATCGTAAATCAGCCATTTGAAGCTACTTCTACACAGGGTAAGTTTGATGTATTAGTAAACGTTAAGGGTGGTGGATTTACCGGACAGGCCGGTGCAATCCGTCATGGTATTTCAAGAGCATTATGCGTAGCTGATCCAGAGTACAGACCGGCATTAAAGAAGGCTGGATTCTTAACTCGTGATCCACGTATGAAGGAAAGAAAGAAGTACGGTTTAAAAGCAGCTCGTCGTGCTCCACAGTTCAGCAAGCGTTAGTCAACCGTTCAGAACGATATCAAAGGTTTACAACTCCCCGGGAATCAAGGATTTCCGGGGTTTTTTTATGCCCTGACGGATGATTAAAGTTTGACTTTTATGTTTTCCCTTATCCTGTCGGTAGAGGACAAGGACTTCGAAGGCGAGAAATATCGCAAGACCTGCATGCGTTTCTTCAAGCTCATGTGTGCTACAAGTCTCGGAAAGGTCTGTGTTTCCGATCATGCTATGCATGCAATGGATGAGATGAGTGCGTTGAACCGGGATCTGAAACAATTCTATGAAGAAAACGGAGCCTGGGGTGTTTTTTTATGGGAACTATGGTAATATATTTATATAAAATGTTACTTAATTGGTATGAAAAAGAAAATAGTTATATGAAGGGAGTAGCGTATGACAACAATAAATACAAAAAGCGGAAAAGTAATAAAAGTTGTATCTTGTGGAGAAGAAAAAAATACATTAACAGAATCAGATAAAGAAATGGACGAACGTGCTGTAGAGGCAGTGAAAGCAGCAATAAATAGGGCAAAAATATGTAAAAAACCGGTGGCGGGATATGATAAGGAAAAGAAAGCTGCCTATATTGAGTATGCAAATGGGGAAAGAAAGTATGCAAAATAGAAAACCAATGCTTCTTGTATTAGCTGGGCCTAATGGATCTGGTAAGAGTACAATTACAACATTTTTTGAAAAAGTGGGAAAATATACAAATGCTGATGATATTGTTGCAACTACGGGAATGGATAATATGGATGCAGCAATTTTAGCTGATAAGATGAGATATGAATCTATTAATAAGAAAGAAGATTTTACTTTTGAAACAGTATTATCATCTGAGTATAAGCTGGATATATTAAGGAAGGCGAAAGAAGAAGGGTATTTTATAAAGTGTGTATTTGTTTTGACAATAGATCCTCAAATTAATATTGCTAGAATTGGATCCAGAGTTGCAGCTGGTGGTCATAATGTTGAGGGATCAAAAGTTATAAATAGATATTACAAATCAATTGAGAATATAAAGAAGTTACTTGAGATATGTGATATTATGCATATTTATGATAATACAGAAACTCCAAAGAGAATTATTCGTAAACATAAGGATGATTTATCGATATATCCGAATGAGTATTGGAGTGAAAAGGATATATTAGAATTGCTGGAATAATGAAACAGTAGCGGCAGTGGTTATGGAGAAGTCGGCTGTTTGGAAGATGCTTTAAGCTCCACGCACACGATTTCCGGATAGTTGAATAAGTGGATCGGAATAATACTGTTACCAAGCCCCCTGCTGACAATCATGTCGGTATCTGCAATTGTATAATCCCCGGACGTATATTTCGGCAGAAATCCCTGATCCGGTGCAACGAGACCGCCGATAAAGGGAAGACGGAACTGTCCGCCATGAGCATGACCGGATAGGACAAGATCTGCATCGGCATCCGCATATTCCTGCAGATATTGAGGTTCATGGGCGAGGACGATGGATAATTCGTTCTGGTTGGTGAGTAGACGCTTTAATGTCTCGTCACTCAAATGGTGGTCATCCAGACCGACTAACAGGAAGGATGAATCTCCGCGCGTAATAGGAACTGACAGATTATCCAGATCGATGGCACCGGCAGAGAGGATTCCCTGAAGTGTCTGCTGTCTGTCTGTGGAAGTAAGCCAGTACTCATGATTACCGGTGACATAATAGACCGGTGCAATCGTGACTGCCTGTTCTACAAATGAGACGGCACGTTTCACATTTGTATGATTGGAATCTACCAGATCGCCGGTGAGGACGATCATATCAGGTGAGCAGGAATTAATAGCATCTAAAAGCTTCCGGTTGTTCTTACCAAATGTAGCATTATGCAGATCTGAAATCTGCACGATTCGATATCCGTCAAGGTCAGGGCTTAATTTATCTGACTCATAGGTATAGTTTGTGATTACAAGGTGTTTATTCTGAAAGAGAAAAAACGGAATCAGAATCAGAGCTATAATAATCAGGATCCATATTCTTTTGTATGGTAGTTTTCTTGTATGTTTCTTCATGACTTACCTGCTAAATATATAATAGAATAATTATATCAAAAAACAGCAACATTTGATATAATCATTTACAAAGTCGGGGGAAATGGCATAAGCGGAGGATGAATTCTATGAAAAAACTTTTAATTATAGTGGATGAACAGGTTGATTTTACATCAGGTGTACTTGGAAATGCAGAATGTGAGGCAACGGTGCAGGCTGCAGTAGATGTTATAAATGAGAATGCGTATGATGAGATTTACCTTACAAGGGATACACATCAGGAGAATTATCTGGACACACAGGAGGGCAGGAATCTTCCGGTGAAGCATTGCATAGAGAATACAGATGGCTGGCAGATCCGGCCGGAGATTATGGAGGCGGTGCAGCATAACTATGCATCGGAAAAGGTTCATATCATTGACAAACCATCCTTTGGGTCGCTGGACCTTGCAAATTTACTGAGAGACAAGTATTCCGCTCAACAGACTGAGGTTGAAATTACGCTTATCGGAGTATGTACGGGAATCTGTGTGATCAGCAATTCTATGCTGGTGAAGGCGGCCTTGCCGGAAGCCGGGATAACGATTATTGAAAAGGCCTGTGCATGTGTAACGCCGGAATCGCATAAGACCGCAATAAAAGCTATG
Source organism: Clostridium sp. CAG:632 (assembly GCA_000431515.1). Taxonomy (GTDB): domain Bacteria; phylum Bacillota; class Clostridia; order Lachnospirales; family Lachnospiraceae; genus CAG-632. The sequence goes on along the minus strand of HF991362.1, from coordinate 33,032 downwards.
AAATTATGCCAGATAAATGTAATCTAAATATGTTGGCATTTACAATATTCAAAGGAGGACTTAACATGAAGGAAACATTACAGGATTTAAAGACAAGACGGAGCTGCCGGAAGTATCGTCCGGAGCAGATTAAGGATGAAGAACTAGAGGCTATTTTGGAGGCAGGTACCTATGCACCGACCGGTATGGGAAAGCAGAGCCCGGTGATCGTAGTGGTACAGGATAAGGAGACCAGAGATTATCTGTCGAAGCTGAATGCAGAGGTCATGGGGGCGGATACTGACCCATTTTACGGAGCACCGACCGTATTGATCGTTCTGGCTGATCGGAGTCGGAATACTTATGTAGATGATGGTAATCTGGTAATTGGAAATCTGTTAAATGCAGCACATGCTGTTGACGTGGATTCTTGCTACATTTATCGTGCCAGAGAGGTGTTTAACTCCGAAGCAGGCAAGGAACTTTTAAAGAAATGGGGCATTGAAGGAGACTATGAAGGAATCGGAAACGTGATCCTCGGCTATGGCCTTCCGGAGGGAATTAAGGAACCGGCTCCGAGGAAAGAGAATTATATTATTCGTGTGAAGTAGATATGATATTAAAACAGGCAATGCCGGACATTTATAAAATACGGCATTGCCTGTTTTCGTCATGTGCAATAGCAGACTTGAATAACTTCTTTTCTGTAATAGACAGTCCCGTTACATCCGCCGCAGGGCCTCGATCGGACTTAGCTTCGCTGCTTTTCTGGCCGGATAGATTCCGAAGAAGATACCGACAACGGATGAAAAGAGTGTCGCTAAGAGGATGGCACCGAAGCTTATGGAAGGAGTAAACGCATAGGTTGGTGCGGCAATTTTTACGACACCGGAAATCAGGAATGCTCCTCCGATTCCAAACAAGATACCCAGAATTCCACCCAGCATGGTAATGATTGCGGATTCCGACAGGAACTGTAACATAATGGAACCGGTTCTGGCTCCGAGGGCTTTCCGGATCCCGATTTCCCGCGTCCGCTCCGTAACGGATACCAGCATGATGTTCATGACACCGACACCGCCGACTAACAGGGAGATGGCGGCCACTAATGCAATAAAGAGTGTAATGGTATTAATAACCGTATTAATGGTTGCCATAGAATCGCTGAAGCTCTGGATCATATATGCATCCTCGCCCTTGCAATTGTGCCGGGATTCCAGAATGTTGATCGCTTCGTTGCAGACCGTCTTGGAATCCGCATCATCTGCCAGCAGAATGTTTGCCGACATATTGTCCTCGGAAAGATCCAGACCCAGGGAATTCTCAAGCGAGGTCAGCGGAACATTCAGAAAAATCGGAGAATCTTCATAATCGAAGGAGATCAGAGATGTATTCTCTGCCTCACCGGTCAGTCCCACAATCGTATATTCCAGAATTCTTCCGCCTACCGTGACCGTGACCGGCATACCGATTACGTCCGTGTTTCCGAACAGCCGGATGGCTTCCTTTTCGGAAAGGTAGCAGGTCATTTTCCCGGCGGCATAATCATCTTCCGTGAAATAATGTCCTTTACTTAATGTGTAATATTGCTCAAATAAATAGTTATCCGGATTACAGCCATAAACGGTAGTAGTGAATTCTCCCTTCTGGGTAGAAATACTGCCATTCAGGCTCTGGCTGTATAAATAAGTCCGGATTCCGTCTACATTTTCCTTTAAATACTCCAGATCATCCAGTGAGATCAGATTCTCCTCATCCATGGACATAATAGCCACCTGACCGCCGCCGATATTGTTTAACTGCCCGGTGATCATATTTTTGGCTCCGTTACCCAGTGACATAATGAGGATCACGGATGAGATACCGATAATGATTCCGAGCATGGTCAGAAGCGAGCGGACTTTGTTGGAAAGTATATTGAAAAATGCCATTTTTATATATTCATATAATTGCGACATATGAAAGTCCCTCCTGAACTAGTTTGACCGGTTGTCATCGGATGAAGCATCCGGTTTTGCATCGGAATTGGCTGGGGTGGCAGCATCTGACTCTGCCGGATCGGCGATATTCGGAATAGCCGGAAGTCCCTCCTCAATGCCGGCAGATACGTTTGTGATGACGATGTCATCTGTGGTAAGGCCGGAAAGAATCTGGCAGTTATTCACATCACTGACACCGGTTTCGATGTATTTCTTTGTAACGATTCCGTTGTCTACGGCATAGACAAAGGAGCCGGTCGTATCAACGTTAACTGCAAGGTTCGGAATACTTAATACATTTGTGACAGAAGCAGTATGAATGACTACCTTAGCGTCCAGACCAAGCACCAGATGCTCATCCGGATTGGAAATGGTAACTTCTGCGTCAATATTCGTAGCGCCGTTTGCACCGGTGGTTGCAATGCGGCTGATGTAAGTAACGGTGCCCTCGTAGGTGTGGTCGAGAACGGTAATAGTAGCCTTCTGATTCAGAGCAACGGAGGCGAGATCTTTCTTGGAAAGAGGAACCGTAACCTTCATCTGAGAGTCATCCGCAATGGTAAAGAGCGGGGTACCGGTGGCCGTAGCACTGCCCTTGGTAACCTCTACCGAGGTAATGATTCCATCCTGTTCCGCCACGATTCCCTGCCGGCCTTCCTCTAAGGAGGTGGCAGCAGCCTCAACCTGCATATTCGCCAGCTGATTGGATACATTGATCTGCTCCTTCTGGGTAGAGGTCAGCAAGCCTGCCTGTGCACTGTCAATGGTTGCTTCCTGTTGGGATAACTGGGTCTGCAGATCGGATAATTCTGCATTCTTTGCCTCGATGGCAGCCATAATAGAAGTGCTGTTATCCGGTAATGTTTTTAAGATTGCTTCCAGATTGGCGATGGAAGCGGTCAGAGTGTCACGTTCATTACATTTATTAATATAGTCCTGGTTCTTGGCTAAGTCCTCTGCAGCCGGCTTGGTATCCAGAATCGTTTGGATTTCATTAAGAACAGCATCGAGACGAGTACGTTTCTCGGCAAGGGAAGCCGTCAGATCCTGATTCGGATCCTCTCCGGTATCTGTGTTCCGGAGATTGGTGATCTCTGCCTGAATGGCTGCAATCTGACTCTTTAAGGAGTCCGCCTTCTGCTGGGCCTGTGTGATGTCTGCACTGGTTTTATTAGAGGCATCCACGGTGGCCTGATTGGTCAGCCGGCTGGAACGGGCGGTTAAAGAGGCCTCGTTATACTGATCCTCCAGACTGGCGGTATCGTAGGTCAACAGCAGGTCGCCCTTCTTAATAGTCTGACCCGGCTTGATGTTGACATCATTGATCGTTGCATTGATCGCACCGGTGTAGGTAGTGATATTGGCACTGGATATGGTGCCGCTGGTAGTAACATCCGAAGAAATATCCTGATAGACCGGATGTGTGGCGTCCACGGTCAGACCGGCATTCTTGATCAGATTATTTAATACGGCACTGATACCGATGATTGCGATAATAAATACCGCAAGGACGATGCCGATGATAATGAAAACCGATTTCTTGCCGGATTTCTTTTTGGTAGTAGTAGACATAAAAGCTCCTCCTGTTTTTGATATATTTATATGAATCAGGTTTCAGACTCCGGTAGATCCCGTGTGAAATCAGATTCAATGCGTCCGTCCATAATGCGGACAACTCGTTTGGCATTTGCGGCAATCTGGTCATCGTGGGTGATCAGGATCACCGTCCGTCCGCTTTCGTGAAGATTATGGAGAATCTTCATGATCTCCTTCGTAGATGCGGAATCCAGATTTCCGGTCGGCTCATCAGCCAGAATGACTGGAGGCTTGGCGGCAATGGCTCGAGCGATCGCAACCCTCTGTTGCTGACCACCGCTCATCTCGGATGGCTTGTGATCCATTCGATGCTCCAGGCCGACCATGCGGAGTGCCTCCTCCGAGCATTCCCGACGCTCCTTTGCCGGCATACCGCGGTAAATCAGTGGCAGCTCTACGTTTTCCAGAGCAGTCAGATTGGAAATCAGGTTAAACCCCTGAAAGATAAATCCAATCTGCCGATTTCGGATGTCAGACAGCTGATCGTCCGTCAGATGAGACACATCCTCTCCGGACAGAATGTAGGTGCCGGAGGTCGGAACGTCCAGACAACCAAGCATATTCATTAATGTAGATTTGCCGGAGCCGGACTGACCGATGATGGCGACGAATTCGCCGGGCTGAATGTCTAAGGACACATGATCTAAAGCACGGACTTCGTTTTCGCCCGGATTATAGATTTTCATAATATCTTCAATATGTATCAGTGAATCCATAGATGATCCTCCTTCTTAAATAATAATGGTGTGGGTGCCAAAGCACACCACACAAGTATATAGGAATTGTTTCGCCGGGAGAAGTGATTTCCCGGAATTGTCAAGAAACCGTAAACTAACAGCTGAAACGTTCAGAACTTTGAAAGGATGCCGAAAGAATCAGGTGGCCGGAGTGTCTGGCGTATCCGGCTCATCCGGTGCGTATTCCAGAATATCACCCGGCTGGCAGTGAAGTACCTCACAGATTGCTTCCAAGGTGGAGAAGCGGATCGCACTGATCTTGCCGGTCTTCATTTTTGAGAGATTGACATTGGATACACCGACCCGTTCAGAGAGCTCGTTCAGACTCATCTTGCGGTCTGCCATGACCCGGTCTAATCGTAATATAATCTTTCCCATAATGATTGCACCTCCTTGTCTGCCTATAATGTCTCATCGGATTCCTGCTGCAGGACTGCACCGTATTTAAAGATAAGGGTCAAAGCAAAGATAACCAGAATGATTAGGATCATACTGACATTGATGCTGAGACTGACATGGGGGCCGCCGGTGGTGATCGAATTGCTGACAGAATTGACCAAAGAGGACAGGAATACCCATGGAATCAGGGAAAATGCAAAGCTTGTCATTCGCCGGATGATCGTGGTATCAAACGGAGAGTCGCAGTAACGCACTGCGGAGCACAGGCTTCCGATAAAGCAGACCGTTACCAGCGACATGACCAGATAGAGTAATACAGCAACCAGCAGCCATGCCAGATCCTGCATAGTCAGGGTGCGGGTCTGCGGAGTTGTGGTCCGGACATCCAGATGCATACCATCCTCATATTGAGTGGTGTCAAGCGTGGAGACGGTGATCGGGATAGTAGTTCCGTCAGCATAAACCAGGAACAGACTGCCTGCTTCGAAAAGACTGCTCAGAGATATCAGATTATTCTTCACAGTCGCATCGGATGAATCCCCCGGAACCGCACTCGGATCGATCTGAAGATTGACGGTGGAATCGAACTGCAGGGTCAGCAGATCCTTTGGAATCATAAACAGTCCAATGGTTCCGACCAGAATGATCAACATAAGGACGATAATCAGGACTTTGTAAATATTTGTAATAATAACACCAACGCGGCCGATGGTATGGATGCGTTTGATAGCATCTTCTTTCATAAAAACTCCTCCTCCCGGATAAAAATCGCTAAAGAATAAATATTTAATGTTTATCGTTAAATGAACTATAACAGGTCAATTATTGTTTGTCAACGATTTTTTAATGATAAACGATAAAATAGTGCTTTTTGTTGACAATTTTCTTTCGGTATGCTAGCCTTATTTAGTCGTAATTTAAACATATTTAATATGTAGTGATCAGATATGCAGGATTATATATGGACGAAGCGATAAATAATAACTAAGGAGTAAAGAGAATGAATGCAGTAATGATGAGCACTTGGATAAGTGAGATGAGCACGAAGTATCATGCAGATAGCACTCTGGATTTGATCTGGAAAATGTTTAATGCTCTGTTGGATAAGATTGATACATTGGTATGGGGTATCCCTCTGATCGTATTGATTCTGGCCGGAGGTATTTATCTGTCTATCCGTCTGGGACTTCTTCAGATACGGAGACTGCCACTGGCATTAAAGTGGATGGTTCAGAATGAAGATGACGGACACGGTGAGATATCATCCTTTGGTGCATTATGTACTGCGTTGTCTGCAACGATCGGAACCGGTAACATCGTAGGTGTTGCAACGGCGATCGGAGCCGGAGGCCCGGGAGCGTTGTTTTGGATGGAGGTAGCAGCGTTTTTCGGTATGGCAACCAAGTATGCCGAGGGCCTGCTGGCTGTTAAGTACCGCGAGGTAGACGAGAATCATCATGCACTGGGCGGACCATTCTATTACATAGAGAAGGGTATGGGCCCGAAGTGGAAATGGCTGGCTAAGATTTTTGCATTCTTTGGCGTTTGCGTAGGTCTGTTTGGTATCGGTACATTCTCTCAGGTAAACGGTATCTCTTCCGCAGTTAATAATTATTTTGACCCGAATATGTCATGGACACTGACAATTCCGGGAATCGGTACATATTCATGGACGGTTATCATTGCGTCTCTGATCTTAAGTGTCTGTGTAGCAGCCGTACTGATTGGCGGCGTAAAGCGTATTTCCAAGGTGTCACAGGCTGTAGTTCCGTTTATGGCAATTATTTATATTGTATTCTGCATTATTCTGCTGATCTGTAATGTACAGGAAATTCCGGCAGCGGTTGTTACGATCGTAAAGGGTGCATTTAATCCGAAGGCGATCACCGGTGGTGCGGTAGGTACGATGCTGATCGCAATGCAGAAGGGTATCGCAAGAGGTATCTTCTCCAATGAGTCTGGTCTGGGTTCTGCTCCGATCGCAGCGGCAGCAGCGAAGACAAATGAACCGGTGCGACAGGGTCTGGTATCTATGACCGGTACCTTTATTGATACGATCATTGTATGTACCATGACCGGTCTTTCGATTGTTCTGACCAGCGCATGGCAGGTAGAGGGACTGGAAGGTGTACAGGTTACCACCTATGCATTTAATAACGGTCTTCCGTTCCCATCACAGGTATCCTCCTTTATTCTGATGCTGTGTCTGGTATTTTTTGCATTTACAACCATTCTTGGATGGGATTATTATTCCGAGCGTTGTCTGGAATACCTGTTCAACGGGAAGCAGAAGATCATTAAGGTATATCGCTGGCTGTACATTCTGGCAGTCTTTATCGGACCTTACATGACAGTTGCAGCTGTATGGACCATTGCGGATATCTTTAACGGACTGATGGCCATCCCGAACATGATCGCAATCTTTGCTTTGAGCGGTGTGGTTGTGGCAGAGAGTAAGGATTTCTTCAAACGGCTGAAGACCTATGAAGCCAACAAGTAGGGCAGATGCCGGAGGGAGGAACTCCGGTATTATGAATAAGAATAAGAGTAAGAGATAGAAGAGAATTGACGCATGAAGCAGATGACAGAGCTCGAACAGTATTATAATAAATTTAATGAAGATAAACGACTGAATACCCGATACGGACAGGTAGAGTTTCGGACTTCCATGCATTATATCCACCGGTATCTGGAGCAGATAAAGTGTGATACGAATTCGGCGATTCACATTCTGGATATCGGAGCCGGAACCGGGAAGTATTCCGTGGCACTGGCAGACGAGGGATATGATGTGACAGCCGTTGAACTGGTGCGGTATAACCTCGGAATCTTAAAGAAGAAAGGGAGTACCGTAAAGGCGATGCAGGGCAATGCTCTGAATCTGAAAAAGCTGGAGTCGGATCAGTTTGATCTGACACTGCTGTTTGGGCCGATGTATCATCTGTTCACACAGGAGGATAAGGTGCGGGCGCTTGCGGAGGCTAAGCGGGTGACGAAACCGGGCGGTATCATCCTGGTTGCGTATTGCATGAATGAATATTGTGTGCTGACCTATGCATTTAAGGAAGGTCATATAAAAGAATGTATGGAGCAGAACCGTCTGACAGAGGATTTTCACAGTGTATCCCATCCGGAGAATCTGTATGATTATGTGCGGGTGGAGGATATTGACGGGTATAACAGGGCAGTGGGACTGACGCGGGTTCAGATCATAACCCCGGATGGACCGGCCAATTATATGCGAAAGATGTTAAATGAAATGGATGACGAGACCTTTGAGGAATTCATGCGGTATCAGCTATCAATCTGCGAGCGGCAGGATCTGATCGGAGCGGCAGCACATACCGTGGATATTCTGAGAAAGGAATAATCGGCAGAATCACAGAGAGTTATACGAATGGGAGAGGGCAGAATGCTCTCTCCCATTGTGCAGAAGAAGCGAGAAAGGATAACAGAACGTGGAACAGGCCGGAAGGAATGAAAGGAGAATTATGCGGTTTTATTTTGCTCCGATGGAAGGAATTACAGGATATATTTACAGAAGAGAGGCATGGAAGCTATTTCCGGATGCGGATAAGGTCTATGCACCGTTTATCCAGCCGAATACGAAACGGGTACTGGGGCCGAAGGAACGACGGGATCTGTTGCCGGAGAACAATACCGGGATTCCGCTGGTACCACAGGTGCTGACCAATCATGCAGATGGGTTTATCCGTGCCGGTCGTGCATTGGAGGAATTAGGATACCGGGAGATTAATTTAAATCTCGGCTGTCCGTCCGGGACGGTGGTATCCAAGGGAAAGGGTGCCGGTATGCTGGAGAACAGAGAACAGCTGCTGACATTTCTGGAGACCGTGTTTCGGGAAGAATGGACTGCGGATATTACGATAAAGACCAGACTGGGAATGTCGGCAGAGGAGGGAGAAGAAGCTTTCGGAGAGCTGCTGGCGATTTTTCGGCAGTTTCCGATCCGGGAGCTGATTATTCATCCGCGGTATCGGGAAGACTTTTATCGGGGAGAGCCTCGTCAGAAAATCTTCCGGCAGGCATTGGCAGAGCCTATGGACATTTGTTATAATGGAAATGTATTCTCTATAAAAGACTATGAGGAATTGATAAAACAATATCCGGAGGGCAGCTTCGGTGCTGTTATGATCGGCAGAGGACTTCTTGCAAATCCGGCACTGATCCGGGAGCTGCAAGGAGGTAAGCACCTGAAAAAGGAGGAGCTGAAGCAACTGCATGATCAGGTTCTTCACGCATACCGGAGCATTGATTTCGGAGAGCGGAATACGCTGTTTAAGCTAAAGGAATTATGGAATTATTGGGGAACCGTGTTTGAGGAGCCTGACAGGTATCTGAAAAAAATCCGGAAGGCCAATACGTACACAGAATATCTTCCGGCGGTGAATCGCTTATTTGAGGAAACGGAACTGACGGAGCATCATGGATTTCTGCCGTATACAGGCCGGATATAGTGAGGATGGATGCCGGAATAGAATCAGGATAGATAGGAAAGGAAGCGTGAGAGCTATGAATCATTTTCGTTTGCCGTATCATTTGTTAGTAGAAGAGGGAATTTTTGCCAGAGTCAATGAGGTAATGTCAGATTGCGTGCCGGGAATTGGCAACAAGAAGGTCGTGATCGTGACGGATCAGAATCTGCAGAAGCTGTTTCCGGATACACTGAAGGAACTGCGGGCGGATTTTAAATACAGTGAGATCTATCTGGTGGAGAACGGATCCTTTGACCAGGCAGTGGATCTGGCGAAATATATCTGTATGAATGATATTGCAGTGGTCATCGGCTTCGGTGGTGGTATGGTTCTGGATCTGGCTAAGTATGCGGCTTTTGTGAGCAAGTCCATATTCTTATGCCTGCCGACAACACTCAGCAATGACAGCCTGGCGTCACCGGTGGCAGTGCTTGGAACAGAGGGACTGAAGCGAAAGACATTTCGCTGTACGATCCCGCATAGTATTATAGTAGATGTTAATCTGATCATGGGTGCACCGGAGGGGCAGCTGCTGGCGGGTGTCGGTGATACGATCAGTAAATATACGGCACTGAATGACTGGAAACTGGATGCAGCTGTGACAGGAAGCAAGATCGATGATTTTGCCTATATGATTTCTAAGATGGCATTTAACTCCATTTGTTATAATGAAGAGAAATCTATTAAGAGCAAGAGCTTTATCAAGGTGCTGACACAGGCGCTGGTCATGGGCGGGCTGGCCATGGAGATTGCCGGCAATTCCAGACCGAGCAGTGGAGCGGAGCATTTATTCTGTCATTCACTGGAGGAGAATTTTGCGGATGATGTATATGTGCCACATGGTATCGCAGTGGCAATGGGAAGTGTTCCGGTCTGCATCTTCCAGAATCGTAATATCGGTAAAATCAAGCGGATCCTGCATGAGTACAAGCTGCCGGTGAAGCCGTCCGACTGGAAGGTGACAGAGGACATTTTCGTGAATGCATGGCAGCAGGCACAGGGAACCCGACCGGATCGGTATACGATCCTGAATCAGACTGAGTTAAGCAGAGAGCGGTTAAGCGAGATTTATGCAATGATGGAAGAAGAATTCTGATGATTGCAAACTTGACTTTCTTATTTGATGGAATATAATAAAAGCTAATTGCATTTCAGAAAGATTTTCAGGTGGATAGCAGATGAGAAGGAGGATGCAGGATGAGCAGAATCGGTTTTATAGGAATGGGAAACATGGCACAGGCAATTGCGGCAGGTTTCTTTCAGGCCGGTAAGGTAGAAAAGGACCAGGTGCTGGCATATGCGCCGCATAAGGATAAATTGCTGGAGAACGCAGAGAGGATCGGATTTGTTCCGATTCATGATCTGATTGAACTGGTAGTGAATTCAGATATCCTGATCATGGCCTGTAAGCCATATCAGATTGAAGGTGTACTGGCGGATGCCGGTGCATATATGAAAGGAAAGGCACTGATCTCGATCGCAGCAGGCTGGACTTTTGCGAACTATGAGAAGCTTCTGGGAGCGGATGTACGGATTCAGTGCATTATGCCGAACACACCGGCAATGGTGGGCGAAGGTGTGATCCTTTTTGAAGAGAAGAATACGCTGTCTGCAGGAGAACGGGAACTGGTGCTGGATCTTTTTTCGGCGTTGGGGCTTACAGAGGAGCTGCCGACCGGATTAATGGGCATCGGCGGAGCTGTTTCCGGCTGTGGACCGGCATTCATGGATCTGATTCTGGAGGCCTATGCAGATGCGGCGGTTAAGTATGGCATATCGCGGGCAACCGCTTATAAATTGATCTCACAGACGATGCTTGGCAGTGCGAAGCTTCAGCAGGTGACCGGAGAGCATCCGGGTGTATTAAAGGATGCGGTCTGCTCACCGAATGGCACGACCATCCGTGGTGTGGATGCACTGGAGCATGCCGGATTGCGGGCAGCATGTATCGATTCAATCGATGCAGTCATGAATCGGTAAAGAATTCGGAATCAGAAGTTGTTCGGGAGGACATTATGGAACATAAAAAGAAGTCACGGAAGAAGAGTGTGATTCAGGCATTGACAGCAGTACTTCTGATGGGAGCACTTGGATTTCTGATTTCATATGGAGTCAGAATCTATACGAATATGCAGGATAAGAATGAATACCGGGATCAGGGGATTGCTGCATATAATGAAGGAAATTATTCAGAAGCCATATCGAATTTTCAGACCTCATTAAGTAAAGAAGTTCAGTTTGCACAGCCGGTGGACCGGGATACCAGATTATATCTGGCAGATTCTTATTTTCTGACAGAGCAGTATGCGGAAGCAATTGAACAGTATGATATTCTGTTGGAAACGGAGGAAGAACAGATTGAATATCTGAATCTTCAGAAGAAGATGTCACGGGGATTCATTGAGATGAAAGAAGGAAACTATGATGCCGCATTGCCGGCATTTCAGGCGGCGATTGAGGCCGGACACACGGAATGTGCCTTATATGCGGGGATGTGTGCAACCAAGCTTGGAAGAACGGATGAACAGGTGGCATATCTGACTACTTATGTAGATTATGAACCGGAAAGTTCATATGCCTGTGCACAACTGGCGGATTATTATTTCCAGCAAGGACGGTATAGCACCTGCCATCAGTATTTGGAACAGGGGCTGCACTCGTCGGATAAGAGCTGCATTGAGCAGCTGCGATACATTGAGATACTGTATTATGAGTCACAGCATGACTATGACAAGGCATATGAACTGATTTGTGAATACAGGATGAATTATACAGTTACAGATCTGGTGCAGAAGGAGTATGACTTCCTGTATACCAGGCAGCGTCTCGAATCATAAGGCAGGAGTGTTTATGACAGAGTTATATGAATTAGAAGAGCGGGCAGAACGATTGGTTCTGGTGGGCGTTGCAGTCGGAGATGAAGTGACGACACAGGATTCTCTGACAGAGCTGGCAGAACTGGTGCAGACGGCAGGCGGGCTGCCGGTCGGACAGTTTATACAGAATCGTGCCGGCTTTGATATTGCAACTTATATTGGCTCCGGTAAGGTGGCAGAGCTGAAACAGTATCTGATAATGATGGATGCAGATGGAATCGTATGTGATGATGAGCTGACACCTTCGCAGATGAATAATCTGGAACGAGAGCTGGAGGTAAAGATCCTGGATCGGACAATGGTGATTCTGGATATTTTTGCAGCGAGGGCATCGACCAGAGAAGGAAAGATCCAGGTAGAGCTGGCACAGCTGCGATATCGATCGACACACCTGATCGGTATGGGCGGGATCCTGTCCAGACAGGGCGGTGGAATCGGTACCAGAGGTCCCGGAGAGAAACAGCTGGAGATTGACCGGCGTGTGATCCGGGAGCGGATTTCCAGATTGAAGGCGGATCTGGAGCAGGTGAAGATGAACCGGGCAACACAGCGGAAGCAGCGGCTGGGCAATGGGATTCCGGTCGTTTGTATTGTGGGGTATACCAATGCAGGAAAGTCCACATTGTTAAATACATTAACGAATTCCGAAGTGTTATCCGAGGATAAGCTGTTTGCAACACTGGATCCTACAACGCGGAGTCTGGAGCTGCCGGACGGGCAGAAGATATTGCTGACGGATACGGTTGGATTTATTCGGAAGCTGCCGCATCATCTGATCCAGGCATTCCGTTCTACGTTGGAAGAAGCGAAATATTCCGATTATATTCTGCATGTAGTAGATGCATCCAATCCGCAGATGGATATTCAGATGCATACGGTATATGCGACTCTGCGGGATCTGGAGATCGAAGGACGGCCGATACTGACTGCGTTTAACAAGACAGATCGGGAGAATGTGCCAGAGGTTTTGAAGGATTTCAGGGCAGATGAAGTATACCGGATATCGGCGAGAACCGGTGACGGTCTGCAGGAACTGCTGCAGGGGATCAGCCGGATGATCCGTGAGAATCGGATATATTTTGAACATGTGTATCCGTACCGGGATGCGGCGAAGATTGCACGGGTAAGGCAGAGCGGACAGGTTATAGAGGAAGTGTACCGGGAGGATGGAATCCTGATCCGGGCATATGTAGATAAAAGAGGTAATTATGTATAAGATTATAGCAAAAGATGGAAAAGCAAAACGGGCGGTGCTGGAGACTGTGCATGGTACGGTACAAACACCGGTATTTATGAATGTAGGAACCGTAGCTGCGATTAAGGGCGCCGTATCAACCGAGGATCTGCAGACAATCGGAACCCAGATCGAGCTGTCCAACACCTATCATCTTCATGTGAGACCGGGAGATGAAGTGATTCGGAAGCTGGGCGGCCTGCATAAGTTTATGGTGTGGGATAAGCCAATCCTGACCGATTCCGGCGGATTTCAGGTGTTTTCTCTGGCAGGCCTTCGAAAGATCAAGGAGGAAGGTGTCTATTTTCATTCCCATGTAGATGGCAGGAAGATATTCATGGGACCGGAGGAAAGCATGCAGATCCAGTCCAATCTGGCATCCACGATCGCAATGGCGTTTGATGAATGCCCGTCCAGCGTGGCGGAACGAAAATATGTAGAGCAGTCTGTGGCAAGAACGACCAGATGGTTACAAAGATGCAAAAACGAGATGGCAAGATTAAACAGTCTGCCGGATACGATCAATCCGAATCAGATGTTGTTCGGAATTAATCAGGGTGCGATTTTTGATGATATCCGGATCGTACATGCAGATACAATTTCCGAGCTGGATCTGGATGGATATGCGATTGGCGGACTGGCGGTTGGCGAGAGTCATGAGGAGATGTACCATATTCTGGATGTGACGGTTCCGCATTTGCCGGAGAATAAGCCGACTTATCTGATGGGAGTCGGAACCCCGGCAAACATACTGGAGGCAGTTGACCGTGGCGTGGATTTCTTTGATTGCGTATATCCGACCCGGAATGGCAGACATGGGCATCTGTATACCAATCATGGAAAAATCAATCTGCTGAATGCAAAGTTTGAACTGGACAGCCGCCCGATTGAGGAGGGATGCCAGTGCCCGGCATGCAGAACCTATAGCAGAGCTTATATCCGCCACCTGCTGAAGGCGAAAGAAATGTTAGGTTATCGACTTTGCGTCTTGCATAATTTGTATTTTTATAATAAGATGATGGAAGAGATTCGAGAGGCAATCGAAAAAGGCTGCTATCAGGAGTACAAGCAGGCGAAGCTTGCCGGATTCGAAAATCACGAATAAATGGAGGACATGAAATGTTTTATACGTTATTGGAAGCAACTGCCGGTGCAAATGGACAGACCGGAGCAGGATTAGCAGGATGGGGAAGCATCATTTGGATCGTTTTGATGGTGGTTATTTTCTATTTCCTTTTAATCCGCCCGCAGAAGAAGCAGCAGAAGGAACAGGAGCAGATGATTGCAGAACTGAGACCGGGTGTCAGTATCATGACAACCAGCGGATTCTATGGTGTGGTTCTGGATGTAGTAGATGATACGGTTATTGTTGAGTTTGGTAATAACAAGAACTGCCGTATCCCAATGAATAAGGCAGCGATTGCACAGATTGACAAGCCGGAAGAAGCAACAGCCGAGACAGAGGAAGCTGCTGATGAGAAGAAGGAAAAGAAGTCTTTATTCGGTAAGAAGAAGGAAGACTAATAGAGAATTCCACGGGGAAGTATAGAATGGAGTAAACGAAAGTTTGCTCCATTTTCATCTTACGTTATAATTTGACTATGACCGAGAGACATATCAGAGAAAATGATAAGCAGGAGTGAGGGACGGATGGAGAAGTGGCAGATAGGAGTTCTGCTCCTTATTGTTCTAATAACACTAATAATCCTCTGTGCTATACAGGTTTTGTTGGTGAGGAAACGTAAAGCCTTGGAGAAGCAGCAATCAGAGGCACAGCTGCGGATGCACGCAGAGGAGGAGTATTATGATACGCTGGTAGAAGTGAATCAGGGACTGCGGAAGGTGAAACATGATCTGCGGAAACATATGCAGGTGCAGGACAGAATGAACGAATCCGGGTCAGTGATCATATCCTATACGAGTAATCGGCTGTTGGATGCATTACTGACCGGGAAGCAGGAGGAAGCACAGGCGGCCGGACAGCAGCTACAGATAGAGAGCGGGGAGCTGCCGGAGCTGAAGCTTAAGGAGCGGGAGATTGTCAGTCTGTTTGCGAATCTGTTGGATAATGCAAGAGAAGCAGGAGTTATAGCCGGAGAGGGAAGCAGGACATCCCTGCGACTGTGGATGGAAGCAGAAACACTGCATATTCAGGTTCGGAATACGAAATCTGTTGCAATCAGGCCGGATGTGGATCGGATGCAGACGACGAAGCCGGATCAGGTAT
Organism: Clostridium sp. CAG:632; assembly: GCA_000431515.1. Lineage (GTDB taxonomy): Bacteria > Bacillota > Clostridia > Lachnospirales > Lachnospiraceae > CAG-632. The sequence continues at coordinate 17,509 of HF991362.1, read as the reverse complement.
CTCATGGGTTCGGTGTATCAATCATCCGGGAGATTGTGGAGGCATATGAAGGAACGATTCAGATGCAGGATCTGGGAACAGAGTTTCTGACAGAGATCCGGCTGCCGGAAATCCGAGGTTATGGAATGCCGAATCAGGAAACCTGCGGATACGGATCGAAGAGGACAGAGTAGCGGATATATGGGATACAGAAGAGGAGAATATAGAGATGGACATACAGATTGATTGGACAAATGCATATACAATTGTGGCAACTGCAACTATGGAATGTCTGAGTGGTCTGATTTTATTTCCGTTTAAGAGAAAAAAGATTCATATTCTGACATGGTTTCTGGGAATTAATCTGATGTTTGTGCTGGTTTATATACTGCGGCCGCAGGGCGTATGGGGGAATTTTCTGGCAGTTATCGTAGAATTATACGGTGAGATCGCAATGCTTGGTGTGTTTTTCGGGGGAAGTCTCTGGAAGAATACGCTGGTGCATTATATTAATATCAATGTTATCAATGCGGTATCAATCGGTGGGTATCTGCTGATTCCGGGAATGAAGGAGGCCATGCAGCGGATCAAGACCGGGCAGGCGGTTGCCGTGAAGGATGGTATGCTGATCGTATGCATCATGCTGGTGGCAACGGTGCTCATCAGTCCGATTTTCCGGAAAATCTTCCGGACAGAGGTATCTCCGAGAAAAGAGTCGATTTATAAATTATGTGCATGGACGTATATTATCGGATTCATCTGCATCTATACAGGCAGTCAGGCGCTGGTACTGCATTATGCAAAGCAGTATGACGCATCGAAGGTAACGACCGTCTGGTACTGGAGTTATCTGATCGTTATACAGTTTTTGATGGTGAATCTGCTGGCATTTCTCTATAACCGGATGGAAATCCGGCGGCTGGAGCGGGATAAGCTTGCCCTGAATGAGATCATAGCAGGAAAGTATGCATACTATAAGAAGGTCGCACAGGAGAACCGGGAGCTCCGGAATGTGAGACAGGAATTGTACCGGGAAGTGCAGATAGACGGTATAGAAAGCAAGGAACAGATGAAGCATTATGCACAGGATCTGAATGCACTGGGTGAAGAGCTGGTCATGATCCCGTTAAGCGGGAATCTGACGATTGATTCCATTCTATATCAGTATTATAAACGAGCCGGAGAGGATGCAGTGGTTTTTGATGCTACCATAGAACCGATGTCCAATCTGACCGTACGGGAAGAGGATCTGGCCTCTATGCTGGACTGTGCGCTGCAGTTTGTATATGAGCACTGTATCCTTGCGAGAGACCGGCGATGGATGGCAGTGAATTTAAGAAGCCGGAACGGAATGCTTATGTTAAAGCTGGAAGGGTGCAAAGTGGCATGGGATTCTTATAAACGGCACCATAAATTCTACCTGCCGGGAGTGCCGAAAGAATATCGGAAGAATCTGAAGCTTCTGCAGAAGATTGTGGAGAGTCATAAAGGAATTATAGAAGTGGAGAATCAGGAAGAAGAAGGCTGTGTATGTATCTTCCTGCCGCGAGAATAAGGAGATACCGGAAGATGAAGATTATAATATGTGATGATAATGAAGAAGAAATCGTAAGATCGAAAAGGGTAATTCTGGATCAGAAGCTGGCAGAAGAGAAGGATGTAACGACCTGTCAGCCGGAGGAGTTGCTAAAGCAGATTGAAGGACAGACACTCGAGTGTGACCTTTTTATTATGGATATTGAGTTTGACGGCAGAGATTATAACGGAATTACTTTAAGTACGGCGATCAATGAGCTGCAGCCGGAGAGCCAGATCATTTATCTGACGAATATTCTGGAATTTGCACCGGAAGTTTATGAAACGAAGCATTGCTATTTCGTACTGAAGGCCAACATGGACCTGATGCTTCCGAGAGCAGTGAGGAAGGCAGAGGTGCTGATCCAGAAACGAAAGAAAAATGCAGTGCTGGAGATTTTTAATCAGGGCAGCAGGGTTATTATTTCCCAGAATGAGATTTTTTATATTGAGCGGGTACAGCGGAAGCTGCAGATCCATACGAAGGAGAAGGAATATTCCTATTACAGTTCATTGCGAAAGCTGCAGGGGCAGCTGGAGGAAGTGTTTGTACGCTGTCATGAGGCGTATATTGTGAATCTGGATTATGTAAAGGTTGTGGAAAAGGAGCAGATCCGGATGGAAAACTCCGATGTTATCCCAATCGGTGTATCCTATGAGAAGGAGCTGCGGAAAAGGTATCTGAATTACTGGGCAGAACAGGTGTAAGTATGAATATACAGGTTGACTGGAGCAATTCCTATACGTTTATATGGGGGACAATTCTGGAATGTGCCTCTGCATTGATCGTGTTTCCGTTTAAGAGGAAACCGATTCATATCCTGGATTATTTTCTGGCGGCACTGGTGCTTTATTTTACGGTGTTTGTGACGAAGTCTCAGGGGATATTCGGGGCAATGATAGCTATCATACTGGAGCTTTATGGCGGTATGCTTCTGCTTGCAATATATTTTGGCGGAAGTCTGTGGAAAAATGTCATTGTGAATCATCTGGTATTGATGGTAAGCAATGTGCTTGGGATCGGTGGATTTCTGATCATTCCGGGCAAGCGGAACATTGTTGCCGGAGTTGTGACCGGAGACGGAACGGATCTGGGGGGCGGAATGCTGTTTGTATTAATACTGGGCATAGCGACGATTGGTACCAGCTTCGTTGCAAGGAAGATCGCCCGGCCGGAGATCATTCCGAAGCGGGAGTATATTTATAAATACTGTGCATTGCTGATCCTCGGTATGCAGACTTGTATGTATACAGGCAGTCGTGTTTTCATTGAACACATGGCGAATCAGTCGGCAGCACCGACCGTGGCAGCTATTATGTTCTGGGGGTATTGGGTGATCCTGCAAATCCTGCTGGTGAATCTGCTCGCATTTTTATATAGTCGTATGGAAATCCGGAGACTGCAAAGGGAGAAGAAACAGCTGGATGAAATGATTGCCGGGCGGTATGAGCATTACAGGCAAGTGGCGGATGAGAACCGAGAACTGCTGACAATCCGGAATAGTCTGACAACACGGTCGCCGGATGAATCGGAAGCCGGCCTGTCGGCAAATGTGGAGGAAGAGCTGGCGCTGGTGCCGTTAAGCGGGAATCTGACCATGGATTCCATCCTGTTCCAGTATTATAAGCGGACGATGGAGGAGCGGATATTGTTTGATGCGGTGATAGAACCACTGCCGAAGCTGGAGATCCGGGAGGATGAGCTGGGAGCGGTTCTGGACTGCATGCTGCAAATCGGACTGGAGCATTGTGTGCGGGAAGAGGAGGCACGGTGGTTGTCTGTCAGTCTGAGAACAAGAAACGGAATGCTGATCATAAAGCTGGAGGGGAACCGGGTGGACCGGGATTCTTATGAGCGGTATCGGTGGTTTAGGATGCCGGGAACACCGAAGGAGTATCGGAAGAATCTGCATCTGCTGGAAAAAATCGTGGAACGGCACCATGGAAGCCTCTCCATTCAGAATCGGCAGGGCGAGGGAATGCTCTGCGTATTTTTGCTAAAAGAGTGATGGGTAAAGTTCCAAGTTATGCACGCACAGACCAAAGTTATGCAATCCCTATTTAAAAGTAAAAATAAAACGTCTATATATACTGTTAGCGGCTGTAAGTGTCGCATACAAGCGACATCAAAGGCAGGACAAAAGAGAAAGGGGTATATAGGCGATGGCGGAACTGGATACGATTATGGAAGACTATCTGCAGAGGCATCTGACAGAAGGAAGCGGGCAGAGCTTCCGGGAATATGTGGAGCGGAAAATGCAGCAGCTGATTGCAACCGGAGAGTTTAAACATCCATACAATATTTATAAACGTGGCAATATTGACCGGCGTGTGCATAGCCGTCTGAAGAACATGGAGGAGGAATATCAGCCATCCAAGGCAACGGCACTGGCATATTGTATTGCACTGGGACTGAGTGTGGAGGAAGCGGAAGAACTGCTGGCACTGGCAGGATATCGGTTTGAGGCGGGATGCCTGAATGATCAGATCGTAAAATGCTGTCTGGAGCAGAAGGTATATTCGGCCAATGTGGTAAACAGCTATATTTATCGGTTCTCGGAGTTATATGGCATTGAACGACCGGCACTGGTTGGTTCATTTACGAGGGAGGCAGGTTAGAGAAAATACGCAGACCATAATGCACAGGTAGACTGGACAAGTATATGCGACTTCCGATATAATAAGCATATAACATCATAATCAGGAATATTATACATTCTATATTGCATGAGAGTGAAAAGAGGAGGGCTTATGAAAAAATATCAGAAGAGAATAGGAGCATTATGTGTTGCAATGATTTTAATGCTGACGGGCTGTCAGATACAGCCGGACAGAGGGACGGAAACAGGGAGCAGCAGTTTAAAAGAAGAAAAGAAAACAGAAAGTACAAAGTCTGAAACGACGACAGAGCAGGTAGACATCGCGCAGGAGCCGGCCGAGATGATTCGATTACGGATAGAACGGCAATATTATGAAGGCCCGGATGTCACAGAAGGCGGAACCGTCTTTTTTGGCGAATATGATACGTTGGCACTGGTGGATACAGATCCGACAACGGCAATCGGAAAAGCACTTGAGGACTGGAATGCTGATTATGAAAATGAATATCGGATGCAGGCGGCACAGTATGCGGATCAGGCTAAAGAGGATATGGATACAGTGGCAGATGGCATGTATTATTATCTAAGCAGCGAGATCAAAACCGAACGGGTAGATTCCCAGGTGGTCAGTCTGAGATTGGACAACAGTGCGTATCGCGGGGGCGTTCATGGAGATTATTGGGAAAATGGTATTACCTTTGATGCACAGAACGGAAAGCAATTAGCACTTTCGGATTTGGGAAATATACAGTCGGATTTAAAGGAGTATGTGTGGCAGAAGCTGAAACCGCGGGAGGAGGATTTTTTTGAGGATGGAGAACAGACACTTTCAGAAATGATCCGGACAGAAGATATCTGCTGGTATCTGACAGGACAAGGAGTGCAGATCGTGATAAATCCGTACGAGATGGCATCGTTTGCAGCAGGACAATTTCGGGTGCTGGTGCCATATCAGGAATTAAGCGGGATAAATGAACGATATGTACCACAGGAGGATACAAAAGGTATTGAATACAGCTCCTTAATTATGGGAGATGATGCATATGAACAGGATATGGATGGTGATGGAGTACAGGATACGTTATTTATCCGGACAGATTACGAGAAGCAGGACGAAATGGATGTGGTGACGATTTGTTATAATACGTCTGAACTTACCTTAACTGAAACGCTTGGAGTTGCCTCGGCGTATATCTGTAAAGAAAACGGTACTTATTATCTGCTGCTGACGACATACGGATTTGCAGAAGAGAAAACCACCCGGTTATATGAGTTTTTGGATGGGGAACCGGTAGAGGTATTCCGTTTGGAAGGCGGAGAAGTCTTGGGGTGTTCGCAGGACGGAGTCTGGACAGAGAGAGTATTTCAAAGACTGGGTACATATTGGGGACACCAATATTATATATTGCAGGACGGCATACTGCAGCCAGCGTCATATATATGTGTTTTAGCTAACGGAAAAGACGCTGAGTATCGGCATGGAATCACACCAAAGCAGGATGTGCCTGCAAGAATGGAACAGGGGATGGATGGAAGCCTGGAAGACTCTACGCTGCGGGCAGGAATCACAATCTATCCGATCACCATTCAGGATCATCCGGAAAGCGGAACTTCCACCATAGGATTTGAACTGATCGATGGAACCTATGGGGAGCTTGAGGTATACATTGATGAGGAAGGAAGGCAGTATGTAAATGGGATTGAACAGATGGATCTGTTTGATGATCTGCCGTATGCCGGTTAGAGTACTACTGTGGACGGCAGGCACGGATCCGATCCAGAACCGCTTCTGTGATGTGGAGATTGCCACGACCGATACCGAGGTCGATATCCGGCTTGTTTGCACCATGGAAGTCGGAGCCGCCTGACACAACCAGATGATATTTGGAAGCCATGGAACGAAGTTTATCACTCTGAGAGATATTCTGGGAAGAGTGATAGGCTTCGATGCCTTTTAAACCAAGCGGAAGCAGAGTCTGCACCAGTGTTTCAATCTCGTTCCAACCCATATTGTAGAGGTTTGGATGTGCAAGGATCGGGATGCCGCCTGCCTGTGTGATCAGAGGGAGCGATAGCTCCGGTGTAACCTGCGGCTTTGGCAGGTAGTACGGACAGCCGACGCCGACATAGCGTTTGAAAGCGGTGTTCTTATCCTTGCAGTATCCCTTCTCAGTCAGAACTCTGGCGAAATGGGCTCTGGTGATCACACTGCCCGGATTTCCGGCCTGCAATTCTTCTAAGGATATTTCGATGCCGTCCTTGCGGAACAACTCGATCATATCCAGATTCCGCTGCATACGTGCAGCCTCCAGCCGGTCCAGCTCTGCCAGAAAGTCCGGGTTCTGATGATCAACAAACAATCCGACTACGTGGATCTCAATCTTATTATAATAGCAGGAAAGCTCCGTGGCAGGAATCACCTCCAGAGAAGTTCCCTCTGCCGCTTTTACAGCTTCCGGAACACCTTTGACGGTATCGTGATCGGAGAGAGCAATTGCTGCCAGATCTTTTTTCAGGGCAAGTTCAACCACTTCGCTCGGAGACAGTGTACCGTCCGATGCATTGGAGTGAACGTGTAAGTCAACATATTTCATAAAGCCAGTACCTCGTATTCATATTCATAATCGCTATTATAACACAGGAAATGAGAAAAAAATGCAAAAAAGTCCTAGACTATTTTGCCGATTTATGCGAAAATATAACCAAATGGGGTCTTGATTCCAGAGATTCCTACAGTCAGGCGGATCCAGAGCTGTCTGATGTAAATTTTTACAATTGAAAGGAGTTTCAACATGATTTATTCACAAGAAGTAGAGAACATGTGCCCAGTTGCTCAGGGTGTTCATCATGGATGTGCACCGATTCCGGAAGAAGCTAAGTGGGTTCAGGCAAAGGAAGTTAAGGATATCTCCGGTTTAACACATGGTGTTGGCTGGTGTGCACCACAGCAGGGTGCTTGTAAGCTGACTCTGAACGTTAAGGAAGGTATTATTCAGGAAGCATTGGTTGAGACCATCGGCTGTTCAGGTATGACTCATTCAGCAGCTATGGCAGCAGAGATCCTGCCGGGCTTAACTGTTATGGAAGCATTGAATACAGACCTTGTATGTGATGCTATCAACACAGCTATGAGAGAATTGTTCTTACAGATTGTATATGGTCGTTCTCAGAGTGCATTCTCAGAGGAAGGACTTCCGATTGGTGCAGGTCTGGAGGATTTAGGTAAGGGTCTTCGTTCACAGGTTGGTACTATGTACGGTACATTAAAGAAGGGTCCTCGTTATCTGGAGATGGCAGAAGGTTATGTAACCGGTATTGCTTTGGATGCAGATGATTTGATCATTGGCTATAAATTCGTAAACCTTGGTAAGATGACAGACTTTATTAAGAAGGGTGATGACCCTAACACAGCATATGAGAAGTCTTGCGGACAGTACGGCCGTGTAGATGACGCTGTTAAGATCATTGATCCTAGAACAGATAAAGAACTGGCTAAATAATAGAAGGAGGTAACGAAAATGGCTTTATTTGAATCATATGAGAGAAGAATTGATAAAATTAATGCAGTATTAAACAGCTATGGTATCTCATCTATCGAAGAGGCAGAGAAGATTACTAAGGATGCCGGCTTAAATGTATACGATCAGGTTAAGAAGATTCAGCCGATCTGTTTCGAGAATGCTTGCTGGGCATATACAGTAGGTGCTGCTATCGCTATTAAGAAGAACTGCAGAAGAGCAGCAGATGCAGCTGCAGCAATCGGTGAAGGTTTACAGGCATTCTGTATTCCTGGTTCCGTAGCAGATACCCGTAAGGTAGGTTTAGGACATGGTAACTTAGGTAAGATGCTTCTGGAAGAAGAGACCAAGTGCTTCTGCTTCTTAGCAGGTCATGAGTCATTCGCAGCAGCAGAAGGTGCTATCGGTATCGCTGAGAAGGCTAACCGTGTTCGTAAAGAGCCTTTAAGAGTTATCTTAAACGGTCTTGGTAAGGACGCAGCTCAGATTATTTCACGTATCAACGGATTCACATTTGTTGAGACTGAATATGATCCATATACAAACGAAGTTAAGGAAGTATTCCGGAAGTCTTACTCAGAAGGACTTCGTGCAAAGGTTAACTGCTATGGTGCAAACTCTGTACCGGAAGGTGTTGCTATCATGCATAAGGAAGGCGTTGACGTATCAATTACCGGTAACTCAACCAACCCTACAAGATTCCAGCATCCGGTTGCAGGTACCTACAAGAAGGAATGCTTAGAGCAGGGTAAGAAGTACTTCTCTGTAGCATCCGGCGGTGGTACAGGCCGTACACTTCATCCGGATAACATGGCAGCAGGTCCTGCTTCTTATGGTATGACCGATACATTAGGACGTATGCATTCAGATGCACAGTTCGCCGGATCTTCATCAGTTCCTGCACACGTAGAAATGATGGGTCTGATCGGTATGGGTAACAACCCTATGGTAGGTGCTACCGTAGCTGTTGCCGTTTCTGTTGAGGAAGCAGCAAACGCTGGTAAATTCTAAATAAAAATGATGAAAATACAGCATGGCATTGCAGTCTTGCAAGCCATGCTGTTATTTATATAGTGCGAATGGGTTTATTTTATCTGTCAAAATAAGGAGGGTTATATTATGCCAGGTCCAGCAATTGCAATTGGTATCATTGTCGTAGTATTTCTGGTGATTCTATTTACCAGTTATGTTAAGTCACCACCGGATAAGGCGTATATTATTTCCGGTTTAAGAAAGACGCCGAAGATCCTGATTGGTAAAGCAGGTTTAAAGCTTCCTTTCTTCGAGCGGAAGGATGAACTGCTGATCAAGCAGATCAGTATCGATATCAAGACGGGCGATTATGTACCGACACTGGATTTCATCGGTGTAAATATCGATGCGGTTGCGAAGGTTAAGATCCGTACGGATGAAGAAGGTATACAGCTTGCCATGAAGAACTTCCTGAACATGAAGGAACCGCAGATCATGGAAGCACTGGTAGATTCTCTGCAGGGTAATATGCGGGAGATCATCGGTACGATCAGCCTGAAGGACTTGTGTAATGACCGTAAGTCTTTCGGTGATCAGGTGCAGGAGAAGGCACAGGTGGATATGAACCGTCTGGGTATTGAGATTATTTCCTGCAACATCCAGCATGTAGAGGATCAGAATGATCTGATTATCGCACTTGGCCAGGATAACATGGCAGCCATCCAGAAGAATGCAAGTATTGCCAAAGCAAATGCAGACCGTGATGTGGCAATCGCACAGGCACAGGCGAGAAAAGAAGCGAACGATGCAAAGGTATTATCCGATACAGAGATCGCTGTTAAGCAGAATGAGCTGTCAATCAAGAAGGCAGAATTAAAGACCATCGAAGATACGAAAAATGCGGAAGCGGATGCGGCTTACGAGATTCAGAAGGAAGCACAGCGTAAGACCATTGAGGTTACAAAGACCGAGGCAGATATCGCACGTCAGGAGAAGGAAGTTGACCTGAAGAAGAAGGAAGCCGAGGTTATGGAGCAGTCTCTCGATGCAGATATCCGTAAGAAGGCTGAGGCAGATAAGTTTGCAAAACAGCAGCAGGCAGATGCCGAGCTTTACAAGCGTCAGAGAAATGCAGAGGCAGATAAGTTTGAAAAGCAGCAGGAAGCGGAAGCGAAGAAGGCACAGGCCGCAGCGGAGCTTTTTGCAAAACAGCAGGAGGCCGAGGGTATCCGTGCAGTCGGTGAAGCGGAAGCGAAGGCAATCGAAGCAAAGGGTCTTGCAGAAGCGGAGGCACTGGAGAAGAAGGCCGAAGCAATGAAGAAATACGGACAGGCAGCGATGGTGGAAATGATCGTAAAGGCATTGCCGGAGATGGCAAAGGCAATCGCAGAACCACTCTCTACGATCGATAAGGTTACGATCATTGATGGCAACGGTGAAGGCTCCGGTGTTGGTTCAATGGGTGCCTATGTACCACAGGTGCTTGCGAAGACAATGGAGTCTGTAAAAGAAGTGACCGGTATTGATATTGCGGATATCATGCGTGCAAATACATACGATGCAAAGGTTAACAAGAATGTAAATATCACGGGGCTGGATGGAGTCAAGACGGTGGTTGAAACTCCGGCAGAGAAGAAAGTTCCTGCGGATACGAAAAATTCTTCAGATACAACAGCAGAGTAAGAAGTCATAAAAAGGGAATCTTTTTAATTGAAAGATTCCCTTTTTATATTGAATCCGGATCTTTATAG
>HF991362.1:0-7041 GCA_000431515.1 Clostridium sp. CAG:632 | reverse complement strand
CCGAGGAGAGACATGATAAGAGCCATCCGTATATATTTTCCGTTCTGAACCTGATCGAAATAAGCGGCTCTCGGATCATTGTCTACATCAAGTGAGATCTCGTCAACTCTTGGGAGAGGGTGCAGAACCGGCATATCAGGCTTGGCCTGTTGCAGTTTCTCCTCGTTGAGGACATAGATATCTTTTAACCGGATATATTCTTCTTCGTTGAAAAAACGTTCTTTCTGTACTCTTGTCATATATAGGACATCTAATTGCGGTAATGTGTTTTCCAGACTGAAGACCTCCTTATATATGGAGTGGGAAGGAGCTAATACATCGGTTTTCATATAGTCGGGAATGCAGAGCTCTTTCGGCGATATAAAATAGAACCGGTTCTCCGGGAATCGTACCAGACTGCTTACCAGAGAGTGAACGGTTCGACCGAATTTGAGGTCTCCGCAGAAACCAATGGTTAAATGATCCAATCTCCCTTTACGCTGCCGGATGGTCATTAGATCGATCATTGTCTGGGTTGGATGTGCATGTCCACCGTCTCCGGCATTTATGACCGGAATCTTAGAATACATGGATGCACGGAGGGGTGCTCCTTCCTTAGGATGCCGCATTGCAATAATATCGGCATAGCAGCTTATAACACGGGTGGTATCGGCTACGGTTTCGCCCTTGGTTGCACTTGACTGGTCAGCGCTGGAGAAACCCAGTGTTTGTCCGCCGAGACTCAGCATGGCGGACTCGAATGACAACCTTGTTCTGGTACTTGGTTCATAAAAAAGAGTGGCGAGCTGACGGCCGTTAGCAACGTGACGATATAATTTCGGGTTGGAGCGGATGCGTTCGGCAAGGTTCAGGATATCCAGCGTTTCATCCACGGTTAAGTCTGTAGGGGTGATTAAATGTCTCATAGCCATTCTCCTTTAATTAAGTATTCGTCACGTTTTGCACCGACGGAAACAAAGTTGATCTTTGCATGGATCATTTCTTCGATAGTCTGAATATAGGCGCGGGCGTTTGCAGGGAGTGCATCATAGGTTCTGCATTTATTGATATCCTCCTGCCAGCCGGGAAGAGTATCTACGATTGGAGTGCAAAGCTCCAGGTTATCGGTTGGATCGAATTCGACCGGAGAGCCGCCGGCATCCTTGTATCCTGTGATGATCGGAATCTCTTTCATGGAGCTTAATACATCTAACTTTGTAAGCGCAATCTTGTCGGCACCCTGACATTTCAGACCATAGCGGCTTGCGACAGCATCAAAAGGACCGACACGGCGAGGACGCCCGGTTGCGGCACCGAATTCTCCTCCGGCAACCCGGAGTTCCTGCTGCCAGGCTTCGGAGACTGCATGCTCAGCGACAAAAGGACCGGCCCCGACACAGGTGGAATATGCTTTCAGGACACCGACTACATGATCGGCATGTCTGCCCGGAATTCCTGCACCGATTGGGCCGTAGGCGGAGATTGTAGAGGAACTGGAGGTATATGGGAAGATACCGTAGTCGATATCTCTTAAGGCGCCAAGCTGTGCCTCCAGAATAACATTTTTGCCCTCAGAAAGAGCATGGTCGATATAGGAACCGGTGTCGCATATATATGGACTGAATTTGGCTGCCTGTTCTTTACACCAGGCAAGAAGAGCCGGATAAGACATTGGTTCCTGATGATAACATCCGGCAAGCTCCAGATTTTTGGACTCGAGAATGGTTTTTAAACGTGCCTGCATGGATTCATCATCTAAATGCAGGAGATCGCCGAGGCGAAGTGTTTTCTTACGATATTTGTCACTGTAAACATAGGCGATTCCACGTTTGGTAGAGCCAAAGGCGGAACCGGTCTTGGCAAGCCGGGTTTCCTCTAACTCGTCCTGAATCCTATGCCATGGCATAGAAATCGTAGCTTTTTTAGAGAGTTTTAAATGACCGGCATCTACGGTGATTCCCCGTTTTTCTATCTGGGCAATCTCATTGGTGAGGTGCTCCAGGTCAATGACCATGCCATCACCAAGCACACATACAACGTTTTTGTGAAGGATTCCGGAAGGGAGAAGATTCAAGATGAATTTTCCTTGGTCGGTTACGACTGTGTGGCCGGCATTGTTGCCACCCTGATAGCGGACAACAATATCCGCCTGCTCGGAAAGCAGGTCAATGACTCTTCCCTTTCCTTCATCACCCCAGTTAATACCTGTTACAGAAGTTAGCATAATATAATATCCTCCTTATATAGAAATGAATGTATCATGATAAACATTACGTGCAGTAGCGGAAGGTACGATCCGTAAGGATTCTGGCAAAGATAAGTCCAAGTGGCAATGCAGTAATGATCAGAGTCGCGGATGTAAACCATGAGACGGCATCCGTCAGGGACATGATGCCAAAGTTATAGATCGCACGATATAAGTAAAGTCCGGGAACCATAATAACAATGGAAGGGACCGTTAATGAAATACGCGGATATCCGTTATATTGTTTGATAGCGGAAGCCAGGAGCCCGGCGGCGGCAGCGCCGATAAAGGCGGCAACAGCAGCGGGCATTTCCGTAAAATCAATAAGCTCCAGACGTAATGTATTGGCAATCGATCCGATCAGTGCGGCTGTNGATCCGATCAGTGCGGCTGTAGCCGCCATAGGAATGGAACTGTTAAACATGATTGAGAAACCAAACACACCGCAGAAGCTGGTAATCAGTCTTAGAAACAGATATGCTATATTATTAAGGTTCAACTCGGAAAAGTCCTCGGGCTGTAGGTGCAATAGCAATGCCATGATCCAGGCAAAAACGGTGGCAACCAGTACAATGATGATGGAGTAGGTCAGCCGTTCAAGTCCGGAACGGAGATCCAGCTTAGCCAGGTCAATCCCGCTTGTAATAAATGGAAATCCGGGTATGATAAAAAGCATGGAACATATATAGCCTGCTTCATGAACGGCAGGAATATGAAATAGTCCGATCGCAAGCTTTAACAGCATTGCATATATCAGGCAGGCGGCGGATATCGATACAGCTATATTCATATACAGGGTAAAGTGATGCTTGATTAGTTTCGTACGAATCAGATTACCGATACCGGCAGCGATAAATGCGAGACACATCTCAATCGGACCGCCACCGAGAAGAAAGGTAAAGGAACAGCATGCAAGTGCCGCTGCAAGACCTAATATTGCAGGGGAATACAGTGCATGGATCTGTTCGATCTCATCCAGCCGTTTATGGATTATTTCGCCGGTCAGGTGCGCTTCTTCATTCGGAAAATTATCAACAAATTGCTCCATACGATATAGCTTTGAGGTGTTTACACCGGTATTTGCAATGCTGAGTGATTGAGAAACACAGTCATTACCGTCAAAGCAGTTGAACTCGATCGACATGAGGCCGACATCGACTGTGCAGGTAACGCCAAGTTCTTTTGACAGCTTGTTCATGGAAGTACGGACACGCCAGGCTCCTGTTCCGCAGGATAGCATAATTAATCCGACACGTCCGATGACGGAAGCTTTTTCGATCAGATCCGCTTCGGCGATCAGGGCATTGCTGTCAGCATTTGTATAATCATGCCATGGGATTTCCATGTGATTCTTTTCTATACGGTCAATGAAATCAGCTTTTGGCATTGATGATCGCCTCAGCTTTCTCTACATGGTGCTCCAGATTGTGCAAAAAGATGGAATTTGGCAGGAAGATACCGAGTTCATCAAACCGTTTGTTATCTTCGACAAAGGAATCCTGACCATAGAATATGTATGCGCTAGGAAGGTTTTTCTCCAACTCCAGCATCAGATCCCATACCGCACTGTAGGCTTCGGCTTCAGTTTCTTTCAGCTTGACGGTATCCGGCAGCTCACGTATAAGCAGGATGCCGGTATTTTCTTCAAGAATCCGTTGCTCTACGGCTGAGGAATTTTCGGCATATGTATGGCTGTAGCGATAGGCTTTTGCGAAAAAGATATTTTTTCGGTTTATTAAATTCTCATAGATGCTGTAAAAATGCTGGTAATCTTTATCGTGTGCCAGATTTTTATAGTCAGGCAGGAGCTCCCCATTAGAATCGGTCATGATCAGTGGGTTCTGTGTACCGTCTGCATTGAAACGGTATGGAATCAGAAACGCATTTCTTAACAGATCAAATAAGGTGTTCTGGGTGATTGCCATCAGAAACGCAGATAAGTCTTTGTTGGCGTAGCAATCAAATAATGCCTGTGTAAATTCCTCGGGTGAAAGACAGGTATCGGAATCATCGTTATAAAACAGATAATCACAGAATGTATGAAACAGTTTATTACATGCCCATGGATCATCCAGGATTTTTTGAAATAAGACTTCAGATTTTTCTTCCCGCGGGAAAATAGCCGTGTCTCTCATAATAATCAGCTCCTTCTTGTATTTTCATTTCGGTTCGATTATACTATTGCCGTAGCGATAAGTAAAAATCATAATTGATATGACTGCTATAATTATTTGATATGATAAAGGACTACTTATGGACGTTAATTTTGAATATTATAAGATTTTTTATTATGTTGCAAAGTACCGGAATTTTACAAAAGCGGCGCACACATTAGGGAATAGCCAGCCGAATGTAACGCGGGCAATGAACTGTCTGGAGCAACAGATGGGAACAACGTTGCTTATAAGAAATAATCGTGGAGTGCAATTAACTCCGGAAGGAGAGAAGCTCTATGTACGGGTGTCTGCGGCGATGACGCAGATACTTGCAGCGGAAGAGGAGATCACGGACAGTACAAGTCTCTTGCGCGGAAGTATTTCTATCGGAGCCAGCGAGACAGCACTGAATATATTCCTGTTAAGCAGGTTGAAGTCTTTTCATATGGTGCATCCGGGAATAAGGCTTAAGATCTATAATCATTCCACACCGGAGGCGATTAAGGCAGTGAAGAACGGAACGGTGGATTTTGCGGTTGTATCAACGCCGGTATATGCAGAGGAGCCGCTTAAGACGATCCTGTTACAGCCGTTTCGGGAAAAGCTGGTCGGAGGAACGACGTTTACGGCACTGGCAAGTCAGGAATTATCGTTAAAAGAAGTAAAGAGCTATCCTCTGATCTGTTTGGGAAAAGAGACTATGACATATAAGTTCTATAAGGATCTGTTTTTAACATATGGGCTGGAATTAGAGCCGGATACCGAAGCGGCTACGACGGATCAGATCCTGTCATTGGTAAAGAATGAGTTGGGTCTGGCATTTCTGCCGGAGCCTATGGCGCAGGAGCCGATAGCCAGAAAGGAAATCGTGGAAATAGCTCTGAAAGAGGCGATACCGTCAAGAAATATATGTCTGGTATATGACAGCACACATCCGATCAGCTCGGCAGCACATCAATTAAGAAAGGCTGTTGTTGAGAGCCAGTAGAAAGAGAAGGGACTTTATTTAAATCTATAAGGAAATGTGCTATAATAGGCGCGTTAGTTTAGTCGCAACCGGAGACCATGAAGATTCATCCGGCGATGGCAGAGGTGGAAAGGATTATATGTTTGATAGCAACGGGTGAGAAAATGAGTGAAACAACAAAGAATTTACAACAGGAAAATAAGATGGGCGTTATGCCCGTAAACCGTTTGATCATCAGCATGTCGTTACCGATGATGGTATCCATGCTGGTGCAGGCCATGTATAACATCGTAGACAGTATGTTTGTAGCGAAGCTGGGAGAGGATGCACTGACGGCATTATCGCTGGCATTTCCGATGCAGAACTTTATGATCGCGGTCGGAAGCGGCACCGGCGTAGGTGTGAATGCGCTGGTTTCCAGGTATTTGGNNATGCGCTGGTTTCCAGGTATTTGGGAGAAAAGAAGTTTAAGGAAGCAAACTGTGGTGCGAACAACGGCATCTTTCTGGCACTGTTAAGTGCAATCTTTTTCTGCGTGCTGTGTCTGAGTGCATCGAAGTGGTTATTCATCTGGCAGAAGGCGAATGAGACCATTACACAGTATGGTGTCCAGTATATGACTATATGCGGAGGCCTCTGCTTTGGTATATTCGGGCAATTTATATTTGAGCGGTTGCTGCAGTGTACCGGTAAGACCATGTATTCTATGGTGACACAGATGACCGGTGCAATCATTAATATTATTCTGGATCCGATCATGATCTTCGGCTATCTGGGATGTCCGGCAATGGGTGTACGAGGAGCTGCAATCGCAACGGTCATCGGCCAGTTCTGTGCGGCCGCATTGGCAGTATTCTTTAATCTGAAATTTAACCGGGAGCTGACCATTCGTCTGAAGGAGATATTCAGACCGAACGGAAAGATTATCGGAAAAATATATAGCGTAGGTGTGCCGTCCATAATCATGGCATCGGTATCTTCGGTCATGAATTTCTGTATGAATAATATTCTGATGGCATTTACATCAACGGCAACGGCGGTATTCGGAGCCTACTTTAAGATTCAGAGCTTTGTATTTATGCCGGTATTTGGTCTGAATAATGGTATGATACCGATTATTTCTTATAATTACGGCGCCAGAAAAAAGGTGCGGCTGCAGAAGGCAATGCGGTACGGCATTATCTATGCGGTCAGCATTATGGCGGTGGGATTGATCATTATGCAGCTGTTCCCGGGCAAGCTGCTTGGGATTTTTGATGCGTCCGACTATATGCTGCAGATCGGTATTCCGGCAATCCGGATCATCAGCTTAAGTTTCTTATGTGCCGGCTTTGGTATTGCAGGATCTTCGATTTTCCAGGCGTTTGGCAAGGGTTTCCTGAGTATGCTGGTATCCATTGCAAGACAGCTGCTGGTGCTGGTTCCGGTTGCATACCTGCTCTCGAAGTTCGGACGGGTAGAGCTGGTATGGTGGGCATTCCCGATTGCGGAGATCATTGCAGTGATCATGACAAGCTGTTTCCTGATCCACATTAACCGGACAATCGTTCATCCGATGACGGAGGAACCGGCGGAGAGCGAAGGGACGCAGCCGGTTGCATAATGTCATATGTGATGCGGAATGGAAACAGAGATAACGAAGAGAATGGAATCGAAATAGAGATACTAAAGCGAATGTAATCCTGAAAGGAGTA
>HF991361.1:17026-18768 GCA_000431515.1 Clostridium sp. CAG:632 | reverse complement strand
CAAGGCTCTGGCTGCAATAACACTCATGGCGTAATCAATATAATTACGCTCCATGGTTTTCTGCAGGTCTATATCATGTACTTTATCAAAAATTGTACTGTCGTCCATGTTCTATCCTCCATTCCCTAAATATCCAGATTCTTAACAAACTTTGCGTTTGCCTCGATAAACTCCCGACGTGGCTCTACCTTATCGCCCATCAGGGTATTAAAGGTCAGATCGATCTCAGACTCATTTTCTTCATCGATTGCCACACGAAGCAGGATTCTCTGTTCCGGATCCATGGTAGTCTCCCAGAGCTGCTCCGGATCCATCTCACCCAGACCTTTGTATCGCTGGATCTTGTTGTTCGTATCACGACCAACCTCTTTCAGAATCTTGTCCAGCTCTTCATCGCTGTATGCATACCATACCTT
The DNA here is from genome assembly GCA_000431515.1 of Clostridium sp. CAG:632. GTDB lineage: Bacteria > Bacillota > Clostridia > Lachnospirales > Lachnospiraceae > CAG-632. The sequence continues at coordinate 18,352 of HF991361.1, read as the reverse complement.
CCGGTTCTTCTCCAGCTTGAAAAGTGGTGGCTGCGCCAGATATACGTGTCCCTGACGGATCAGCTCCGGCATAAACCGGTAGAAGAATGTCAGAAGCAAGGTTGCAATATGTGCGCCATCTACGTCGGCATCCGTCATGATAATAATCTTGCCGTAACGCAGCTTGGATATATCAAAGTTATCATGAATACCGGTACCGAATGCGGTAATCATAGCCTTTATTTCCTCATTTACCAGAATCTTATCCAGTCTTGCCTTCTCTACATTTAAAATCTTGCCTCGCAGTGGAAGGATTGCCTGTGTTGCACGGTTTCTGGCTGTCTTTGCGGAACCACCTGCGGAATCTCCCTCTACGATATAAATCTCGCAGTTTGCAGGATTGGTATCGGAACAGTCGGCCAGTTTACCGGGAAGTGCCATATTATCTGCCAGATTGCTCTTTCTGGCTACATCTCTTGCCTTTCTGGCTGCTACTCTGGCACGCTGTGCCAGAACGGCTTTATTTATAATAATCTTTGCGATTGCCGGATTCTGCTCCAGGAAGTAGGTTAACTGCTCTGTTACAATACTCTCAACCGCACTTCTGGCTTCTGAATTACCGAGCTTCTGCTTTGTCTGTCCTTCAAACTGAGGATCCTCAATCTTAATACTGATGATTGCTGTCAGACCTTCCCGCAGATCATCGCCGGAAAGATTATCTTCTTTTTCCTTTAACATCTTATTGGTTCTGGCATAATCATTAAATACCTTGGTGATCGCACTTCTGAAACCTGTCAGATGCATACCACCTTCCGGTGTATTGATATTATTTACAAAGCTATAGGTTGACTCATTGAAAGAATCATTATGCTGGAGAGCAACCTCAACCAGAATGCCATCCTTCTGACCCTCACAATAAATAACCTTATCGTATAAAGGATCCTTATGTCGGTTAATATACTGAACGAACTCTTTAATACCGCCCTCGTAATGGAAGGTACGCTCTTTAACAGGATCCTCTCTCTTATCGATCAGATTAATCTTTAAAGCCTTTGTAAGGAATGCAGTTTCTCTTAAACGAACCTTTAATGTATCGAAGTTATATACAGTAGTATCGAAAATCTCTGAATCCGGCTTAAAGGTAACCTTAGTACCGGTATGATCACTCTTACCAACCTCTTTTAATTTATACATGACCTTACCGCGTTCATAACGCTGTTTATATACCTTACCATCCCGGCTGATTTCAACCTCCAGCCATTCGGAAAGAGCATTTACTACGGAGGCACCTACACCATGAAGACCACCGGATACCTTATATCCTCCACCGCCGAACTTTCCGCCGGC
>HF991361.1:13205-16964 GCA_000431515.1 Clostridium sp. CAG:632 | reverse complement strand
AATGCCTGCTTTTGCATGGATTCCAACCGGAATACCACGTCCGTTATCTACAACTGTAATGGAATTATCTTCATTGATCATAACATCAATGACCGTACAAAAACCTGCTAATGCTTCATCTACCGCATTATCAACGATCTCATATACCAGATGATGTAATCCACGCTCAGATGTACTGCCGATATACATACCAGGTCTCTTCCGAACTGCTTCCAGTCCTTCCAGAATCTGAATCTGTTCAGCTCCATACTCGTTTGCCATTTTTCATCCTCCTATAAATACTCATGTTATCCGGCCTATTTCTTAATACTGACCGGATAAACCTGTCCTTTTATAACTTTATAAACTTCATTTATTTTCATGCGTTCCTGTATGAAATCGTCATAGCCGGTACAGGTTATGATCGTCTGTATTTCATGAATGGAATGCAATAAATAATCTCTTCTTTTCTCATCCAGCTCCGACATTACATCATCCAGAAGTAAAATCGGGGTATCATGAATCAGTTGTTTCACAATTTCTATTTCCGCCAGCTTCAAGGATAATGCAGCTGTCCGCTGCTGCCCTTGGGATCCGAACTTCCGTACCTCCACATCATTGATATAAAAACTCATATCATCCCGGTGCGGTCCATACTGGGTAGACTGATATTTCAGATCCATGTCCTGCTTCATCTTCAAAATATCCTCATATTCTTCTTCCGAAACATTCCTCTCATACCGGATTTCCAGATGTTCTTTCTCTCCTGTCAGTGAAGAATGAATCTGTTTCAATATTTCATTTAGCTGACGGATAAAGTCTGCTCTTTCCTTTATGATCTCCGATCCATACCGGACCAGCTGACTGTCCCATACATCCAGAGTATCCTTCAGCTGTGGCTTAAAATAAATCTGTTTCAACAGATTATTTCTCTGATTTAACACTTTATTGTAATTTGTATAATAATACAAATACATGGGATTTAGCTGACATAGCTCCAAATCCAGAAATCTTCTTCTCTCCGCCGGTCCGTTTTTAATGATACTTAAATCCTCCGGAGAAAAGAAAATGACATTTGCAACACCGAACAGCTCGCCGCTTTTCCGGATTGGTAATCCATCTATGGCAATTCCCTTTGTCCTATTTTTTCTCAGATGCATATCTATTCTATGAGAAACATCATTCTTCATGATCTGTGTCCGGATATGGGCTTCTTCCTGTTCAAACCGGATAATATCCCGGTCCTTACTTCCTCTGTGGGATTTCGTCGTGGCAGATAAATAAATAGCTTCGAGGATATTGGTCTTCCCCTGCGCATTATCTCCGTAAAGGATCGTGGTTCCCGCATCAAAGCTCATATTCAAATAATCATAATTTCGATAATTCTTCAATTCCAGTGATTGAATATGCATACGATTTATCCTTTTCTCAAAGATGACATATATTATTTCAAAATCTTAACCGTCTGATTTTCAAACTCTACAAGATCTCCGTCATAAAGCTTCCGGCCGCGGCGGGTATCGACCTCACCGTTTACCTTCACTTCTCCGTTCTGGATGACTTCCTTTGCAACCACTCCGGAATCGACAAGACCTGTTGCCTTCAGAACCTGACCTAATTTAATAAATTCATCTTCCTGTCTTAAATGAAATTCTTCCATTGCTTCTCTCCTTAAACGTTTGCAGTGCTTATATTTACCGGAAGAATGACATATCGATAAGACTCCTCATCATCCTTGATATAGCATGGAGCCTTCTGATTAATGAAATAAATACTTACCTCTTCATCATCGATAACACGAAGTGCATCCATTAAAAGCTTCGGATTAAATCCAATAATTAAATCCTTTCCCTCCTTGCGGGTATCCAGCTCTTCATTCATCGAACCGATAGAAGAATCAATCTTTATATACATCTCATCATTCTTCATATTCATTATGATAGGTTTTTTATCTGATTCCCGAATCAGAAGAGAAGCACGATCAATACAATCCAGTAATTCTTTTTTATTGATCATGATCTTGGTCTCATAATCATTGGTCAGCATCTGATTGATCTTATAATACTCGCCTTCCAGAAGACGGGAAACTACCTTTGTCTCGTTAAACTCAAATAAAACATGCTTATCAGTGAAATAGATATCTACCATATCCTCTACTCCACCGTCTAAAATCTTGCTTACATCATTTAATGTCTTACCCGGAACTACAACCTTGATCAGATCATGATTCTCTTTTAATGTAACATTGCGGATAGATATACGATGGCCGTCCAGAGATACTACCTTCAGAACATCACCGTTTATTTCAAAGAGTTCACCACTCATAAGCTTTGTGCTTTCATTCTCTACGGTAGAAAAAATAGTCTGTCTTATCACTTCTTTTATCGTAAACTGAGAAAGTGTGATTCCGTGACTTCTCTCTACTTCCGGAAGTAATGAAAAATCATCTCCGGATTTACCTGAAATGCTGAACTTTGATTTCTCACAACGAATCACTGCCTGGAATGCCTCGTTGGTTTCAATGGAGATTTCACTATCCGGAAGTCTTCTTATATATTCATAGAAAAGCTTTGCCTCCAGAGCAATCTTACCTTCTTCTAAAATAGTTCCATCTACATAGGTTTCAATTCCTAGCTCCATGTCGGTAGCAGTTAATTTAATACGATCACTGACTTCAATCAGAATACATTCCAGAATAGGAAGTGTTGTTTTTGTAGAAACTGCTTTCATAACGGTATTAACTGCAGAAAGCAAATTGGATTTGGAACATGCAATTTTCATAATGTGAAAAACTCCTTTCACCCGCCAGGGTCTGATAAACCAGTATAAATATTTAAATTTAATTTCGTCTTAGTCTTAGTAGGGGGCGGGAAACTGTTCAAAACAATTATGAAGCCCCTTAAATAAAAGAAAAATGAAACTTAAAACTATGTTAATATGCATTAAAAAACCTGTGAAAAAGATAAAAGTTATAAACAGGATAAAAGAAAATAATAAAAGCAAAAATGAAAAAACTGTATAGTTATCCACATTTATACCTGTTTATCAACAGGTTATTAACAAAAAAGGAACAAAAAAAGGTTAAAAACCGCTATCAGGTGGGGATAATCTTTTTCTGAATGGTTTCAACCGTAGAGGTGAGATCCTGATTGGCACTCATCTCCTGTTTGATCTTGTTGATTGCATGCATAACGGTCGAATGATCCTTACCGCCAAAGTAATTTCCGATGGATTCCAGAGATTTCTCTGTCATCTGTCTGCACAGATACATGGAAATCTGTCTGGCCTGGACAATATCGGCACTACGCTTGGTAGAAAAGATATCTTCCTTAGCAACTCCGAGATGCTCACTTACCACATCTGTGATAAGAGAAGGTGTGACCTCGCGGTTGGAATTTTTTGAAATCAAATCCTGCAAGGTAGCCTCTGCGAATGCAACCGTGATAGGCTGATTATCAAGCTTGGAAAAAACATTGATCTTATTCAGCGCACCTTCCAGCTCCCGGATATTTGAAACTATATTATTGGCAATATACTGGATAACATCATCCGGTACCATAATATGATCCTGCTCTGCCTTCTTACGAAGAATTGCCATACGGGTCTCGTAATCCGGAGATTGAATGTCTACCGGAAGTCCCCATTCCAGACGGGACTTGATACGATCCTCCAGACTCTCCATCTCTTTAGGCGGCTTATCGGAAGAAATAACAATCTGTTTACCGGCCTCATGAAGGACATTAAAGGTATGGAAGAACTCCTGCTGCGTGGACTCTTTCC
>HF991361.1:10892-13186 GCA_000431515.1 Clostridium sp. CAG:632 | reverse complement strand
CTTTCCCTATAATAAACTGAATATCATCAAGGAGCAGAAGATCAATGTTTCTATATTTATTCCGGAACTCTTCGGTTTTATTCTTCTTTAAGGCTTCAATCAATTCATTCGTGAATGTCTCACTGGTTACATAAAGAACCTTTGCATTCTTATTATGCTGCAGAATATAATGACCGATGGAATGCATTAAGTGAGTCTTACCGAGTCCAACACCTCCATATAGGAATAGAGGGTTAAAACCCTGGGCCGGAGCTTCTGCAACTGCAACGCAGGCAGCATGGGCATGACGGTTATTATCACCGACAACAAAAGTATCAAAGGTATATTTCGGATTCAGATTACTTGCTTCCATATTATATTCCATGTACTTTTCGGCCGGTGCAGCTGTTTCATTAACCATATCTTCCGGAGACGCAATAAAGCAAATATTGAAATCCTCATCAAGAACATGCTGAACAGCTTCCTTAATATATAAGTCATAATACTTAGACTTTAAAAAACTGATACCTCGCTCACCAAGAGTTTCTGCAAGGAAGTAAATCGTGTGATCCTTAACGGCGTAAACTTTCAGAGGGCGAATCCAGGAATTAATAGCAATTGGGGTAACGCCCTGATCCAGCTGGATAGAATATAAAATTGCCTCCCAATTTCCTTCTATTTTCTCTTTCATCAAAATAAAACCTCTCATTATATTATAGTAGTAAAATTAAAAAGCGGTAATTGTCAATATGGACAAGAATACCCATATATAATATATACTAAATTAGGATTTTTCGCAAGGAAAAGGCAGGATAACTTTTCAAAACGATTTACATAATCTGTTTAAAATAAAATGTAAAAAAGAAGAAATTAACAAGTGGAATCATTGATTTTCATGGAAAAATGAAGAAAAAGAAGAGTAAATCCACATGAAATCAAAAAGTTTTCCACAAGTTATTCACAAATTGTGCATAACATTATGTCAATTAAAAAATAATATTTACGGTCTTGTTTAAAAAGTTATATATAATTTTTAAATATGACTTGACTGAATTACTTCTTTTCTTTATAATAAATTAGGTGTTTTTTCAATGTCCGAAGGAGGTGTATTTAAATGAAGATGACATTTCAGCCAAAGAAGAAGTCTCATGCGAGAGTTCATGGTTTCAGAAAAAGAATGAGTACTGCTAACGGCAGAAAAGTATTAGCTGCAAGAAGAGCAAAAGGTAGAAAACATTTATCAGCATAGGTCGCAGTCATGTGACCTTTTTTCATGTTGAGGTTTATTAAATGAAGAACATTAATTCATTGAAAAACAGTAGTGAATTCAAGCGCGTATATCAGTGCGGCAAATCATTTGCCAATAAGAATCTGGTGATGTACGTTTTGGAGAAGAATGATAAAGAAAATCGGCTTGGTATTTCTGTAAGTAAAAAAGTAGGAAACAGTGTGATCAGACATCATGTTACCCGGTTGATCCGAGAGAGTTACCGGTTGCATAAAGGAGAGATAGAAGAAGGGTTCGATATTGTAGTTGTTGCAAGGGTAAATAGTAAGACTTGTAATTACTGGGATATAGAACGTTCCTTTTTGCATTTATTGAAATTACATCACATAAGAAAAGAAGAGATTGAGAATACTTCTTTATCAGAATGCCATGAGTTAAATGAAAAAAGAGATGATTAATATGAAAAAAGTTTGTTTATGGCTGATTCGATTTTATCAGATTTATTTGTCCCCTTTAAAGGGTCATGGAACATGCAAATATTATCCGACCTGTTCCCAATACGCAAAGGAAGCAATAGAAAAATATGGCGTTGGAAAAGGCATCTTGTTAGCGGGCTGGCGGATTCTTCGGTGCAACCCATTCTCCAGGGGTGGATACGATCCGGTTCCATAAGATTAGGAGGTTAATATGGTTTTTTTAACTGCGCAGGGAGGCATTCTTGGCCCCTTTTGCTGGCTGTTAGGAAAGATTCTGAATTTCATCTACCAGGGATTATCTGCCGGTGGAATTGAAAATCTGGCTTTATGTATTATCATATTTACTCTTGTAGTAAAATTAATTTTGCTTCCGTTAACACTTCGGCAGCAAAAAGGCTCTAAGATAAATCAGTTAATACAGCCGGAAATACAGAAAGTACAGAAAAAGTATAAGAATAAGACGGACCAGGACTCTATGTTAAAGCAGCAGCAGGAAATGCAGGAAGTTTACCGGAAATACGGTACCAGTATGACAAACGGATGTCTGACATCGTTTATACAGCTTCCTATTATTTATGCGTTGTACCGTGTAATATACAACATTCCTGCTT
>HF991361.1:0-10868 GCA_000431515.1 Clostridium sp. CAG:632 | reverse complement strand
CTTATGTACCTGAAATCAAGAGTCTGTATACTCCGATTGCTGAGCAGATCATGAAAGTAAGTAATTATGCACAGACGCTCAGTACATTTGTTGCAGATAATAAGATCAGTACGGCAAGCAAGGCTATTAATACATTAACAAAGCTGGATGCCGGAAATGTAACAAATAATAACATTATTGATGTTATTTCACAGTTTAGTACAACACAGTGGAAAGATTTCAGTGATCTGTTGTCCGGAAATACGGATCTGGTAAATGTGATTGCATCCAATGTTCCGCAGATTGATCATCTGAATAAGTTTATATTAGGAATCAATATTTCAGAGGCACCGGGCTGGAGATTATTTGTTGAGAATGTGGTAAACGGTGATGTCGTTAAAACCTTTAACTGGGCATTGATCATTCCGATTCTGGCAGCGTTATTCCAGTTCCTGAGTACAAAAATCATGCAGACTCCGCAGGCAGATATGGGCGATCAGGCTACAGCACAGTCTGCTGCAATGATGAAGTCTATGACTTATACAATGCCGATTATGTCATTATTCTTCTGTGTGACTCTGCCGGCAGGTATCGGTATTTACTGGACGATCAGTGCGTTGATCAGTTTTCTGATTCAGCTTGCCATAAATATTTATTATGACAAGATCGCAGATACCGATAAGATTCTGGAAAAGCAGATGGAGAGAGCAAAAAAGAAGAATAAAGGCAAAAAGAAGAAATCATTTATGGAAAAAATGATGGAAGCAGCCGGAAATTCAGAAGGTACAAGCTCTTCAAACAGTGTTGCAGGTACCAGCCTGAAGAATTATTCAAGTTCCTCTTCCAATAATGACAGTCAGACTCCGACATACCGGAAGGGAAGTATTTCTTCAAAGGCGAATATTATGCAGCAGTATAGTAATGCAGGTAATAACCAGAAGGGCAAGGAGGATTAAATATGGAGTTTATCGAGTTTAAAGGTAAAACCGTAGATGATGCGATTACGGAAGCGACGATTCAGTTCGGAGTTACCAGTGATGATTTAATATATGAAGTAATAGAGAAAGGAAGCACCGGTTTCCTGGGAATCAATAAAAAGTTAGCAGTGATTCGTGCTAAGAAGAAGGATACTCTGGAAGATATTGTTCAGGAATTCTTAGAGAATTTATTCAAGGTTATGGAAGTTGAGACAGTTGTAGACATTAAATACAACGATGAAGATAAGACCATGGATATTAATCTGACAGGTCCGGAAATGGGTGTTCTGATCGGTAAGCGTGGACAGACACTGGATGCTCTCCAGAAGATTGCTCAGTCGGTTGTAAATAAGCACAGTGAGGAATTTGTCCGTGTGAAGCTGGATACCGAGAACTATCGGGCAAGAAGAAAGGATACTCTGGAAAATCTTGCAAAGAACATTGCTTATAAAGTAAAGAGAACGAAAAAGTCAGTCGTATTGGAGCCAATGAATCCATACGAAAGAAGAATCATACACTCAGCACTTCAGAATGATAAGTATGTAAATACCAGAAGTGAAGGCGAGGAGCCGTTCAGAAGAGTTGTAATTTATTATAATCGCGAGAAATAATCTGTGATTTCAAAGGGGCATCTGTAGAGAACCATTGTGTTAGCTTGCAGGGCCCCTTTTTACATGAAAATGTACTTGTGAATAAATTTGGTTCTGTATTATAATGAATAAGTGAGTCAGAAATGAGGTGAAAAGCATGTTTCAGAAAGATACGATTGCAGCGATTGCAACCGGAATGACCAATGCAGGTATTGGAATTATAAGAATCAGCGGAGAAGATGCGATAGCAGTTGCAGATAAAGTATTCCGTGCGAAAAATCCGGATAAAAAGCTGGCAATGACGAAAAGTTATTCTGCGTTATTCGGAAATATCTGTGATGGTGATTGTGTATTGGATGAGGCAATCTGTCTGGTCATGCGGGCACCGAACTCTTATACAACGGAGGATGTTGTAGAGGTACAATGTCACGGCGGAATCGTTATGCTGCGGAAAATTCTGGAACTGATATTAAATTCCGGAGCCAGAGCGGCAGAGCCGGGAGAGTTTACGAAACGGGCATTTCTGGGTGGCAGAATCGATATTACGCAGGCAGAGTCTGTTATGGATATGATTCATGCGAAGAATGAGCTGGCGGCACGATCCTCGATATCACAGTTAAAGGGCAGTCTGTCAAACCGTGTGAAAGAGATCCGGAGTCTGTTATTAAATCAGATCGCATTTATTGAATCGGCATTAGATGATCCGGAGAATTACAGTCTGGATGGATACAGTGAGAAGCTGAAAGAGAAGCTGGAAGAAATCATAAAAGAAATCCAACATCTTATAGATACCGCGGAAGAAGGTAAGATGATAAAGGAAGGTATCCGCACAGTAATCCTCGGAAAACCGAATGCCGGAAAGTCCTCTCTTTTAAATGCTTTACTCGGAGAGAACCGGGCAATAGTAACGGACATAGCGGGAACGACGCGAGATACACTGGAAGAGGATGTAATGATCCATGGAATTCCATTGAAGATCGTGGATACGGCAGGGATTCATGAAACCGTGGACATTGTGGAAAAAATAGGTGTGGATAAAGCAAGGGAAAGCGTGGAAGAAGCAGATCTGGTCCTGTATGTGGTAGATGGAAATAAGCCGTTAGATGCTGATGATACGCAGATAATCGGTCTTTTAGAAGGAAAAAAGGCGATTATTGTCATGAATAAAATAGATATTGAACAAGTTGTGGATAAAATGTGGATAACTTCAAAAATCAATGCTCCGGTTGTGGAAATCTCCGCAAAAACAGGAGAAGGAATGGAAAAATTATATGGAATCATTAAGGATATGTTCTTCCATGGTAAGCTTTCCATGAATGATGAAGTGTATATTACAAACCTGCGGCATAAGCAGGCATTAGCAGAAGCGGAGCAGAGTCTGGAACAGGTTTTATCCAGTATAGACCGGAATATGCCGGAGGATTTTCTGTCCATTGACCTGATGGCTGCGTATGAGCAGCTGGGAACGATTCTCGGAGAAAGTCTGGATGATGATCTGGCAAATGAGATTTTTGACAAATTCTGTATGGGAAAATAGGAAGGAAGATAGGAATGCCACAGGTAGAGGAAACATATGATGTAGTAGTTGTAGGTGCGGGACATGCGGGCTGCGAGGCAGCACTCGCTGCAGCCAGAATGGGATTGGAAACAATCATATTTACAGTCAGTATGGATAGTGTAGCATTGATGCCATGTAATCCGAATGTAGGAGGAAGCTCTAAGGGACATCTGGTGCGGGAGATTGATGCACTGGGAGGAGAGATGGGAAAGAATATAGATAAGACCTATATTCAGTCTAAGATGCTGAATGAATCCAAAGGTCCTGCAGTTCATTCCCTTCGGGCACAGGCTGATAAATCAGAATATTCCAGAGCTATGCGGATGACACTGCAGAAGACGGAGCATCTGACCTTAAGACAGGCAGAGGTGGCAGAATTGCTCGCAGATGGAAGCAGAATTACAGGCGTTAAGACCTATTCCGGTGGAACCTATTATGCAAAGGCGGTTATTCTATGTACCGGTGTATATCTGAAAGCACGCTGTATCTACGGTGATGTGAGCTATCCGACCGGGCCGAACGGACTTCAGGCAGCAAACCATCTGACGCAGTCACTGGTAGATCTGGGGATTAAAGTGCGGAGATTTAAGACCGGAACTCCGGCAAGAATTGATAAGAGAAGTATTGATTTCAGTAAGATGGCAGAACAAAAAGGTGACGAGCATATTGTACCGTTCTCATTCACCAATACGGAAGAGGATATTAAGAGAGATCAGATTTCATGTTGGTTAACCTATACAAATGAGACCACCCATGAGATCATTAAGAAAAATATAGATCGTTCACCACTGTTTTCCGGAGCAATCGAGGGAACCGGTCCACGGTATTGCCCTTCAATCGAAGATAAGGTTATGAAGTTTCCGGATAAGGATAAGCATCAGGTATTTATTGAACCGGAGGGCGAATATACGAATGAGATGTATATCGGAGGCATGTCAAGCTCTCTTCCGGAGGATGTGCAGTATGCAATGTACCGAAGCGTACCGGGACTGGAGAATGCGAAGATCGTAAGGAATGCCTATGCGATTGAATATGACTGTATTGATGCGACACAGCTGAAGCCATCGCTGGAATTTAAGGAATATGAAGGACTGTTTGCCGGTGGGCAGTTTAACGGAAGCTCCGGATATGAAGAAGCGGCGGCACAGGGCTTTATGGCAGGTGTCAATGCAGCCAGAAAGATTCAAGGGAAAGAGCCGGTTGTTTTAGACCGTTCGGATGCATATATCGGAGTGCTGATCGATGATCTGGTAACGAAAGAGACTGCGGAACCATATCGAATGATGACATCAAGAGCAGAGTATCGGTTGCTATTACGCCAGGATAATGCAGATCTGCGGCTGACCGATATCGGTCATGAGATAGGGCTGATCGATGAAGAACGGTATCGGAAGTTTAAAGAAAAACGGGAAGCCATCAATCAGGAGATCGCACGTCTGGAATCGGTAACAGTCGGAGCTAATAAGAAAATGTGTGAGTTCCTGACCGGAGCCGGCAGTACACCGTTGAAAACAGGATCAACGCTGGCAGAGCTGATTCGCCGTCCGGAGTTGAATTATGAAGCAATTGCAGAGGTGGATCCGGATAGAAAGCCGTTACCGAAAGAAGTGATCGAGCAGATTAACATTAATCTGAAATATGAGGGATATATCAAGCGGCAGGAACAGCAGGTAGAGCATTTCAAGAAGCTGGAGAAGAAAGCAATCCCTGCAGATATAGATTATGAGCAGATTGGAAATCTGCGGAAGGAAGCCAGACAGAAGTTGAAGGCAATGAAACCGGCATCTGTTGGCCAGGCATCCAGAATCTCAGGTGTTTCACCGGCAGATATATCGGTATTGTTGATTTATCTGGCACAGAAGTAGAAGGTTTGATAGAACAGGTAAAAAATCAGCGAAAAAGAAAAACAGGATAGATAAGATATGGAAGAGTTAAGAGTAAAAGCAGAACAGATAGGAGTTATGTTAACCACTAAACAGTTGGAGCAGTTCGACACCTATTATCATCGTTTGATCGAAAAGAATAAAGTTATGAATTTAACGGCTATCACAGAATATCAGGAAGTAATCGATAAGCATTTTGTAGATAGTCTGTTGCTTGCAGGAGTCCGGGATTTAACCGGGGAGATGTCGGTAATAGATGTCGGAACCGGAGGAGGATTTCCGGGAATTCCGCTTAAGATCGCATTTCCGAATTTAAAGATTACATTGCTGGACTCTTTAAATAAGCGGGTGAATTTTTTAAATGAAGTAATAGAAGAGCTTCAGTTGCAGGAGATAGAAGCCATTCATTCCAGAGCAGAGGATGCAGGACAGAATGTAAAATACCGGGAAAAGTATGACCTGTGTGTATCCAGAGCTGTTGCCAATCTATCGGCACTGAGTGAGTATTGTCTTCCGTTTGTAAAACCATCCGGATGTTTTATTTCCTATAAATCAACGAATATTGATGAGGAATTAAAGCAGGCAGGAAAGGCTATCAAGGTATTGGGTGGCAGGCTGGAGCAGCCGGTGACTGTGCAGATTCCGGAGACTGATATTTATCGTCAGTTTATTATGATTCAGAAGAAGAGTCATACACCGAAGGCATATCCGAGAAAGGCCGGAACAGCAGCAAAGAATCCGATCATATAAGATCAGAAGAAATAAGGGAAAAAAGTAGAAAAGAAAAAGCCAAATCAATGGCTTTTTCTTTTTTCTCTTCGCTTTTCCCGTAATTCCAATTGACGCTGTCTGACAGTGTCTACTTCAGACTTGGAAATAGGAACTATTTTTTTGATAGCAAAATAATTTCCGGTATTTGATACTTTTATTTTCAGAATCCCTTTCTGATAGCCGTGATACCAGCAATGTCCAACACTCAGAAAGGTAGATTGGTTATTAGAAAACCATTTAATCTTTCTGGATAATTTCTTTCTGCATTTATAACAGCGCAGTGTCATAATGTCTTTGTCCAGCATAATATCATTGCGCTGATGAAAACCTCTTGAAATATGTTCCGCATAGGAATGATGAAAGGCGTGAATCTCACTTTCCTTATCCTTTGGTTCATGGTAATAGTCATAGCAATAATGATCATCAAGGTTTTCTTTGGAAAGATATTGAAAAATCTGTGCAGTATAGCGGGCATCATTGATTGCAGTATGAAAAGTGTAATCGGTAGGAAGCTCTAGAAATTTCACTGCCTTTTCCAGCTTACAGGATCCGAGCTCCGGCTCCTGCTCTGCAAAGATGGACTGTATATCATAATATTTAAATGGTTCAGAAAATTTATTCATATAATAATAATCCATGTTTTTCTGAAGCTGTGGAAGATCGGAAGTACCCCACGTACCGAAAATAAAATCGGTTCCGCACCATTTCATAAACTCTCTGCATACCATGTCAAAAGGCCGGCCGGTCTTTAAATATTCTTCATCATAATTCAGCATCTGTCGTATATGTTTATGAAGACGTTTGTAAATGCGAGGTTTTACAATGCTGCTGTATTCATCTACAATTTCAAATTTATCATTTAGTTTTATGGCCCCTATTTCAATGATTTCAAAGGGAATTCTTGGATTTTCATATTCCGGTCCGCAAGGAGACTGATTCCATTCCAAGTCAAATATAATATAATTCATATTGTATCACGTACAGATTATGAAGGCATGCGGGTAATTTTGGAACTACTTACTTCACCTTCTAATGTCTTGTGGATATCGTGTAAGGTCTCATTTGTCTCAGCAGAAGACAACTTGCTATCACCGGACATCTGAAGGACCTGTTTGGTGATACGATCATTACTATTCACAACCCGTACCATATTCTCCTGATTCTTTTTCATAATTAACTTCGTACAGAGCTTCTGCTGTTCAACCAGTTCCTGATTCAGACGGATATTATCCTCCTTCAGCTCGGCAATGGTCTGAATCAATTCTTCCATTTTCTGGTTCATGGATAACTCTTCTCGCTTAGCAACAGAGTAGAGCCCTTTCTCAACTTTGGTTAATTCGGACTGCTTATCCAGAGAGTGATCAGCTATTTCATCTACTTTACGAAGAAAACTGTCAACTAAAAAATATGCATCAATGACTATGATCAAGCCAAATGCAATGATCAATTCTAATCGTTCCGGCATAACTGCAATCAGATAAATCATTGTTAAAAAAGCAGCAACCATTGCAACGGAACTGATTAACATATTGGTTTTTAACTTCTGTTTCATAAGTGACTCCCTCTTTCTAAATCAATGGTTTACATAAAGTAAAATGTTCCTGGGCGGATTCGAACCGCCGGCCTTCCGCTTAGGAGGCGGACGCTCTATCCTACTGAGCTACAGAAACCAACAACTTCTATTTTATAAGAAAAAGTCGGATACGTCAAGGGGTAGGAGACCTATGGAAAAACTACATTTCCCTGCATCCAGACAGTTCCTTTGAATCGTCTTCCGATTGCCGGTTCTCCGGTTAGATCACGGGTATTGATCAGGATATCTACCGGTGTTTCATTGACATTTACAAGCAGCTGATACATAGTTTCCTGTGTAATCGTATTTTGCAACAGGTGAATATCATGGATGCTGCCGATCAAAGAATACTGCTCACTGTTGATTCCATATGGAATAAGGCTGGAATCAACAATACTATACAGATCTTCCGATTTAGCACGCTTTGAAATAGAAGAGTACAGGTCAATATCATCTAAGGTTAGATTTTCAATGGCTTCGGTATCTCCATTTTTTGCAGCAGCAATCAGATGCTTACGTTTGTTCTGACCTTTTTGTTCCTGTTTTAATTGCTCCTCATCTTTATCAACACCTAGAATAACCTTTCCATCTATAGATAAACCACTATAACTCACATGATTTAAGGAAAAATTATATTCGTTTGACCATTTGGTGCGCACATAATCAGATATATTGATCAGGTAGAATATCAAAGGGATTCCGAACTGATAACTTTCACTGACTCCGGAGTAAGCCTCTTTATCGGTATGGCTTTCAATCAGGATGCCTTCTTCCCATTTGGTAGAGGACCCTAGAAAATATGGAAAATAATGCTCTGTGATCAGTTCATTGTCATCGTCATATTCACCAATAATACTAATGCCCAAATTTTCACCATATTCTTTATATAACTGTACCAGGGAAACACCGGAACCAATGGTCAGAATGGAACGACTGGTTGGGTGCCGAACAGCGTCTTCCAATATGAAATTGAGTTGTTTTTGCGTATGAAGATTGCTAAATCCAATCGCTCTCAAATAATGATGCATATGTGTTCTCCTGTGTTGATATCTGTGTGAGATAAAGTTCAGTAATGTGTATAGTGATGTGTATAATGGCTATATTGATTAATCTGCAAGCGGATTTTTCATATTAATGGCACTCTTCAAAGCTTCTTTTTCTTCTTCTGACAGAGCAATATAGGACTCTCCATTAATAATTTCTTTAATATAAGTGTAGCAACCCTCCCGGCTATGCATACAGTTAATCAGAAAACCACTGTTACGGTCTGTCAGCAGGGCAAGAGCAAAGCTTAAAGTACCACCCATTTCTTTGAAGGCATCATATTTCACTATCCCCACTTTACTGAAGGAAGAACGGAATTTTCTCTTCAGATCACGAATGTCTGTTGCATGCTGGGTTGCAATCTGCTGCATAATATCCAGTTCAGCAAATCGTTCATAGATGACCTGCTCTAATTCTTCTCCGTTTTTACCTTTCATAAATTTCTCATAACGGTCGTTCAATTTATGGGTCTTAACAAGCAGTATAATAACAGTAACCAGTAAGGCAATGACCAGTACTGTAAGTATTATTATAATATATCCGATATCAATTCCAAGATTATTAAAAAAGTTACTCATGATGTTCCTCCTGTGTATAAATAAAATAAAACAGATTAATTTCTAATTCTGCAGTTCCCGTAATTTATCAACTAAAGCGTCTAGTTCATCACTGGAATAATATTCAATTTCAATTTTTCCCTTATCATTGCTTTTCGCTTTGATAGATACCTTACTTCCCAGAATTTGCTTTAAAAGTTCTTCCGTATCTGTATATAAATATGGATGTTTGATTTCTTCTTTTGGTTGAGCCTTCGGAGCGGCATTTAATTTCTTGACCAGAGCTTCCGTCTGACGGACACTGAGACTTTCGTCAAAAACCTTGCAGGCTACTTCATACTGTAAGTCTGCATCGTCAATTGCAAGCAGGGCACGGGCATGTCCGCTGCTGATCTTGTCATCAATCACCATCTGCTGAACATTCTTACATAATTTCAACAGACGCAAAGAGTTGGTGATAGTTGCTCTGCTCTTGGACACACGTTCTGCAACATCATCCTGTTTTAATGAAAATTCATCAACCAATCTCTGATAAGCCAGGGCTTCTTCAATTGGATTCAGGTTTTCACGCTGAATGTTTTCAATCAAAGAAATCTCGACAATCTGTTGTTCTGTGTAATCCCGGATAATGACCGGTACTTCTTTTAAACCGGCCAACCGGGCAGCACGCCAACGACGTTCACCGGCAATAATCTCGTATTTTTTGTTTTTCGGTGTTACGACGATTGGCTGAATAATTCCAAATTCTTTAATAGAGTCCGCCAGTTCCTGTAATGCATCTTCCTCAAAAACTTTTCTTGGCTGATTAGAGTTTGGTTCTAATTCAGAAACCCGGAGTGTCTTTTCGATTTCTTTAATTTCCGGTTCTGCAACAGGTACGGAAGGAGTAGAAGTATTTGTAGTAGAAGATGATTCTGCCTTCTTTGCTGCATTGCTCCCGGTACTTCGAGGAGATGATGATTTCTTTGCATCACCGGTAGGAATTAACATATCTAAACCTTTTCCAAGGCCTCTTTTTGGTGCCATAATAAATTAACCTCCAATATTTGTAATAACTTCATCTGCTAATAAACGATAGCTCTCTGCACCCGCAGACCGTGGATCATACAGATTGATCGGCAAACCATAGCTTGGAGCCTCTGCCAGACGCACGTTTCTTGGAATGATGGTTTTATAGATATTCTGTTTCAGATTATCTTTCACATTCTCAACCACCTGCAGTGATAAATTGGTTCTGGAATCGTACATGGTAAAAACGACACCTTCAATTTTAAGATTTGTATTCAGCTGTTTTTGTATTAATTCAATTGTATAGATTAACTGAGATAATCCATCCAATGCAAAGAATTCACATTGAATAGGAACTAATACAGTATCTGCAGCTGTCATGGAATTGACCGTCAGAAGACCGAGGGCGGGCGGACAGTCAATAATAATAAAGTCAAATTTATCACGAATTTTATTCAGGTTCTCTTTTAATATGTATTGCATATTCGGAACACCAACAAACTCAACCTCAACACCTGCGAGTAGGCGGTTAGAAGGAATCAGATTTAATCCCGGAATAACATTAATCAACATACATTCACCGATATTACACTCATCACGCATAACATCATAAATCGTATATTCCAGATCATCCTTATTTACACCGAGTCCGGTTGTCATATTACCCTGTGGATCCATATCTACAGCTAAAACTTTTAAACCTTTTTCTGCAATGCACGCTGCCAGATTTACTGCGGTTGTTGTTTTTCCGACGCCACCCTTCTGGTTCGCAATTGCAATAATTCTTCCCATAATTACGCCTCCTGCATATATCTCTCATTTATTCGTCTCTTTTCTCCATATGATAGTATAACATTATTACATCCGATATTCCATAAAAAAATGTTTCACGTGAAACATTTGGAGGGGAAAGGAAGAAGTAGATGTT
>HF991360.1:31106-39653 GCA_000431515.1 Clostridium sp. CAG:632 | reverse complement strand
GATTTACTCCAAAATATACAGTAATATGGATGATCTGATTGATGTCTGTGTGAAGCATATGGTAAATGAGAATTTCTCGGAAGAACAGGCATGTTCCTATATGCGGGAACTGCTTCCGAAACTGGATTATTGGAAGCGGTATGACGAGCTTGGCGACAATGGACAGTTTGAAGAATTTAAGCGGCAGTTAATCCGGGAAATCAATGATCTTCATATAGAAGGAATGCCTAAGGTAGAGAAATTAAATGCACTGGTTGGAAAATACGTCAATCTGGAATATGTGCTTCCCAATGGTGAGAAGGTGAAATTTCTGGATGACAGGAAGACATATCTGGGAAATCAGCTGGAATCCGAATTCGGCGGTGAAAGATGCTTTGGAGTTCTTGCGGATATGGATTTTATTATGATTTGTACATATGAAGATCAGGGAACGAACCCGGAACTGCTTCTGTACAAAAAGAGATAGAAGCAATTATACTATACGAAGGAGTTTAAGGATTAGGGATGAGGGATAAAAAGACAAGGGTAAAAACAATATCTGCATTTGGCATTGTACTGCTTTTGGTGGTGGCAGGCTTGATTCTGGATCATTTCGACCAGACCACAGATGTATTTCCGAATGAAAACACTGTGATAAGTTTATACGGAGAAGCACATGGTTTTAAGAGGTATTATGATATTGAGTTCGAGGCATGGAGTAAATACTACGATGAAGGATATCGCAATCTTTTTGTGGAACTGCCATATTACAGTGCGGAGTTCTTAAATGAGTGGATGAAAGCGGATTCGGATGAACTGATCGATTTGTTCTTTGAAGAGATTCAGGGAACCCAGTCGGGGAATGAATCCTACTATGAGTTTTTTCATGAGATCAAGGAACGTTGTCCGGAGACCATATTCTATGGTACCGATGTAGGGCATCAGTATGATACCACAGGGGCAAGGTATCTGGAATATTTAGAGGAAAACGGACTTGATGACTCTGAACAATATAGGCTTGCAAAGGAATGTATCAGGCAGGGAATAGAGTTTTGTAATAATGATACGGAACAGAATGGGATGACAGAACTGCGAGAGTCCTATATGGTGTCGAATTTTATAGATGCATACACACGATGCGGTGGCGGCAGGATCATGGGGATTTATGGAAGTTACCATACGAATTTATACAATCCTGATTTAATGGCAGGGAAACTCAGGGCACAATATGGAGATATCATAAGCAGTGTGAAATTAAGTACGCTTGCTTTTATGCGGATTGGACGGCCATATGACCTTGGCTTTTGTGCTACAGGTTTTTTATTTCTTCTGATGCTGTTTGTCCCGAATATCATCTGGGCACGCAAGGCAAAGCCGGATGGTTATGATGAGAGTGCCAGAAAAGAGAATAAGTTATTATTGATTCTTGAGCGTGTTGGTGAGGTTCTGGTGAGCACATCTCTGGTGATCTTTACGGCAATTAATCCGAAGGTAATGTTCCTGGAAGGCCTTCATTTTGAATGGAAACTTATAATCTGGATGACGGCATTTGTGCTGATGGTGTTGTATGAATGCTACTGGATCAAATATTTCAGAAGTTCGAAAACGCTGAAGGATTTTTATATGTCCTTTGCAGGATTTCCTGTAGCCGGAGCAACGCTTCCGGTGATTGCGTGTCTGTTACTGGGCATTTATTCCGGAAATGTGATTGTGATCGGGGCAGCGGTTATTCTTGGAATCGGACATATTGGGATTCATGTCATGCACAGGAAAGAAATTGCTTAAAAGCGAAATGGGCCTTGACAGTAGCTAATAGAAAATGATTGTTATGGATAAAATTATGTGGTACACTGATTTATATTTCTTATATTTGCTGAAAACTAAAAGTTATCAGGGGGGCACTTTGAGACGAAAGGAGCATTCATGGAAGCGATAAAAGATGTAAATGATTTTAAACGTTTCTTAGAATTGAATAGAAATAAGTTATATTCAAATGCTGAGGATGCAGATGATATAACATTAGATGATGAGTGGATGCAGGAAAATCAGTGGGATGAGATCTATAAGCAAGGGGAGAAAAAGAATGGGAAAATATAATCTAGGTGAAGTATGGTGGACACAGTTTCCATTTGAGGAGATAGAAGAATCAAAACGTAGACCTGCTGTTGTTATTGATGAAAATACCATTGCTGTTCTTACTATGATGGTTACAAGTAAAGACAAGAAAAATCCATACAGTATTAAGATAGATGCTTGGCAAGAAGCTGGATTAAAAAGAGAATCATGGGTTAGGATTGACAGAGTTGTACGGATGGATGAATGGAGAATGGAAAAGAAAATCGGTAACTTATCTGAAAGTGATTTGTTAAAAATAACCCAGTTATTTGCTGAATATTTGTCAGAGACGTATCATGAGTTTTCTTTATTAGCGATTATGCATCCATCGGGAAAGTATTTACAGGTCTATGATGAAAGATGGAAGTGTTGGTTATTCCCGTATTATCGGACAGAAGATCCAAACAAAGAGAATATTGATAGGCATGCAAGCTGTTTGCTTAAAATGAAAGTTACAACGTCATACATTACAAATGCACCACATTGTAAGTATTCAGAAAGTGATAAGGCGTACAAACTGTATAAACATACATTATATAGGTATGCGTTGAGTGATGTTCCGGAACATATGAGTAGTGATGTATTTGTGCTGGATGATAAGAAATATGCGTGGAAATCTATTGAAGAATTAGAAGCAGATAGCAATGTGATGGAAAAAAATGATGATATCATTGCTTTTGTAAAAACAAAATGCAAATAAGGAAAGGAATGGTAGGTGGATATTTTCTCTTACCATTCTTTTTTTAGTGTGGCTTATTTAAGATGCCTATGAAAAACTAAACAAGTGATAGAAGAGTAGCAGAGATGAGGGATAGATTATGGATATAAAACCGGATTTTTATGAGAAATTTAAGTGCATTGCCGATCGATGCAGTATGACCTGCTGTATGCAATGGAAAATCGCAGTAGATGAGCGGACGCTTGCAAAGTGGAGGAAAACTACTTTAGGTGGGAAAAGGCTGGATGTAAATGTAAAGAAAAACGGCGGCGAAGGAATTATAAAGCTTAATAAGAATGGACGCTGCCCCTATCTGCAGGAAGGATTGTGCAGTCTGGTGACAGACTTTGGAGAAGATATGCTTTCTGAAACCTGTCATGTATTTCCGAGAGAGGTGCATGAATTTGAGGACAGACGGGAGTTGTCCCTGGTATCCTGCTGTCCGGAGGTGATTGACTTTTTGTATAAGAGCGATAGGCTTGTAATTGAAAATCTTGATAAGGCAAGTGGAGATCTGTGTTTTGAGATCCGGAATCTTATGATGCATATCATAGGAAACAGGGAATATGATGTTAATTCCGCATTGCTGATGGCATTTTATATATTGCTCGATATATATGAGAAAGACGAAATAACACCGGATGCTATCCGGGCATATGAAAGCACCGATAACCTTAAAGAGATATATCATGCCATAAGCGAGCTGACTTCTGATGAAGGGGATTGCCTTCGGGAGAATAACGAGTTGTGGCTTGATATCGCATATAATTACAGAAAAGAAGGCTTATACACCGAATATATAGAAGCAGTATCCTGCCAGGCGGAAAACATTCTGGAAGAAAATACGGATATGCATATGAAAGAGTTTAAAGAGGCAGTTTCTGACTATGAAAATCTGTTCAGAAATTATCTTCTATCTGAGATATTTACCAATATGCTGATACCGGACTCAGATCTTGAAGCAATGGTTGTGATGTTTCAATGGATCTGCATGGAATATACCGTGATACGACAGGGAATATTCCTGAAATGGCTCAGTAATTATAAGAGGAATGCGGATCATTCATTATCCTATCACACAGTCAGAGATTACATGGTTGTGATAACCAGAATGACAGGATATGACCAGGATGATATCTATGAATATATGGAAGGCAGCTTCCGGGATATCATGTGGGAGTGGTCATATCTGTGGCTGATCATGGGAGGATTTATTTCAAAATATGCCGGAAGAATACGACCAACTTCTTTGCAATCTGATACATCTCATCCGTAGAAGGGGCAGTATCCGAATTAGGGTGCTTGTCATCAATGGCAGTATCCGGAGCTTCCGGGGAAGTAGTCCCTGCAGAAGTGGTGTTGCCTGCAGAGGCAGCTGTCCGGGTGATCGCATCCAGTGCTGTTGCAAATGCATCCTGATTCTGCTCCAGAAATGCCACACCCTCTGAACGTTCCGCGGTCAGAGTTGTATCCCAGTCTGTTCCATTCCATTCCAGATTTGCCTGGAGAAGACCATATTGTCTGGTCGGAAGACTCGCCTGCAGGCTACGGTTCTTTCCGGAATTCTGAATTACGGATAAATGCAGAACACCCCATTCTCCATCCATTTCCATCGGAATCTGATACTGTTCACGCCGGCTCATTTTCTCCAGAATGCGGAGCCCGGAGCGGATCTGTTTTAATGCCTGAATGTCACGGGCGGTAATCGTGCCGGCCTGTTCAGTAGTTTCGGCCGCTGTGGAAGCTGTCTGCTCAAGGTCGGAATAAGCTGCCTCCATTGTCTCCGGTGAGGATAAAGATTCATCCAGCTGTGATAATTTCCTACGAGTGGTATCGGCGGAACCACCGAGGCTCTGAATCGTATTCGACAGGTTTTGGAAGAATACACCGTTGCCCTTTGTTAACTGCAGGAGGGCTTCCATATTGTTGATGGTTGGCAGAAGCTGCAGATCCTGCATCAGCTGATAATCGGTTCCATCGAAAGCAGACAGATCCGGTGTATGATCTGCCATGGATTCGGCAGCAGGAGTCGAACTGCCGGTAGGGGCCTCTGTTGTCAGCTGTTTCTCAATACGATCCAGAAATTCTTCAAGTGTCACTCCCGAAGCAGACTCCTGCACCATGGAATCAATGATATCCGGAGACAGAGCATCCCGCAGACTCTTCACCAGCTGTGACTGGTAAACGGTCTGTGTGCCGCGTTCAATCTGACTTTGAATGTCATTTGTAACGGAATCGTTTGTGCCGGCTGTCTGCACATCAATTCCACCAAAGGTTTCATCAACGGTGGTATCCATGCCGGTGGAACGATTGCTTCGATGGGCAGTCAGGAGATTTTGCAGGGTCAGGTCCTGTCCATTACGAATCAGGGTTCCGATATCTTTTCCCTGAGAGCGGGTAATCTTATCTATCAGCCGGTAAATGCCGATATAGCCGGTACGTTCCTCTCTGCTGATCTGCTTACGGCGGTCAAGCTTCTGTAAGAAGGTACTGTATTTCTCATCAGATGCCACATCGGCATCTGCAATATATTCTTCTGCTATTGCATTTAATTCCTGAATCGGCATATTTAATGGATTAATGCCATCCTCCACCAGATGCAGGACAACCGAAGGCTGTAGGTTCCGGATCAGAGTCTGGACCTCCTGATCGGCAGCCTTTACCTGCGAAATGTTTTCAGGAGTCAGCTCCATCCGGTTGTATCCGAGAATCCGGACAGCTCGTGCATTGACCTCTGTAACAGGGAGCTGCAGCTCGTTCAGGATCGGATCTACATTCCGGAAAGCTTTATGAATGGAATCACCCATATCACTGCGGGGTGTGGTCATCATGGTCTCATAAGAGCTCAGGGCATCCTGGGAAGAGGTACGGTATTCCGACAGAGCCTGAATACCATCCGTGTGCAGTCGCTGGATGGTAAAGGAGCCGGAGGCCCATGTACGCCCGATTGCAGCGGCCGGGAGTGCAGGAAGTTCTGCTAATTTATGGCTGGTTTCCTGAATCAGGGCAATTTCCGTATTGGTAGGCAGAATGCCGTCTGCAGCCATCTGTTGGCGGTAAGCAGCAGTTTCCTGCTCACGCAGGGCATCCACGACCTGAGTAAGATCTCTGGTGCGGATGTGAAGATCCTCCGATGCCAGAGCATAGCCGGCACTCCAGGTCATTTTCAGTCGCAGTTCTTCTAATTGCCGATGCGCGGTCAGATTGGAGATGGTGGCAGCAGAAGTGACATCGGAAGAAACATTACTTCCGGATGTGGCCGCATGCTGGCGGCTAAAGGCAGAAAGCGCTTCCAGGGTGTATGGTAATCCACTGGCTGCAAATGCCGCCATATCCGTATCCGTAATCCGGTTCAGATCATCCATGATAGCATCCGCTACCTTAGATGGTGCCGGAAAATATTGGTCGCTGTTTTTAAACAGGTGCTTCATATCAGAAACTGTGATGGAAGTGTCTGAAGCTCCGGTAGAAATCGCACTCTCTGCTATTAAATCCTCCATATGAGTGCGGAGATTATCCATGGTAAAGCCGTTTGTATTCAGGTCCCGGACTGCCTGATAGGTAAGCAGGGAATCCGTTGTGACCGGGAGCCGGTACTCCAACAGGAACCGAGAAGCATCGTGCTGCTCCTGTGTGATGTCCAGTCCTGCAGCCTGCAGTGTCCGGTCAATCTGTGGTAATAGCTGTGCAAAATCCTCGTCAGATATAGCTTTCCGTGTTGGCATGGATTTACTGCTGTATGCAGATTTATATAACTCATCCGGACTGAACGGAGCCTGATTCTGGATAAAGTAAACAGTCTGTTCCTTCGTCAGCGGGAGCTGATCGTTTAACTGATTTAAGGCATCCGGGAGATTAAAGGAGGTATCTCCGACAACCATCCGGAAAGCCTCCGGATGCTCGTCCGGCTGTTCAATGATGATCTGCTTACGGACACTGTCAATCGCCTGCTGTAGCTGATCATCCTGCTCTTTGCCACGCATCTGGCTCAGCAGACTTTTAATAAAAGTAATATTAGATGCAGATACTTCAATACCCATCTGGCGGAGCTTAGCACGCTCTTCTTCTGAAAGGCTGCGGGATACTTCTTCGGCATCCTCCTTCAACTGACCGGCCTGCGTGTCTGCATCCGGACAGGTCTCGTTCCAGGTATCAACGAAGCGTGCGGTGTTGCGGCGAATCTCTGTCTGCATGGTGCCGCTTCTGGTATAGATCGACTGTTCCTGCTGATCGATCAGCTTCAGCGTGATCTCAGAGGAATTACTTCCGGTAATGCGAAGATAGATCCGGTCTCCGGTCTGTGCATCCTTCAGTGCATTTGAGCGCACCTGAACCGGGGTACCATTCATCTCTACGACCGGATGCTCACCACCTTGTAAAACCGTACCGGTCAGAAGGTCACCGACTGCATAATCGGTCTGATTTGTGCCGGAAGTATAATACTTCTGTCCGGTCGTTATGTTGGATATATGATTTAATGTGTTTGACATAGAGTATCATTCCTTTATTCCGAAATATTCTGATATATATATCGGAATAAAGGATGAAAAAACTTAGTGATAAAAGGTCTGATAAAGAGACTCCCGACGATCGGCTTTCAACGGAAAGCTCTCCCGGTAGCGGGCAACATCGGATAGATCAAGGTCGGCATAAAGAGTGCCGGTATCGGCAGAGGCAGCAGGTGTCAGGAGTTCTCCGGTCGGTGCATAGGCCGCAGAGCTTGCGGTATAGGAGATGCCATTGCCATGTCCCGTCCGGTTTACACCGAGTATAAAGCATTGGTTTTCGATCGCACGTGCCTGCAGCAGGGTATGCCAGTGGGTAATCCGGCTGGCCGGCCAGTTGGCAATAACAACGATCAGTTCCGCCTGGCGGGAAACTGCCTGGAAAATCTCCGGGAAACGCAGATCATAGCAGATAAAGCCGGATATGCAGATGTCGGGCAGAGACAGGATGCTGAGTTTATCTCCGGCAATGTAATGTTTGGATTCTTCGCCGAAGGAGAATGGATGCAGCTTCGCATACTCCTGCAGGATCATGCCGTCCCGGACATAAACCAGCCGGTTCGTATAGCTGTCAGCATGGGCAGCGATATATCCGTAAATGATGCCGATGGACAAACCGCGTGAGAGGCTGCAGAAAAAATCGGCAGTGGAGCTGCCGATGCCTTCCGGTTCTGCAAACAATTCCGGATGCATAGTGAATCCGGTCAATGTCATTTCCGGAAAAACGATCCAGTCACAGCCCTGTGCGGCGGCCTGTTCCGTCAATTCTGTACAAAGACGACGGTTTTCAACAGGATTTTCCCATACGATATCCATTTGTGTTAATGCAAATCTCATAGGTTAGACCTCCTGAATAGTAATTTTTAAAACGGAAAAAATAAATAAAAATAACACTTGCATATGATGAATATATGTGATAGTATCAATTCAACAAGATGTAGTTTTAAAAACCACATGATGGAATATTAAAACTACAACATGAAAAACCGGTATAAAATAGTAGCATAAATGCAACAAGTACATGATAAGAAAAGTATACCCTATGTAGACAAGGAACTACAAGGACTTTTGTAAGGGAGGTAATCTATGTGGAAGCAATTCAGAAGACAAACGATAAATCGAGAACAGGAAACGCAGGATATGAAACGGCAATCCGGAAACATAAGATCAAGGATCCGGGAAGTGCTATTACACATTTTATCGCTATGGTTATGGCGGCGGCTGCCACAG
>HF991360.1:0-31092 GCA_000431515.1 Clostridium sp. CAG:632 | reverse complement strand
CGGCGGCTGCCACAGCTCCACTGATTAAGCGTGCCGGACAAAGCACCGGTGGCTCCGGTGTGGCGGCAGTAACTGTATTCATGGCCAGTATGATCCTGCTTTACGGAGCCAGTACCTCGTATCATAGCTTTGATATATCGCCGAAGGTGAACAAGGTGCTGAAGAAGATTGATCATTCTATGATTTCGGTGCTGATTGCAGGAACCTATACGCCACTTTGCATTATCGGGCTGGGAGACCGGCTGGGGTATATTCTGCTGGCGGCAGTCTGGAGTGTGGCGGCACTGGGTGTTACCTTTAAAATCTGCTGGGTAACCTGTCCGAAGTGGGTATCATCTGTGATGTATGTGGTAATGGGATGGCTATGTATGTTTGTAGCACCGTTCTTTATCCGTAATGCAGGCATTCAGGCGTTTGGCTGGCTGCTTGCCGGAGGAATCCTCTATACTGCGGGTGCAGTCTTCTATGCATTGAAGCTGTCCGCATTTAATGAAAAACATAAGAATTTCGGTTCCCATGAAATCTTCCATCTGTTCTGTATGGCAGGAAGCTTCTGCCATTACATGATGGTATACCTATATCTGGCATAGATATTCTGCAGAAAGCGATTTGTATAAGCCGGAATCATTTCCCTCTTTATCAGGCAGTCGAGCGTCTGATAAAGAGGGTTATTTTATGTGTTTTGGTTGCATAATTTGGCAGAATATGTAACTATAGTAGGTAAGGACAAAATGAAAGATAAAAGGGGGACTGACAATGGAAAAGGAATATAAGAAGAAAGGGCAGAATCCGGTATTGATCGTGTTATCGATATGCAATCTGCTGGGGGCAATCTGTATCGCATATGAAGTGTTTGTCGGAGTGCTGCCGATTCCTTTCAGGATTCAGACGGAAATCGTAATGCTTTCAGGGATGCTTCCATTTGCATGTATTGCATGGGGAATCTGGGATACGATTCATAAGAAGCGGACAAGCATAGGCCTGATCATGGGGATTATTAATATGGGAATCGTAGGGGTTGCGGCAATATGGTTTGTCCTGCTGCTCGTTCTTGGTATGTTGACCTGGGATCCGGTAAGCGGCAGCCCGTTCTGGCAGTAATTCTAGGTAAAAAGGGGAGAAAGCAATGCGGTTTCAGATTAATGCAGAGGAGTTTGAGGAGTCGGAGGAAACGAAAACCGGAGCTATGCGCTATAAAGTCATGGAAGCGGTACAGAGAACAAACTATCTGGAGAATGTCTATGAACAGAAGGCAGATTGTATTCGGATGCGGAAGCGGAATCTGGGATGGGCAATCGGATTAAGTCTCGGTGTGGCAATCCTGTTGGCATTGATTGCGGCAACTATGTGGATTTTTACCAGAGGCAGTGGATATGGAGCAGTTTTTGCTATGTGGCCGATTCTGTTACTCAGTGTTATGACAGTGCTTTTTGTGTTCAATGCACTTCGGAAACTGGCCTCCTTTCTGACACATCAGGGCGTTTTCTCAGCACCGCTTCGGATGATTTACAATCGGCGGGTGAAACGGTATACCTATGAAGAACTGCAGACAACCGGTGTCTATACACTGGCAGAGGAAGAGCGGGAGTGTCAGCAGCTGCTAAAGCAGATTCGAAATGACCGAAAGGAGTTGCAGGCATATCTGGGAAATCCGGAAGCAACCGTAGAGGCAGGAGAAGAGATTCTGGCATATATGGACAGTCATTTTGAGGAGAAGGACCGGAAAGCGACCCTGCTTTACGGAGAGCGGGTTTAAAGGGAGAAAACTGTACACCACTCTTTTATTTATGTGGGATTCATGGTAAAATAATGGCAGTATTTACAGCAATGGAAGGCAGATTACAGGAGAAGATATGGGGCGGCTTTTAATTGTATCCAGAGTGGAACGTTTGGCGGAACATCTGGAGCTTGCAGAAAAATATAATGTGGGATTCGAGATCAATGATTTCTTTGATCCGCAGCTGTTGGATGATGAGAAACGGCAGCAGGCGGTGATCGATCGGTATCTGAAGACCGGGCTTCCGGAAGGTAGTACGATGCATGGGGCATTTTTTGATGTGACGGTGTTCAGCAACGATACAAAAATCCGTGAGATATCGAACCTGCGGATGCATCAGAGCATGGAGATTGCGCGAAAGCTGCATGTGAAGGGTGTAGTATTCCACACGAACTGGAATCCGATGGTCTGTGGTGAGATTTATGAGAATCAGATTGTGGAACGGACCGTTTCCTATATGAAGGCGTTGCTGGAGCAGTATCCGGAGATTGAGATTTATCTGGAGAATATGTTTGATTCCGATCCGCGGATCCTGACACGGATATCGAAGGAGCTGAAGGTGTATAAGAATTACGGTGTGTGCTTGGATTATGCACATGCAACGATATATGGCAGTAATATTGCACATTGGATCGAAGAGCTGACACCGTATATAAAGCATTTGCACATCAATGATAATGATCTGAAACAGGATCAGCATCTCGCGCTGGGAGAGGGACAGATTGACTGGCACCGGTTTATGGAGTATTACCGGACTCGATTTGCGGATTGCAGTGTACTGATCGAGACTACGCAGCCGGAGAATCAGGCGAAGTCCCTTCAATATCTGGAGGCTTTTGGCAAGGGTGAGATACAGAAGAAGATTCCGGGCAGGGTGCTTCATTCCGAAGAACTTCTGGAGAAAATATTCTGGTATATGAATCAGCTGGTGGATGAGAGAGGCTTTTCTTCTACCTTGATGCTTCTGACAAATATGGGGCGGTGTCTGGTGAATTCGGACCGGGCATCCTTCTGGTACTGGGACGTAAAGAGAAAGCAGTATTGGACACTGGCGGCACTGGACAGTGAGCAGATCATTGTTCCGGAGGGTTCCGGGATTGTCGGAGCATCAATTCGAAATAATGAGATTATATTGATCAATGATCCATATGGAGATAGCCGGTTTAATCCGGAGGTAGATCGCAAGACCGGATACAAGACCCGTTCAATTTTATGTATACCGGTTACGAATACACAGGGTAAGGTGATCGGTGCTTTTCAGGCAATTAATAAGATGAGTGAGAACGGTACGGATGGGTTTGACGAGAGGGATGTGAACCGGCTCCGGCTGGCTGCCGTTTATTGCGGTAAGACATTGGAGTCCCATCTGTTATATCATGAGGCACAGGTGGACCAGCTGACCGGACTTAAGAACCGGCGCGGGTTCTATGAGTATTACAGTGACAGTGTCAGACCGGCGCTGCGGAATCAGCCGGTATCCGTGATCATGTGTGACATTGATTTCTTTAAAAGGGTAAATGATACCTATGGGCATACCGCCGGAGATGCAGTACTGATGTATATTGCAGATATTCTACAGAGGAGTATCCGGGGGAATGGAGAGGTCATCCGCTGGGGTGGTGAGGAGTTTATCCTGCTGCTTCCGGGACGAGATTTGGAGCAGGCGGTTCAATTGGCAGAGGAGATCCGGACAACGGTAGAGGTACAGGGGTGTCCATATGAAACAGAGGAAATCCGGGTAACGATGTCGTTTGGTGTCCGCGAACTGGATGCGGATATTCCGGCAGATGAGAATATTGAATATGTAGATGTGAAGTTGTATGAGGCAAAAGAGACTGGGCGAAACCGGGTCGTATCTTAGGGAGATAGGGAAAATTACAGGTATAGGAGGCAGAAATATGGCAGACAGAAAATCTGTTTTTATCAGTTATAGTTCCAAAGATCGGGCTTTCGTGGATAGGATTGTGCGTAAATTAGAAGAAATGGGAATCTACTGCTGGCAGGCACCGGAGCATATTCCGGCAGGCTCCAGTTATGCAAAGGAGATTCCGAAGGCAATTCGGGAATGTGAAGTGTTCTTACTGTTCTTATCAGAGCGGTCGCAGGATTCCATCTGGGTGGAGAAGGAGACAGACAGTGCGATTTCCGAGCGGAAGAACATTATTCCGTTTCAGATAGATGATGCACCGTTAAATGAGACATTTCGATTTTATTTAAATAACGTGCAGATGATCTATTATGCACAGAATCCGGAAATGGCAATGAGAGAGCTGGAGGAAGAGTTAAAATATCTGGCACAGCCGATGGAGACTTCGGATAGTACAGAGGCGAATGATACAGAGGCAGCCGGGCATGTGCAGAAACAACCGACAGCAGAAGCAGTGACCGGACAGTCACATATGAGCTTTGCCAGACAGCCGCGGAATACAAATGCGCTTCGGATCAATCGAATCCCGCTTACGTGCAGAAACTGCGGAAGCAAGAACCTGAGCAACGTATCCATGGGCATTTATCGCTGTGATGATTGCGGTACAGAGAATTATGATGATTATCAGACCGTCCGGAATTATCTGGATAAGGTCGGAATGGCACCGGCACTGGTGATCGAGAAGGAGACCGGAGTTCCGCGCCGGGTGATCAATTATTTCTTTAAGCAGGAATATCTGGAGATTCCGAAAAGCTCCACGATACGGGTTCCGTGTGAACGTTGCGGAGCACCGATCCGAACCGGTACCCTGTGTGATGCGTGCAAGAGTGTAGCACTCGGAACTGCGAAAAAGGGAAAGGATGCATGGCATTCGAAGCGTTAAGACGGACGGAAATCAAGCATATGAGAAAGCGAGGAAGTGCGTATTGGAGAAGTTGATCTGGGTTGTAGGAAGCGACCGGAAGGAAATGATAGATACACAGAGACAGATAAACTCGACCGGAAGTATGCGGGCTTTCTGTATGCTGTCGGTTGAGGCAGTTGAGAAGGCAGTCGAGGCACAGAGCAGGGGAGAACGATCCCGGATCAGTACCCCGTCGCTTATTATTATGGATTATCAGATGGCAGAGGCAGGAGAATTCCGCCTGCTGTCATTGCTTAAAAATCAGCAGGCACTGGCAGGAGTGCCTGTTTTCTTCATGGTGGAGGAGCGGAGCAGGCAGATAGACGTGTCATGCTATGAGCATGGTGCAATGGTTGTTCTGACGAAGCCGTTTGTGCATTCGGATATTGTGCGGATCGAGCAGACAGCATGGCAGCATGAGGTGACGAAGAATTATGAGAAAATGCTGCAAAAGCAGGCCGGTGATCTGCTGGCAGCCAGAGAAATCGTACGGTTAAATGAGCAGCTGCAGTCCAGAAATGAGTTGTTGCATCTGATTCTGGGACGTTATTTCTCGGATAAAGTGATCGATGTGATCATGGAGAACTCGGAAGGAGCCGCTCTGGGTGGAGAGAAACGGGAGCTGACGGTTATGATGTCAGACCTGCGGGGCTTCACTTCTCTGTCTGAGGAGCTGGAGCCAGAGGAGGTAACCGGTCTTTTAAATCTGTTTTTCGGGAAAATGGTAGAGGCGATCACGCAGTATCATGGGACAGTCATTGAGTTTCTCGGAGATGGGATTCTGGCTGTATTCGGTGCACCGCTGCCATCGAAGGAACAGACCGCAGAAGCGATAGCGGCAGCCATCACGATGCAGAATCTTATGGGCGAGGTGAATGCTTACTGTGCCAGAAAGGGATATCCGGCACTGGAAATGGGAATCGGTATCCATCGCGGGGAGGCATTTATCGGAAATGTAGGTTCTGAGAAGATGATGCGTTATAACGTCATCGGGCGGGTGGTAAATGAGTGCTCCCGCATTGAGAGCTACAGTGTCGGTGGACAGGTGCTGATCTCCACGGAGAGTCTGGAGAAGGTCAACTGTCCGGTAGAGGTGCATAACCGAATGGAGATTACGGCAAAGGGCATCCAGAAACCGGTCATTGTAAATGAGGTGATCGGTATCGGCGGCGAGTATCAGCTGTTGATCGCCAATGTTGAGTTTGACGTATTAACTCCGGTGGATGACTGGATCTTATTTAATCTGTATCCGATTGAAGGAAAGCTGATTCAGGAGGAAC
This sequence comes from Clostridium sp. CAG:632, assembly GCA_000431515.1. Classification (GTDB taxonomy): domain Bacteria; phylum Bacillota; class Clostridia; order Lachnospirales; family Lachnospiraceae; genus CAG-632. Next base: position 25,204 of record HF991360.1, on the reverse strand, counting down.
CGCTTCCGGCCAGACTGGTACAGTTCTCTTGCAAACGTGCGGTAGTGGAGCTGGATGACTTCCAGGCAGACTTAAAGGTGTTCTCGGATGTGGAGATTTTTGCAGCGACCAAAGACGGTCATGCGGTATTTACCGGTGTGTACGCCAAGGTGGTAAAGCGTCAGTTTGATCGGGTGGTGCTGCATTTTACCCATGTGAGTCATAGTTTCCAGACATTCTCCGGGCAATTTGTGACGGAGGAGCGGGAGAAATAACAGGAAGTGCAAGGTGACATGGATTTGAATAAATTGACAGGTAAACGTGTCGCGGATGAAAGGACAGAGGATAGATAGTGAGGAGAAGCAGATGGCAGTAGATAAGTATGGATTTACACAGGAAGAATTGAACAGGGACGGCATGAAGCGGAAATACTGCTATGCAGAGGCACCTCTGGTTATGATTGAGCTGGATGATGCACAGGGAGAAGAGCTGGCAAAGCAGATGATATCAGATCAGTGGGAGCAGTTATATAAGGATAGAAAGAAACAGCTGGAAACATTCTCCTGTCATATGCTATTGCTGGCGTGGAGTACGCAGGAGGAGGAACAGCTCCTGTTCTTAAGTGATACGAAGAGTGTGCGGGCATTGGATTTTCTGGATTATCTGATCGGAGATTTCGGACTGGTGAAGGGTACTGCAAATTGCGGTAGCGGCAGAATATCATCTGCGATCCTGAAGGTGCAGATGTCAGGAGAAGATATGACAGATACCATGGAATATTTCCTGAAGATGGCAGCTTCTTATTATCAGGATTGTGACCGCATCCGGGTAGAGGATTATGCGGAAACCCATGCAGAGGAAATCTATGCTATGCAGTCGTATTGCAAACGGAAGATCTCATGGGCATATGTGCGGTCAACGGATGTGGCGGAGCCGGGACATAAGATCTGCATGAAGACACTGGAAAATGAAGCGGGACTGACGGTGAAGGCCGATGAGAATATTTATATCATGATCGGCTGCCGCGGCGAAGTATATGATATTACCAGAGAGAAGTTTGAGAAGACTTATGAACCGACAGAGGAGCCGTTAGACGTATTTGAACGAATGCTTGACTTCCTGCCGGCGGTGGAAACGGTGCCGGAGGGAGCATATATCAGTCTGGATGAGGTCGCACATCTTTGCTATCCGAAACCGGGAGCCGGAATCTATGCGAAGGAGCTGACCAGGCGGACACGGGTATATCCGGTGGACCGGGATCAGGAATATTTCCTCGGACGACCGGGGGATTATCTGGCTATCCGGAAAGAGGACATCCGGGATATCTATGTGATACAGAAGGAAATATTCCGGCAGACGTATGAGGAGGAGTAGGATGGGGTATGAGGAGTTAAGACAGGGACTGGAAGCAGCCTTTGTGGATTGGAATACATCGTCAAATCTGGCATATAAACCGCAATTTATTTCAAATGATTATAGGGTTGGGCGAAAAGTGCTTTCTTCAATAGAGGAAGAACTGTTACATTGTGATGAGTTTATAATCAGTGTGGCGTTTATTACGATGAGTGGCATTGCACCATTATTACAGACATTTAAGGAATTAGAAAAATCCGGAATTAGAGGAAGAATCTTAACAACGGATTATTTGCATTTCAGTGATCCTCAGGCCATTCGTAAGTTGGCAGAATTAAAAAATATTACTATTAGAATGTATTCAAATGATCAGGAGAAGGAAGGATTTCATACCAAAGGATATTTTTTCAAGAAAGCGGAGATATATCGGATTATTATTGGTAGTTCGAATATGACACAGAATGCGTTGACGAGAAATCGTGAATGGAATACAAAAATTGTTTCAACAAATCAAGGAGAGTTTACAAAGGATGCGTTAGCCGAATTTGAAACCTTATGGAATGCACCACAGGCATTAGAATATGAAACATTTATTGAAGCCTATACAGAAATATATACACGGGAAAGAATTATTCGAAAGCAGAAGGAAATTGCCCAAAAGGATGCAATAGTATCCTTTCAGGAATATACATTGCGCCCGAATATCATGCAAGTTGGATTTATTAATAATCTTAAGAAAATACGTGAATCGGGAGAACGTCGGGCTCTGCTTATTTCAGCAACCGGTACCGGTAAAACATATGCTTCAGCATTTGCTTTACGTGATATTAATCCTAAAAAGGCACTGTTTCTAGTCCATCGTGAGCAGATTGCAAAGCAGGCAATTCGCAGTTATAGAAAGGTATTTGGCAATCAGAAAAGTATGGGATTGCTATCCGGAAATACGAAAGAGTATGAAGTGGATTATTTGTTTGCAACTATGCAGATGATGGCGAAAAAAGAGGTGCGGGAGCAGTTTGCATCAGATGAATTTCAGGTGATTATTATAGATGAGGCACACCGGACAGGAGCAGCCAGTTATCAGGAAATTATGAATTATTTCAAACCGGAATTTTGGCTGGGGATGACTGCTTCTCCGGAACGTACAGATAGTTATGATGTGTTTTCGGTATTTGATCATAATGTTGCATATGAAATCCGACTGCAGCAGGCGATGGAAGAGAATCTTTTGTGCCCGTTTCATTACTTTGGAATTACAGATTTAAAAGTAGATGGAGAAATCATTAATGAAAAATCGGATTTTAATTATTTGACATCGGATGTAAGAGTAGATTATGTATTGAAACAGGCTAACTATTATGGATATAGCGGAAAACGTGTAAAGGGTTTGGTATTCTGTAGAAATAAGAAAGAAGCAGAAATATTTAGTGCTAAATTTAATGAGCGAGGCTATAGAACTGTTGCTTTAAGTGGGATGGATAGTCAGCAGGCCAGAGAGGATGCAATTGAGCGGTTAGTAACTGAGGATATAGAAAATGCATTGGATTATATCTTCACAGTGGATATCTTTAATGAGGGTGTTGATATCCCGGAAGTGAATCAAGTGATTATGCTACGCCCGACGGAATCGCCAATTGTTTTTGTACAACAGTTGGGAAGAGGTCTGCGAAATGCAGAAGATAAAGAGTATGTTGTAATCTTAGATTTTATAGGAAATTATGATAATAACTTTATGATACCAATTGCTTTATCAGGAGATCGTAGTTATAACAAGGATACCATTAGAAGATATGTGATGGAAGGGTGTCGAGTACTACCGGGGGCATCTACAATCCATTTTGACGAAATATCCAAAACGCAGATTTTTAAGGCTATTGATCATATAAAAGGAATAAAAAGCATTATAAAGAAGAGTTATCTGGATTTGAAATATCGGTTAGGACGAGTGCCAAAGCTGATTGACTTTTATGAAAACGGTGAGGTTGATCCAATATTGATCTTAGATAATTATAAGACATATTATCAATTTCTTCTGACCATTGATCCGGAACAATGCAGGGATTCTTTAAGTGAACAAGAAATTTTGGCACTGGAATATCTATCAAAACTGATAGGACATGGAAAACGTCCTCATGAAGTAGAATTACTGGATTTGATGTTGGGTAATGATATCATAGAAAAAGAGCAGTTCATAAACATAATGAAACAGATATATAATTATCAGATTTCGGAGGCAGAAATTAACTCGGCAATTTCAAATCTGGATGGAATGTTTGTGAGCAAAGAAGAAGAGTTGGAAAAATACAAGGCGGTCGAAGTGCTGATACGTACGGAAACCGGACGGATAGAACGAGTAAAGTATTTTGTGGCAGGCCTACAACATATGAATTATCGGATGTATCTTCAGGATCTGGTTCAGGTAGCCAAAGCGCGATTAGCAGATATGCATAAGGGGAAGTTTCGAGAAGGATGTTTTGTACTTTATGAAAAGTATTCAAGGCGTGATGTATGTCAGTTGTTGAATTGTACCAGAGATTTGTCATCTACGATGTATGGAATGAAGCGGATTGGCGATGAAGCATGCATATTCGTAACATATCATAAGAGTGAAGATGTAACGGGGAAAGAATATATAGAAGGAAAGCCGGATTATGCAGACGAATTTGTGAATAATCAGATCTTTATGTGGGATTCCCAGATTGGCCGGGGACCGGATAGTAGCTATATGCAGGAAGTATTGACAGCTGCGAAGCGACATCTTTTTATTAAGAAAAGTGATGCGGAAGGTGCAGATTTTTACTATATGGGAACCTTTTCCGTACTGGAGGCAAAGGCCGGGGAGAAACGGGATAATCACGGAAAAATGCGTGAGATTACGAAGGTGAAAGCACAAATGCACCAAGAGATACGGGAAGATCTGCTGAAATATCTGGAAAGTAATGTATAGTGGGAAGGAGGATATAGGATATCCTTACTATGCTATGCGTGAGAGTATAGAAATAAATGAATGGAGATTTAATATGAAAACAATCAGAGTAGTTGCAGCGGTAATTCGCTCCGAGAATAAAGAGGGACGACCTATAATCTTCACCACTCAACGCGGTTATGGAGAGTTGAAAGATGGCTGGGAGTTCCCGGGTGGTAAAATCGAAGAGGGTGAGACGCCACAGCAAGCATTACAACGTGAAATTCGGGAAGAGCTGGATACGGAGATTGTAGTTGGTGAATTAATTGATACCATAGAATATGACTATCCGACATTCCATTTGTCTATGGATTGTTTCTGGTGTCGGATACAGAAAGGAAACTTAGTCTTAAAGGAGGCGGAAGCGGCCAAATGGTTGACAAAGGAGCAACTGGATTCTGTCGAGTGGTTGCCGGCGGATGTAACGTTGATTGAGAAGATTCGAAAGGAAATGGAAGCATGGCATTAGAACGTCAGCAACATAATATTGCACCGGTGTTTGACGAACATTCCCGGATTTTGATTCTAGGTTCTTTTCCATCGGTAAAATCCAGAGAAAGTGCATTTTTTTACGGACACCCGCAGAATCGGTTCTGGAAAATCATGGCGGCAATATTTAATGAAGAAGTTCCGGTGACAGTAGAACAGAAGAAGGTTCTTTTGCTGAAACACCGGATTGCAGTGTGGGATGTGATCGCATCTTGCGAGATCGAGGGTTCTTCGGATAGTTCCATACGAAATGTAGTGCCGAATGATATAGAGTGGATCTTACAGCAGGCACCGATTAAGAGGATCTGTTTGAATGGCGGAACCGCATATCGAATGTTTCAGAAATACAACTGTGGTAAACGGTTGCCGGAAATCTGCCAACTGCCTTCCAGCAGTCCTGCCAATGCCGGATATCGGTTAGAAGCTCTGGTGGAAGAGTGGAAAAAATGGATTGTTATAAATGAGTAGTTCAATAAAACAAATAAAATATTGACAAATAGACATAGATAATATATATTAAATATCAAGCAAGTATATATTATCTATTTTTCTATAGTCAGGAGCAGTTTGGATGGTTCTAAGAAGAAAATCTTGCGAAATTTCATGAAGCAGAAGCAGGATTTTGGAAACATGGCAGACTGCGAGCCCTAATATGGTAAAACTGGAGGGGAGTGTTTCCGGAGTCCGGACAGGATGAAGGAGGAATGGTAGGCTTTGCCGTCATGAGCTTCAAGGAGAATAAGGTAGGCGGCCTTGTTTCACAGGGAATCGGAACCAGCATGCTTCAGATGGGAAATATCGTAAAGAATCCAAAAATCTGGATTCCGCCGATCCTGACCTCTGCGATTACCGGTCCGATCGCAACCTGCATCTTCAAGCTGCAGATGAACGGAGAGGCGATTTCATCCGGTATGGGTACTTGTGGTCTGGTAGGTCAGATCGGAGTTTACACCGGATGGGTCAATGATATTGCGGCAGGAGCGAAAACGGCAATCACCGGAATGGACTGGTTGGGACTGGTTTTGATCAGCTTTGTTCTTCCGGCGGTGCTGACATGGATATTCGGACAGATCTGCCGGAAAATCGGCTGGATCAAGGAAGGAGATCTGAAGTTGTAGGACTATGCTATGTAATTGATAGTATGAGCGAGTGATAAAATGATAAAATCGGCACTTTATGTCAGGTAAGTATGATGTGTATTTTAAGCATCGGGACCCGGCCTCTAAAGGCCGGTTTTTTCAGTTTAAACAGATACAGGAAAGAATTTGTTGGAAAGCAAAATGAAAGATTACGTGATGAAACTGATTGATGTGGGACCAATTTGTGATATAATTAAGAGGTATTTACCGGAAGAAAAGCGCATTGAATAAGAAAGGGTGGGATTAAATGGAGTTTGGACTAAGCTTACTGATCGGATATTTATTGGGGAGTGTGAGCCCATCTTATTTTCTGTCGAAGGCCAAGGGAATTGATTTACAGAATCAGGGACGAAAGAATTTAGGAACAACCAATGCATTTATGCTGTTAGGGCGGACAAGTGGAATTATCGTTATGGTTATTGACTTTATGAAAGGGTGTTTTGCAGTCTGGCTGGCACAGGCAATTTTCCCGGAGGTTTCGATCGCAGGAATTACCGCAGGTGTTGCTGCTATTCTCGGACATATCTTTCCGTTTTATCTGAAGTTCCGGGGCGGAAAAGGTCTGGCAACGCTGGGTGGTGTGATATTAAGTACAGACTGGCGGATATTTCTGCTGCTGGCACTGATTGGAATTATTGCTATGCTGATCACGGACTGGGGGTGTGCTGCGTCATTTTCAACTGCAATTTTTTATCCCGTACTGTATTTTGGAAAAACATGGAATTATATCAGTCTGTTTTTACTGGAAATCGGATGCATTTGTGTAATCGTAAAGCATTGTGCGAATATTCCGAAGCTGCGTGCAGGAGAGGAGCCTTCTGTTCGGGAAGCAATTAAGCGATTTCTGCATAAAGCGCAGGAGGCGAAAGAGTAATAGAAAGAACTATAGAAATTTTCGAAGATTCTGAATAAAAAATAAAAAAAAGGTGTTGACATCTTTTTGGGGCAGTGCTATTGTAGCAGTTAACAAAGAGCAAATGCAAAGAACAGAATACGGTCATTTAAAAAGAAGTACTTCAGAGAGCCGGTGGTTGGTGTGAACCGGTGTATGGTTTGAATGATTATCCTCTGCGAGCAGTGCACTGAATTTCTTGTGAAGTGATCATAGAAATGATTATGTTCGGAGAATAGTAGGTGTCACCGGTTTTCTACCGTTACATAGAAGCTTATTTCCGGAAACAGATTCCCGAGATGAGACTAAGTGGTCGCGAAAACGGCAAGTAAAGTGGTAACGCGGAAGTTTTAACCTTCGTCTTTATAAAAGACGGAGGTTTTTTTAGTTTATTTGTCTCTTTGCAATATTAAGAAAGGAGCCACCATTTGGTGGGGAGAAAATGAATGGCTTAATAATTGTTTTAATTGGTATCGTTGCATTAGGAACCGGCTATCTGACATACGGACGATGGCTGGCAAAAAAATGGGGAATTGATCCGAAGGCAAAAACTCCGGCGTTTACACATGAAGATGGACAGGACTATGTGCCATCCTCCAAGTTTACGGTTTTCTCACATCAGTTCTCATCCATTGCAGGAGCAGGTCCTGTTACCGGACCGATCCTGGCATCTGTGTTTGGCTGGGTGCCGGTACTGCTCTGGCTGATCCTTGGTGGTCTGTTCTTCGGAGCAGTTCAGGATTTCGGTGCACTGTATGCGTCGGTAAAGAATGAAGGTAAGTCTATTGGTATGGTAATTGAGAAGTATATCGGTAAGGGTGGTAGAAAGCTGTTTATGCTGTTCTGCTGGCTGTTTACACTGCTTGTTATCGCAGCTTTTACCGATATGGTTGCCGGTACCTTCGTCGGAAAAGGAGTAGAAGGTATGACTGCGGAAACCAGTTATGCAAATGCGGCAGCGGCTTCCATCTCCATGTTGTTCATCGTTGCGGCAATTATCTTTGGACTGATCCAGAAGCATGTAAAGAAGATGAATGAGATCGTGCGTGCGATCATCGCAATCGCATTACTGGTTGCAATGTTTGCGATCGGTATGCATTTACCATTATATGCAACAAAGTCTGCATGGATCTACATCGTTATGGCTTATCTGTTTATGGCATCGGTTATGCCAATGTGGTTGTTGATGCAGCCAAGAGATTATATGACAACCTTTATGCTGCTTGGTATGATCGCCGGTGCGGTTGTCGGTGTTGTAGTTGCACATCCATCCATGCAGTTGAATGCATTTAACGGATTTAATGTAAACGGAAGCACGATGTTCCCGACATTGTTTGTCACGATCGCCTGTGGTGCAGTATCCGGATTCCACAGTCTGGTATCCTCCGGCACTTCATCCAAGACGATCAGTAATGAAAAGGATATGCCGATGGTTGGTTATGGAGCCATGGTAGTAGAGTCCTTACTTGGTATTATCTCACTGGTAGTTGTTGGTGCAGTTGCTGTTAACGGAACCAAGCCGGATGGTACACCATTTGCTATTTTCTCAAGCGGCGTTGCCGGATTCCTTGAAAAGCTTGGACTTCCTGTACAGTTTGCAACTGTATTCATGACCATGTGCGTATCTGCACTGGCATTGACCTCTCTGGACTCCGTAGCCAGAATCGGCCGTATGTCATTCCAGGAGCTGTTCTATGGTGATACAACAGATCCTGCGAAGATGCCGGTATGGCAGAGAGTTCTGACCAATAAGTATTTTGCAACTGTGATCACACTGTTCTTCGGATATTTGTTGACTTTGGGTGGATACAGCAATGTATGGCCATTGTTCGGTTCTGCCAACCAGCTGCTGGCAGCTCTGGTGCTGATCGCACTTTCCGTATTCTTAAAGACGACCGGAAGAACCGGCTGGACATTATATGCACCAATGTTTATCATGCTGGCAGTTACCTTTACCGCACTGGTTCAGAAGACGATCGCACTGGTTGCCAATATGGTAAACGGTCAGGCAACTCTGCTGGTAGACGGTCTGCAGTTCATAGTAGCCATCCTGCTGATGGTACTGGGTGTACTGGTCGCATTCAGCTGTCTGAAGAAGCTGTTTACTACAAAGGCACAGCCAAAAACAGAAGCAGAATAGATGATAAACCGCATGGATTTATAGGAATTGACAATTTACATTTAAGCAGATATATGATACGTTAAAAGAGGACATATTATTTGCGATCACGAGTCGGCTGGCGGAAATGCCCGAAGCATCCCCNNNAATGACAGAAGCATCCCAATGGGATTCTGAAGCATTTGCGGTAGCTGTTTTTATTTTGCGGCAATTATGGAGACAAGGAAGATGCAGTGTCATCTTATCTCGGTTATGGCAACGAGAGGAATGCGGTATGAGAAAAAGGAAAGGCATAGATTGAAAGGCAGGTAGGTTATATGAGATATGATGTGATTATTATTGGAGCGGGACCGGGAGGAATTTTCTCTGCATATGAGCTGGTGCAGAAGAACCCGGAGATGAAGATTGCTGTATTTGAGGCCGGCCATGCATTGGAGAAGCGCCATTGTCCGATCGACGGAGAGAAGATCAAGAGTTGTATTAATTGTAAGAGCTGTTCGATCATGAGCGGATTTGGCGGAGCCGGCGCATTTTCAGACGGAAAATACAATATCACCAATGCGTTTGGCGGTACGTTATATGAGTATATAGGAAGAAAACAGGCCATTGAATTAATGGAATATGTGGATGAAATCAATATGAAATTCGGCGGTGAAGGAACGAAGCTTTATTCTACCTCCGGCAGTGGGTTTAAGAAGCTCTGCCTGCAGAATAAGTTAAATCTTTTAGATGCATCGGTACGTCATCTGGGAACGGATATTAATTTTATTGTGCTGGAGAACCTGTATGCGGAATTAAAGGAACGGGTGGACTTTTATTTTGATACACCGGTAAAGACGGTAGAAGCTATTGATGGGGAGTATCGTATTTACTGTGAGGATGGACAGAACTATGATGCAGAAAGGTGCATAATTTCCGTAGGACGCAGTGGCAGCAAGTGGATGGAGAAGATTTGTCGGGAGCTGCAGATCCATACGAAGTCCAACCGGGTGGACATTGGTGTCCGGGTAGAGCTGCCGGCTGTTATTTTCTCACATCTGACGGATGAGCTGTATGAGAGTAAGATCGTGTACCGGACACAGAAGTTTGAGGATTCGGTCCGAACCTTCTGCATGAATCCGAAAGGAATCGTAGTAAATGAGAATACAAATGGAATTGTAACCGTAAACGGTCACAGCTATGAGGGCGCAGATAAGCAGACAGAGAATACGAACTTTGCATTGCTGGTATCCAAGCATTTCTCAGAGCCGTTTAAGGACAGTAACGGCTATGGTGAGAGTATTGCACGGCTGTCCAATATGCTGGGTGGCGGCGTGATCGTACAGCGGTTCGGTGATCTGGTCCGGGGACGGCGCAGCAATGACAAGCGGATCGCAGAGGGACTGGTAGAGCCGACCTTAGCTGCGACACCGGGTGATTTGAGCCTGGTACTGCCGAAGCGGATTCTGGATGGTATCATCGAGATGATCTATGCACTGGATAAGATCGCACCGGGAACCGCCAATGATGATACCTTGCTTTATGGTGTGGAAGTGAAGTTTTATAATATGGAAGTAGAGCTGGATGAACATCTGGAAAGCTGTTATAAGGGATTATATATTATCGGAGACGGAAGCGGTGTGACACATTCTCTTTCTCATGCTTCCGCCAGTGGTGTATACGTTGCAAGACAGATTGCTGCTGAAAGATAAAACCGGAAAGTATACCATTTATAAGCGGATGATCGGATATGCAACTGCCGGTTGACAGATTGCCGTGGATGCTTGATGGACTGCAACCGGAATGATTTGTATGCTGATTTCATCAAAGCAGCCATAGATGGCGGAATGGAGGAGTATATGATATTAGCGGATAAGATTATGAACCTGCGGAAGAAAAACGGATGGTCCCAGGAGGAGCTGGCAGAGAAATTAGGCGTCAGCCGACAGTCAATCTCAAAATACGAAGGCGCGCAGGCGGTACCGGATCTGGATAAGATTCTTAAGCTGAGTCAGATTTTCGGAGTTACGACCGATTACTTGATAAAGGATGAGCTGGAGGAAGAGATTTACAGCGATGAGATAGGACTCGACGAGGAGAGTGAAGAGGACGGAACACACTATAAGGTGACAATGGAGATGGCGAATGAGTTTCTGGAGCTGCGGAAAAAGGCAGCCGTCCGGATCGCATTTGCAACGCTTCTGTGTATCATATCACCGGTAGCGTTACTTTTGTTTGACGCAGCCAGTGAGGTGCCGGCATACAGGATTACAGAGAATATGGCTGCCGGAATCGGACTTTGTATATTAATGTTTCTGATCGTGATCGCAGTAGCTATATTTATAATGACAGATATGAAGTCAAAGAAGTTCGAGTTTTTACAGAGGGACACCTTTGAAACAGAGTATGGTGTGGACGGAATGGTAAAGGAGCGGAAAGAACGGTTTCAGGATACCTATGTGAAATACAATGTGCTGGGAGCAATATTCTGTGTGGCTTCCGTGATACCGTTGTTTCTCGGAATTGCATTATTTAAGCAGGATCTGTATATTGTGATGATGGTATGTCTGCTGCTCTGTATGGTGAGTGTCGGTGTGTTTTTCTTCGTCCTGGGTGGCACCATCATGAGTTCCATGAACCAGATTCTGGAAGAAGGAGATTTCACCAGAAAAAACAAACGTGATAATAAAAAAACAGAGAAATTCAGCGGTATTTACTGGATCGTGGCAACAGCCGTCTATCTGGGCTATAGCTTTATCACAAATGACTGGGGAAGAAGCTGGATCATCTGGCCGGTGGTCGGTGTATTGTTCCCGGCCATCCGGCTTCTGGTATTAAGTCTGATGAATTCAAAGGAGAAAAAGGCTTAAAGCAGTGTAAAGGTATTCTTATGACATCGGATCAGACCGTCTGCCTGCATTTTGCCCAGTTCCTTGGAAAGGGCACTGCGGTCAAGATTCAGATAATCGGCCAGCTGCTGACGGTCGAACGGAATCTGGAAGGTGGAGCTTCCGGTTCGGACTGCAATCGCAGACAGATAGGTCAGTAATCTGCCACGGATCGTCTTTGCTGAGGTACAGAAGATACGATTGGAAAGAGTCAGATTCTTGCGGGCAGTGATCATCAGGATGTTTCGCAGGAGATGATCATACCAGCCTTGGGAAGCATTGGTCCGTTCAAGCAGGGTATTCAGCTGCAGAAATAAAATCTCACAGTCCTCACCGGCAACCGCATCTACCAGCATGGGCTCCCGACAGAGCACATAGGTCTCTGCAAAGATGTGACCGGTGGGGATTTTGCTTAATAAACTGGTATTACCCCAGGCATCGACATTTTCGATATTAACACTTCCGGACAGGACGATGCCGACTTCCTGAATCAGATCTCCGGTGTGGAAGATCACGGAATGTCTGGTGTAGGTTCTGCGGTGCATCCGGGCAAGAGTCAGCATATCCCGAATCTCCGGCTCGGTTAATTGTTGAAAGATTGGATTCTCAAAAATTTCCATCATTTAATCTCACTTTTGTGGTCATGACCACATGAATTTTCTTTGTATACTACTATAATCCCATTATAAATTCAAGAATATGAGCAGAAAACGCAAATTCCAGGCTCAGATTCAAAAACAAATGAAACAGAAAGGAAAAACAATGATAAGAAAGATTATACAGATTGATGAGGAAAAATGTAATGGATGTGGTGCCTGCGTGCAGGCATGCCATGAAGGGGCAATCGGCATGGTAAACGGAAAGGCAAAGCTTTTGCGGGATGATTACTGCGATGGTCTGGGAGACTGTCTGCCGAACTGTCCGACCGGAGCGATCACATTCACCGAGCGGGAGGCGGCAGCCTATGATGAGCAGGCGGTTCTTGCGAATAAAAAACAGAATGAGCAGTCACAGCTGAGTCAGTGGCCGTGTCAGATTAAGCTGGTTCCGGTCAATGCTCCGTATTTTAATGGGGCAAAGCTTCTGATCGCGGCGGATTGTACGGCTTATGCCTATGCCAATATTCATCAGGAGTTTATGAAAGGAAAGATTACGATCATCGGCTGCCCGAAATTAGATGATATTGATTACAGTGAAAAACTGACACAGATCATAGCAGGAAATGATATTCAGAGTGTTACGATATTAAGAATGGAAGTGCCGTGCTGCGGCGGACTGGAGCATGCGGCGAAGCAGGCACTTCAAAACAGCGGAAAGTTTATTCCGTGGCAGGTTGTGACGTTTTCGATTGACGGGAGAATTATGGAGTGATCTCCTGACTGTTGTTTCAGCTCCTGCATCTATGTCTGATTCAGGAAATATTTGATTTCATAACGTTTGAATACGGTTTGAATATCCATAGAATAAGGCTCCTTTGCTTTTCTTTCCTAGATGATAGCAAGGGAACCTTAATTTAAGCTTAAAGTAATTGTTAATTTTATGTGTTCTGCATTACAGAGGGAGAATCAATACGAACTGAATGGAATGTGCATCGGCAGCTCTGGCGGAGACTTTCCCCCTATGAGCTTCTACACTCGCCTTGACTGTGGCTAACCCAATGCCAAATCCTCCGGTCTGTGTATTTCGGGAGGTGTCCGGACGGTAGAAACGTTCAAACAGCTCATTGCGACGGCCGAGTTTGATCTCGACGACCGAATTGGCAAAGGTCAGCCGGGCAATCCGGCCACGCTTCTGCAGGGTATCCGCAATGGTGTCGGTGGTGCCGGAGATATCAAGGGTTACGGTGAAATATCTGGTATTAAAGGGCGCTTCCGAGGAAAAGGTATCTTCTTTATGCGGAGGGACATCGGCTGACAGAGGGGGATTGTCTGTCGATGGCGGGGTGGCTGCCGATGGATGATTGTCAGCCGGCTTCTCCGGTTGTGGAAAAACACCTTCATTATCGGTCAGAATGTTTAAAAGCTGTTCTGCACTCTGCTTTGTGCTTTCATAATTCGTGATATTGATGGTACCCATGATGAGCAGCATCATAGTTGCCGCATTCCAGATAATCCAGAGCATCCTGACCGTTGTAGACGGCATCTACAGAGTAGTTATTGTGTTTAAAAATAGCAGTTAAGGCTGCTGACAATCCTATTGAAAGTATGGTTTATATCCGAAAGCTCAGTGTCATAGCTTATTGGTATCTTATTATAAAATAACACAGAAACCTTAAAGGAACTTAAAAGCTTATTAAAGTATACAATAGGAAGAAATGAGTGTAAATACGGGAAGGAGGATTATGCTGGAATTATACAAAAGAAAAAACAAAATAAATATTGACAAATAGTCATAGATACTATATATTAAATATCAAGCAAGTATATATTATCTATTTTTCTATAGTCAGGAGCGGTTTGTATGGTTCTAAGAAGAAAGTCTTGCGAAATTTCATGAAACAGAAGCAGGATTTTGGAAACATGACAGGCAGCGATTCCTAGTATGGTGAAACTGATGAGGAGTGCTTCCGGAGTCCGGACAGGGTGAAGGAGGACACAGATTGGGAAAGAAGGATGTTGCAGAGAAGCTATATACAGAGAATAATCGAATCTTTGCGGATATTGTAAATTATATTCTATATGATGGGGCAGAGATTGTAGGACCGGAGCATTTGAAAGAGGTCAGCGGTGAAGAGTTATTCTTAGAGGAGGAAGCAGATATAGATCTGTTTGTGGAGTCTGTGTCATCCGCAGTTTCTACGGATCGGAAGGCGGAAAGAGGAAGGAGTATTGGAAAGAATGAGTAAGGCCGGAGCATTTGAAAGAGGTCAGCGGTGAAGAGCTGTTTTTAGAGGAAGAAACGGATATAGATCTGTTTGTGGAGTCTGTGGCATCTGCAGATTCCATGGATCGGCAGGTGGGAAACGGAAGGAATACCAGAAAGAATGTAAGAAGACACAGGCAGAAGGATTATGTGGGTCAGCAGAGATACCGGGATGTGTCAAAGCAGATAACCATTCGTCAGGGACAGGACGCAGTTTATATGCTGATAAGTCTGGAGAATCAGTCAGAGGTACATTATGCGATGCCGGTCCGGAATATGCTCAATGATTCCATGCGGTATATGAGACAGGTCAATCAGATCCGGAGTTACAGGAAAGGGAAGCGCTCAATGATTCCATGCGGTATATGAGACAGGTCAATCAAATCCGGAGTTGCAGGAAAGAGAGGCAGAGTCCGGACAGCGGAGACTTTTTATCCGGCATTGACAGCGGGGATAAGCTGCTTCCGGTGATTACGATAGTACTCCTGTTTCAGAATCGGACATGGGATGGACCGAGGTCCATTCATGAAATGCTGGACATAAAAGACCCGGCGATTCTGAAATATGTACAGAATTATAAGATCCATGTGATCGCACCGGCAGAGTTATCCACCGAGGAACTGAAGCAGTTTCACAGCAGCATGCGGGAGGTTCTGAGCTTCATAAAGTATTCGGAGGATGAGGAAAAGTTGCGGCAGATCCTGCAGGAGGACGCAGACCGGTTTAACCGGATGGAACAGGAAGCAGTACAATTGTTAAATCTGGTGACAGGTGCAGAGATAGAGATCAATACGGAACAGGAGGTTGTGGATATGTGTAAAGCATTGGCGGATATGATAAGCAGAGAACGGAAGCTGGGGTATGACAATGGGGTAGAAGAAGAACGTAAGAAAAGAATACAGATCATTAAGAATATGTTAAACCGTGGCTTTGCTTATGAGGATATTATGGATATTGCAGAGTGTGGTCGGGACGAGATTATTCAGATACAACAAACTATGTAGAACATAGATTGATATCGTCATTGATACCGGAGCTGTATAAGCCTGTAAGATTACCGGAACGCAGTTTGACTGGGAGACAGAAATCTTGACATTTCCATCCGGATGCCGTACTATTATTTCAACTGGGCGCTGCTATTCTGAACTGTTGATTTGGACTGGCAGAGTAAGATGTTATGTGAATTTTGCATAGATAGATGATGAAGCAAGAGGAAGGGAACAAACGATGGAAAAAAAGATTATGTTGGGAAATGAGGCTATCGCCAGAGGTGCCTGGGAGGCGGGCGTCAAGGTGTCTTCCGCATATCCGGGAACACCAAGCACGGAGATCAGTGAGAGCCTTGTAAAGTACGACGGCGTATACGCAGAATGGGCACCGAATGAGAAGGTTGCAACTGAGGTTGCAATTGGTGCATGTATCAGTGGTGTACGTTCTATGTGCTGTATGAAGCATGTTGGTGTGAATGTAGCATCTGACCCGTTATATACCATGTCGTATGGTGGTGTGAACGGTGGTATGGTACTGGTTGCAGCGGATGATCCGGGACTTTACAGCTCGCAGAACGAGCAGGATACCCGTGCGGTTGCCAGAGCTGCCCATGTGCCGGTTGTAGAACCGTCTGATAGTCAGGAAGCCAAAGACTTCATGAAATACGCATTTGAGTTAAGTGAGAAATACGATACACCTGTCATCTTAAGAACGACTACCCGTCTGTCTCATTCACAGGGACTGGTTACATTAGAAGATCGGGTTGTTCCGGAGGATAAGCCATACGAGCGGAATCCTGCGAAGTTCGTTATGATGCCGGGTAACGCGAAAGGCCGTCATATATATGTAGAGAAGCGGGAGCTGGCGATGGCTGCAGATGGTGCGGATATGCCAATCAATCGTGTGGAAATGGGCGATACCAAGATCGGTGTAATTACCTGTGGTATTGAATACCAGTATGTGAAGGAAGTTCTTCCGAATGCCAGCGTGTTGAAACTTGGTCTGGTAAATCCGCTTCCAAAGCAGATGATTCTGGATTTTGCTGCAAAGGTAGATGAATTATATATTGTAGAAGAACTGGATCCGATCATTGAGGAACAGGTTCGCTCCTGGGGAATTACCTGCCATGGTAAGGAGATCTTTACAGTACAGGGCGAATATAGTGCAAATATGCTGAGAAAGGCGATTCTGCATGAAGAGCTTGATTTAAAGACACCTGCGCAGGTGCCGGCACGTCCGCCGATCCTTTGTCCGGGTTGTCCACACAGAAGTGTATATACTGTATTGAAGAAGCTTGGTATTCATGCTGCCGGAGATATCGGATGTTATACCCTAGGTGCAGTTGCACCGTTGAATGTTGTAGATACGACCATTTGTATGGGCGCATCAATCTCATCTCTTCATGGTATGGAGAAGGCAAAGGGCAAAGATTATGTGAAAAAATGGGTTGCTGTTATCGGTGATAGCACGTTCATGCATACAGGTGTCAATTCCTTAATGAACATGGTATATAATCAGGCAACCGGTACGGTTATGATTCTGGATAATTCAACAACAGGAATGACCGGACATCAGGATCATGCAGCAACCGGTAAGATGCTGAATGGTGAACCTACCTATGCAATCAATATATATAATCTCTGTAAGGCAATCGGTGTTGCCAATGTAGTAGAGGTGAATGCGTTTGATACAGTAGAGCTGGAGCGGATTGTGAAAGAAGAAACCGCACGGGATGGTGTATCCGTAATTATTACGAAGTCGCCGTGTGTACTCTTAAAGGGAAATGTATTCCCGAATAAGTGTGTTCCGATTCCGGAGAAGTGTAAGAAGTGTGGAATGTGTCTGCGTCCGGGTTGCCCTGCATTAACAAAGAATGAGGATGGTACGATTGCAATTGATGAGACCATGTGTAATGGCTGTGGCTTATGTAAGCAGTTGTGTAAGTTTGATGCAATTCAGACAGAGAAGAAGTAGGGAGGCAGAAGAACATGGAAACAAAGAATATTATGATTGTTGGTGTTGGTGGACAGGGTACTCTGCTTACCAGCCGGATTCTTGGCGGTATTGCATTACATGCCAAATATGATGTGAAGTTGTCCGAGGTACATGGTATGGCACAGCGAGGTGGAAGTGTTGTAACTTATGTACGGTATGGTGATAAGGTAGCAGAACCAATCGTAGAAGAAGGACAGGCAGATGTGCTGATTGCATTTGAACGTCTGGAGGCTAAGCGTTATGCTCATTTCTTAAAGAAGGATGGCGTAATCGTTGTAAATGATCAGCGTATGGATCCAATCACAGTTGTAACCGGAGCAGCAGAATATCCGGAAGGAATTATTGAGGAGTTATCAGAGAAGTATAAGGTATACTCTGTAGATGCGATGGCAGAAGCGAAGAAGCTTGGCAATGCGAAGGTATTCAATATTATCGTACTGGGTGTTGCTGCACAGCATATGAATTATACAAAGGAAGACTGGCTGGAAGTTATCGAGAAGACAGTGCCTCCGAAGACGATTGAGATTAATAAGAAGGCCTTTGAGGTTGGTTATAATCTGTAAAACGAGTCCGACAATTAAATAGAATCAGCGACAGCGAGTAAAAAATAAAAGTCAGAATATCAGAGCTTTTATCAAAGTATTTGATATTTTGACTTTTATTTTATATTGATAATCTGGATTTTCTAAATCAGATGTTTCAAAATCGCATCGACGGCATCTTTTGTCGCCAACTGCTCAGAAAAAGCACTGGCACTGCCACAGGCGAGGCCGGTATAGAAAGCCTGTTCAAAGGATTCCGTGGTTAGCAGTCCATATAAGAAGCCGGCAACCATGGAATCTCCGGCACCTACGGAATTGATCACAGTTCCGTCCGGAGCTGGACTCTCATAGGTGCTGCCATCCTCAGCAGCGAGAACAGCACCGGCACCTGCCATAGAGACCAGGACGTTTCGAGCACCACGTTCTTGCAATTCCTTTGCATAACGTAGGACCTCCTGCTTGTCCCAGAGTTCTTCCAGACCAAACAATTCTGCCAGTTCAAAGTTATTTGGCTTGATCAAAAACGGTCGAAGCTCCAAAACATTCTCCAGCAGATCTTTTCTGGCATCTACGATTGTCATGACACCCTTTGCTTCGACCCGCTTCATAATATCCTGATAAATGTTGTCCGGAAGCGAAGCAGGGATACTGCCGGCCAGAACCAGAACATCTCCGGTTACCAGCCGATCCAGTTGCGTATATAGCTTTAGCAAAGAGGCCTCATCAATGATAGGTCCCATGCCGTTTAATTCGGTTTCTTCATGACTGCAGATCTTCATATTGATTCTGGAGTGCCCGTCCGGAAGCTCAATAAAATCATCCGTAACGCCCAGCCCCTGAAGCTTTCTGCGAATCTCCTGTCCGGTAAAGCCGGCAATGAATCCGAGAGCAGTACTGCTCATCCCCAGATTATGAAGTACAATAGAGACATTGATGCCTTTTCCGCCCGGTAAAAGCAGTTCGGAAGAGGTCTTGTTAATCCTGTTTTTCTCAAAATGCTCCACATGCATAATGTAGTCCAGGGCCGGATTCAGAGTAACGGTATAAATCATGGTATTCTCCTGATAATTAGTTTAATTCATTTCTGAAAGATACTTATCAATACTTACAAGCTTTACGCAGAGAACAAAGATTCTGGCTGCAGCTTCTAGTTCCTCCGGTTCAGGGAAAGATGGAGCAATACGGATATTGCTGTCTTTCGGATCCTTGCCGTACGGGAAGGTAGCACCGGCACCGGTCAGTACAACGCCTGCTTCCTTACATTTAGCAACGATAGCCTTAGCACAGCCGTCTAAAGCATCGAAAGAGATAAAGTATCCGCCGACAGGTCTGGTCCAGGTACCAATCTCCAGTCCGGACAGTTCGCGGTCGAATTCATTGATGACTGCTTCGAACTTCGGACGCAGGATCTCGGCATGCTTATCCATATGAGCCTTCATACCGTCAATATTCTTAAAGAAACGGGTATGACGCAGCTGATTGATCTTATCATGACCAATGGTTTGTACAGTCAGCTGTTTCTTAATAAACTCCACATTTTTAGGTGAGGTTGCGATTGCGGAAACACCGGAACCAGGGAACGTGATCTTGGAAGTAGAAGCAAACATATAAACCATATCCGGATTTCCAGCCTTCTCGCACTCATCAATAATGTTCAGAATGTGAACCTTCTTATCCATATATAAATGATGGATGCAATAAGCATTATCCCAGAAGATACGGAAGTCCTCGGCGGCAGGCTTTAATGCGGCAAAACGTTTGACAACATTATCCGAATAAGAGATACCGGTTGGGTTCGCATATTTTGGTACACACCAGATACCTTTGACTGCCGGATCGGTATTAACATACTGCTCAACCAGATCCATATCCGGTCCGTCATCCAGCAACGGAATATTGATCATTTCAATACCGAAAAATTCTGTAATCTTAAAATGTCTGTCATATCCCGGTACAGGGCAAAGAAATTTCACCTTATCAAGCTTGCACCAAGGGGTAGAACCATTAACACCATGTGTCATGGAACGGGAAACGGTATCGTACATAATATTTAGGCTGGAGTTACCGTAAACAACAATGTTCTCTTTCTTCGTTTCCATCATATCTGCCATAAGCTGGCGGCATTCACCGATACCATCCAGATCTCCGTAGTTCCGGGTATCATTACCAAGCAGAGTTCTCATATCGGAAGAACTGTTGATCTCGTCCAGCATTTTCATTGACAGAGCGAGCTGGGAGAAGCCGGGCTTACCTCTTGCCATATTCAGGCTTAACCCCTTAGACTGCTCTTCTTCATATTTCTCCTGAAGAGCTGCCTTCAATGTCAATAATTCGTCTTTACTCATTTCCTTGTATTTTTTCATTCCAAATACCTGTACCTTTCATTTTTTCGATTCGGGTTACAATTATTTTATCTTAAAAAAAATCCTCCTTAATACTCTAGTGCATTTTCTCAAAAAAAACAAGATTTAGATGTCAGCTTATCTCATTTTTTCATGATATTTTTGAAAAAACAGCTATTTTTATGCGAAATTTGCCCTTTTCTTTACTTTTTTACTGTGACGTGCTAAAATGTCAGTAGTTTTGGTTAGGAGGAACATAAAATGCCGATTACAGATTTACTGGAACGGAATGCCAGGGAGTATGCCAATGATGTGGCATTGGTTGAGATTAACCCGGAGATTAAGGAACGCCGCCGGGTTACATGGAAAGAGTATGAATTAATGGAGCCGAATCCGCTGGTTCATTACCGGCGTGAGATTACATGGAGTGTATTTGACGAGAAGGCAAACCGGTTTGCCAATCTTTTATTAAGCCGTGGAATCAAAAAGGATGATAAGGTCGGAATCCTGCTAATGAATTGTCTGGAATGGCTGCCGATTTATTTCGGTATTTTAAAGACCGGAGCATTGGCTGTGCCGTTGAACTTCCGATATGCATCGGATGAAATTCAGTATTGTCTGGATTTGGCAGATGTAGATATTCTGGTATTCGGACCGGAGTTTATCGGACGGGTAGAGGAGATCGCAGAAGAAATCAGTACCAATCGTCTGCTGTTTTATGTGGGCGACAACTGTCCGAGCTTCGCAGAGGACTATAACAGCATGGTAGCGAACTGCTCCAGCCGGAAACCGGAGATTGAGATTCGGGATGATGATAATGCAGCCATTTATTTCTCATCAGGAACAACCGGTTTTCCAAAAGCAATTTTACATAATCACACCAGTCTGATGCATGCGGCTAAGGTTGAGCAGAACCATCATGGACAGACGAAGGAGGATGTATTCCTCTGTATTCCGCCGCTTTATCATACCGGAGCAAAGATGCATTGGTTCGGAAGTCTGATTTCCGGTGGCAAGGCAGTCCTGTTAAAGGGGACCAAGCCGGAGTTTATCATGGATGCGATTTCAAAGGAACATTGTACGATCGTGTGGCTTCTGGTTCCATGGGCACAGGATATTCTGGATGCTCTGGATCGAGGAGATATTAAATTGGAAGATTATCAGCTGGATCAGCTAAGACTGATGCATATTGGAGCACAGCCGGTACCGCCGAGTCTGATCAAGCGCTGGAAGGCTTATTTCCCGAAGCATCAGTATGATACAAACTATGGATTGTCTGAATCTATCGGACCTGGTTGCGTGCATCTTGGTGTTGAGAATATCCATAAGGTAGGTGCTATTGGTGTACCTGGCTATGGCTGGGAGGTTAAGATTGTCGATGAGTCCGGCAATGAGGTAAAGCAGGGAGAAGTCGGAGAGCTTTGTGTCAAAGGTCCCGGTGTCATGACCTGTTACTATAAGAATCCGGAAGCAACTGCCGAGATTCTAAAGGGTGACTGGCTCTACACCGGAGATATGGCAATGCAGGATGAGGATGGGTTTATCTTCCTGGTAGACCGGAAAAAGGATGTCATCATCAGTGGTGGTGAGAATATTTATCCGGTACAGATTGAAGATTTTATCAGAAGTCATTCCGCAGTCAAGGATGTGGCAGTCATCGGCCTGCCGGATAAGCGGCTAGGTGAGATTACAGCGGCGATTATTGAGATTAAGGATGGTTTCAGCTGTACAGCAGAGGAAATGAACCAGTTCTGTCTGGCACTTCCGCGTTATAAGCGGCCAAAGAAGATCATCTTTGCGGATATACCGCGAAATCCTACCGGAAAGATTGAGAAACCGAAGCTGCGTAAGATTTACGGAGCAGAGCATCTGGTAGCAGAACAGAATAAAGCATAAAAATGACCGGGGCTTCTTTCGAAGCTCCGGTCATTTCTTAAATGAGGGGAGAGAGGATTCAAATATATGAAAAGCTCTTACAAGTTTTAATATACGGGAAATGTGTGTTTAATGTGTGTTTAAAAAATGATGAAAATATAAACATTTCCTTAGGAGGATATGAAGAATCGTAAGAAAATAAAAAGTATCGGCATAATTTCCATGACCATCTGCGAATACTAAATACTATAGAAATGTGAGGTGAGCAGATGGGAACAATGATCGATTATCTGAATTGGAGAGGAGATTTAAGCTTTGAGGAAAGCCCGTTTAATGAGGTGGACGGATTATTGTTATCCAATCTGGCTTACGTGGAATTTCAGTCTATTGTGGCATCGCCATGGGAGGAGTGCACGATAACCCTAAGGGAAGCATCGGAACGATTCTGGGAGACGGAGAGTGAACGGAAGATATTGCATGAATTTTCCTTGATTAAAATGGCGCCATTCTATATGAGACGGATGGCGGAGACCAAACGCTTTGCAGAACTGAAACTGATGTATTACCAGAATCTGTTAGATGAAGAGCAACAGAGCCAGTTTGCAGCACTGTGTATGGAGGTGAGTCCGGAGTTATATTTTGTTGCATTCCGAGGTACGGACAATACGATGATCGGATGGAAGGAGAATTTTCATATGTGTTTTGAGGTGGTTCCGGCGCAGAGGCGGGCAGTTATGTATCTGAATCTGGTGGCCGGGAAGCTTAGGCAGAGGGGAGACACTCATCTGATTCTGGGCGGACATTCAAAGGGAGGAAATCTGGCAGTATATGCAGCGGCAAAAGCGAAGCCCTCCGTTCAGGAGCAGATCCGCCAGATTTATAATAATGATGGACCGGGCTTTGCAAAAAGTATATTAAGAAGTGTGGGATATGAAAGAATCCGGGATAAGATCCGGAAATATGTTCCGGAATCTTCTTTTATAGGAATGCTGTTGGAGCAGGATCGGAACTATCAGGTGGTCAGCAGCAGAGAGAGCGGTTTCCGGCAGCATGATCCGGGTTCCTGGCGGGTATTCGGTACCTGCTTTGTGACGATTCCGCAAAGAGATAGGGATAGTCAGTTATTTGACCGGACAATGCATAACTGGATTTATTCCCTCTCGCCGGAGGAACGCAGACAGATTGTTAATCTGCTGTTTGAATGGATCGCGCAGGCGGAGATACGGACATTAAATGATCTGGGTGGCAGAGAAGGAAAGAAAAAAAGAAAGCTGCTTCGAAAGCAGCTTCAGATAAATCCGGATTATCGACAGATGCTCCGTCAGGCAGGAAAGCAGATGATGGAAGAATTCAGTCTATCACTGAGCGATATGCGCAGAAGGAAGCATCGGTGATTTCTTTTGTTCGTTGGGCACTTGTTTGCACCTTTTATATCAGTGGTCATTCTGCATAAAAGGAGGAACCTTTTTAGCATTACGGTAAACACCGGGAGTGACACCCATGATTTTTTTAAATACATTCTGGAAGTAACTCTGGCTGGAGAAATACAGGTAATTGCTGATTTCTGTCAGAGACTTCTCCGTATAGGTAAGCAGAACACAGGCTTCCTCGACCTTTACCTGATTAATAAATTCAGAAATGCCAACACCGGTCTCGGCTTTAAAACGTTTCAGAAAATAAGAAGTGCTTAAGTTTACATGCCAGGCAATGTCCTGTGCCTGAAGAGGCTGGTTAACATGTTCCTTAATATAATGAATTGCGGAAACGATAGAAGGAGAGACATTTTTGAATTTAACTTCTCGTTCTACACGTTCTGTAAAATCCATTGGCATCTGGCGCATCAGGCGTTCCACATCGGATACACTCTTATAATTCTCACTGGTCTGAATATAGACATCGCTTAGATTGTAGGCCTCTTCTGCATCCAGACCTCCTGAAATCGCAGCTCTGGTATAAAGAGTGCAGGCTGCAATAAATATATTCTTGGCCTGCCGCAGGGAATCGTTCCCGATGTGCCCCTGATTTCCCGGAACCGGTGTTGCGATCAGCTTCCGCATCCCCTCGGTATCACCATTTGCGATCAGTTCCAGGCGGTGCATCTCATGCAGGTAGGTATTGTGCGGCATATCATTTTCTCTGGACTCATATGTAGCAGTTGTGTAAGTTTTCTGGATCAAAGCCTCCTGATTGTGGTGGATATTTGGATTATAATCCATATCTTCAATCGGAAGAATGTCATGATTGAAACAGAAGTTTAAGCATGACAAATAAGAGAGAAAACGGTGCAAAGGTCCGCTTGGAATGCCTGTCAGAAAAATCTTGCAATGGTCATAATCTGCATCGTTGACCTTTAACTGGGTCATGAGCAGCGACAGATAATCCTGTGTGACCGGAGTGGTAAAATAGGGCCCTACGAAAATCAGCTCATCGTTCTCACGAATATGGATCAGGCCATAAAGAGCCTCATATGAAGTGGACATATACGTAACATCCTTCTCGCGTTCAAGCATACTTTTTACATAAGGCTGAATTGCCGGATAGAACCAGTCTGCAGACGGGATCTGCAGAATCGGTGTCTGATCCTCAATCAAGCAGATCGGAATGTTGTTGATATTATATAGGTAATTAATAAATAAAATATAAGAATCTGTATTCAATGGTAACTCCCTTCCAGTAAAACCTCATTATAAAAACACTATCATATTCTTTCAAAAATGGCAATCTGAAAATCCGTGCATGTCACCAACAAAAATCCGTGCATGTCACCAACGCTTTCTCCGCTACGATGGTTCTAC
>HF991359.1:37596-40484 GCA_000431515.1 Clostridium sp. CAG:632 | reverse complement strand
GCGGTTCTTACCATCGGCTCCGACAGTCAGTCGCGCAATGTCTTCACCGCCCTCACCACTGTTTGACTTACCGCCTAACATATTCATGGCAATTGCCAGCGTTTCATGTGCCTCCTGTGAAATGGAACCATAAGACATGGCACCGGTCTTAAACCGTTTTACGATTGAATCTACAGATTCTACTTCCTTGATATCAATACCCTTCTCCGGATAATTGAACTCCATCAGACCACGCAGGTTCTTTGGTTTCGTCTCATCATTGACCAGTGCCGTATACTGCTTGAAGGTCTCATAATTACCGGTTCTGGTAGCCTCCTGAAGCAGGTGGATCGTCTGTGGATTATACAGATGCTCTTCCTTGCCACTGCGGAACTTATGCTCACCGGCACTCTCCAGACAGGTGTCGACTGCCAGTCCCAGCGGATCAAAGGCTGCGGAATGTAAGAGATCCACTGTCTTTTCAATATCCTGAATACTGATTCCACCGATCCGGCTAACCGTATTGGTAAAGTATTTATTTATAACCTCCTGGCTCAGTCCGATCGCTTCAAAAATCTTAGATCCCTGATAAGACTGAATCGTAGAAATACCCATCTTGGATGCAATCTTTACAATACCATGAATGATTGCAGAATTATAATCTTCCACTGCTGCATAATAATCCTTATCCAGCATGTTGTTGTTGATCAGCTCACGGATACTCTCCTGTGCCAGATATGGGTTGATCGCAGATGCACCGAATCCAAGCAGGGTAGCAAAATGATGTACCTCTCTCGGCTCTGCACTCTCCAGAATCATGGCTACGGAAGTACGCTTCTTGGTATTAACCAGATGCTGCTGCATTGCAGATACTGCAAGCAATGACGGTATCGGTACCCGGTTCTCATCCACACCACGGTCAGACAGGATCAAGATGTTCACGCCGTCCCGGTATAACCGGTCAGCCTCTACAAACAACCGTTCCACTGCTTTTTCCAGGGATGTATGTTTATAATAGGTAATCGGAATAACACCTGCTTTCAATCCCGGCACATTCATATTCTTAATCTTCATCAGGTCTGTGTTGGTAAGGATCGGATTATGAATCTTCAATACATGACAATTCTCCGGCTTCTCCTCTAACAAGTTGCCTTCCTTACCGATATAAACCGAAGTCGATGTAACGACTTCCTCACGGATCGCATCGATTGGCGGATTGGTTACCTGTGCAAACAGCTGCTTGAAATAGTTAAATAACGGCGGATGCTTTTCGGAAAGCACTGCCAGCGGACTGTCAATACCCATAGCCTGAATGGACTCGGTACCATTCTTTGCCATCGGCAGAATCTGGTTCTTCAGATCCTCATAGGTATATCCGAATGCCTTCTGCAGTCTTGCCCGCTCCTCCGTACTGTATTCCTCCGGTTTCTTGTTCGGAATATTTAAGGAATGTAAGGTGACCAGATTACTGTCCAGCCATTCACCGTACGGCTGACGATGTGCATATTTCTCCTTCAGTTCATTATCTGCGATCAGCTTGCCGTTTACTGTATCTACCAGAAGCATTTTACCCGGACGCAAACGATCCTTTTTCAGGATTTTTTCAGACGGAATATCCAGAACACCGACCTCGGAAGACAGGATCATATAATCATCCGTTGTAATATAATAACGGGAAGGACGCAGACCATTCCGATCAAGCACCGCACCCATGTAATCGCCATCTGTAAACAGGATAGAAGCCGGACCGTCCCATGGCTCCATCATCGTTGCATAATACTGATAGAAATCCTTCTTTGCCTGAGACATATACCGGTTATTCTCCCACGGCTCAGGAATCGTCATCATAACTGCCAGTGGCAGGTCCATGCCGCTCATAACCAGGAACTCCAGTGTATTATCCAGTCTCGCGGAATCGGATCCATCCGGATCTACAACCGGTGTGATCTTATGCATCTCACCCTTAAAGTAGTCGGATTCCATGGTTTCTTCTCTTGCCAGCATCCGGTCTGCATTTCCACGGATCGTATTGATCTCACCGTTGTGTACTATGAATCGGTACGGATGTGCACGCAGCCAGCTTGGCGTTGTATTCGTTGAGAATCTGGAATGTACCAGCGCAATTGCAGATACATAATCCGGATCCTGCAGATCATGGAAGAACAGCCGAAGCTCTCCTACCAGGAACATACCCTTATATACGATCGTCCGGCTGGAAAGGGATACTACATAGGAATTGTCATTTGACTGCTCAAATACCCGGCGGACAATATATAACTTCCGGTCGAAGTCCAGTCCTTTTGCCACACCTTCCGGCCGTTTAATAAATGCCTGCATAATGCACGGCATAACATCCAATGCTTTTCTTCCGAGAATGGACGGATCGGTCGGCACCTCTCTCCAGCCTAAGAACTCCATACCTTCCTTTTCAACAATGATCTCAAACATTTTCTTTGTCTGATTCCGTTCCATCTCGTCCTGTGGGAAAAAGAACATACCGATACCGTAATCCCGCTCATTTCCCAGCTGTATTCCCAGCTGTCTGGCTGCTTTCTCAAAGAATCTGTGAGAAATCTGTAATAAGATACCAACACCATCGCCGGTCTTTCCTTCTGCATCCTTACCCGCTCTGTGCTCCAGATTCTCAACAATCTTCAATGCATTATCAACGGTTCCATGTGATTTGATACCTTTGATATTTACTACGGCACCGATACCGCAGTTGTCATGTTCAAAGCGGGAGTCATACATACCAATCCGGCGCTGATCCGCTTCTGTTTGATGTAGATTCTGCATAACATACGTCCTTTCCTTATTCTAATTTATCATCCATCGTCACTCTGTCAGCGATAAAACACATCGTATCCTCATCGCTATAACGAAAAAAGACGAGGAACGCCCTGTGCGTT
>HF991359.1:33451-37521 GCA_000431515.1 Clostridium sp. CAG:632 | reverse complement strand
TGTAAAGAGAAAGATCGCAGAAAAATTCGTATTGTTGTCTGATAATTTGAATCTTTGCTGTTTTGTATTCAATTGTCAGTTAATTTCTTTATTTTTCTGTGTTCAGCTTTCTATTGTCGAAATATTCCGGATTTTGTTTCCGGTTTTCCATTACCTTTTACCGCTACTGTTTTACTCTATGTTCAGACGTTTTGTCCAGGTCAGTGCCAGCGCTCCCGGTCCGATATGACAGGCAATACTCAGAGATAACGGATCAATATGAATCTCATAGCCCGGAAACTCTTCCTGCAGTTCTTCCCGCCAGAGTTTCGCTTCTTCTTCATTCTGCGTATGTGCCATTGCGATCCATGGTGCATTCTTCGCATCAGCGGCCGGAATCTCTCCCAGATTCTCCTGGATATTCTTCTTGACCGCATTCACCATCAATGTCTTAGCTGCCTTGATATTTCTCGCCTTTGCAAACGCATCCAGCTTCTCACCGTGGATCTGCAATACCGGCTTGATTCTTAAGATTTCTCCGATTGCCGCTGCCGCCGGAGTCACTCTTCCGCCCTTTTTCAGATATTTCAGTGTATCCACCATAATATAAATATCTGAGTCCATCTTAGTGTCCATTAAGATCTGTTCAATCTCGGCAGCTGTCTTACCTGCCTCTGCCAGAGCCTTTGCATCCAGTGCTGACTGTCTCTGCGTAACTGAGATCCTCTGATTATTTACCACCTTTACCCGGCCATCATAATCTTCTGCCAGAAGCATAGCTGTCTGACAGCTGCCACTCAGTCCGCTCGACATTGGAATATGTACGATCTCATCATAATCTTTCAAAACCTTATCCCACAAACTGGTGACTGCTTCCGGAGACGGCTGTGACGTTGCAATCTCCGTCTCCCCCTCCAGTTTCTCATAAAACTGTACCTGTGTTAATGATATATCTTCATAAAATTCCTGTCCTTCCATCGTAAATGGCATCGGAAGCACATAAATTCCAAGTTCTGTTGCCTGTGCCTGTGTAATACCGCTGTTACTGTCTGTAATAATTGCTACTTTACTCATACCCTATTCCTTTCGCCTCATTCACCCCATCATCATTGTATATCCAATGATTCTATGATTTTGACACGATAACAGTTTATTACACAATGCGTCGGAAATCTACATACATTTTTCCTCTGATGTACTATTTATATCCAATTATTTCCATAGTTTAATCTACACGAAGTCTCTGCCGCATAGCCTCGTACATCAGCACTGTTGCTGCCGTTGCCGCATTTAAGGATTCCACATTGCCCTGCATCGGAATCCGGATCAGCCGATCCGCTTCCTTAGAAATTTCCGGTGTTAATCCATTCCCTTCATTTCCGATCAGGAAGCAGCAGCCAGTCCGGTAATTATAATCATAAAACTCTTTTCCCTTCAGATGTGCCGCATAGCAGCAGATTCCCTGCTCCTGTAGCCAGTGGAGTCCGTCCAGGATCTGTTCCTCATAGCAAAACGGCATCCGGAAAACAGCACCCATGGTAGCCCGCACAACCTTTGAATTATAAACATCCACGGTATCCCGGCTCATCATGATTCCTGTAACTCCGGCACCCTCAGCCGTTCTCAGAATCGTCCCAAGATTGCCCGGATCCTGAAGGTTCTCCAGCAGCAGGACACATGGTATTTCTCCATTCTCTCCAAGCAGTGCCTTCCGTTCATAATGTATCTGACGAACCACCGATAAAATTCCCTGTGGAGACATCGTATCCGAGATCTCTCGGAATACACTCTCGCTGACCACCTCGTACTCGTTGCCTTCCTGCCAATGCTTTGGGAGCTGCTCTGTCCACACCTCTGTCACATAGGTTTTCCGGTGCATTGTCTCCGGTATCTCCCGGAACATTCGGATTCCTTCTACCAGAAACACCTGCTGTTCTTTTCTGACCCGGCTGCTCTTTTGCAGTTTTACTATATTCTTAATCTGTGCATTTGCCGTACTTGTAATCATTATTTTCTATCCTTTACCACTACATTTTCCGCTCCAAGTAATGCCTTCAGCTCTTCCAACGCTTCTCCACCCGATGCAATAGCGAACTGCGGTGGCAGATTCTTGCGGAGCTTTCCCTCCCGGATATAGATCTTTATAAAAGAGCTGCCTGCATGCCGGTCAATGATCTGATATAGCTCCGACTGTAGCCGTTCATAAGCTTCCTTCGTCTCAAACTGCAGCCATACATCCCGGGGAATATCATCAAATGAGATTGCCTTACTGAATAGCAGCTTCGCCTCGTCATCCGATACAGATGCGCGTCCGGTAATGAACAGCTTTGCATCCGGTGTCAATATACTGCGGTTCTTTTCAAAATCTCTCGCAAATACAACGACCTCCACGCTTCCATACATATCCTCCAGTGTCAGGAAAGCCATATTCTGATTGTTCCGTGTTACCTTTAAGGTTACGTTGGATACCATGCCACCCAGTGTATAAAGTCCCTGATCCGTCACCTTCGGCAGTCCGCTTTCTTCATCCAGCTGAAAATCCATAGATGTCGCATCTGCCTGCTTCCGGATCAGCTCCAGGTAATCCTCCAGAGGATGTCCACTGACATAGACACCCAGTACCTGCTTTTCAAATGCCAGTTTCTCCTCTTTCTTATAATCCTCTACATCCGGCATCCTGACTTCAAACTCTTCCTTCTCTTCTTCTCCCAGGAAATCCATCAGACTCATCTGTCCTTCCATGCTGTTCTTATGGCTGGCATGGATTCCATCCATGATTGCCGGATATATCATCATCTTCTGACGGCGATTGCCTTCCATTGCATCAAAGGCACCTGCCAGGATCAGATTCTCGATTGCACGCTTATTGACCTCTTTACCCGGCATCCGCTCCAGAAAATCCTGAAGACTCTTATATGGGCCATTCGTCTCTCTCTCGTTTACCACCAGATCAATGACATTCCGTCCGATGTTCTTAATGGCTGACAGGCCATATACGATCCTGCCGTCCTTTACCGAGAACTCTGCTACACCGGTATTGATATCCGGTGGCAGGATTTCTATCCCCATCTGTCTGCAGACATAGATATACTCCGTTACCTTTCCTGCATTTTCAATGTAGGAGGTCATAAGAGCCGCCATAAATTCCACCGGATAATGGTACTTGAGGTAGGCGGTCTGATATGCAACCACAGCATAGCAGGCTGCATGGGACTTATTAAAAGCGTACTTTGCAAAATCCGTCATCTCATCAAAGATCTTGTTGGCAGTTGCTTCCGAAATCCCCCGGCTGATACAGCCCGGAACCCCTTCCGCTTCATTGCCGTAAACGAAGTTCTTCCGCTCCCGCTCCATGACATCAGCCTTCTTCTTTGACATGGCACGGCGCACCAGATCGCTCCGCCCCAGCGTATAACCGGCCAGCTCCATGACGATCTGCATAACCTGCTCCTGATATACGATACATCCATACGTAGGAGCTAGAATTTTCTCCAGCTGCGGCGCATCATAAGTAATATCCTCCGGATGGTTCTTCCCCTTAATATAGGATGGGATGAAATCCATCGGACCCGGACGATACAATGAGATTCCGGCAATCACATCTTCAAGATTGCCCGGCTTTAACTCTGTCATAAACGATTTCATTCCGGAACTTTCCAGCTGGAACACACCCTCTGTCCTTCCGGCGCTGATCATGCTGTAAACATCCTCATCTTCATAATTAATAGTATCTATTGAGAACGGAATCTGTCTGCCTTCCGATATCATATCACAGGCATCCTGAATTACCGTCAGGGTCCGCAATCCCAGGAAGTCCATCTTTAACAGTCCCAACTGTTCAATAGTCGTCATCGTAAACTGTGTAGTGATTGCATCATCTCCGCCCTTGGATAGCGGTACATATTCTTCGATCGGCTCCTGACCGATCACAACACCGGCTGCATGCATGGAGGTATTCCGTGGCAGCCCTTCCAGCTTTCTTGACATATCGATCAGATGTCGGATCTGATCATCCTCTTCATACATCTTCTTCAGATCCGGACTGGTCTGCAATGCCAGATCCAGCGTAATATTCAGATCCCGCGGAACCG
>HF991359.1:32540-33364 GCA_000431515.1 Clostridium sp. CAG:632 | reverse complement strand
CGCTCTTGCCTTCATCGTTCCGAAGGTCACGATCTGCACAACCTTCTCCTTGCCGTATTTCCGGACCACATAATCGATAACCTCCTGCCTGCGTTCATAACAGAAGTCAATATCAATATCCGGCATGGATACACGTTCCGGATTCAGGAATCGTTCAAACAGCAGATTGTAACGGATCGGATCGATATTCGTGATCTCCAGGCAATATGCCACGATACTGCCGGCTGCAGATCCCCGTCCGGGACCGACCGGGATTCCATGCTCTCTGGCATAATGAATAAAATCCCATACGATCAGGAAATAATCCACATACCCCATATGCTTAATCGTCCCGAGTTCATAATCCAGCCGTTCCTGCAGCTCCTTTGTAACCGGCTGGTATCTGCGTTTAATACCTTCCCGGCACAGATGCTCCAGATACCCATACGCATCGTATGGTTCCGGTACATCAAACTTCGGCACCTTCTGCTCGCCGAACACGATCTCCACATTACAGCGCTGTGCAATCTTATAGGTATTCTCCAATGCTTCCTTCGCATATGGGAACAGAGCCTCCATCTCTTCCGGAGATTTCAGATAATACTGTCCCCCTTCATACCGCATCCGGTCTTCATCCTTTAACTTCTTATTTGTCTGGATACAGAGTAGGAAATCATGTGCCTCCCAGTCCTTCGCATTTACATAATGGATATCATTGGTCGCTACCAATGGGATTCCAAGCTCCTCATGCATCTTCAGCAATTCCGTATTCACCACTGTCTGATCCGGGATTCCGTGGTCCTGCAGCTCCAGGAAATAATTGCCCTCTCCGAAAATATCCAGAT